>NZ_JBSGJA010000057.1:0-1049 GCF_053605345.1 Amycolatopsis sp. NPDC003865 | reverse complement strand
CTAGAGCCTGTTTCAATGGCGTAGCCACTCGTTGATCGCCGCGATGTGCACGGTCGCCTCGTAGCGAACCGCGAGTTTGTCGAACCGTGTGGCCACGCCCCGGTTGCGTTTGAGCCGGTTGATGCCGCACTCAACCGCGTGCCGTTGCTTGTAGATCTCCGGGTCGAACGCGGGTGGCCGGCCACCAGCCCGGCCGCGGTTGCGGCGATGCCGGACCTGATCAGAGGGCTGGGGAATCGTGCACGCGATCCCACGCCGCCGCAGATAGGCCCGGTTGGCGCGGGAACTGTAGGCCTTGTCCGCCAGGACCCGATCCGGCCTGCTCCGGGCCCGCCCACCACCGCTCCGGGCGACCCGGACCCGGGCCAGCACCGCCTCGAACTGCGGCGAATCACCCCGCTGCCCTGCGGTCACCAGCAACGCCAATGGCTTCTGGCCTTGCTCGACAGCCAGATGCAGCTTGGTCGTCCACCCTCCCCGCGACCGGCCCAACGCATGATCGGCCGGTTCCGGCTCGCCGATACCGCCCGGCGGTTCCTTCTGCAGGTCGCCCTCGATGCGGGCGCCCGCGGCGTGTTGGTGGGCCCGGTTGATCGTGGAATCGACGCTCACCTCCCAAGTGATCAGCCCGGCAGCGTCGGCCCGGGTCTGCAACGCCGCCAGGATCAGCGCCCACACACCGGCGCGCTGCCAGCGCCGGAACAAGCCGTAGACGGTTTGCCAGCAGCCATACACGGGTGGGACGTCACGCCACGGCGAGCCGACGCGGACCCGCCAGCGGATGCCGTCGAGGAGCTGGCGTTTTGTCCACAGTGGCGGGCGGCCGGGCTTCTTGCCGACGGGCAGCAGCGGTTCCAGGATCGCCCACTGCGCGTCGGTCAGATCGGCTCGCCCCGTCGCCGCTAGGCTGGGCACGAGGTCTCCGGTGTTCTTGATCAGCTTGGTCGTTGGTCGGTCTACCGGAGACCTCGTCTATTTGATCCAAGACACGCCGCACCCACAACGCCAGCCAGAAGCTCCGCTGGTCAGCACATCGAAACAGGCTCTAG
>NZ_JBSGJA010000056.1:0-1050 GCF_053605345.1 Amycolatopsis sp. NPDC003865 | reverse complement strand
TAGGGCGTGTATCGAAGTCGGTCAGAGCCATTCGTCGATAGCTGCGATGTGGATGGTGGCTTCGTAGCGGACGGCGAGTTTGTCGTAGCGGGTGGCCACACCACGGTGGCGTTTGAGCCGGTTGATGCCGCACTCCACCGCGTGCCGCTGTTTGTAGATCTCGGGGTCGAAGGCCGGTGGCCGGCCACCCTTCGACCCCTTGGCCTTACGGTGCGCGTCCTGATCTGCCTTGCTCGGGATCGTCGCCTTGATCCCACGTCCGCGCAGGTGAGCCCGGTTGGCCTTGGAGGTGTAGGCCTTGTCCGCCAGCACCCGGTCCGGACGCGTCCGCGGCCGCCCACCACCGGTCAGCCGGGGCACCCGGATCCCGGCCAGGACGGGGATGAACTGCGGGCTGTCGCCGCGCTGCCCGGCGGTGAGCACGAGCGATAGCGGCTTTTGTCCCTGCTCGCAGCCCAGATGCAGCTTCGTGGTCAACCCACCGCGAGACCGGCCCAACGCGTGATCATCCGGCTCGACGGTGACCCCGCCCGGCGGCTCGGCCTGCAGATCCCCCTTTTCCGCGCCCCCGCCGCATGCTGATGAGCCCGCGCGATCGTGGAGTCCACACTCACGTCCCACGTGATCCGCCCCTTGGCTTCGGCCAGAGCCTGCAACGCGGTCAGAATCCGCTGCCAGACACCAGCCCGCTGCCACCGCCGGAACAGCCCATACGCCGCTGACCAGGACCCATATCTCTCGGGCACGTCCCGCCACGGCGCACCGGTGCGCACCCGCCACCGGATCCCGTTGATCAGCTGCCGTCTGCTCCACATCGACGGTCGCCCAGGCCGCTTCGGCGCGGGCAGCAACGGCTCCAGCGCTGCCCACTGAGCGTCGGTCAGGTCGAACCGCCCCGCCACCGCTAGGGTGTCCACGAGGTCTCCGGTGTTCAGGTTCTTCTTGGTCGACGAACCACTTACCGGAGACCTCACCTATTTCGGCATCCAACACGCCCAGCACGGCCAACTCCAGCCCAACCCGCCGGAGACAACTTCGATACAGGCCCTA
>NZ_JBSGJA010000055.1:0-1123 GCF_053605345.1 Amycolatopsis sp. NPDC003865 | reverse complement strand
ATCAACGCCCACTGAGCATCCGAGAGCAACTGAAACCGCGACACGACCAGCAGCATCCCAGCCATCAGCCCAAACGTTTGTCAGACACGCACTAGGCGCATTTCGGCTCCCAGCCGAGGTCCGACGACCGCCTCTCCGTCGTCTAACTTCAACATGGTTCCTCGTTGCGATCCGCGCCTTGTACCCTGCGACTGTGGCAAACCACGCCCCTGATGCGGACATCCGTCAGCCGCCCAGCGGGAACGTGGGACCGCAGTGGGCACGGGCCGATATCGCCATCGACGCGCTCCGCCTACCTCGGCGCTACGTCCGCCGGCACCTGCGCGATCTCGGTGTGCCGTGCGAGCAACTGCGGCAACTGAGATTCGCAGCATATCGCCACTCGGCGGGGCGTGCGTTGGCCGCGGTCGCGCTCTACATCACAGCGATGCAGCTGACAGGGTTAGTAGTCGGCCCACCCACTAGGGCCTTGCAAGTATTCCAGTTGTTCGCAATCAGCGGCGGTATTGCTGCCGCTGCCACAGCGATGCTCTCCGACCATCTCAGACCACGCGCCCGACTGCTGACCGCGGCACTGCGAACTGCCGAGCTCGCATTGCTGCTCAATCCCAGCGCACCGGATCGCCTGCCTGACGGAGCAGCTTCATTCCGCCGGCGCGTGCGCCGGGACCCCGAGTTCCGAAGACGGCTGGTGGCGAAGACCGCGTGGATACTCACCCGCGATACCGCCAGGGTCAATTCGGCCCCTGCGCGTCCGGGCGGACTGGGGCATGTGTTGCTCTGGTACTCCGCTAATCCCCGCGATCCGCGTCGCGGCCCAATCCTGACCGCGTGCCTGCTGGAGTTCTTCGCGGCTGCAACCGATGCAGACCAGCCCATACCTCATCCCGACTTCACCCCGGCAGCTCGGTATCCCACTCTGTCCCCCCGTTCGCGCCTGCTGCAGAATCTGCGCGACATCGGCAGCGGAGCGCTCGTGACCGGAGTGGTGGTCGCCGTCGTGACCGCACTGCTCAAACTCTGGGTCGGCTAGTGCGTGTCTGACAAACGTTTGGGCTGATGGCTGGGATGCTGCTGGTCGTGTCGCGGTTTCAGTTGCTCTCGGATGCTCAGTGGGCGTTGA
>NZ_JBSGJA010000054.1:0-1451 GCF_053605345.1 Amycolatopsis sp. NPDC003865 | reverse complement strand
AGGAGTCTCAATGATCGTGTCAAGCGCCGGCTGTGGCTGTGATCGGTGGTGAGGGATGGAACTCACGGCCGTCGCGCAGCAGTGCCCAGATGACGTCGACCAGGCGACGGGCCAGGGCGATCAAGGCTTGGGTGTGCCGCTTCCCCTCGCTACGTTTGCGCAGGTAGAAGGTTCGCGATGGGCTGTTGGGTCGTCTCATCGCTGTCAGGGCAGCCAGGTAGAACACCCGGCGCAGGCCGCGGTGGTAGCGCTTGGGTCGGTGCAGGTTGCCGCGTATCCGGCCGGAATCACGAGGCACCGGGGCGAGACCGGCGTAGGCAGCCAGGTGCCCGGAACTGCGGAACGCGGTGTGCAGGTCGCCGCCGGTGCCGGCCAGCAGCTGAGCACCCAGGATCGGGCCGAACCCGTCGAGGCTGGTGATGGGCCCGGCGTCCGGGTGCTCGGCGAACCGGGCACCGAGTTGCTTGTCCAGGTCTTTGATCTCTCGGTCCAGCTCCAGCAGCTGCCGGGCCAGCCGGGCAATCAACGGTGCGGTCACCGACTCTGCCGGCAGGGTCACGGTTTGTTCCGCTGCGGCGGCCAAGGCTTTGTCCACCATGGACGGGATTCCCTTGGCCCAGGCGCCGCGCTCGGTCAGGTAAGCCGACAGGCCGGCTGCGTCGGCGGCGCGGATGCCGGCTGGGGTCTGGAAGCCGGTGAGCAGGATCAGCGCCGATCGGGTGGAGTAGTCAAACGCCCTTTCCAGCGCGGGAAAAATGCTTGCGAGCAGTTCCCGGATGCGGTTGACCCCGCGGACCCAGTCAGCCGTCAGGTCTTCCCGGCGCGCGGTGAGGACTCCCAGGTCGGCCACAACCGCATCGGGGCTGGTGATCGGGGCCAAATCTCTGCGCATCCGGGCGGTTTCGGCGATCGTGCGGGCGTCACGAGCGTCGGTTTTGCCTTCACCGGCGAACGCACCGGTCATCCGGTTGACCAACCGACCCGGCACCGACACCACCGGTTGCCCGGTGGCCAGCAACAGCGTGATCAGCAGGCTCGCCGCACCGGAGGTCATGTCCACCGCCCACACCACCTCATCGGTGGCTTTCGCGGTGGTGCGGGTGATCAGCTGCTCGATCGCGGCCTGCCCGTTGGCCACTTTCCGCGAGAACACGATCTTCCCGGCCGCATCGACCGCGCAGGCGTGATGGAAGCTCTTGCCGACATCGATCCCGACCCACACCTTCCCCACGGCCATCCAGCCGGTCCTCCCTGTTCGTGCACGTCAACCCCGTGGACGACCCGCCGGCATCTCCATAAACAGCGACCAGAGCGCAGATCTCAATCAGCGGCCAGGGCGTCCAGAACGACAGGGCGGCCACTCCTCAGAAGCCACCCAACCGGGGCAAGAACCGATCAGCCACACCCTGTCGCCCTGGGCATCCAGAACAACCCGTCCTGAACACCAACAA
>NZ_JBSGJA010000053.1:1326-3738 GCF_053605345.1 Amycolatopsis sp. NPDC003865 | reverse complement strand
GCTTCACAGTCTCCCACCTATCCTACACAAGCCGAACCGAAAACCAATACCAAACTATAGTAAAGGTCCCGGGGTCTTTCCGTCCTGCCGCGCGTAACGAGCATCTTTACTCGTAGTGCAATTTCGCCGGGCCTGTGGTTGAGACAGCCGGAAAGTCGTTACGCCATTCGTGCAGGTCGGAACTTACCCGACAAGGAATTTCGCTACCTTAGGATGGTTATAGTTACCACCGCCGTTTACTGGCGCTTAAATTCTCAGCTTCGCCCCGAAAGGCTAACCGGTCCTCTTAACGTTCCAGCACCGGGCAGGCGTCAGTCCATATACATCGTCTTGCGACTTCGCATGGACCTGTGTTTTTAGTAAACAGTCGCTTTCCGCTGGTCTCTGCGGCCACCCACCCCTAGCCCGTAAAGGACTTCAGAGTGTTTGGCCCCCCTTCTCCCGAAGTTACGGGGGCATTTTGCCGAGTTCCTTAACCACAGTTCACCCGATCGCCTTGGTATTCTCTACCTGACCACCTGTGTTGGTTTGGGGTACGGGCCGTGCATGCACTCACTAGAGGCTTTTCTCGGCAGCATAGGATCACTCTACTTCGCCTCAAACGGCTACACATCACGTCTCAGCCTACGTGAGTGGCGGATTTGCCTACCACTCGGCCTACACGCTTATACCAGGACAACCATCGCCTGGCGGAGCTACCTTCCTGCGTCACCCCATCGCTTGACTACTACGAAATCAGGTCCCACGCTCCACACACCACCATCCACCCGAAGGCTTCAAGCGATGGCTTTGGGTGGTTAGTATCAAACGCCTCGTCATGGGCGCACATGCTCGGGTACGGGAATATCAACCCGTTGTCCATCGACTACGCCTGTCGGCCTCGCCTTAGGTCCCGACTTACCCTGGGCGGATTAGCCTGGCCCAGGAACCCTTGGTCATCCGGCGGCAGAGTTTCTCACTCTGCATTCGCTACTCATGCCTGCATTCTCACTCCCACACCCTCCACGACTGGCTTCCGCCGCCGCTTCCCCGGATGCAGGACGCTCCCCTACCCATCCATACCACTAGACAACACCCTCAAGGAGTGAAGCCGATGTATTGCATGAATGACACAGCTTCGGCGGTGTGCTTAAGCCCCGCTACATTGTCGGCGCAGGACCACTTGACCAGTGAGCTATTACGCACTCTTTCAAGGGTGGCTGCTTCTAAGCCAACCTCCTGGTTGTCTGGGCAATCCCACATCCTTTCCCACTGAGCACACACTTAGGGGCCTTAGCTGGTGTTCTGGGCTGTTTCCCTCTCGACGACGAAGCTTATCCCCCGCCGTCTCACTGCCACGCTCTCACTAACCGGTATTCGGAGTTTGGTTGATTTCGGTAACCCGGTAAGGCCCCTAGACCATCCAGTAGCTCTACCCCCGGCAAGAAACACGTGACGCTGCACCTAAATGCATTTCGGGGAGAACCAGCTATCACGGAGTTTGATTGGCCTTTCACCCCTACCCACAGCTCATCCCCTCAGTTTTCAACCTAAGTGGGTTCGGGCCTCCACGACGTCTTACCGTCGCTTCACCCTGGCCATGGGTAGATCACTCCGCTTCGGGTCTAGACCACGCGACTCATTCGCCCTATTCAGACTCGCTTTCGCTACGGCTACCCCACACGGGTTAACCTCGCCACGCAGCACTAACTCGCAGGCTCATTCTTCAAAAGGCACGCCATCACCCCAAAAGGCTCTGACGGCTTGTAGGCACACGGTTTCAGGTACTCTTTCACTCCCCTCCCGGGGTACTTTTCATCTTTCCCTCACGGTACTCGTCCGCTATCGGTCTTCAGGAAGTATTTAGGCTTACCGGGTGGTCCCGGCAGATTCACAGCAAATTCCACGAGCTCGCTGCTACTCGGGAACACCACCAAGACCAACAACAGCAGTTTTCGCGTACGGGGCTCTCACCCACTCCGGCCGCCCATCCCAAGGCGTTCCACTAACCACTGCGCAAATCCGAAGGAATGTCAGTCCCTTCAAGGTGGGTCCCACAACACCGCACATACAACGCCTGACAGCTTGACATATGCACGGTTTAGCCTCTTCCGCTTTCGCTCGCCACTACTCACGGAATCACGGTTGTTTTCTCTTCCTACGGGTACTGAGATGTTTCACTTCCCCGCGTTCCCTCCACACACCCTATATATTCAGGTGCGGGTAACACCACATCACTGGTGCTGGGTTTCCCCATTCGGAAATCCTCGGATCACAGCTCGGTTGACAGCTCCCCGAGGCTTATCGCAGCCTCCTACGTCCTTCATCGGCTCCTGAAGCCAAGACATCCACCATGTGCCCTTAACAACTTGACCACAAAGATGCTCGCATCCACTCTACAGTTCTCAAACACCACACCAGAAACAAACGTCC
>NZ_JBSGJA010000052.1:0-4861 GCF_053605345.1 Amycolatopsis sp. NPDC003865 | reverse complement strand
ATCCTGCGTGACGGCGGTGTCGAGGCGATGCAGGAGATCCGCCGCATCCGCGACGCCTACCCCGAAACCAAGCGCCACAAGGCCACCGACGTCCCGGGCATCGCCTCCAACGACATCGGCATCATCAACAGCGCGCCGCCGCCGAGCCGGACCCTCGTCGTCCTCCTCAAGCGGCTGCTGGACCAGACCACCGGCCGGCACCGGTTCGGCCTCGGCGCCGTGCCGGCCGACGAGGCCCACTGGTGGCACACGTCGCTGTTCGGCACGGTGCTCGTGACGGATGCGAACCAGGAAGGCGTCCGCGTCCGCTCCTACGACCGGGCCAGGGCCCTCGACCTGGCCAAACGCGGCATCCGGGTGATCCAGCGCCTGCGGCGGGACGGCGCGGCGGTCCAGGAGCAGTACAAGCGCGCCATGCCGGAGCTGACCTCGCGCGAGAACTGGACCCGCCTCTACGGGCTCTGATCCTCGCGCTCATCTGAGCGGTGACCGAGAACTCCGAAGATTCCCCTGGACGCCAGACTGCGCCACCGGCCGGGGCTGCCATAGGGTTTCGGTCATGAAGGTCGGCCTGCTCACCCGGGAATACCCGCCGGAGGTCTACGGCGGCGCCGGAGTTCACGTGGAGTTCCTCGCCCGGGAGTTGCGGCCGCTGGTCGACCTCGACGTGCACTGCTGGGGCGCGGACCGCCCCGACGCCACCGGGCACACCGATCCCCACGGCTACCGGCAGCCCGCGTTCACGACCATGGACATCGCCGTGTCCATGGCGAACGCCCTCGAGGGCCACGACCTCGCGCACAGCCACACGTGGTACGCGAACCTGGCCGGGCACCTGGCGAAGATGACGCACGGCATCCCGCACGTCGTCACCGCGCACTCGCTGGAGCCGCTGCGGCCGTGGAAGGCCGAGCAGCTCGGCGGCGGCTACCGCGTATCGTCGTGGATCGAACGCGAGGCCTACGAAGCCGCGGACGCGATCGTCGCGGTCAGCGGCGGCATGCGCCGCGACGTCCTCGCCGCCTACCCCGCGGTGCCACCCGAGCGGGTGCACGTGATCCACAACGGTATCGACACCGGGCTCTACCGGCCCGACCCGAGCACCGAAGCGCTGGTGAAGCACGGCATCGACCCCGACCGGCCCTACGTGCTGTTCGTCGGGCGGATCACCCGCCAGAAGGGCGTCCCGCACCTGGTGCGCGCGGGTGCGTCGCTCGACCCCGGCGTCCAGCTGGTGCTCTGCGCGGGCGGCGCGGACACCCCCGAGCTCGACGCGGAGTTCCGCGGGCTGGTCGCCGACCTCGAGAAGACCCGCACCGGCGTCCGGTGGATCCCGGAGATGCTGCCCCGCAACGAGGTCGTGCAGCTGCTCACCCACGCCGCGGTGTTCGCGTGCCCGTCGGTCTACGAACCGCTGGGCATCGTGAACCTGGAGGCGATGGCGTGCGGCACGCCGGTGGTGGCCAGCGACGTCGGCGGCATCCCCGAGGTCGTCGACGCCGGCCGCACCGGGCTGCTCGTGCACTACGACGAGCAGGACGCGGCCGGGTTCGAGGCGGGCCTGGCCGCCGCGCTCAACGAGGTGGTGGGCTCCCCGGACCGGGCCGCCGACATGGGCAGTGCCGGCCGCGAGCGCGCGGTCGGCGAGTTCGGCTGGAAGGCGATCGCCGAGCGGACGGTCGCCCTCTACGAAGCGTGCGGGAGGTCGTCGTGAATCTTGGAGCCGACGTGCTGGGGATCGTGCTCGCGGGCGGCGAGGGCAAACGGCTGATGCCGCTGACCGCCGACCGCGCGAAACCGGCCGTGCCCTTCGGCGGCGTGCACCGCCTGGTCGACTTCGTGCTGTCGAACCTGGTGCACGGCGGGTTCCGGCGGCTGTGCGTGCTGACGCAGTACAAGTCGCACTCGCTCGACCGGCACATCTCGACGACGTGGCGGCTGTCGTCGCTGACCGGCGAGTACGTGACGCCGGTGCCGGCGCAGCAGCGGCTGGGCCCGCGCTGGTACCAGGGCAGCGCCGACGCCATCCACCAGAGCCTCAACCTGGTCTACGACGAGGACCCCGAGTACATCGCGGTGTTCGGCGCGGACAACATCTACCGGATGGACCCGCGGCAGATGCTGGAGTCCCACATCGCCTCGGGGGCCGGGGTGACCGTGGCCGGGATCCGGGTGCCGCGGGCGGAGGCGAGCTCGTTCGGCGTCATCCGGACCACCGACGGGCTGATGATCGACGCGTTCATGGAGAAGCCCGACGACCCGCCGGGCCTGCCGGACTCCCCCGAGGAGTCGTACGTGTCGATGGGCAACTACATCTTCACGACGAAGGTGATGCTGGAGGCGCTGCACGCGGACGCGGAGAACGCGGCGTCGCACCACGACATGGGCCGCGACATCATCCCGGCGCTGGTGAAGTCCGGCGAGGCGGCGGTGTACGACTTCAACGGCAACGTGGTGCCCGGCGAGACCGAACGCGACCACGGCTACTGGCGCGACGTCGGGACCATCGACAGCTACTACGAGGCGCACACCGACCTGATCTCCACGCACCCGATCTTCAACCTCTACAACCGCAAGTGGCCGATCCTGGCCCACCCGGGCCAGCGCGCGGCGGCGAAGTTCGTCGAGGGCGGCTCGGCGAACCAGTCGATCGTCAGCAACGGCTGCATCATCTCCGGCGCGCAGGTGGTGGATTCGGTGCTGTCGCCGGACGTGCTGGTGGAGCACGGCGCGGTCGTGCAGGGGTCGGTGCTGCTCGACGGCGCCCGCGTGGGCCGCGGCGCGGTGGTGCGGCGGGCGATCCTGGACAAGAACGTCGTGGTGCCGCCGGGGGCGCACATCGGGGTCGACCTGGCCCGCGACCGCGGGCACTACCACGTGAGCGAGGGCGGGATCGTCGTGCTGGGCAAGGGAGAACGCGCGATCTGAAGCGGCGCGGCGGCCGTCAGGAACGGGCGGCCGCCGAGAGGCGCTCGACCACCTGGCGCGGGTCGATGCCCCAGCGTTCGGCCAGCTCCGAGATCGTGGCGCCGGCCGCGTGCTCGGCGGCGATCATGCTGTTCACCACGCTGGCCACGTTCCGCTCCTCGACCGCCGACGCCCGTGCCGACGACATGCTACATGTCCACTGCGGACGTCGAGCAAAGTGCCGCAGGTCGGCGGGGAACTCGGCCGCGCCCGGTTCCCCCGGACGCTTTTCACCGTGCTGTTTTGTCCGGGTCCCCCGGCGGATTGTTCGTATTGGTCCGCGCGCGCGTGGCGCTGAACACGGCGTCGAAGATCGGTGTCGGTTCCCCGTCATCGCGCTTCGGCCGCTCGTCCCCCGGACTGCGCTTTTCCTCTCCCACGCGCCCAGTTTCTGCGACGACGGCCGATTTCGCTCGGGCAGCACCGAAAATCGCCCGGCCGGGGGATCACCCGCGTGGCGCTTGTTTTTCGCCGATTTCGCCCGGTGGCGCGGATTCGCTTTTCCGGCGACCCGGGAATATCCCGGCGTACCCCGGGATTGCACCGGGCATGAAAGCAGTCGTCTACCGCCGCCACGGCGGACCCGAGGTGCTGTCGCTGTCGGAGCGGGCCGTCGCGGACCCCGGGCCCGGTGAGGTCCGCGTCCGGATCGTCGTGTCCGCGGTCAACCCCACCGACTGGAAGGCCCGGCTCGGCCGCGGCGCCGAGGCCGGGACCGAAACGCCCGACACCGTGCCCAACCAGGACGGCGCGGGCGTCGTCGACGCGGTGGGCCCGGACGTCACCGGCTTCTCCCCCGGCGACCGCGTGTGGCTGATCCTCGCCGGCACCCACGGGCCCGCGGCCGGCACCGCGCAGGAGTACACGATCCTGCCCGCGGCGCAGCTGGTGCCGTTGCCGGACGACGCCGGGTTCGACGAAGGCGCCGGGTTCGGTGTCCCCGGTCTCACCGCGCACCGGGCGCTGACGGTCGCCGAGGACGGGCCCGCCCGGCTCGCCCCCGGCGCCCTCGACGGCCGGACGGTCCTGGTCAGCGGCGGCGCCGGCGCGGTCGGCAACGCCACGATCCAGCTCGGCCGCTGGGCCGGCGCCACGGTGATCGCCACGGTCAGCAGCGACGAGAAGGCCGCCCTCGCCCGCGCGGCCGGCGCCGAGCACGTGCTCCGCTACCCCGATCCCGAGCTGGCCGCCCGGATCCGCGAGGTCGCGCCGGACGGTGTCGACCTCGTCGTCGAGGTCGCGGCCGGGGTCAACGCGCAGCTGCACACCGAGGTCCTGCGCCCGCGCGGCACGGTCGCGGTCTACGGCAACGACCGCGGCGGCGCGACGCTCAGCCTGGACTTCGGGGCGAACCTGTGGCTCAACACGCGCTACCAGTTCCTGGTGCTCTACACGGTCGGCGCGGACAAGCTGCGCGCCGGCGCCGAAGACGTCACGGCGGCCATGGCCGACGGCGCCCTGCTGCTCGGCGAGGACCGCGGCGTGCCGGTGCACCGCTTCCCGCTGGAGGAAACCGCGAAGGCGCACACCGCGTCCGAAGAAGGCGTGACCGGGAAGGTGCTGATCGACGTCACCCCGGCGGGGTGACCAGCGCCTGAAGCAACTCGGGAAGGGTGACGCCGTCGTCGTCGCGGTGCTCGCGCCAGCGTCCGAACAGCTCGCGCACGGCGTCGAGCAGCGCCGGTGACAGCCCGGCGGCGGCGCAGGCTTCCGCGATCTCGGCCATCTCGCCCTCCCACCGCCACGCCCGCGCCGCGGCCGAGGCGATCCCGCCGGGAGCGCCGAGCGGCGTGGCCGGCAGGACAGCGGCGACCGGCCCGCCGGACAGGTCCAGCTTCGCCGGGACCAGCGCGGGTTCGGTGAGCGCGGTGGCGGCGTCGAACAACGCCAGCCC
>NZ_JBSGJA010000051.1:0-8011 GCF_053605345.1 Amycolatopsis sp. NPDC003865 | reverse complement strand
CAACTCGCTACGACAAGCTTGCCATCGTCTACCGGGCCGCGGTCCTCCTCCACGCCGTGATCACCTGGACCAAAGCATTGTCAGACACGCCCTAGACGTCGCCGACTACGTAGGTCCCGGAGGTCGCAATGCTGCTTCCGTATCCGACTACGAGCGGGCGAAGGCGCGCAGGACGCGCGGCTCGCGGATGAGGATCCGGCGGCGGCCGGTCTCGATGATCCCCCGCTCCCGCAGGAGGCGCAGGGCTCGCGCGACCGTGCGCCGGGCGGCGCCGACCTGCCCGGCGATGTCTTCCTGCGACAGCGCGGCCTCGATGACCACGCCCTCCGGGACGCGCCGGCCGTGTTGCTCAGCCAGTCGGACCAGCTGTACGGCCACGCGGCGGCTGACGTCGAAGGCTGCGGAATCAATACGTGCTGACTCGGCAGCACGCAGCCGCACGGCGACAGTCTTGATCGTCGCGAGGGCGATGGCGGGCCGGGCCTGCAGTACGTCGACGAACTCCGCGCCGGTCAGCTGGAAGACGGTGCAGGGTTCGATCGCGCGCACCGACGCCGACCGCGTCCGCCCGGTGACCGCGGCGAGGTCGCCGAGCACCTCGCCGGGGCCGCGCAGGCCGAAGAGCACCTCGCGGCCATCCTCGATGATCGTGGAGACGCGCACCCAGCCGGAAACCAGCACGTGCACGTGGTCGGACGGATCACCCTCCATGACCACGACGTCGTTCGCCCGGAACCTACGGCGAGTGCCCCGGGTGAGCAAGTACTCGCGATCGACGTCCGTCAGGTAGGCCAGGAGCGCCCCATGGTGTGGCCTGGTGGCAGTCGCCACCGCGCTTGTCTCCTGAGCCGAATCCCCGTAGTGCACGCGCCCGGGCACCCTGCGGCGAGGAACGGCTGCCGATGCCTGCGAAGGCTCTACCGCCGGCTCGCCGGCTCGCGATGCTCCTGCCCGGCTCTTCACCCGCGTGAGCATGGCCTCGACGTCCGTGCGAGCGCTCAGTTCGCGGCCTAGCTCGGCGTCGGCCTGCCGCAGGATTGCCTCCGCCTCGGCGTGTTCGTTGTCAGTCACGGCAGACCGCCTTCCGACCTCAACTTTATGGCAACGTCGGCAAGGCCGTAACGTCTGTGCGAGCGGACGGTCGCCTCACTGATCCTCAGCTCCTCGGCGATCTCCGAGTCTTCAAGGCCTCCCAGCCAGGCAGATAACACTGCCCGCCGTCTGGGGGACAACCCGGACAAAAGCTGAGTGATCCTCGCTTTCGACTCCTGCTGGATGATTGGATCTTCATCGTAGTGCCGGAACGCTGGATTCTGGCGCTCGATGTCGTCGGGCAAGACAGCGAACTGCCGCTTGGTGATGGTCAAGGCGTGACCCCGTGCGGTTGCCCGGATCCAACCTCTCGGATTCCCGATCTCTGCCCAGCGTACGTACAGGGTCAGCATGGCTTCCTCGACTGCTTCCGTCGCGCTGTCCGGGCTGAAACCGCATCGAACGAGGTGCTGGACCTCTGCGAGCACGTGCGCGCGGAAGAACGCGTCGAACGCCTCGTCATGTGACACCGCAGGTCTCACCTCCTCGGCCTCGTCCACTAATCAGTCCACCATCGAGAGTCGCCTCGTTACGGAATCACCGATCACAGTCCGAACTCAGCGTCGCCGGGTGTAGGCAACGACGAGTGCCAAGACGACAAGCACGCCTGCGGCGATGGCGACCACCGCAACCGACTGGGTCGTGACGTCAAGGCTGGTCAGCGCCGCGATGATCGCGTTGCAGACGATGACGGGGGTGCTGTTGTTGTCGCCGGGGCCCGGGTCCTGCGGAGTACGGTCTCCGCTGTTCAGTTCGAGGCTCATGGAGTGCTAGATGCGAAATCGCGAGTTCTGTGCAATCGCGCGGTGCACCTGCTGCCCCCGGGGTGCTGGCTAACCCGATCCGCTGCGCTGGCGGCTCACCCATCGCGAGGGCCTGCAGCTCACGACCCGCGACAAGGTCGGCATGCCGGTCACGGGGTAGCCGGGCCGCGGTCCGAGCTGGTGTCGTCCGCTGTCGATTCGGCGGTGAGCTTGAACGCGTAGGGCGAGGTTGACTCGTCGCCGATGAGCCGGCGGAACTCGATATCGACAGCGGCGAGGAACTCCAGCTCGTCTTCGGCGCCGGGTGGTGGCGGCTGGTCGGGGGTGCCTGCGCTGTTGAAGAGCAGGTTGGTCCAGCGGTTCTCGGCCACGGACCAGACGGCCAGATGGGTTGGAGCGAACAGCACCCACACCGCGTCGACGCTGTCGGGCAGCTCGGTGAGCGGCTCGAGGTGATGCGCGACGAAGGTGTCGACGACTTCGGCGTACATGTGGTCGAGCACGTGGGCGATGAGCACGACGATGCGCGCGCGATCCGGAGCGGACTTGCGGCGCAGCTGCTCGGCGGCGGCCCCGATCATGTCGCGGCCCAGGCCGGCGACGATGTCGTTCGCCGACACGACCTGCGTCATCCTGGTCGTCACGCGCGGTTCCTGCCCGCGGGCCAGATCGCGGTCGATGGCAGCGTCGAATGCCCTGAGCGTCCCGGGCAGCGACTTCACTTCGACGTCCGCGAACCGGGCGTCACCGCGACCGGTCAGCGCCGGCCACCATTCGGCGGGAAGGACGCCGAGGTCGAACACCAGGTCCGGCCCGCCGTCCACGTCGATCTCGGCCGGGGGCCCGCCGAGAAACGCCGAAGTGAGCACTACGGCCAGGTGCTCACCGGAGCGCACCTTCAACCCGGACGCCTTATCAACGCCGAGCTCGTCGATCACGGCGGCGACCGCAGCCCACACGGTTCGGTACGACACCGCTACGACATGGCTGCCCACTGGGCTCTTGTCCGTCATCACTGCAGCCTGCCATCACATCGTCCGGTCCAGGCGGCCTTTGCCGCTTGTCGTTACGCCCGCCCGAGCTTGCCCTGGAGATCGGCCAGCCGCTCGTCGCCGTAGTCGTCGGACGCGATCCGCCACGCAATCGCGACGACCTCGCTGACCCACAGCCGGCCGGCGGTCTGCATCCGAAGCATGCCGCCGATCGCGTCGGCAACGGGCAAATCCACAGGTTCGAGTGCCTCCAGTACGCGCATCGCGAGCACCACGGACGCTTGCGGAGGTGTCGACGCCTCGCTGAGGCGGCTTCCGAGATGGCGAGCGGCCTCGCACAGGGCGCCCCAGCGCGTCGCCCGAGCCGGGTCGGGCTCGTCGGCTGACTCGGCGTTGGCGCCGAGAATCAGCGGCCGCAGTGCCTCCGGCGGACACAGACCGTCGGCGTCTTGTGTCCAGGGCAGCATGGCCAGCAGTGCGCATAGCCGCTCGCGGTCATCGAGGTTCGGTGCGGTCACGTCTCGTTCCTCCCGTCGTGGGGGCAAGCCGTGTTCGACCATCCCGACGGCTGTCCCACCAGCGGCTTCTCCTGTGGCGAACGGCGTCGAGTACAGCGCGCCGAGCCCAGTCCGATCGGCATGCCACGCCGCCAGTGCAGGCAGTTCCACTCGGACGTCGGCATCACTTGTCCCGGCGCACACGCACCGTGAGGTCGTGCGGCTCCTGCTGGCCGGCGTGGGTGGCTCGGTAGATCTCCAAGGCCGGCGCAGTCGGGCGGTGTCGAGCAGCAGGTGGACGCATAGCCCTCTCTATGCAGAACGCGCCTCCTCCTGTATAGAGAGGGCTATGCAAACTGTCTCCGTGGTCGACCGGGTCGATGCCCTCGCGCAGCACGCCGGCGGTCTGTTCAACCCGCCCCACAACGTCGTCGACCGCGGCAAGCGCGCCGCGCTGATGCGCGACATGGCAGAGCGCGGGTGGCGGGGGCCGCCGCTGCTGGTCAACGACGAGAACGCGCTCACCGGGTCCCACCGGATCGCTGCGGTGGCCGAGTTGTGGAACAGCAAGCGCATCGACGTCCCGATCCGGCACGTGGAGGTTGCTGATCTGTGCGCGGAGTTCGACATCGACTGGGCCGCCCTGGTGGAACGTTGGGTCGCCGATTCCGGTGATCTGGTTGACCTGGTGGCTCTCCTGATCGAGCTGCTGCCCGCCGCGGTTGTGGACTACCTCGGAATGGACCTCCACTGATGACCGCCGACACCGCGCACGGGATCCCCGCGGGCGCCTACAGCGTCGAAGAACACGAGGTTCAGGGCGTGCTGGCCGCGCTGGTCGGCGACCGGGACGGCGACGACCCGTCCTCGTGGTTCGCCCACCTGAGCAGCCGGCGCGCCCTGCTCCTGGCGGTCGCCAGCCGGGTGGCCGATATGACGGCGCAAACCGCGGACGAGATCTACCAGGACATGGGAGCCGACAGGTCCTACAGCAAGCTCGGAGCAGCGTTGAATCTCTCGCGGTCCCGTGCCCAGCAACTGGTCGAGCGCGCCGCCCGCGTCAACGTCGGCAGCGACTCGCGCGCAACCACTTAGACGACGACTTCAGGTGCGGACCGGTTCGCCGGGTGGCCGGAATGCGTCGAGTCGAACCCTGGATGCCGCTCGCCCTGTCCGCCGACACTCATCCTCGTGGGAGTTGGACGTCTGCCCGACGGCGTTCGCTGTCGCCAGGGTCGTTCTTCCAGGAGATCGGTAGAACACGTCGCACTGGGCGCAGGGGGCCTCAGCAGCGCGTACGTCGTCACTGGCGGGGACAGCCGAGCTGGTGCGGAGCACCCACGGCTGGTTCCCCGAACTCGCTGCCGTAGGTCGAATCGTGCTGGTCGGGAGAGGCGGCCAGCGGACACCCTGCTCGTTGACTCTGACCCAGAATCCGCGGCCAGCCACGACACCTGATTGGCTGGAGCGGTTGCGGACGTTCTGGGCACACTCCAGCTGCCGAACGGCGGCGCTGAATTCCTGACCTCAGAAATGGCGGCGGATCTGCGTACGCAGGAAGGCGAACCGCGGTGCCGTGGTCGTCAGATGGGTGTAGACGTCGGCGGGCGCGTTGGCCTCGACGAGCAAATTGAGGACGAACAGCCAATAGGCCGCGTCGGACATCTCGTGCAGCTCGGCAGCGCTCTGGTGCAGGGGCACGGGGTCGCCGTGGCCGATGTTGTTGCGCAGGGCCACCATGCGCTTGGCCCAGCGCTCGACCGCGTCGCCGGCTCCCACCAGCGACGCGAACGACGCCCCGGCGTTGCCGGCAAGCCGTTTTAGGCGTTCGCGCAGAGAGCTGCCACCCCCGTGTTGCTGCTTGTCGAGACCTTCGAGCGCCGCTACTCGGGTGAAGAACGAGTCCTGCACGGTCGGTGCCGTGTCGTAGAGCGGCCGGATGATCTGGCGGGTGAGGGCGCGGTGATTGCGCACCGCTTCAAGGAGGCGCCGCAGCCCGTCCCCACCGCCCAACTGGCCGAAAGTGAACGCCGCCCGATCGCTGATCAACTGCTTGCGGTTCGGGTCCGCCTGAGCCCGCCACTGCTCGTGCAGTCCGACAGCCACCCGCCGAGACTCGCCTGGCATCAGCAGGTCGGGGTGGCTGAACGTGACGTCCTCGAACGCGACAACGCGGTCAGCGGCGATCGTGACCACGTCCAGCAGGTCGAATGCGTGCTCCAAGGCTGCATCCAGCTCGACCGGTGTGTCGAATTCGAATTGCGGCGTGGTGGTGTTCCGGAGCTCGAGCAGCCCCACCCCCTTCGAGAGGGCGAGCCTGTGAATCAGGTTGAGCCGGGCGCCGCTGCCCAAGTCGATGTGCTCGCTGTGTTCCTTGACGAGTGGGATGGTGCCGCTCGCCAGCTGCTCGGGCTTGAAGTTCAGCGCGGGCACGCCGTCCAGCATCCAGAGCATCAGGTCGCTGATCTGGGTGACCAGCCGGTCCGTCGCGACCGCCTCACCGCTCTCGTAGTACGCGCCGTTCAGCAGCGTGCCCACCGCGAACCGCTGGCGCCGCTGGAAGAGGTTCAGGAACTCCAGGCGGCAGTCATCCAGGGTCAAGCCGCCATGGATGCTTTCACCCAGAATGCGACTGTAGTCCGGACGCGGGCTGTCGAGGTCGTCGATGCCTTCGAAGCTGTCAAGCAGCGTCAGCGAGCCACCTGCCGTGGGGGAGAAGGTCACCCACCCCGCGATCTTGCGGTCTGGTTTGGCGGGCAACCAGAACTGTCCGTCCAACTGCACCTCTGCCATCGCTGCCTCTCCGATCAGGCCGTGCCGAGCAGAACCGGCAAGCATAACGCTGCCCGGGTGCCCCCTCGCGGCCGCCCCGTGCGGACGACAACATGCGTGTCTGGACGAGCTCAAGTCGCCACTGGGCGCAAAGAAATGCTGCTTGCTTCGGCCCGCCCGCGCGACGATCTCACCTGGCGCGAGAGCCTGCAGCCCTGTGAGCTCTTCTTCCATTGGTCGAAAGGGAGAACGATCGTGGTCGAGGCCGGTGACCTGGCCACGTGGGCGTCAGCGCTCGTCGCCGCCGGGGCCGCCTGTTTCGCCTGGTGGCAGACTCGCGGTTTCCGGGCTCGTTACGCCGTTCTGGCCTGGTGGTCGGCCACGAGCAGCGGCCAGGCCTGGAGGGTCTGGTTGCTCTTGTCGACGATGGTGATCGGCCGGCCGAAGGCCATGTTCTCGGGCAGGGCGTGTCCGGGGGCGCGGATGGTGAGCTCGTGCACCCGGGGTGAGGTGAACATGGCCAGGACGGCGGCGCCGGCGTTGGTGACGTCGCGGACGGGCTCGCTTTCGATCAGGCGCAGCTGGTTGATGACCAGCTGGCTGGAGAACGCGCGGCGGCCGCCGTTGACCGTGCCGACGTCGACCAGGACCCGCAGGTTCAGCCGGTCGACGTGGCGGGCGTTGTTGGCCGCCAGGGCCCGCTGGATCCGCATGGTCAACGACGCGACGTAGCCGGGAGCCCAGGCGCCCCGGGGTTGCAGCACCAGCACGGCGTGCCCGGCCGGAAGGAGCTCGGCCGGACCGGGCAGGACATCGGCCACGATCTCGAGCAGCCTGGCCTGAGCGGCCTCACGCTGGCGCTTGGGGCGCTGACGCAGGCGCGCGATGTCGAAGGCGATCACAATCATCTCCGGGTGGGTCTCGGCGAAGGCGCCGGGGCCGTCCGGTTCGGAGGCGGCGATCGTGGCGAGCAGCTCGAGCATGTCCTTGATCGTCTCCGGGCTCAGCTGCAGCCGGACGGCCAGGGAACTGCGCGCCTGGTGCAGGCTGACGCGGGCGCTGTTGGCCGTGATGCCCAACTGCCGGGCGATGTCGCAGGGCGCGAGCCCGCCGTAGACGTTGTAGTTAAGCACTTCACGCTGCCGTGGCGGCAAGGTCCGGATCGCGTTCTCCACGATCGAGTGCTGCTCGGCCGCCGGTTGCGGATCCGCGATGATCGCCGCGGTCCGGCTGCGCAGGTCCCACTCGGTGTTCTGGATCAGGCGCAGCGCGTGGTTGCGAGCCTCGGCGACCTGCTTGGAGCGCACGTTGAGCTGGGCGGCCACTTCCTGGGGCCGGAATCCCGCGGCCAGGTGATGCAGGATGGCCACCTCGCGCTCGGTGAGGCCGTCGGCGAGATGTTCCAGGAGTCCGGTATCCCGCCACGGCCCCGAGCGCTCGTAGGCCAGCGGCCCGCAGCCGACCCGCTCGAGGTCGGCGTTCAGCCCGACGGCAACCTCGCGCGAGTTCACCGTGCGCATGATGTGCCGCTTGGCCACCGAGGTGAGCCAGGCCACCACCTGGGACGGATCGCTGATGGTGTGGGACTTGCGGCTCAGCTCGTGGTAGGCAACCAGGATCGCATCGTCGTGCAGTTGCAGCGCCCAGCCCAGCCCCCGCAGGTTCGAGGTCACCCGCTCCCACGTGAGCGCCATGATCCGGCGCAGCACCAGGTCGCTGCCCTCGACCGCACGCACCAGCTCGCTCAGCGTCAACGCGGAGATCTCCTCCGGCACGGCGGCGCGGGCCTCACTCGAGGCTCCTCGGCGTCGGGCTGACCGTGAACCCGCTGAAGCTGCTGGCGATGGCGGTCGTGCTCGTGCTCGGGTCGGCGTTCTTCTGCTGCCTGTCCATC
>NZ_JBSGJA010000050.1:0-13178 GCF_053605345.1 Amycolatopsis sp. NPDC003865 | reverse complement strand
AGAAGCCACCCAACCGGGGCAAGAACCGATCAGCCACACCCTGTCGCCCTGGGCATCCAGAACAACCCGTCCTGAACACCAACAATCTTATGGAGGACCGATGTCAGCACAGCACGCCCTTTGGCACCCGTTCGCCGACATGGGCGCGGTCGCGAACGACCGGATGGTCATCACCCGCGGCGAAGGGTCCTACGTCTGGGACGACGCCGGCCGCCGGTACTTCGATGCCACCGCGTCGCTCTGGTACGCCAACTTCGGCCACGGCAGGCCCGAGATCACCGAGGCCGTCACCAAGCAGCTGCAGACCCTCGACTCGTACAACCTGTTCGGCTACAACGCCAACCAGCCGGCGATCGAGCTGGCCGACCGCGTCGCCGCGCTGGCGCCGACGCCCGGCTCGAAGGTGTTCTTCGGGTCGGGCGGCGGGGACGTCATCGACACCGCCGTGAAGCTCGCGCGCGCGTACTTCGCGCAGACCGGGCGGCCGGAGAAGGTGCACGTCATCGGCCGGGCGCAGGGCTACCACGGCACGCACGGCTTCGGCACGGCCGTCGGCGGCATCCCGGCCAACGCGGCCGGCGTCGGGCCGCAGCCGCCGGAGTTCTCGCACGTCCCGTTCGACGACGCCGCGGCGCTGGAGGCCGAGATCGAACGAATCGGCGCGTCGCACGTCGCGGCGTTCTTCTGCGAGCCGGTGATCGGCGCGGGCGGCGTGCTGCTGCCCCCGGACGGCTACCTCGAGGAGGTCGCGGCGATCTGCCGCCGGCACGACGTGCTGTTCGTCGCGGACTGCGTGATCGCGGCGTGGGGCCGGCTCGGGACGTGGTTCGGCATCGACCGCTGGGCGGTGGAGCCGGACATGATCACGACGGCGAAGGGCATCACCGGCGGCACGATCCCGCTCGGCGCGCTGGTGGTGGCGCCGCGGGTGGCGGAGCCGTTCTTCACGGGAGCGCCGGGAGCGCCGGTCTTCCGCCACGGCGCGACGTACGCGGGCCACCCGGTCGCGTGCGCGGCCGGCCTGGCGACGTTGGACATCTACGAGCGCGACGGCCTGATCCCGCGCGGCCGCGAGCTGGAGAAGCCCTTGGCCGACGCGGTGTCGGCGGCGAGCGGGCACCCGCTGGTGGCGGAGGTCCGGGCCGGGCTGGGCTTCCTGGCCGCGGTCGAGCTGACGGCGGAAGTCATGGACGCCGACCCGGGAGCCCCGGTGAAGCTGCAGCGCGCGTGCCGCGACGAGGGCGTGATCGTGCGCAACCTCGGCCGGGGCATCGCCGTGTCGCCGCCGCTCGTCGCGGGGGAGCCGGAGCTGGACCTGCTGGCTTCGGCGCTGCCCAAGGCCCTCGACCGGCTCACCGCTCAAAGCTGAGGTCGTGACCCGGCTCTTTCCCGGAGACGGCGGGAAAGAGCCGGTCACGACGTCACGAGATGCAGAACTCGTTCCCCTCCGGGTCGGCCATGGTCACCCAGCTGTGCGGCCCCTGCCGCCCCCGGTGCAGGAACTTCGCCCCGCGCGCTGTCAGCTTCTCCAGCGTGGCCTCGACATTGTCCGCCCCCACCCAGACGTCGATGTGGAGCCGGTTCTTCACCGTCTTCGGCTCCGGGACCTCCTGGAACAGCATCCGCCGCGGCGGCCCGTCCGGTGGTGAGTCCGGGTGGCGGATCGCCGCCCCCGTCCGCCACACCAGAGATCCGTTGTACGTCCGGGTTTCCTCCTCCTTCGCGTACCCCTTCGCGATCATCTCGCGGACGAAGTCCGCGTCCGTCGGTTCGACCGGCCAGCCGAGGGTCTCGGCCCACCAGTCGGCGAGCACGTGCGGGTCGGCCGTATCCACCACTACCTGGAAGTCATGCGCCATACGGGCACGTTAACGACCGAGTCCGACATTTTCCGGAGCATCGGGTCCTCGGGCACGACCGTGAAGCGCCACTTGTCGACGCCGCCGCCCATGATCTCGGCGTAGCGGCGGGCACCGTCGGCGTTGGCGAACCGCACCTGCTGGCCGTTCGTCAGGTGGGTGATCTTGACCGCCATGACAACCTCCCGAAAGTTGTGGGCCGGCCCAGGAGCTTCCCCCTCCGAGGCCGGCGAGCACAGTAGAACACATGTTCGACCGTGCGCGCCACCGGATCCCCCGCGCAGGTGAGCACCACTCAGAGTGGCCGGATCATCGCCACCCGCGGCCACGCGTCGAGGCCGCGGGCCGCCTCCGCGCGGCGGATCGCCCGTAGCCCGTCGCCGATCTCGGCGTCCGCCAGGACCCGGAACCCCAGCCGCTCGTAGTAGGGCGCGTTCCACGGCACGGCTTCGAACGTCGTGAGCGTCAACGCCGGCAGCCCGCGCGAAGCGGCCCACTCGGCGAGCGTCTCCACCAGTGCCAGGCCGAGCCCGCGCCGCGCGTGCGAAGGCCGCACCGAGACCTGCTCGACGTGCGCGTGCCCGTCGACGACCTCGGCGATCAGGTACGCCACCGGCCGGTCGGCGTCGTCCACGGCCACCCAGGCGCGCCCGTCGGCCTGGTACACCGCCAGTTCCGCCACCGAACCCGGGTCGTCGTCGGCGATGGCGGCCATGTCGACGGCGCGGAACAGGCTGCCCGCCTCGCGTTCGACATCGATCAACGCGGGCAGGTCGTCGGGGCGCGCGAGCCGGATCACGAAGGCATTCGTACGCGCCCCGCCGGGATTTTCACAGCGAATAAGACGAGATCGTGCGCTCGATGCGGGTCGCGTAGCCCTGCAACGCGCTGATGGCGTTGTGCCGGGCTTCCTCGGTGATCCGCGCGGCCGGGCCGGCCATCGTCAGCACCGTCGGCCGCCGTCCGTAGGCCGTCACCGGCACGGAACACGCCCAGACGCCTTCGTCGATTTCCCCGGAGCTGACCGCGTACCGGTTCTCCATCGCGTGCTTGAGCTCGTCGCGCACGAAGGTGCCGCGCTGCTCGACGACCAGCGCCAGCCGCCGGTCGCGCTCGATCTCCGGCAGCAGGGCGAGCAGCATCTTGCCGGACGCGCCGAGGCCGAGCGGCAGCGAATGCCCCGGCTCGAAGGTGAACCGCATCGCCCGGTCGCACTCGACGCGGTCCGCGCACACGGCGGAGTCGCCGAACTGCTGGAAGAGCATCACCGTCTCGCCGAGTTCCCGCGCGGCCTCCTCCATCGACGGCTTCGCCAGCCGCACGAGGTCGTTCGCCAGCTGCGCGGCCCGCGCGAGCGGCATCACCTGGCTGGTGAGGTGGTAGTGCCCGGCCCGGCCCTCTTCGAGCAGCTGAAGCTCCTTGAGCAGCGCGACGTAGCGGTAGGTCGTCGCGACCGGGGTGCCGATCGTCGCGGCGAGCTCGGCGACGCTGGCTTCCCAGCGCCGTTCGGAAAAGGCCAGGAGCAGCTGGAGGACCTTGCGGGAACTGCTCGCGCCGGGAGTCCGGCGCGGGGCGGTGGTGGTGGCGGAACCGTCGACGGCACTGACGGCAGGCGTCATCATGACCTCTCGGTGAGACAAAAACGACCTTCGCTATCACACGCGGTGAATAAATTAGCACGTTGTGTTAATCGAAGGCCAGCATTGTGCCGACGGCCCGCCATTCGGGAAAAGACCGGGGTCAGAGCGTGAGGAACTCGCCCGGTTTCGTCACCACCGGTGACTCGACGTAGAGGCCGCGGTACTCGTCCTGGATCCCGGAGTTGTGCACCTGCAGCGCCAGCGGGCCGACGCGCCCGGCGGTCTGGTCGGTGAACCGCAGGACCTCGACACCCTTGCAGGTCACGGCCGTCCCGGTGAGCGGGCAGCACGCCATCCGGGCCACCCCGGTGGTCATGTCCCCGATCAGCTCGCACTGCGCCCACTTCTTGATGTCGATGGAGGTGTGCGGCAGCTGCTTGAACAGTTTGCCGCCGCCGTCGTTGTGGCCCGGCCGGTAGTCCCAGTGCCCGCCGTTCGGCGGCTGGAACTGGATGGCGCTCAACGCGTCGCGGATCGGGTCGGTGGTGCCCCAGATCAGCACGGTCGGTTTGTGGTTCCCCTTGACCTGACGGACATTGAATATCCACCGAAACGTGCCGACCTGCTGTTTGTTGTAGTACAACCAGCCGCGTGCGGTGCCATTGCCGTGGATGACGCCGTTCTTCGCCGACCAAAGGCCGGTTTTCGACGAAGTCCACCCGTTCAGGCTGGTGCCGTCGAACATCGGGACGAGGTTCGGGTCACCGTAGGGGTTGCCGGCCGCCGCGGCCGGTACCGGGACCGAGGCCGCGACGATCCCCGCGGCCACCACACCCAGGAGCTTCCGGAACATCCCTGCCGTCCTCTCGCTAGCGCTGGTAGAGGGGTTCGGACGGCGGATTTCACGTTAGGAGCGGCGTGGGTGGGACGTCAACCGCGGTCCCGCTGATCGGTCAGGAACGGTGTCAGCAGGCCCGGAACGGCCCGGTCGGCGAGCGCGAGCCCGTCGGCTTCGCCGACGTCGAGCACGCGGTAGTGGCCCTTGCCGGCGGCGACCGGGGCGATGATCGTGACCAGCCCGGCGCGGCGCTGGAAGTACGAGCGTTCGACGACGACGCCGGTCATCCCGTCGCAGCGGACCGCCGCGGTGCCGCGGTCCAGCGACCCCGAGCGCGTCACGAGGTAGCGGCCGGTGAGCGCGTGCCCGAGGCCGCGGTAGCGGTCCCAGCCGACGAGCACGGCGAACGGCAGCAGCCCCAGCGCCGCCTGCCACGGCCAGTCCGGCAGGGCACCGAGCCACGCCAGGCCGTAGAGGGCCGCCGCGAGCAGCAGCACGCCGACGACGGCGCGAGAGAGCCGCCGGTACAGCGCCCGGCGCGGGTGGCGCACCAGCGGCGTCGCGGCGGGGTCATCGCCGAGCACGGCCGCGACGACTTCGTGCGCCTTCGCGAGCGGCGCGGGCGGGAGCAGCAGGCCGCCGCTCTTGTCCGCGCCCTTGCCCTCGCGCAGGCCGCCGGCGATCGCGACGCAGCGCGCGCCACCGGCCAGCCGCAGCGGCAGCGGCTCACGGATCTCGACACCGCGCAGGCGGTCCTCCTCGATCGACACCGAGCGCGTCGTGATCAGCCCGCGCCGGATGTGCAGCGTGCCGGCGGGCTCGCGGGTGAGCCGGAAGTTCCAGAACGACAGGATGTACCCGCCGATCGACAGCAGCGAGACGAGCACCAGCAGCCCGGCGGCGGCGAGCACCAGGCTCACCCACGTCGGGGTGTCCGCGAAGTGCCCGACGACCGTCTGCACCAGGGAGAACTGGATCGGGTCGAAGTGCAGTTCGTGCGCGAAGTGGTAGACGGTGCCCACCGCGGCACCGACCACGGCCAGCCCGGACAGCGTGAACGGCGCGTACCGCAGCCACTTCTTGTCGACGGCGGCCACCAGCTGCTCCGGCGGCGCGGCGGCCGCTTCGGCGGCGGGCGCGGCCTTGCGGTGCAGCAGGAGGGTCCGCAGCCGCTGCGCTTCGGCGATCGTGACGGCGTCGAGGACGAGCTCGTCCTTGGCCGGTCCCTTGCCGTGGTTGTGGCGTCCGGTGCCGATCCGCGCGGCGGCCAGCGAGAACAGCCGGTGCTTCGGCTCGGACGTGACGTCGACCGTGCGGATCCGGTCGCGCGGGATCGCGCGCTGCTTGCGCAGCAGCAGCCCGGTGTGCCACTCGACCTGCGTCTCGGTGACCCGGTAGCGCGAGGTCAGCACGTGCGAGATGCCGGTGCAGACGGCGACCACGGTGAAGGCGAGGCCGATCCACTGCCACGGTTCGCCGTGGCCGAACAGCAGCGCGCCCAGCAGCACCGGCAGCGACCGCACCAGGTCCAGCACCGGCCGGATGAGCAGCATGCGCCGGTCGAGGCGGTGCCACGGCGCCTCCGGCGTGCCCTCGGCGGGCAGGGTCGCGACGGCAGCCGCCTCGGCGGGGGAGAGTGCGTCGGCGCCGCTGCTCACGTCGCGTCCCCGCGGGCGGCCTGGGTCGTCTTGGTGAGCTCGTCGGCCAGCTCGAGCGCGCGGTCGTGCGCCAGGCCCGAGATCCGCAGCGGGCCCGCCGCGGACGCGGTCGTCACGGTGATCTTCGCCAGCCGGAAGAGCTGCTCGCCGGGGTCGCGCTCGATGTCGACGGTCTGGATCCGGGAGATCGGCGCGATCCGCCACTCCTGCTTCAGCCAGCCGGACTGGGTGTAGACGGCCTCGCCGGTGACCTCCCAGCGGTGCACGCGGTAGCGCCACTGCGGCATCACGACGAGGTGCAGCGGACCCACCACGCAGGCGGCCACGAGCGCCACCGTGAGGAACGCCGGTGCGTCGTCGCTGGTCACCACGATGGCGGTGAGGATCCCGATGACGACGATCCAGGAGATCGACGCCATCGCCGTCCAGTAGCCGATGGCCCGGCGGCTGACCCGGTGCGCCGGCGGCCGCAGCCGCACCGCCGCTGTGTTCGTGGTGTGTTCGCTCACGCCCTCAAGCGTGCCCGATCGGCGACTTGCGTGCCCACGACAAGTGTCATGATGCCGATCCGGTCCGGGTTCGACCGCGTCCCGTTACGATCGGCAACACCGTCGGAGGAATGGAAACGCCGTCGGGGTGTGTTGTGCTTGACGGATTGGCGTATCGGAAAGCAGGAGGACCCGGTGGGACTCGATCCCGACGACCTGTACGAGGTGGACTCGGACGTCCCCGACCTGACCGGGGCGGTGCTGCTGCACCACTTCGAGGGGTTCATGGACGCCGGCTCGGCGGGCCGTCTCCTGGCCGAGCACCTGCTCGGCGGTGAGCACCGGGTGGTCGCGCGCTTCGACGTCGACCGGCTCATCGACTACCGCTCGCGCCGCCCGACGATGACCTACGCCGTCGACCACTGGGAGGACTACGACGCGCCGGAACTGGTCGTCCACCTGCTCCACGACGGCGACGGCACCCCGTTCCTGATGCTGTCGGGCCCGGAGCCCGACCATGACTGGGAGCGGTTCTGCCTCGCGGTGCGCAACCTGGTCGAACGCTGGGGCGTCCGGCTCACCGCCGGGTTCCACGGCATCCCGATGGGCGCGCCGCACACCCGCCCGCTCGGCGTCACCGCGCACGCCACCCGCAAGGACCTGGTCGGTGACCACCAGCCGCTGCCCAACCGGCTGCAGGTGCCGGGCAGCCTGGCCGCGCTGCTGGAGTACCGGCTCGGCGAGTGGGGCCACGACGCCATGGGGTTCGCCGCGCACGTGCCGCACTACCTGGCGCAGTCGACGTACCCGGCCGCGTCGCTGATCGTGCTCGACGCGCTGAGCCGCTCGACCGGGCTGAACCTGACCGAGGGCGAGCTGCGCGCGGCGGCCGAGCTCGCCGACGCCGAGATCAACCGCCAGGTCGCGGAGTCCGACGAGATCGCCGACGTCGTCCGCGCGCTGGAGCGGCAGTACGACACCTTCATCGAGGCCTCCGAGCGCGGATCGCTGCTGGCGGAATCGGTCGAGCACATGCCGACCGCGGAGGAGCTGGGTTCGCAGTTCGAGCGGTTCCTCGCGGAGCAGAACGGCGGCGACGGCCCGGAGCGCTGATGACGCGCTACGACGAGATCGGCGTCGGCTACGCGCTGGGCAGGCGGACCGACCCGCGCTGGCTTGCGCCGGTGCTCGACGCGCTGGGCGACGCGGCCTCGGTGCTCGACGTCGGCTCCGGGACCGGCTCCTACGAACCGCCCGGACGGCGGGTCGTCGCGGTCGAGCCGTCGGCGGAGATGATCCGGCAGCGCCCGCCCGGCGCCGCACCGGTCGTGCGCGCGGTCGCGGAGGCACTGCCGTTCTCCCCAGCGGTGTTCGACTGCGCGCTGGCGGTGCTGACCGTGCACCACTGGGGCGACTGGCGCCGCGGACTGGACGAGCTGCGCCGCGTCTCGGGCCGTCAGGTCGTCCTGGCTTACGACACCGCGCTGCACAACGGCTTCTGGCTCGTCCGGGAGTACGTGCCGGAGGTCGCCGCGCTGGAGCTTTCGCGTCCGTCGGCGCCGGAGATCGCGGAGTACCTCGGCGCGGCTTCGGTGCTCGTCCTGCCGGTGCCGTGGGACTTCGCGGACGGCGTGTTCCCGGCGCACTGGCGGCGGCCGGAGGCGTACCTCGATCCGGCGGTCCGGCGATCGTGTTCGGCACTGGCGCAGACCCCGCCGGAGGCCGTCGAGCGGGGGATCGCCCGGCTGCGCGCGGACCTGGCGTCCGGGCGCTGGCACGAGGACCACGCGGAGCTGCTCGACCTGTCCGAGTGGGACGCGGGGTTCCGGCTGATCGTGGCTTGAGCTGAGGTACCGTCCCGAGATGAACGAAACGAAAAACCGTTCCCCCGTAACGAAAACCGTGCGGCGCACGCTGGGTAGGCTGCTGAACCAGGCTGCCGCGAAAGTGCACGACCCGTACACCGATCAGCTGAACCGGATGGCCGCCGAGCTCCGCGAGGAGATCATCCGCCAGGGTGACCGGGTCCTCGATCGGGTGGTGGAGTTCGAGATCCGCAGCCGCCGGGACATCGTCTACGCCGGCGACCAGGACGCCGCTCTCGAGAGCAACGTCTTCGCCCGCGAGAACCTCGTCGGCGCCCGCCACTTCGGCAAGCCCAAGGAGACGCTCGAGTACGCGCTTTCTTTGGCGCCACAAGGGGGAATGGCGCTGGAGTTCGGCGTCGCGTCCGGCAACACGCTGCGGACGATCGCCGCCGCGCGCGGTGGCCGGGAGGTCTACGGCTTCGACTCCTTCGACGGGTTGCCCGAGGCGTGGCTCAACGGCATGCCGGCCGGCGCCTTCGCCCGCGACGACCTGCCGGACGTCCCCGGCGCCGAGCTCGTCGTCGGCCTGTTCGCCGACAGCCTCCCCGGCTTCCTCGAACACCACCGAGGCCACATCGACTTCCTGCACGTCGACGGCGATCTCTACAGCTCCGCCAAGACCGTGCTCGACCTCTGCGGGCCGCGGCTGCGGGCGGGCAGCATCGTGCACTTCGACGAGTTCTTCAACTTCCCCGGGTGGAAGCGGCACGAGTACCGCGCCTGGACGGAGTACGTCGAACGCACCGGCGTCGAGTTCGAGTACGTCGCCTACACCTACAGCGACAACCAGGTGACGGTGAAGATCACGAAGCCGTAGGCGGCCCGTCGAGGATTTCCCGCAGCTCCAGCGTGCCGGCCTCGGCCCACGGGTGCCGCGAGGCCACCTCGACCGCCGTCGCGCGGTCCGCGCACTCGAGGATGTTGTAGCCGCCGACCTGTTCCTTGGTCTCGGCGAACGGGCCGTCGGTCAGCAGCACCCGGCCGTCGCGCACCCGGATCGTCTTCGCTTCGGCGGGCGGGCGCAGGCCCGTGCCGGCCTGCCGGACGCCGTGGCGTTCGGCTTCGGCGGCCCATTCGTGGCAGCGCCGAGCCATCTCGGGGCCGGCCGCCGCGGCCGCGGACTCGTCACCGCACAGCAGGAGCAGGTAGCGCACGGCGCCAGCATGCCACGCGGGCTCAGCCGTGGCAGCCCTCCTCGTTGAGCGGCCCGAACGACGGCAGGATCAGCCCGCACAGGTAGCCGTCGATGAACCGGCCGTTGCCGGCGATGTTGGTGCCGAGCCGGACCAGCGGCGCGAACCCGCGGATCCCGGCGGCGAGCGCGTCCTGGTTGCGTTGCAGCATCGACGTCAGCTGGTCGAGCTGGGCGAGCAGCGGGCTCAGCCGGCCGTCGTTGTCTTCGATGAGCCCGGACAGCTCGGTGGCGAGCCGCCGTGAGCCGTCGAGCAAGGAGCTGATCGCTTGTTCGCGGTCGCTCACTTCGGACAGCAACCGGTTGCCGTCGTTCAGGAGCCGTTGCACGGCGGCGTCGCGGTCGACGAGCGTCTGCGAGACGACCCGCGTGTTGCCGAGCAGGCTGGCCAGCTGCGAGTCGCGCGTCGCGAGCGTGTCCGACAGCCGCGACAGCCCGGTGAGCGCGGCGCGGACGCTCTGCGGCGTGTCCGCCAGTGTCGCCGACAGCGTGTCGAAGCTCTTCGCCAGCTGGGAAGTGTCGATCCGGTCCACAGTGGACGAAAGTTCGCCGAACGCCGCGAGGATGTCGTAGGGCACGGTCGTGCGCGACCGCGGGATGGGCTCGCCGGGGTCGAGCGTTCCTTCGCCCTGCGGGTCGAGCGCGAGGTACTTCTGGCCGAGGACGGTCTTCAGCCGGATCGCCGCGCCCGTCGCGTCGCCGAGCCACGCGCCCTTGACGCGGAACGAAACCAGCACGCGGTCGCCGCGCAGTTTGACGTCCGAAACCCGGCCGACCTCGACGCCGGCGATGCGGACGTCGTTGCCCTGGAACAGTCCCGCTGCTTCGCTGAACTCGGCGGAGTAGGTGGTGCCGTCGCCGATCACCGGCAGGGAACGCGCGTTGAGCGCCGTCAGCACACCCAGGGCCAGCACGGTCAGGCCGGCGACCGCCGTCCTGACCGGGACCTCGGCGGCCCGGCGTATTGACATGGCGTAAAGAGTGACGCACGCCACGCCGGGCCGCCAGCCGAATCCCCCGAAGAGACGAAGATCGCCGGGCTCACGCGGACGTCAGCGCGGGGTACTCACGATATTCCAGCGCGTTGGCCGCGCGATCGGTCATCCAGGTGAACACCTTGCCGAACAGGCGCGTGCTCAGCATCCGGTAGGCGCGGTTGCGGCTGCGGATTTTCGCGGCCGTGCGCGGCGCGAGGAAGTTGCCGGAGCCCTTTCCGTTCTTCTGCCCGACCGTCGCCGGCTTGCGGAGGCGCTCCTCGTACTTCGCGAACGCCGTCACGTGGTCGCCGCCGGCCGCCGCGAGCTCGCCGGCCAGCACCTGCGCGCCCATCATGGCGAGCCCGGTGCCGGACCCGCCGGGACCGGCGCACCAGGCGGCGTCGCCGAGCAGCACGACCCGGCCCCGCGACCAGCGGTCGAGGTGGATCTGGCTGATCGAGTCGACGTAGAGGTCGTCGGTGTCCGGCAGTGCTTTCAAGAGCCGGGACGTCTCCCAGCCGGTGTCCGCGAAGAGCTGCGAGACGAGCGCGCGCTGCTCGTCGGTGGTGCGGCGGCGGAACTCGACGCCGTCGGCGGCGAAGACCAGGGCGACGTGCAGCTTGTCCGGCAGCCGGTGGCTGCCGACGGTCAGGCCGCGGCCCGGCTCGTTGTACATCACGCTGGTGTGGTCGAGGCCGAGGTGGTTGGGCGCGGTGAACCCGGCGATGCCGAAGCCGAGGTCGCGCCGGAAGCCCGCTTCGGGACCGAACGCGGCGGCCCGCACGCCGGAGTGCACGCCGTCGGCCCCGACGACGAGGTCGAACTTGCGCGGCGCGCCCCGGCGGAAGGTGACGTCGACGCCGTCCGCGGTCTCGGTGAGGCTCGTGACGCGGTCGCCGAAGACGTATTCGGTGTAGTCCTTGGTGTGGTCGTAGAGGACGCGAGCGAGGTCGCCGCGCAGGATCTCGACCTCGCCGCTCCAGACGGCGCCGGGCACGGTGAACAGGGGACGGGCATCGAGGCCGAGCAGCGTCTGGTCGCCCATCGCGGTTTCGAACCGCCGGATGTCGTCGAGGACGCCCATGGCGCGAAGCAGCTTCACCTGCTCGCCGCGGAAGTCGACGGCCTGGCCGCCGGGCCGCAGTGCGGGCGCGGTCTCGACGACGGTCACGCGGTAGCCGTAGCGGTGCAGCCAATAGGCCGCGGACGGGCCGGCGATGCTGGCCCCGGACACGAGCACGGTCTTCATCGGGTTTTCCTCTCGGTCGTGGTGACCCGAGACTGCGCGGACGCGCTGACGGTCCGCGCACGATCCGCTGACCGTCCGGCCGGTGGTGTCCGGTTCGAGTGGCTAGCATGGCGCGCGTGGACCGTTCCGCCGAAGACCGGATCCCGCAGGACGGCGAAGACGCCGCCGTCGAGGCGCGCATCCTGAACGCCGCCGCGCACCTCATCGCCGACGAGGGTTTCGGCAGGTTGAAGCTCGGGGCCGTCTGCGCCCGGTCCGGGTACGCGCGGTCGGTCATCTTCCAGCACTTCGGCGACAAGGACGGGCTCGGGCGGCGGCTGGTCGAGTACGCCGTCGAGGAGTTCACCAATTCCTACAGCGAGGCCGTCGCGGCGCGGACCGGCGGGGCCACCGCGACGCCGATGGACATGCTGCGCGCGCTCGTCGACATCATCTTCGAGCTGATCCGCACGATGCCGACGCTCAACCAGGCCTTCCTGGCGCTCTGGGGTGACGCGGCGGCCGAGTACTCGGCCCTGCGCGGCGCGCTGACCGAAGCCGACCGCCGGTTTCGCTTCGCCATCGCCCAGACCCTGGCCAGTGGCGTCGCGGACGGTTCGATCACCGGCGTCCGCGACGCCGACGCGTACGCCTCGGCCATGCTGGCCCAGCTGCGCGGCATTTCGATGCAGGCGCTGATCGACCCGGACGGCTACGACCTGCGCGGTGTCCGCACCGAGCTGGAGCGCAGCATCGACCGGCTGTCGGCGGGGTTCCGCGGCGGTCTTTAGACCTGGTCTCGAAACTCGGCGTGTCGCCAGGTGAACCAACGACCCGCCCCTGGCTCCGCACCGCCCGCCGGTGGGCCCGGCCCGACGGACCGGAGGTCCGTCAGGGAGACTGGGGGCCAGTGCACGCCCTCTCGACCTGGAGTCTTCGATGCCGCAAGGGACCGTCCGTTGGTTCGACGCCGAACGGGGTTTCGGCTTCCTCGCGCCCGAGGACGGCTCGCCGGACGTGTTCGTGCACGCCTCCGAGATCGTCGGGGACGGCGGCGCGAAACTGCTCCGCGAGGGTCAGGCCGTCGTGTTCGAGGTCGGCGAAAACGACCGCGGGCCCCAGGCGCTGCGCGTTCGCGTCACCGCCGATGCGGCCACCGGCAGCGCTGTCGGCCTGCTCGGCACCATCAACTGGTACGAGCCGGGCAAGGGGTACGGCTTCGCGTCGCCGGACGGCGGCGGCGCCGACATCTTCGTGCACAGCTCCGCCATCGTGACCGGCGGCGTCGTCACCGAGGGCCAGCGGGTGGCCTTCCTGATCGTCGAAGGCGAGCGCGGCCCGCAGGCCGGGCACGTGATCCCGCTGGGAGCCGGGGCCGGCTCACCCGCTGCGGCCGGTGTCGCGGACGGTGCCGACGGCACGGTGGCCTGGTACGACGAGGACAAGGGCTTCGGCTTCATCAACCCCGACTCCGGCGCCGGGGACGTCTT
>NZ_JBSGJA010000049.1:0-14516 GCF_053605345.1 Amycolatopsis sp. NPDC003865 | reverse complement strand
CCCTTATATGGCCCATAGGGTTGTCGTGTGTTATAAACTGGTTTAGAACACTGTTTCTCACTCACGACCTCTTTTACCCGTGGAGGCGGTCGAACGGCAGGCGCAGCACCTGGCCCGGGGTCACCGGGGCGTTCGCCAGCCGGATCGCGTCGAGTTCCGACGTTGTCAGGGCCCGGCGGTAGAAGCGGACCTCGTCGAACGAGCCGTTCCAGCGGAACTGGTTGTCCAGCCGCTGCCCCAGCTGCAGCTGGAAGGACACCGTCTGACTCACCGACCCCGCCGCGGCCCCCGAAGCGACCTGGACGCCGTCGACCCACAGCAGCAGCTGTCCACCGGCGCGTTCCAGGGCCACGTGGTGCCAGGCCTGGTCGTCGTACGCCTGCGCGGAGGTGACCGACGCACTCCCCGCCGCCGTGGTCATCATCGCGATCAGCCGGTGGTTGGCCGGCTCGCCGCGCAGCCACAGCTGCGGCGCGGTCGTGCCCATCCCGCCCAGCCAGAACAGCACCTGGTTGCCCTTCGTGGCGCCGTACCGGAACCAGCCCGTCCACGTGAGGTCGCCGTCGCCCGGCGGCTGGGCCGGGTCGTACGGCACGCGGACGTAGTCGTCGGCGCCGTCCAGCGTCAGTGCTCTGCCGAAGCGGCCCGCGGCAAGAGAGGCACCGCCGAGCACCCGCGCGTCCGCGTGCCCGGAGACGTCCGGTGTGGACGGTCCCGCGGAGTTCCGCCAGCCGAGGTACGCCTCGTCGAAGCGCGCGAAGCGGATCTCGTCCCGGGCGTCGACAGCGCCGCCTTCGTACATCAGCCCGATCGTCGACCCGCCGATCCGCACCAGGTCCGAGTAGCCGGACCAGTCCGTGGTGATCCGCGTGCCCTGCTCGGCGTTCTCCCACGTCCGGCCGTTGTCGTAGGACGAGCGGATCATCATCCAGCGCCGCCGGTCGGTGTCCGACGGCGAGGAGAACAGCAGCCGGTTGCCGACGCGCAGGATCGAGCCCTGCACCATCGGGGTCACCAGGTCGGGGATGGTGGTGAAGGACCTGGTGAACGTCTCGCCGCCGTCGCGGCTGACGGCGTAGTCGCGGTTGCCGATGTCGGTGCCGCCCTGCTCGCGGCCGCCGGCGTAGATCGAGCCGTCGGGCAGCTCGACGACCGTGACTTCGGACGGCTTCTGCGTGTACGTGCCGCCGACCGGGTGCGGGTAGCTGTTCACCGCGCCCACGTGCCAGCTCCGCCCGCCGTCGTCGCTGTAGACGAGCCCGGCGTGGTTCTCGATCGAGTGCGTGCCGTCGCTGGTCTCCGCGTTGACGCCGAACACCAGACGTCCCGCGTGGCGGCCGTGGGTCAGCTGGATGCCGTGCACCGGGCCGGAGGCGTACCAGGAGTCCCAGTCGAGCAGCTTCGCCTGCGCGCTGATGTCGACGGGCGCAGACCAGGTCAGCCCGTCGTCGTCGCTGTACTGCGAGTGCGGGGTACGCGGGCACGGGACGTCGCACCCCTTGTCGTCGGCGCGGCCCTTGTTGTACGTCGTGATCAGGACGATCCGGCCGGTGCGGCTGTCCACGATCGGCACCGGGTTGCCGTGCGTGTCCCCGCCGCCGCGGTTGACCACCTGCAGCGGCGACCACGTCTTCCCGCCGTCGGTGGAGCGCTTGAGCACGAGGTCGATGTCGCCGGTGTCGCCGCAGTTGTCGAGGCGGCCCTCGGCGAAGGCCAGGAGGGTGCCATGGGTGGACTCGACGATCGCCGGGATCCGGAAGCAGCTGTACCCGGGATCCTGCGCGGCTTTGAACAGGACCTGCTGGTCGAACATCGGCGCGGCCTGTGCCGGGCTCGCCGCGAGCAGCGAGCCGGCCAGGGCCACCAGCGCGGCCCAGCTCCCCAGTGTTCTCATTCTCATCCCTTCAGGACGGCGACACCTCGCGGGGCGAGCCGGACTTCGCCCACCGGCCCCGCCGGGTCGGTGAGCAGGTCCGGCGCGGGCTGCGGCAGGTCGACGGTGACCGGCTCGGTGCCGTGGTTGAGCAGGATCAGGTAAGCGCTTTCCCCGCCGTGCCGGACGACGGCCTGGACCCCGGGCGGGGTCTCCACCACCGGTGTCACCCCGGCTTCCGAACACGCTCGGCCGAGCACCGGAGCCAGGTCGGGCCGGGTGCCGAGGTACCAGGCGACACCGTTCCCGAAGGCGTGCCGGGTGATCGCCGGACGCCCGGCCAGCTCGCCGGACGCGAACGACGCGACGACCTCGGCCCCCTCGGGCTCGATCCACTCGGCCCAGATCGACCCGGAATCCATTCCGCCGTCGGTGAAACTCAAGTCGACGGGCTCGTCCAGGGGCCAGAACTCGTCGACCCGCAGGCCGAGGACGTCCCGCAGCGGCGCGGGGTGGCCATCCAGGTACGCGCGGTCGCAGCCGTCGACGATGCCGGAGAAGTACGACACCACGAGGTGCCCGCCACCGGCGACGTACGCACGCAGGTTGTCCGCCGAAGACTGCTCCAGCAAGTACAGGTTCGGGACGACGACGAGCTTGTACCGCGCGAGGTCTCGCGAAGGGTGGACGACGTCGCAGGTGACGTTGGCGTCGAACAGCGGCGCGTAGTGCGCGAGCTGCGTCTCGAGGTACTCCAGCCGGGCCGGGTGCGAGTCGAGTTCGAGGCCCCACCAGCTCGGCCAGTCGTGCAGCAGGGCGACGTCGGCGCGCACGCGCGTCCCGGCCAGCTCCGGCACGCGGGCCAGCTCCTGGCCCAGCGCGGCCGTCTCGCGGAACGTCCGCGTGTCGCGGCCGCCGTGCGGCACCATCGCCGAGTGGAACTTCTCGGCGCCGCCGCTGGTCTGGCGCCACTGGAAGAACAGCACGGCGTCGGCGCCCTGCGCGATGGCCTGCCAGCTCCCGAGCCGCACCGCGCCCGGCGGCTTGGGACTGTTGCGGGGCCGCCAGTTCACCGCGCTCGGCGCCTGTTCGAGCAGCAGCCACGGCCGGTCCTTCGTGGACCGCACGAGGTCGTAGGCGAACGCGGCTTCGACGTGGGCGCGCAGGTCGCGCGGGTCGGGGTAGGAGTCGAGGCTGACGAGGTCTTCGTGCGGTGTCCACGTGTGCCAGTCGAGGGCTTTCTGGACCAGGCCGACGAAGTTGGTCGTGATCGGGACGCCGGGGGTCAGCCGGCGCAGCACGCGCTGCTCGGTCAGGAAGCACCCGAGCGCGGCGTCGGAGGAGAAGCGGTGGAAGTCCAGCTGCTGGGCGGGGTTGGGGAACGTCGGCGCGACGCGCGGCGGCAGGATCTCGGCCCAGTCGTCGTAGCGCTGAGACCAGAACGTGGTCGTCCACGCCGCGTTGAGCGCGTCGATCGTGCCGTACCGCTGCTCCAGCCAGACGCGGAAGTCCGACGCGGACTCGTCGCAGTAGCAGGCCCGGATGTGGCAGCCGTACTCGTTGCCGACGTGCCACATCGCCAGCGCCGGGTGACCGGCGTACCGCGTCGCCAGCTCGGTCACCAGCCGGGCGGCGTGCGCGAGGTAGACCGGGCTGGACGGGCAGAACTGCTGCCGGGCCCCGGGTGCGAGCCGGACGCCGTCGGCGCGCACCGGCAGGATCTCCGGGTGCGCGTGGGTCAGCCACGGCGGCGGGGACGCGGTCATCGTCGCCAGGCACACCTGGATCCCGGCGCCGGCGAGGCCGTCCAGGACATCGTCGAACCAGCCGAAGTCGTACTCCCCCGCCCGCGGCTCGACGCCGGCCCACGAGTAGATCCCCGCCGTCACCATCGTGACGCCGGCTTCGGCCATCAGCTTCAGGTCTTCCCGGCGGACCTCTTCGGGCCAGTGCTCGGGGTTGTAGTCGGCACCGTAGTGGATCATCAGAGCAGGCCCGCTTCGGCGAGCTTCTCCTTGATCCGCAGCAGTTCCTCGTCGTCCAGCGGGAGCTGCGGCGGGGCCATGACAGCGTTGTCGACGAACCCGCGCAGCTTCATCGCGGCCTTGAAGGCGCCGAGCCCGGCCGAGCCGCGGCCCATCCGGCTCGGCGGCGCCACGGCGGTGATCGAGAACAGCTTCAGCAGCCGTTCCTGCTCGCGGCGGGCCGCGGCGAGGTTGCCGGACTTGAAGTGGTCGTGGATCAGCACGTACCCGACCGGGTCGACGTTGGCCAGCCCGGGGACCGCGCCGTCGGCGCCCATCGCCAGCGCCGCGTCCACGACCAGTTCGGAGCCGGTGAACACCGCGAAGGAGTCGAGGCCGCGGTCGCGCTTGCCCAGCAGCACGGCGCGGAAGGAGGCCTCGTCGCCGCTGGAGTCCTTGAGCCCGGCGAGGACACCGTCGGCGGCCAGGTCGAGCACCATCGGCCCATCGAGCTTCGTGTGCACCGCCACCGGGATGTCGTAGGCGACGATCGGCAGTTCCGTGCGCTCGTGCAGCAGCCGGAAGTGCCGGTCGACTTCGGCGACGTGCGTGCGCGTGTAGTAGGGCGCGGTGACGACGACGGCGTCGGCCCCGGCGGCTTCGGCGGCCTTGACGTGCTCGGCGACCCGCAGGGTCGTCATGTCGATGCAGCCGACGAGGACCGGGACGCGCCCGGCGACCTGGTCGATCGTCGTTTCGACGACGACGCGGCGCTGGGCGTCGGGCAGGAAGGCGACCTCGCTGGAGGAGCCGAGGACGAAGACGCCGTGGACGCCGGCGTCGAGCTGGAACTCGACGTGGCGCCGCAGCGAGGCGGTGTCCACGCTGAAGTCGTCGTTCAACGGCGTGCACAGCGGCGGGACGATTCCGGCGAACTTCGGCATCAGGCGCTCACTCCGGTCGGGATCTCTGGGTGGATGCAGCGGTAGGTGTGCCCGCCGTCGGCCACGGCGAGCGGCGGCAGTCCGGCCGCGCACTCGCCGGTGGCCTTCGGGCAGCGGGTGCGGAACGGGCACCCGCTCGGCGGGTTCGTCGCCGAGGGCACCGGGCCGGTCAGCACGATCGGCTCGACCGGGTGGAGCAGGCTGGGTGTCGCGGAGAACAACGCCCGCGTGTAGGGGTGGCGGGCCCGCGCCCCCACCGGCGCCTCTTCGACGATCCGGCCCAGGTACATCGTGACGATCCGGTCGCTCATCTTCGCCACCGTCTGGATGTCGTGGGAGACGAAGACCATCGCCAGGTCCAGCTGTTCACGCAGGTCGAGCAGCAGGTTGAGGATCTGGGCGCGCACCGAGACGTCGAGGGCCGACGTCGGCTCGTCGGCGACGAGCAGCGCGGGCCGCAGGGCCAGCGCCCGGGCGATGGCGACGCGCTGGCGCTGACCGCCCGACAGCTGGCCCGGCACGGCATCGGCGACGCTCGCCGGCAGCCCGACCAGGGACATCAGCTCGCGGACGCGCTCGTCGCGCTCGGCCGGCGTGCCGACCCGGTGCACGTCGAGGGGGTCGCGGATGATCTTGGCAACGGCGAGGCGCCGGTTCAGCGCGGTCGAGGGGTCCTGGAAGACCATGCCGACCTCGCGCCCGGAAATCCGCGGCTCCCCGCGGAAGCGCACGGCTCCCGAAGTCGGCCGCTGCAGCCCGACGATCACCTTGGCCAGGGTCGACTTGCCGCAGCCGGACTCGCCGACGATGCCGATCGTCTCGCCCGGGTTCACCACGAGGTGGGCGTCGGTGAGGGCGTAGACGTTCTGGTGGCCGAACAGGCCCTTGCCGCGGATCTTGTGGACGACGTGGACGCCGTCGACCTCCAGGAGGTTCACGCCGTCGCCTCCTTCTCGCGCGCGAGGTCGACCGCCGGGAAGTGGCAGGCGACGAGGTGGTCGACCGGCTCCCCGAACCGGACCGGGGTTTCTTCGTGGCACTTGGCGCGGGCGGCCGGGCAGCGGTCGGCGAACCGGCAGCCGGCCGGGAACCCGGCCGGGGCCGGGACGACGCCCTTGATCTGCGTGAGCCGGGCGTCGTTCTCCTCCAGCGACAGCACGGCGCTGAGCAGGCCGCGCGTGTAGTGGTGCCGGGGTGACCCGACGACCTCGGCGGTGGCGCCCAGTTCGGCGACCTGCCCGCCGTACATGACGACGACGCGGTCGGCGATCTCGGACACGAGCGCGAGGTCGTGCGAGACGAGGATGAGCGCGAACCCCAGTTCCTCCTGCAGCCGCAGCAGCAAGGCCATGATCTGGGCCTGCACGGTGACGTCGAGGGCCGTGGTGGGCTCGTCGGCGACGATCAGCTTCGGGTCCCGCGAAAGCGCCATCGCGATCAGCACACGCTGGCGCTGGCCGCCGGACAGCTCGTGCGGATAGGCCCGCAACGTGCGTTCCGGGTCGAGGTTGACCAGCTCGAGGAGTTCGGCCGGCGTGCGAGTGCCGCCGCGGCGGGTGAACTGCTTGAGCTGCGCGCGGATGGTCATCGCCGGGTTGAGCGAACTCAGCGCGTCCTGGTAGATCATCGCGATGTCGTGGCCGAGGTGCCGGCGGCGTTCGCCCGGCCGCAGGGCCAGCAGGTCGCGCTGGGCGAACCGGATCTGCCCGGACACCTTGGCGGCCGCGGGCTGCAGGCCGAGGATCGACAGCGCGGTGAGCGTCTTGCCGCAGCCGGACTCCCCGATGAGACCGAGGACCTCCCCGGCGCGGACGCTGAAGGACACGCCGTCGACGACGTCCATGCCTTCGTGGCGGCCCGGGAACGAGATGGCCAGCCGGTCGACTTCGAGGACCGTCTCGCGGTGGTCCAGCGACCGGGCGGTGCGGGCGAGCCGCTCCCCCGCCTCCCGCAGCCCGGCGATCGGCAGGACGGGCGCGGTGTCGGCGTCGTCGCGGGCTTCGACGGCCTTCGCCACTTCGGCCGCCTTCACCGCGCGCGCCGAGGGCGCGGCCCAGGCGTCCGAGATGCGCTCGGACAGGATGTTCAGCGCGAGGACCGTGACGAGGATCAGCAGGCCGGGGAACAGCGTCGCCCACCAGCCGCCGGTCAGGACCAGGTCCTTGCCGTCGGCGAGCACCGAGCCCCACGACGGGTCCGGCGGCTGGATGCCGGCACCGATGAACGACAGCGACGCCTCGAACACGATCGCGTCGGCCACCGTCACCGTGCAGTAGACGAGCACCGGCGCGGCGCAGTTGATCGCGACGTGCCGGGTCAGCACGAAGAACCGCTTGGCGCCGATGACGCGTTCGGCGGCGACGTAGTCCTCGCCGTACTGGGCCAGCACGTTCGCCCTGATCACCCGCGCCACCGGCGGCGTGTTGAGGAAGCCGATGGCGAGGATCAGCACCAGGATGCCGTGGCCGAACACCGCGACCAGGACGGCGGCCAGCGCGATACCGGGGAACGCCATGATGACGTCGAGGACGCGCATGATCACCGCGTCCACCCGGTGGTGCGAGGTCGCGGCGAACGCCCCGATCACCGCCCCCGCCACGAGCGCGAGCGCCACCGCCCCCAGGCCGATGGCGAGCGACCAGCGCGTGCCGGCCACGAGCCGGGAGAAGATGTCCCGGCCCGAGGTGTCCGTGCCGAACCAGTGCGCGCCGCTGGGCCCGCCGGTGTCGGTGCTGAGCGCGTCCGGGTTGTGCGTCGCCACGAGCGTGCCGAGCACGGCGACCAGCACGAGGACGCCGAGGATCGCGAGCGCGGGCCAGGCCGCCCACAGGCGCTTCACGCGTGGCTCCGCAGGCGCGGGTTCGCGATCAGGTACAGGACGTCGACGATCAGGTTGACCAGCACGAACCCGATCGCGATCGTGATCACGAAGCCCTGCACCTTGGCCGTGTCGCCGTCGGTGACGGCCTGGATCATGTTCTGCCCCATCCCCGGCAGCGCGAACATCGTCTCGATGACGACCGCGCCGCCCAGCAGGTAGCCGACCCGCAGGCCGAGCACGGTCAGCGGGGTGACGAGCGCGTTGCGCAGCACGTTGCGCCCCACCACGACCACCGGCGGCAGGCCGCCGCCCCGCGCGGTGCGGACGTAGTCCTTGTCCAGCTCCTCGACCATCGACGTCCGGATCACCCGGGTCAGCTGGGCGGCCACCGGCAGCGCCAGGGAGACCGCGGGCAGCGTCAGCGAGTTGAGCCAGCCGCCGACGGAGTCGGCCGGGCTGACGTACCCGCTGGTCGGGAACAGGCCCTGGCCGACCGCGAGCCACTGGACCAGCAGCAGCGCCACCCAGAACGCCGGCGCGGCGACCCCGGCCAGGGTGACCACGCGGATCACCTTGTCCGGCCAGCGGTCGCGGAACAGCGCCGACGTCACGCCGAGCACGAGCGACGTCACCAGCGCGATGACCAGCCCGAGCAGGGTCAGCTGCACGGTCAGCGGCAACGCGGTGGCGATGGTCTCGCCGACCGGCTGCTTGGTGATCACGCTGGTGCCGAAGTCGCCTTGCACCAGGTGCCAGACGAAGTGGACGTACTGCAGCGGCAGCGGGTCCAGCAGCCCGTTCTCGAGCCGGAACTGCTGGAGCTGCTCGGCGGTGGCGTTCGCGCCGTCGAACGCGGCCAGCGCCGGGTCGACCGGCGCGAACCGCATGACGATGAACACGAACAGGATCACGCCGAGCAGCAGCGGGATCAGGGCGAGGATGCGGCTGAGCAGCATCCGGGCGACGACGGCCACGGGTGTTCTCCTCCTAGACCGGCTTGGCCTGGTTCAGGTAGATGCCCGGGTAGCCCTGGGCGTGCACGCCGGTGATCGCCTTCGGGTCCCAGGCGGTGCCGAGCTGAGTGAAGACGACCGGGTAGATGACGGCCTGTTCGGAAATCCGGTCCAGCAGCTGCTTGGTGAGGGCGGTCCGCTTGGCCTCGTCGGTCTCGGCCGCGGCCTGGTCCTGCAGGGCGAGCAGCGCCTGCGCTTCGGCACCGGTGAAGCGGGCGTACTTGTTCGTGAGGATCGACTTGGCGTCGTAGTAGTACCGGATCATCAGGTCGGGGTCGTTGCCGAACTGCAGCGGGTTGTTCGTCGTCGCGACGACCTGGAAGTCCGCGCCCGCGTCCAGCTTCGAGAACAGCGCCTTGGTGTCCTGGGAGTCCAAAGTGGTCTGGACACCGATCGCGTCCCAGCCCTCCTTGATCACCTTGACGCAGTCGGCGACCAGCGAGGTGTTCGAAGTGGACAGCGTCACCTTGAGGTTGCTCACGCCGGCCTGCTGCAGCAGCTGCTTGGCCTTCTCCGGGTTGTACACGAAGTCCTGCGACGCGGGCTGCGACGACGGGAGCTTCGGGTTGATGAACGACGTCCCGGGCGAGCCGGCGCCCTTCAGCCCGATGTCGATCATCTTCTGCTTGTCGATGGCGTAGTGCAGCGCCTGGCGCACGAGGTTCTTGTCGAACGGCGCGTGCGCGGTGTTGAAGAGCAGGAAGAGGTTGTTGCCGCCGTCGGCGAACTCGACCGTGCGGCCGGCCTTGCGGAGCTGGTCGGCGTTGGCGGCCGGGATGTTCTCGGCGATCTGCGCGTCCGGCTTGGCGCCGGAGATCGCGGCGACGCGCGGGGCGGAGTCCACGATGGACTTCCAGAGCATCTTGTCGTAGGCCGCCGGGCGCGGGCCGTTGTAGCCGGCGAACTTCTCGAAGCTCGTGTGGCTCAGCGGGGCCTGCTCGACGACCTTGTACGGGCCGGAGCCGACGACCTTGCCGCCCTTGGCGTCGTCCCACTTGCCGTCGTAGACGCGCTTCGGGACGATCTTGCAGCACTGGATTCGTTGCAGCGCATAGGGGAACGGGAACTTGAGGACGAACTCGACCGACCGGTCGCCGGTCTTGCGGACTTCCCGCAGCCAGTGCGAGAAGAAGCTGTGGATGAGCACGTTTTCCTTCTCGTCGAGCGCCCTGGCGTAGGTGAAGACGACGTCGTCGGCGGTGACGGGCTGCCCGTCGTGCCACTGGGCACCGTCGCGCAGTTCGAACTTCAGGCTGGTGCCGCTCGTGTCGGCGGGCAGTGCCTTGGCCAGGCCGGGGAACGGGGCGCGGGTGATCGGGTCACCCTCCACGAGGGACTCGTAGCAGTGCAGGATCGCGGCCATCGAGAACGCGGACGCCGTCTGCAGCGGGTCCCACGTCTGGTTGTTGCCGTAGCCGATCACGGCGGTCAGCGAGCCCGCCGAGCTGCCGGTCTTGTTGGTGGACGCGGGCCCGCCGCACGCGGCGAGGACGGTGGGGAACGCCATGGCCGCCCCGGCGAAGGTGGTGTAGCGCAGCAACTGGCGGCGGCTGAGCGACGGGCTCTGGGACATCGGTGTCTCCGGCTGGCCTCGAATGGTAGGACATGGGACGTCCTATGACCGGCGTGAGCCTAGGATGGCTTCGCGTGCCGGTCAACCCTTCTGGACGTATGACGTAGGATGTCCTCTCACGACGCATCCGGGGAGGACAGCAGTGGCCCGTCCGCAGCGCAGCGAAGAGATCACCAAGCGCATCATCGACCTGATCGTCGAGCGGGAGCTCCCGCCGGGGGCGCCCATGCCCACCGAGCTCAGCCTGATGGAGGACATCGGCGTCAGCCGCAACTCCATCCGGGAGGCGATCAAGGCCCTGCAGGCCCTCGGCATCGTCGAAATCCGCCACGGCTACGGCACGTTTGTCGGCTCCGCCGGCTCGGAGTCGCTGCAGACGTGGCTGCTGTTCCGCACCCGCGCCCGCGGCGCCACCGACGTCGGGCGGCTGCGCGACCTCCTGGAGGTGCGCGAGATGCTCGAGACCGAGCTGACCCGCCGCGTCGCCACCGACCACCGGCCCGACCTGGTCGACCAGCTGCAGGCCTGCGTCACCCGGATGAAGCGCAAGGGCCCCGACGCCGCGGAGGCCGACCGCGAGTTCCACGACCTCATCTGCGCCGAGGCCGGGTTCGACCTCGCCCGCGAGCTCACCGGGCTGTTCTGGGACGTCTACCGCATCGCCGAAAGCGAGCTGGGCGGGCCCGCGTCCTCCCCGACGGCCACGGCGAAGCGGCACCAGGCCATCGTCGACGCGCTCCTGCTGCGGGACGCGGATGCCGCGGCCGAGGCCGTGCACCGGCACTTCGACGAGGTCCGCAAGCGCGCGAAAGCCGGTCCGTACGGGGGTTTCGGCGTCGCGCGGCCGGTTCCCGCCGCGCACTCGGAGACCGTGCGTCGTTGAGCCGTTCGGGGTAATTCGGGGAAGATCGCGGCCCGGGCTCAACGGCCCGGGCGGCTGGCTCGTCGGTAGTGGTGATCAACCACCACACGGAGGTGCCAGTGCGAAGAACTTTGTCCGTCCTGGGGGTCGTGCTCGCCGGGCTCGTGGGACTCGCTCCCCCACCGGCCGGCGCCGCGGCGCCCTCGACGTCCGCCACCCTGATCACCGGCGAGCGCGTCAGCGTCCGGACCACCGCCGACGGCCGGTCCCTGTTCGACATCCGGCCCGCCGCGGAGAAGGGCATGGCGCGGACGCTCGTGCACCTGCGGCTCGGCGACCGCGACTACGAGGTCCCCGGCACCGCGCTCCCCTACCTCGGGCGCGGGCTGGACCTGAGCCTGTTCGACGTCGGCGCGCTGCTGGCCGGCGCGCCGTTGCCCGCCGACCCGGCGACGTTCGGGCCTGCGCTGGCGAAGCAGTTCAAGGAGGACAACGCACGCGGGCACTTCGGCGGGCAAGGGCTCTTCGCCGCCGGTGCCCGCTTCGCGCTCCCCGGGGCGCGCCCGGCCGTCCAGCCGCGTTCGGTGATGCGGACGGTGTCGGTCGACGCGACGGACATCGCCGGCAAGCCGGCCGACACCGGCGTCGCGTTCCTCTACAACACCGACGACGGGAACCTGCTCGACCCGGACGAGAGCCTCAACTACTTCTCGGGCGGTACGGCGAAGTTCAGCGTTCCGGACGGGAACTACAGCGCGCTCGGCCTGTTCTGGACCGCTGACGCCGACGGAAATCCGACGGAGGTGCGCTTCAGCGCGCAGCCCGAGTTCGCCGTCAAGGCGGACAAGACCGTCCGCGTCGACGCTTCCCGCGCGACGAGCAAGCTGACCTGGGTGACGCCGCGGCCGGCGCTGCTCGACGACACCGGCTTCCTGTTCCGCCGGGCGGCCCGGACGGGACCGGCGCTGCTCGTGGACTTCGACGCCGGGCCCGGCGTGCCGATCGCGGTGTCGCCGACGGCCGTCCCGGTGAAGACCGGCGCGCTGCAGACCTACCCGTACAGCAGGCTCGTGTCCCCGCCCGGACCGGGCACGCCGTACGAATACGTGCTGCAGAAGGCGAGCACCGGCACGATCCCGCGGCAGCGGTACGTGATCACGGCGAAGGACGTCGCCGCGGTCGAGTCGACCTACTTCAGCGAGTACTCGTCGGCCGGGTTGCGGCAGCGCAGCGGGATGTTCTCCTTCGAGGACGTCAGCGGCCGCGTGTCGCACCCGATCCCGCTGCCGCGCAAGCAGGTCGAGTACGTCTCGGCGGCGCCGGACCTGCGCTGGTTCGGCGGGTTCTCGAAGTACGTGCTGCCCGGGCCGTTCCCCGGCTGGGCCGGCGGTCAGTACGAGCCGTTCCACGCCTACCGGGGCGGCACCTCGGTCACCGAAGAGTGGAACAAGTTCCCGCTGCACCCGGCCGGCGAGGTCGCGCTGCTGCCGCTCGACGACGGCAGCGCCCCGGTGGCGCCGGCCGCGACGAGGGCCGGGGACCTGCTGCGGCTGTCGATCACGCCGTTCAGCGACAACCAGCCCGGGCACACCGGGTTCGGCTTCTACGGCGAGGCACGCGACACCGTCACCGGGCACTACACGCTGACGCAGGACGGCACCACGATCGCCGAGGGCAACCCGGCCGGGGTCACCGAACTCACGCTGGAGCAGGCGGTGGCGCCCGGACCGGCGACCCTCGGGCTGACCGTCGACGCCGGGCGCACCGGGCCGATGTACCGCCAGAGCACCGCGACCCACACCGCGTGGACGTGGCCGTCGCGGCACGTCGAGGGCGCGCAGCTCCCGGCGGCGCTGGTCTGCGTGCGCGAGCGGGGTGGTGCCGACCGGTCGTGCGCGGCCGAGCCGATGCTGACCCTCGGGTACGCCGTCGGCGGGCTGCGCCCGGACGGCTCCACGGTGTCCGGCCCGCAGAGCCTCGACCTCACCGTCGGGCACCTGCAGCAGAGCGCGGCCCCGCCCGTCACCGGCGCGACCGTCCAGTACTCGACCGACGGCACGACCTGGCAGGACGCGCCGGTGACGGCTCGGGGCGACGGCGTCTTCCACGCGGACTTCACCGCGCTCACGGAGGCCTTCCGCGGCGCGGACGTCTCGCTGCGCGTGACGGCGTCCGACGCCGCCGGGGCGACCGTCTCCGAGACGATCACCGCCGCCTACCACGTCTACCCCGTCTGATGGGAAGGTCCACTGTGCACAGAAGATGGCTCGGCCTGCTGGCCGCGGTGGTGGCGGTGGCCGGGTTCGCCCCGGCCGCGTCGGCCGCCACAGCACCCCGCGCGGCGTGTCCCGACCCGGGACCGGGCCTGCTGCGCTGCCTCACGACCTACACCCCGGGTGCGGTCCGCGCCCTGGCCGACGGCCCGGCCGGCTGGGGCGCCGACGACCTGGCGTCGGCCTACGCGCTGCCTGCCTCACCCGGCCCGGACACGGTCGTCGGCATCTCGATCGCCTTCGACGCACCGAACCTGGAGGCCGACCTCGCGGCCTACCGGGCGCAGTACGGCCTCCCGCCGTGCACGACGGCCAACGGCTGCTTCCGCAAGGTGAACCAGCAGGGGCTGCCCGCACCGCTGCCCGAGCCCGACTTCGGCTGGGCACTGGAGTCCACTTTGGACGTCTCGATGGTGTCGGCGGCGTGCCCGTCCTGCCGGCTCCTGGTCGTCGAAGGGAACACCCCGGGGTTCGCCGACCTGGCGGAAACCGAGGACACGGCGGTCCGCCTGGGCGCGACGGTGGTGTCGAACAGCTACGGCGCCCGTGAAGGCGGCGCGCCACTGGCGTTCGCGAGCCACTACCGGCACCCGGGTGTGGCGGTGGTGGCGTCCTCGGGCGACGCGGGCTTCACGGCGGCGAGCTACCCGGCGGTGCTGGCGACGACGATCGCGGTCGGCGGGACGTCGCTCGCCCGCGACCCGTCGTCGGCCCGCGGCTGGACCGAATCGGCCTGGCAGTACGGCGGAAGCGGCTGCTCGGCCTACATCGCGAAGCCGTCGTGGCAGAAGGACACCCACTGCGGCAAGCGAACGGTGGCGGACATCGCCGCGGCAGCCGAGGACATCGCGATCCACTACACGGACGCGGGCGGCTGGCTCCCGGTGAACGGCACAAGCGCGTCGGCGCCGTTCATCGCGGGGCTGATCGCGCGGGCCGGCCACGCGACCCGGCCGTCGGATCTGTACGCGAAGGCGTCGCAGTTCACCGACATCACGGCGGGCCACAACGACCCGTCGGGTGCCGGCAAGAAGTGCGGCGGCGATTACCTGTGCGTCGCGGGCCCGGGCTACGACGCCCCGACGGGGGTGGGAGTGCCGAACGGCCTGGCCGGCTTCTGACGCGGTCGTGAGTGAGAAACAGGGGCGAGTAGGCGTCCATCGCGTCTTCCATGAGGGCACCTCGATTACACC
>NZ_JBSGJA010000048.1:0-16790 GCF_053605345.1 Amycolatopsis sp. NPDC003865 | reverse complement strand
TCCCGAGCGGCGGGGCAGGTTGCTGATCGACGTAGCGCGGGCATGGACGCAGCGGCGCAATGTCGAGCGAGCCCTTGCAGCGCTTGAGGATGCGGTCGGCCGCCGCGGCCGAGCCGCCGCTCTCGCGCGTGTGGTCACGCATCGCGCGCATCCGGGCGCCGATGCCGTCGTCGGCCGCGACCGCCAGGACCGCGTCCCGGATCGACTCCGGCGTCACGTCCTCGCGGGGGAGGCGGCGGCCGAGGCCCAGCTCGACCACCCGCTTGGTGTTGACCTCCTGCTCGCCGTGCATCGGCACCAGCACGAGCGGGGTCCCGCAGAAGAACGCCTCCATCACGCTGCCCATGCCCGCCGACGTCACGAACGCCGACGCGTGCCGCAGCACCGCCGGGTGCGGAACCCACTGGTGCGCCTCGACGTTCGGCGGCAACGGCCCCAGCGACGCCGGATCCACGCCGCCACCCAGCGTCATCACCAACTGCCACGGCAGGTCCGCGAAAGCGCTTGCGCACTGGCGGAAGAAGCCCGGCTGGTCGTTGAACGCCGACGTGCCCAGCGACACCAGCAGCACCGGGTGGCCACCGGACGGCGGCTCCCAGCCCGTCAACGGCCGCTGCGGTCCGAAGCACGGGCCGGTGAACGTGTGCCGCGCGTCGAACGTCTCGCCCGCGTACTGGAAGCCGCGGGGGATGAGGACCAGCTTGTGGTCGCGGCCGTCGTCGAGGAACTCCTCCGCGGTCCGGCCGGGAGCTTCGGCCGCCAGCAGGGCGGTCAGGTCCGCGCCGAAGTCACAAGAGTCCTCAGTGGACTCCGGAGCCGGGTAGCGCGCCACGTGCGCGGGCAGCGAGTAGTGCTCGTTGGACGCGAAACACGCCGAGAGCTGGACCGTCGGGCACGGGACGTCGTGGGCGAGCACCCGGCCCGCGATCCACATCGTCGAGTCGAAGGCGAGCACGTCGGGCGGGTCGTCGGCCAGGAGCTTCCGCACCGGCGCCAGCGGCCCGAGGCAGCTGCCCGCCCCGGTCAGCGCCGCCGCCAGCCGGTGCGAACCCGGGTCGTCGGCCGGCTCGTCGTAGCCGAGCGGACGGGCGCCCGTCGCGGCGATCCGGTCGGCGAACGCGCTGCCGGTCGCCACCGTGACCCGGTGGCCGCGCCGGACCAGCTCGCCGAGGACGTCCAGAACCGGGGTCACGTGCCCGAAACCGGGCAGGGTGCAGAGCACGACGTGTCGGGTCACACCGGCCATGCTCGCACCGCGCATTCAGGGATTTCGCCAGACAATCCGCCGTTAGCCTCGGGCGCGGACACTCGTGGAGGTGGGCGGATGGACTTCGGCTGGACCGCGGACCAGCGGCAGCGCTACGACCGGACGGTGGCCGACACCCGCGCGGCCTTCCCGGCCGCGTCCGAGTACGCGTTCCGGCGGGAAAACTGGGCGCTGCTGGGCAAGTTCGGCGTCCTCGGCGCCAGCGTGCCCGGCGAGCACGGCGGTGGTGGCCTGACCGCCCTGGAGACGGCGCGGGTGTTCGAAGCCGCCGGACGGGGCTGCCCCGACACCGGTCTGGTCTTCGGCGCGGCCGCGCACCTGTTCGCCTGCACCATGCCGATCGTCGACTTCGCGGCGGAAGCCTTGCGCGAGCGGCTGTTGCCGGGCCTCGCCGCGGGCGACCTCATCGCCGGCAACGCGATGACCGAGCCCGAAGCGGGCTCCGACGTCGGCGCGCTGCGGACCACGGCGTCGCCGGTGGACGGCGGCTACCTGCTCAACGGCGTCAAGAGCTTCGTCAGCAACGGTCCCGTCGCCGACGTCCTGGTCACCTACGCGGTCACCGACCCGGCCGCCGGCCACTGGAGCATCACGGCGTTCGCGCTCGACGCCCACTCGCCCGGCATCACCCGGGGCGAGCCGTTCGGCAAGCTCGGCATGGAAGGCTGCCTGGCCTCGGAGATCACGTTCACCGACTGCTTCGTGCCCGCGGCCGCCGTCCTCGGCGAACCCGGCCAGGGCTCGGCGATCTTCCAGCACTCGATGGGCTGGGAACGGGCCTGCCTGTTCGCGCTGTACCTCGGCGTGCAGGACCGGCTGATCGACCGGTGCCTCGAGCACGTGCGCGGCCGCCGCCAGTTCGGCAAGCGGCTCGCGGAGTTCCAGTCGGTGTCCAACCGGGTCGTGGAGATGAAGCTGCGGGCCGAAAGCGCCCGCCTGCTGCTGTACCGGGCGTGCTGGGCGCTCGACCGGGGCGAGGACGCGACGCTGTACGCGGCGCTGTCGAAGCTCGCGGTGTCGGAGGGCACGGTGGCGAGCGCGACCGACGCCGTCCAGCTGTTCGGCAGCCGCGGCTACCTGCGGGAGCAGGGGATCGAAGCCGCGCTGCGGGACGCGATCGGCGGGACGATCTTCTCCGGCGCCTCCGACGTCCAGCGGCAGCTCGTGGCGATGGAATTGGGGTTGTGATGCTGCACGAGCTGGTCCTCGCCGCCGCCGGACGCACGCCGGACGCCCCGGCCGTGCACTGCGGCGACACGACCGTCACCTACCGGCAGCTCGACGAGCTGGCCGCCCGCCAGGCCGCCGGCCTGCACGCCGCCGGGGTCCGCCGCGGCGACCGCGTGCTGATCTGGGCCGAGAAGAGCGTCGAAGTGGTGGCGCTCATGCAGGCGGCGCTGCGGCTGGGCGCGGTCTACGTGCCGGTCGCGCCGTCGAACCCGGTCTCGCGGGTGCGGCTCATCGCCGAGAGCTGCACGCCCGCGCTGGTCGTCACGGACACGACAGCCGGCTGGGGCGTGAACCTGCCGCCGCTCAGCTCGCTCGCCGCACTGTCCACGAGCGACGGTTCGGTGCCGGTCGAGCACGTCGGCCCGGACGAGCCCGCCTACATCCTCTACACGTCCGGCTCGACCGGCGCGCCGAAGGGCGTCCTGATCAGCCACCGCAACGCGCTCGCGTTCGTGGGATGGGCGGCCGCGGAGACCGGGTTGCACGCGGGGGACCGGCTGGCCAACCACGCGCCGTTCAACTTCGACCTGTCGGTGTTCGACCTCTACGGCGCGTTCCTCGCCGGGGCGTCGGTGGACCTGGCCGGTTCGGATCTGTCGTACTCGCCCGCCGAGCTGACGGAGTTCCTGCACGGGCGCGGGATCAGCGTCTGGTATTCGGTGCCCTCGGCGCTGCTGCTGATGATGCGCCACGGCGGCCTGCTGGACCGGGCCGTCCCGGCTTCCCTGCGGGTCTGCGTGTTCGCCGGGGAGCCGTTCCCGATCGCCGGGGTGCAGGCGCTGTGCCGCGCGTGGCCGGACGTGCGGCTGTTCAACTGGTACGGCCCGACCGAGACGAACGTCGTCACGAGCTACGAGGTGACGTCCGCCGACCTCGCGCGGACCGGCTCGCTGCCGATCGGCCGGGCCTGCTCGGGCGCGACGCTGACGCTTTCGGACGGCGAGATCGTCGTCGAGGGACCGACGGTCATGCTGGGGTACTGGGGCGCGGCCCCGCAGCTGGGCGGCTACCGCACCGGCGACCTGGGCCGGTACGACGCGGCGGGCGAGCTGGAGTACGCGGGCCGCCGCGACGCGATGGTCAAGCTGCGCGGCCACCGCGTCGAGCTGGGCGAGATCGAGACGGCGCTGGCCCGCCACCCGGCGGTCGCGGAGGTGGCGGTGGTGGTCGCGGGTGCGGGCATCGACGCGCGGCTGCGCGCGGTGATCGTCCCGCGTCCGGGCGAGCGTGTGACGCTGCTGGGGATGAAGGCCCACTGCGCGGCCCACCTGCCGAAGTACATGATCGTGGACCAGGTCGTCACGGCGGAGGAGCTTCCCCGCACGGCCAACGGCAAGACCGATCGCGCCAAGCTGGCCGCCGCGCACTGACTTCCCGCCCCGACCGGGAAACGAGGAGGGGCGGTCCCGACGCCGGGACCGCCCCTCCTCCGTGCGCTCAGGCCCGGGCGATGACGTAGTGGGTCGGCAGGTTCAACACCGAACCGTCGGAGAGGGTCTCCGTCGTGCGCAGCAACAGCTCGCCGCCGTCCACGATCGTGAAGCCCGCCACCTCGTAGACCGTCTCCAGCTCCGCTTCGCCCGCCGCCGGCTGGAGGCCGATGCCGAAGTAGATCGACACCCGCTCCAGCTTGGGCAGGTCGTTGGCGGGGTCGGCGATGAGCTGCTGCATGTACGTGTAGCTCGCCGGCGTCAGCTCCTGGTTGAACACGCACCCGCGCGCCCCGGCCAGCACGGCCAGGTTGCGCGCGCACGCCACCCGCTTCTCGACCGGCAGCTGGTGGATCACGCCCGACACGTAGATGTTCACGTCGCCGTAGCGGGATCGGAACGCCGCCACCGCCGAGGAGTCCAGCACGTCCAGCGGTTCGTACGACACGTTGTCCGCGCCGTTCTCCGTCCGCGCCCGGTTCAGCGCGGCTTCCGCGATGTCGACGCCGACCACCCGGTCGTACGACCCGGCCAGGTACCGCGTCTGGGTCCCGTTGCCGCAGCCGAGGTCGACCAGCGGCAGCGCGGGGTCGAAGTGCGCCTTGAACAGCTCGGCGTGCGCGGCCGCGCCGTCGGCGGGCTCGCAGTCCCAGAACGCCGCGCCCGCGCGGTCCGGGAGGTCCGTCCAGTAGGCCTCCCAGACGCGCCCGTCCTTGTCCGTCATGGGGGGCCTCAGTTCTTCTGCCACGGGATTTCCGGTGCGGGGTAGAACTTCACGCCCGCCGCCGTCCAGCGCGGGCCCTGGGCCGCCAGCCGCGACGCGAACGACGTCCAGTCGTGGCTCGCCTGCGGCGACCAGCCGATCTCGGCGATCGCGGGCAGCCGCGGGAAGGCCAGGTAGCGGGCGTCGTCGAGGCTGCGCACGGTGTCCGTCCACAAGGGAGCCTCGACACCGTCGATGTTCGAGTTCAGGGCACCCGGCACGACCGCCGTCGGGTCCCAGCCGTACGCGGCTTGGACGCTGATGTCGCCCGCCCACTCGAGACCGAGGTCGCCGGCCGGGACGCCGGGCGCGTACTTCATGTCCAGATAGGTGTAGACGCAGGGCGCCATGATCAGCTTCGCGCCCTTCTGGCTGGCTTCGCCGACCTCGTTCTGGGTGCCGTCGTAGATCCAGAACTCGCCGGTCGCGCCCTGCGGCGGGGTCGCGGTGAGCATCTCCGCCCAGCCCAGCAGCTTCTTGCCGAGCTTGGCCACCATCGGCGCGATCTTCTTCATGAACGCCGTGTACTGGGCGTCGGTGAGGTCCTGGATCTCGTCGCCGCCGACGTCGAGGTAGCCGCCCGGGGTCAGCGCGGCGACCTGGGTGAGCACGTCGTCGATGAACTTGTACGTGACAGGCTTGTCCACGCACAGGTCGGACCGCGGCGCGGGGGTGAGGCCGGTGTAGACCGGCCCGGCTACGCCGTCGCAGTTCAGTTCGGCGTAGGAGGACAGTGCCGCGCCGAAGTGCGACGGCATGTCGATCTCGGGGATGACCGTGACGTGCCGGCTCTGCGCGTAGGCGACGATGTCGCGGTACTGGGCCTGGGTGTAGAACCCGCCCACGCCGCCGCCGGAGCCGGTGCTCGCGCCCTTCGCGGTCAGGTTCGGCCAGCCGGTGATCTGCAGCCGCCAGCCCTGGTCGTCGGTCAGGTGGAAGTGCAGGTTGTTGATCTTGTACAGCGCGATGTCGTCGATGTACTTCTTGACGTCGGCCACCGGCAGGAAGTGCCGGGCGACGTCGAGCATCGCGCCCCGGTAGGCGTAGCGCGGGTAGTCCAGGACGTGGCCGCCGGGCACGGTGATCGGGCCGCCGAGCGACGCGGGCAGGAGCTGCCGCAGCGTCTGGACGCCGTTGAACAGGCCGGCGGGCTTGGCGGCCCGGATGGTGACGCCGGAGGCGGTGCTGTCGAGCTGGTAGCCCTCGGCGCCGACGCGGGGGTCGGCACCGCCGAGCACGAGCGAGATCCCGGGCAGCGCCTTGGGGAGGGCGGGCGTGGTGATCACGGGGAGCCGGAACCGGGTCGCCGGGCGCAGCAGGCCGGCGAGGTAGTCGCCGACCTGGCGGGCGTCGGCGCCGCCGGAGGTGAACACCACCGCGTCCGGTCCGAGCCGGTAGCGGACGGCCGGGTCCGGCGTCACCGACACCGGGGCCGGCACGATCTGCTGGAGGGTCGAGACGGCCGGAACCGCCTGCGGTGCGGCGCCGGCGGGCACCACGGGGGCGAGCAGGCCGAGGAGGGAGAGGAACAGCACCCCACGCCTGGCACTTCGAGCGGTCATGAGCCGTCCATTGCGGATAGTGGTGAGTGGTCCCTTTCTCTTAACCGCCCGCTCCGGCGCGAGTCCACCCGATCGGCCGACCTCTAGAGAGACTGCTAAGCCCGGTTACTCCGCCTGCCGGAACAACTAAGGTTGTGAACCGACAACCTTCCGTCACCGGCTGTCAACCTTTGGCCGTTTTCCGCGCCGGTTCCGATCCGCGAAGATCGAGTGGTACGCAAGCCACAGAAACGGGTGACCGACATGACCGACACGCCGACCTCCGTTCACTACCGCGCCTACCTCCTCGCCTACGACGTCGAGAAGGAAGACCTCTACGACCGCACGCGCACGGCGTTCCTGACCCGCGCGGGCGTGCTCACGGAGCTGGCGCTGCGCGGCAACATCGCCGACGAAGACGGCGACGCCGTGCTGGTGAAGTCCGACCCGACCGGCGACCCGGTGCTCGACCGGCTGCTCGCCCAGATCGGCAACGAGAAGCGCAGCTGGAAGTCGTGGATCCGGCACGACTACAAGGAAACCCTCGACCAGATCGAGGAGCAGCTGGCCGAGCGGAAGCTGGTCGCGGTCGAGGAGAAGAAGGTCCTCGGCCTGGTCCCGAAGACCCACGTGACCGTGACCGACCCGGCGGTGGCGACGGCCCTGCAGGAGCACGCGGTCGAGGTCCTGCACGGCTCGACCCCGGCCGCCGAGATCGGCGCGGACGACGCGGCGCTGGTGGCGCTGGCGGCCGCGGGCACGGTCCCGAGCGTGGTCACGCGCAAGGAGAGCAAGGGCGAGTACAAGGACCGCATCGAGGAGCTGACCGACCGCGTCGGCGAGGTGGCGCCGGGCCTGGAGAAGGCGCTGCGCGGCATCCGGCTGACGATGATCGCCGCCCAGGGCGGCCTCGGCTTCAGCGGCTGACCCCGGACCACACGAAAGGCCCCGGCGACCGAAGTCGCCGGGGCCTTCCGCCTTCTCACCCTGGGAGCGGGGGAAGTCAGGCGAACGCGGGCATCACCTTGTCCGCGAACAGGTTCAGCGTCCGGGTCATGGTCTCGGCCGACTGGCCGCCGAAGTCCAGGTTCCACAGGATCACGTCCGGGCCGAGCACGTCACGCACCTCTTCGATCCGCCCGCGCACGGTGTCCGGCGAGCCGACGACCGCCTTGGCCTCGAGCCCTTCGGTCTCCAGGTCGAAGCTCGCCATCTGCCGCGCCATCGCCGTGTAACCCTCGTACGCCGGGGATTCCACGTTGTGCCAGGACAGGATCGCTTCCTTGAACGCGTTGAACGACTTCACCATGTACGGCACCGCCAGCTCGCGTGCCTCTTCGTCGCTGTCGGCGATCAGCAGGGGGATGCTCACCGCGAACTTCGGCTTGCGGCCGGATTCCCCGTGGTGCTCCAGGAAAGCGCTGCGGTAGAGCTCGACGTACTCGCGCTTGCGGGCCATCTCGTTCAGCTGGGTCGAGCTGATCAGCAGGTTGAACCCCTTGCGGCCGGTCCAGTCGAAGCTCGCCGGGGTCGCCAGCGCGGCCACCCACACCGGCGGCCCGGGCTGCTGCACCGGGGCGGGGAGCGAATTCGCGTTCTCGTAGGAGAAGAACGGCGTGTCCTCGGTGACGTCCGTTTCGGACCACAGCCGGACGACGGCCTCGATCGTCGCCAGGAAGCGCTCGCGGCTGGTGTCCATGTCGACGCCGAACGCCTCGAACTCGTACGGCAGGAACGCCCGCGCGAAGCCGACGTCGAGGCGGCCGCCGCTCATCACGTCGACCTGGGCCGCGTGCGCGGCGATCTGGATCGGGTGGTGGAACGACGCCTGGATCCCGCCCGTCATCAGGCGGATCGACTGCGTGCGTGCGGCCACGGCCGACAGGAAGGCCAGCGGGCTGGGGGAGTACCCACCGTAGGAACGCAGGTAGTGCTCGGTCATCTTGACGTAGTCCAGGCCGAGCCGGTCGGCGAGGACGCTGACCTCCAGCACGTCCTGGAAGTACTGCGAGGCGGACGTGGTCCGCGGGTCGCAGTCCGGCAGCAGCGAGACGCCATACTCCACTTCTGATCCCTCCGACGGATGGGCTGACGAGCCGCCAGCGTCGACCCGCCCGCCCTCCCCGCGATACCCGCCCTAGCAATCCATCCCTGGGGTAACCCTTAAGAACCCCGGCGCGCGGAGCTGAGGTTTTGCCTAGAGCCCGGGTGCTAGCCCGGCGGCACCCGGGAAACGGTCAGTAGCGTCGCGGCAGCCGCGTCGGATCGTGCGTAAGGGGAATTCGGTGACTCTGGGGTATCTCTTCGGTGCGAACATCTCCGATCCCGACCCGGAGCACGGCGCCCACCTCTACGAGGCCTACCCGGCGATGCGCCGGACGTACGAAGAGGTCCGCGACTGGACCGGGATCGAGCCGCGTGTGCTGCTGCGCGGCGAGTTCGAGCCCCGCGGCGACCACGACCGCTTCAGCCAGGCCGGGATGCGGCTGGCCGCGCTGGCGCTCGGCATCCACGACGTCCTCGCCGATGCCGACGTCCACCCGGCCGTCGCCGGTGGCATCAGCCTCGGCGGCCTGATCGCGAGCTCCGTGGCGGGCGCCGTCGACCGGCGGACCCTGTTCGACCTGCTGGTGCGCGAAGCGAAGACGCCGCTGCCGGACCCGGCGCCGCCGGCCCAGGGCGCGGCCATCGCCTTCCTGCCGGTGACCGAAGATCCGACGTACTACTACGGCGACCGCCGTCTGGGCGTGTACCTCGGCGGCGACTTCGGCGTGCTCGCCGACGGGACCGCCCGGCTGCTCATGCTCAGCGGCACCACCGAGGCCCTGGACAAGCTCGTCGCGCAGAGCCCGCCCGGCCTGGTCAGCGTCATCGACGGACAGCCTTTCGCCGTGCACTCGCCGCTGCGGCAGTACGCGACCGACTTCATGGCGCCGACGGTGGCCGCGATGACCGTGGCGGACCCGCGGATCCCGGTGTGCTCGTTCCTCGAGGAACGAGCGCTGACGACCGCGGCGGAGATCCGGGATCTGTTCCAGCGCAACAAGACCACGACGATGAGCCTGCCGCACGTCTGCGCCGGCATGGAGGCCCGAGGAGTACGGCTCGCCTTCGTGCTCGGCCCGACGCTGCCCGCCGGGGTCCTCGACTTCCCGTTCCCCGTCGTGCGGATCACCGAGCCGCACCACGTCACCGAGGCCATGACGGCGATCTACGACTACGCCGTCGACCTCGTCGCCCCGTGAAGCAAGGAGAGACCGTGAGCACCCGCACGCACGAACGTGCCAGCCTGACCGACCACTGGTTGTCCCTCGACCTCGACGCGTGGACGCGGCACGTGGTGCGGCGGCACTTCAACCCCGAGCTCGGCAGCCCGTACTGGCTCAAGCGCGCGACCGAGCTGTCGTTCGACCCGATGGACATCACCCGGTACGACCAGCTCGCCGAGTTCGGCCCGTTCCCGCCCGGCGACCTGCGCGGCATGGACCCCGGCGACCTGGTGCCGCGCATCGTGCCGCGGCCGCTGACCGGGCGTGTCTGGGAGTCCGGTGGCACCACCGGCGACCCGGTGCGCGTGTTCTACACCGAGGACATGATGACCCACCGCGTCGAGTGGCGGCGCTGGTCGTACCTCTTCGACGGCTACCGGGCCGGCCGGACCTGGCTGCAGGCGACGCCGAGCGGGCCGCACCAGATCGGCAACGGCGCGATCGAGCTGTCCGAGCAGCTGGCCGGGCTCGTCTACGGCATCGACATGGACCCGCGGTGGATCAAGCAGCTCATCCGCGCCGGCAAGATGAAGGAGCTGGGGGAGTACACCGACCACGTGCTCGGCCAGATCGTCGACATCCTGCGCTCGCAGCACGTCCACTACCTCAACACCACCCCGGCCCTGCTGCAGAAGCTGATCGCCCGGCAGCCGGAGCTGGTCGCCGCGCTCGACGGCGTGCGCCTGGGCGGCACGCACATGAGCCCGCGGATGTACCAGGACTTCGTACGCGCGTTGGACGGCGGGCTCGTGCGGTCGGGCTACGGCAACACCTTCGGCAACGCCGTGAGCCTGCACCCCGAGGACGGCGGGGCGATTCTCCCTTACGCGCCGACCTACCCGCAGGTGACGATGTCCGTGGTGGACCCGTCGGACTTCCGCAAGAACGTCGACAATGGACAGTTGAAGCTGACTGTGCTGCACGAAGACCTGTTCCTGCCCAACCTGCTGGAGCGCGACGAAGCCACGCGCTACGACACCAAGGGTGCGTGGCCCGTCGACGGCGTCTACAACGTGCGGCCGCTGCAGGTCAGCCAGGCCGCGCCGGAAGGGCTCTACTGATGGCGCCGAAGGTGGTCGTCATCGGCGCCGGCGTCATCGGGGCCGCGGTGACCTACCACCTCGCCCGGCGCGGGGCGCGGGTGCACTGCGTCGACCGCGCGGACCGGCCCGCCGCGGGCACCACGGAAGTCGGGTTCGCCACCGCGACGGCGTACCGGCGGTTCCCGAAGGCGTACTTCGAGCTGAACCAAGCGGGCATCAAGGAGCACGCGGCGCTGGCCGGGGACGCCGCGCCCTGGTGGCACCGCACCGGCACGGTGGCCTGGACCGACGACGAGTCGTTCATCGGCTACCTCGCCCAGCTCGAAGAGTGGGGCTGCCCGGTCGAGCGGTACACCGCGGCTGACTCTTCGGTGGTCTTCCCCGCGTCCGGACCGGTCGCGTTCCTGCCGTCCGAAGGCTGGATCGACGCGGTCGCCTTCACCCGCCACCTCCTCGACCAGGCGGTTTCCCTCGGCGCGACGCTGGAGCTGAACGCCGAGGTGACGTCGGTGTCGCGCGGCGTCGGGCTCGCGGACGGCCGCCGCATCGAGGCCGACGCCGTGGTCAACGCCACCGGATCGGCCGCCGACGAGATCGGCGCCCTGGCCGGCGCCCGCCCGTTCCTCGGGCCGCCGCGGCGCAGCCTGATCGCGCACCTGCTGGTGGACGGCGACCCGCTGCCGTACATCCTGCGCGCGCCCGAGGTCAGCATCCGGCCGGACGGGCCCGGCCGGGTGGTGCTGCGCTCGGACCGCGTCGACCGCGGGCTGCCGCCCCGCTCGGGGCCGCCCGACCCGGAGTTCGTGAAGGACCTGCTGGACCGGGCGGCGAAGGTGGTGCCGCTGCTGGGGACCGCGACCGTCCGGACGGCCGAGGTGGTCGACGCGCGGTGTGCGCGTGACGAGCTGCCGAGCGTCGGCCCGCTGTCCGCCGTGCCGGGGTACTACGAGGCCGTCGCCAGCGCCGGAGTCACGTTGGCGCCGCTGTTCGGCAAGGCCCTCGCGGCCCGGATCGTCGGGGGCGAGCCCGACCCGCTGGTCGGCGTCTTCACTCCCGACCGGTTCGGAGCAAGCTAGGAACTTCCCCAAAAGTTCCGTCGCACAATGATCTCGCACCGGGCAACCGGTCGCGAAGGGGTGTAGCTCTCAACTGGCCAGAGCAGCGGTTTCCAACACCGACGGTTGCAGGTTCGAGTCCTGCCGCCCCTGCCACGAAACACCGGTCCCGGCCGGGCCCGCCGACCCGTTGGGAGTACCGAGGTGACCATTTGGACCGAGCTGCTGGGCAGCCAGACCCACCTCCTCGGCGAGAAGTACCGGACCCGCGTGGTCGAAGCCGGTGACGGCGAGCCGCTCGTCCTGCTGCACGGTGTGGGCGGGCACGCCGAGGCCTACGCGCGCAACGTGACCAGGCTCGGCGAGCACTACCGCGCGATGGCGATCGACCTGCTCTGGCACGGTTTCTCCGCCAAGCCGGAGTTCACCCACGACGCCGTCGGCGCTTACGTCGAGCAGGTGCTCGACCTGCTCGACTCCGAAGGCATCGAACGCGCACACCTCGAAGGCGAGTCGCTCGGCGGCTGGGTCGCGCTGACCCTCGCCCTGGAGCACCCCGACCGCGTCGGGAAGCTGGTGCTCAACACCACCGCCGGCATCAAGTGGGACCCGGGCTCGGTGCACGAACGGCCCGCCGAAGGGCGTGAGGCCCTGCGGGCCCGGTCGCTGGCCGCCATCGGGAACCCGACGCCGGAGACCATCCGCAAGCGCCTCGAGTGGCTGATGGCCACCCCGGACCGGGTCACCGACGAGCTGGTCGAGGTCCGCCGCCGGATCTACGCCGAGCCGGCGGCGAACGCCGCGCTGCGCACGGTGTTCGAGAACTCCTTCGGGTTCGGCTCCGGGCCGAACCGGCGGATCTCCGAGGACCGGCTGGCCACGGTGAGCGTGCCGACGCTCGTGCTGTGGTCGGACCACAACCCCGGCAGCGGGCCCGACGTGGGCCGCCGGATCGCGAAACTCATCCCGGGCGCGGCCTTCCACTGCGTCGCCGACGCCGCGCACTGGCCGCAGTGGGAGCAGCCCGACGAACACGACCGCGTGGTGCTCGAATTCCTGGGCAGCGCGGAGTGACCAGCAGGAGGACCGACCCCATGCGCATCCGCAGCCTCGCCTACGCCGGACTGTCCACAACGGACTTACCAGCTTGGGAGACGTTCGCCGCGGACGTCCTCGGCCTGCCCGGCCGGTGGGTCGACGACGAGCGCCTGCTGCTGCGCATGGACGAACGCGCGTACCGCTTCGACCTCCGCCACGGCGACACCGAGGGGCTGGCCTGGCTGGGCTGGGAGGTGGCGAGCGCCGCCGACCTGGCCGCCCTCGAACGCGAGCTGACCGCGGCCGGCGTCGCGGTGACCCGGGCGACGGCGGCGGAGTGCGCCGACCGGCGCGTCGCGGGCATGCTGTGGCTCGAAGACCCGTCCGGGCTGCGGCACGAACTCTGCTACGGCCAGGAAGCCGACTTCCGGCCGCTGCGCCTGACGCGCGCGCTCGACGGCTACCGGACCGGCGAGCACGGCATGGGCCACGCCGTCGTCGGCGTCACGAACTACGCCGAGACGCTCGAGTTCCTGGTGGGCACGCTCGGCTTCGGCGTCAGCGACACGTTCAAGGGCTTCATCGCGTTCCTGCACTGCAACCCGCGCCACCACTCGATCGCGCTGGTGGAGACCGACGAACCCGGCCTGCGGCACATCATGCTGGAGACCACGACGCTCGACGACGTCGGCTCGACGATCGACGTCGCCTACGACCGCCGGATCGTCACGCGCACGCTCGGCAGGCACAGCAACGACCGCGCCGTGTCCTTCTACCTCGAAACGCCGTCGGGCTGGGAGATCGAGTACGGCTGGGACGGTCTCGACGTGGACACCGAGGCGTGGTCGACGCGGCAGCTGGCCGGGCCGACCAGCCTGTGGGGCCACCACCACGTGACCGGCACCGAGATCAAGACGTCATGACCCCGGACGCCATCGACCCGGACATCACGAAGCTGTCCGGCTGGCAGCGCGAGTGGGTCAAGGCCGCCCGCGCCGAGGTCGACGAGGACGAGCTGGCCCTGCTGTGCCAGGCGGCCACCGACATCCCCAGCCCGACCGGGTGCGAGCGTGAGCTGGCTGAGTACTTCCGCGACGTGATGTCCTCGGCCGGGCTCGACAGCCGGCTGCAGACCATCGACGAGCGCCAGGCCAACCTCGTCACCCGGGTCGGCACCGGCCGCGCGGGCGCGCAGCTGCTGCTGCTCGCGCCGCTCGACACGGCGTTCGCGCCGGGCCGGGAGGACGCGCCGTGGCTCGGCGAACGGCCCCGCGACGACTTCACGCTGCCCGCGCAGCGCTACGGCGACAAGGTCGTCGGGCTCGGCGCGGAGAACCCCAAGGCGTTCGCCAGCTGCGCGCTGGCCGCCGCGCTCGCCGTGCACCGCTGCGGCGTGCCGCTGGACGGGCAGCTGGTGGTCGCGCTGGTCGGCGGCAGCATGCCGGTGCTGGGCAGCGAGACGTCCTCACGGCGCAACTCGGGGATGAACGTCGGCACCCAGTTCCTGGTGGACCACGGCCAGTGCTCCGCCGACCTCGCGATCGTGCTCAAGCCGGGCTACTCGGTGGTGCACGAGGAGGTCGGGTTCGCGATCTTCCGCGTCGTCGTGCGCGGTTCGGTCGGCTACACCGGCAGCAGGCACAAGGGGCACTACACCAACGCGATCCTCGCCGCCGCGCGGATGATCGGGCGGCTGGAGAGCTGGTTCGCCGAGTACACCGCGCGCAACTCCTCGGGCCAGGTGGCGCCGCAGGGCGCGATCACCGCGATCCGGGCCGGCGACGGCACCAAGCCGGCGTTCAACCCGGCGACCTGCGAGTTCTGGGTCGACCTGCGGGTCAACCCGCGCACGACGGTCAACGACGTCGCCGGGCAGTTCGAAGCGGTCGTCGCCGAGCTGCGCGCGGCCGAACCCGACGTCGGCGTCGAGGTCGAGCTGGTCGCGGGCCAGGCGGGCTCGGCCACCCGGGCGGACAGCCCGGTCGTCACCCGGCTGATCCAGGCCTGGGAAGACGTCGAAGGCCGGCCGCACGTGCCGGGCAAGCCGGGCAGCGGCCTGTCCGACGGCGGGGTGCTGCGCCGCCACGGCATCCCGACCGCGCGGATCGGCCTGCCGCCCCCCGAGGTGCCGAGCCCGTTCGAAGGGTTCTCCATGGGCGTCGCGGACCTGCCCGCCATGCGCCGGCTGGTCGACCTGCTCATCGGCGTCGTCGTGGACGTGACCACCCGGCAGCGGGCCGAACTGCGTGAACTCCCTGCGAGCAGCCGAGGAGAAGACCGATGACCGACACTGTTGGCGACGAGCGGGCCACGCCGGCGCGCCGGCAGGCGACCGTCGGCGGCCCCGGCCGCCGCGACTGGTCGACCTGGCCGCGCTACGAGAAGGCGGCGCTCGGCTTCCGCGAGTACTGGTACCCGGTGGCGTGGTCGCGCAAGGTCGGCCGCAAGCCGCGCGCGGTACGCGTGCTCGGCGAGAAGATCATGCTGATCCGCGACGGCGGCGCGGTCCGCGCGCTGCACGACCGCTGCCCGCACCGCGGGGTCCCGCTGAGCCACGAGATGTCTTCACAGGAGTTCCCCGGCACGTGGAGCTGCTGCTACCACGGCTGGACGTTCGACCTGGAGACCGGCGTGCTGGTCGCGGCGATCACCGACGGTCCCGAGTCGCCGATCTGCGGCAAGGTCACCGTGCGGACGTACCCGGTCGAGGAGGCGCGCGGCCTGGTCTGGCTGTGGCTGGGCGACGGCCCGGCACGTCCCTTCGAGGACGACGTCCCCGAGGAGCTGCTGGACCCGGCCGCGATCGTCGTCGGCCGGATCACCGTGCGCGAGGGCAACTGGCGCTTCGGCGCGGAGAACGGCTTCGACGACGGCCACGCGAAATGGCTGCACCGCAACGCGTTGTGGACCAAGCGCGTGAAGATGCCGGTGTGGAGCGAGATGAAGGTCATCCGCGACGGGCCGTGGATCACCCGCCGCAAGGACAAGATGCACTACAGCGCGTCGTTCCCCGGTCTCGGCGACTTCCCCAAGAAGAAGTGGTACCGGCGGCGTGAGGGCAACAAGACGAAGGTGTCGCTGCGGCTGCCCGGCACCCTGCGCGTGAAGTACGCGGAGTGGTCGCACTTCGAGTGGTGGGTCGCCGCGACCGCGGAGGACCACACGTACGTCCAGCTCGCCGTGATGAACCAGGGCAAGTGGCGCAACCGTCGTTTTTGGCTCTATTACTGGACGTGGGCCCGCTGGGTGTTCCACGGCATGTTCAACGACGAGGACCGGCTGATGGTCGAGGTCACCGACGCCCCGCCGGAGCGGCTCTACCGCCCCGACGTCTCGCTGACCGAGTGGCGGCGGATGGTCGAGGAGGAGGCCCGGCGCGGCCCCGTCGAGGTCGTCAAGGAGCAGCAGGCGGAGCGGAGGCGGGCGAAGCATGACTGAGCCGTTCCGGCTGGTGGTCGGGATGTCCGGCTCCAGCGGTGCGATCTACGGGATCCGGTTGCTGGAGATCCTCAAGGGCATGCCCGAGGTCGAGACGCACCTGGTGGTGACGCCGGCGGCCCGGCAGACGATCGCCTTCGAGACCGACTGGACGCCTGCGTCGGTGGCCTCGCTCGCCGATTTCACCTACCGGCCCGGTGACATCGCGGCGCCGATCTCGAGCGGGTCGTTCCCGATCGACGCGATGGTCGTGCTGCCGTGCTCGGTGCGGTCGCTCGGGGCCATCGCCTGGTCGCAGAACGACAGCCTGCTGGTGCGCGCGGCCGACGTGACGTTGAAGGAGCGGCGCAAGCTCGTGGTCGCGCTGCGCGAGACGCCGTTGCACCTGGGGCACCTGCGCGCGATGACGCAGGTGACCGAGATGGGCGGCATCCTCGCGCCGCTGATGCCCGCGTTCTACGGCCGTCCGAAGACCCTGGGCGACCTGGTGGACCACCAGGTCGGCCGGCTGTGCGACCTGCTGGGCATCAAGCCGCCGGACGAGCTGGTCGAACGCTGGCACGGTCCCGCGGCCCAGTGAAAAGGCCCCTTCCGCGCTTGGGTTCTAGTGGTGGTTGCAACGCCTGAGCTGTTCAGGGGTTGCAGTGTTCGAGATCCGGGAGGATCGCTCGCCTCAAGGTCCGAGGAAGCTGAGCGACGAGCGCCAGGCCTATCTT
>NZ_JBSGJA010000047.1:0-16843 GCF_053605345.1 Amycolatopsis sp. NPDC003865 | reverse complement strand
GTCCTGAGCCAGGATCAAACTCTCCAACAATGTCTTCGAATTCAATCGAGGCAAAATACTTGCTCTCAAAGGAAACCCCGACGAGGGGTTTCATATAAGCTCTACTGGCTTAGTTCACTAGCACACTGTTGAGTTCTCAAGCAACACACCCCGAGTCGCACCGCCGTCAAGCGGCCTTACTCGAAGCGAGTTATTTCTAGCAGTTTTTGGTGGGCCACCCACTCAATCGCGATCCGCGAGAGCTTGGTTCGTGTCCCTGCCGCTCGGTTTCCCTGGCGACTTGGAGAACTTTACATGCCCCGAAAGGGCCCGAAACAGGGGGGTCCCTAAACAAGATCAGCGCAGGTCAGACCCCATGACGAAGCCCGTCCGCGGCTCAGTCTGCACCCACGGGCCCCGGAGCGCCAGCGAAAGAACATTGCTCCGACTACATTGCACCGTATTGCTCCGCGCCAGTGCTCCGCCTAGCGTCGGCCGCATGAACCTCGCCCACGACGACCTCGGCCCGCGCGACGGGCTGCCGGTCCTGCTGGTCCACGGCCACCCCTTCGACCGCTCCCTGTGGCGGCCCCAGGCCGAGTACCTCGCCGAGCTCGGCCACCGGGTCGTGACCCCCGACCTCCGCGGCTACGGCGACTCGAGCACCGGGGACACCAGGACCGGCCTCGACGTCTTCGCGGCCGAGCTCGTGGAGCTGGCCGACCACCTGGGGCTGGCGAGCTTCGTCCTCGGCGGCCTCTCCATGGGCGGCCAGATCGTCATGCAGCTGATGACGAACCACTCGCGGAGGGTGGAAGCCCTCGTCCTGGCCGACACCTTCCCCGGCCTCGACACCCCCGAGGCGAAGCAGGCCCGCTACGACACCGCGGACCGGATCACCGAAGAGGGCATGGCGCGCTACGCCGACGAGCTGCTCCCCAAGATGATCTCGAAGCGGACCCGCGCGACCAGGCCGGACGTCGAAGCGCACGTCAAGCGGATGATGCGCGACGCCCCGAAGGAAGGAGCCGCGGCCGCGCTGCGGGGACGCGCCGAGCGTCCGGACTACACGCCTGCGCTGAAGCACTTCGACGTCCCCACCCTGGTCGTCGTCGGCAGCGAGGACGAGTTCACCCCGGTCGCCGACGCCGAGCTCATCCACCGGGAAATCCGGGGTTCGGCCCTGGTGGTGATCGACGGCGCGGGCCACCTGCCTAACCTGGAGCGCGAGACCGAGTTCGACGACGCCCTCAAAACGTTCCTGAAGAGCAGCGGAGCCACCCCATGACCCAGCAGACCGTGTTCGTGACCGGCGCCAGCGCCGGCTTCGGCGACGCCATCGCGCGCCGGTTCGTCGCCGAGGGCGCCCGCGTCATCGCCGTCGCCCGCAGCGAGGACAAGCTCGAGAAGCTGGCCGGCGAGCTGGGCGACGCCGTCCTGCCGGTCAAGCTCGACGTCAGTGACCCCGACGCCGTCAAGACCACCATCGAGAACCTCTCCGAAAACTGGCGAGAGGTGGACGTCCTGGTCAACAACGCCGGCTTGGCCAAGGGCCTCGAGCCGGCCCACCAGGCCGACCTCGACGACTGGGACCAGATGATCGCGACCAACGTCCGCGGCCTCGCGCACGTCACCCGCGCGCTGCTGCCCGGCATGGTCGAGCGCGGCCGCGGCCACGTGATCAACATCGGCTCGATCGCCGGCACCTACCCCTACCCCGGCGGCAACGTCTACGGCGCGACCAAGGCGTTCGTCCACCAGTTCAGCCTCAACCTGCGCAGCGACCTGCACGGCACCGGCGTCCGCGTGACGAACGTCGAGCCGGGCATGGTCGGCGGCACGGACTTCTCGAAGGTCCGCTTCGACGGCGACGCGGCCAAGGCGGACAAGGTCTACGAGGGCACCACCCCGCTGACCGCGGACGACGTCGCCGAGTCCGTCTACTGGGCGGCGAGCCAGCCGAAGCACGTCAACATCAACGTCATCGAGCTGATGCCGGTGGTGCAGAGCTTCTCGGCCCTGCAGATCTACCGGGAGAGCTGAAAGAGGTCGGCCAAAGCCTGCTGACCGGGGTCCAGCTCGGTCAGCAGGCGCTTGGTGCGCGGCCGCCCGCCGGTCGACGGGTAGCGCAGCACCAGCTCGCCGATGCCGGCCAGCTGGTCGAGCAGTTCCCGCACGGACAGGTTCATCCCCGCCCGGTCGGCTTCGCGCCGCATCAGGTGGGTGACGGTTGCGGCGAGCACCGAGACCAGGCCGTGCGCCGCGATCCGCTGCCGCGTCCACTCCCAGCGCGGGGTCGGGCCGGTGACGGCCGGCCCGGTGAGCCAGCGGAACGTCGATTCCAGGTGGGTGCGCGCGCGGTAGGCCGTGACGACGTCGCCGATCGGCCAGTCCCGGTCGGTGACCAGGACCTGCTTGCCGAAGAACTCCTCGTCCAGCCGGGCCAGCGCGGCGGCGTCGATCCGCCGTTCCAGCCGGATCTCCCCCGGCCGGTTCCCGCTGAGCACGGCGGTGAGCACGCGTTCGATGCGCCGGCCGCGCGTCACCCGGCCGAGCTCGGCGTGCACCTGGGCGCGGTCGCCGCGGTGGGTGCCCGCGGCCAGTGCCTCGGCCAGGCCGTCCAGCTCGCGGGTCGCGGTGGCCAGCTCGTCGGCGAACGCACGGGACTGCGCCGCGTGCAGCGTCGCCGAATGCGTCAGGATCACCCGCCGCCGGACACCGTCGACCACCGCGTGCGTGTCGAGCGCCGTCAGCCCGGCGAACCGCTCGGGGTCGACGCGCTTGCGGGCGGACGCGGGCTGGGTCAGCAGCTCGGGGTGGTCGGTCAGCGGCAGCGACCCGACGAACCCGCTGCGTGAGCCGAGGTCCAGCTGGGCCGCTTGACCGGAGTGGAACACGAGCGTCGCGGGCCCGAGCCCCGCCATGAGCGACGCGAACGTCGGTGCCGTGCCGTCGTCGCGCCGGTACAGCCGGGACGCCAGCGGGATGGCGCCGTCGCGGGTCACCCGCAGGCCGACGCCGGCGAGGACGCCCCGGCACGCCGAGGGCAGCGTGCAGTCGGCCGGGGCGAACGCGGCGAACTGGGGGACGTCGACGGCGAGCGCCGCGTGGTCGTCGAGCGTCTCCAGCACGGCGGCGGCGACCGCCTCCTCGATCCCCGCGATGCGTTCCGGCGTAAGGCGTTCCAGCGCCTTCCAGACTCCGTCCACAGTGGACGGGCGCGGCCGGACGAGGTCGGCGGCCGGTCCCGACGCCCACCATTCCGGCAGCGGCGTGCCGGGCGCGGTCGCCCGGTGCAGCACCGCGACCGCGAGGGTCGGCCCGAGCGGCGGTTTCGCGCGCACCACGTCGTCGACGCGGCGGACGAAGTCCAGGCGCGAGAGCGTCGACCACACCGCGGCGACGTCGCCGAACGCGCGGTACGCCGTCGAGGCCGGTTCGCCACCCGGGACGGCGCGGGCGATCTCCTCGGCCGTCCCGAGGTAGCGCTGGGTGACCACCCGCGGTTGGCCGTCGACGCGGCCGGACTCCGCCAGGTAGTAGTACGTCCGTCCGCCGATCTTCTTGCCGACCACCGATGCCACCCTTTAGGTAATACACGTCGAGCCGCTGATCGACAACCACGGCACCGCGGTGACCTGCGACGACGATCACGTCCGGGTACAACCGCAGCCGGGTGCGCAACACACACTGGCTGGTCGCCCGAGGACGGTCCTAGCGTGGGCGGAATGGGACCCGAACCCGACGCCACCACCCCGACCGCCTCCGCGATGCGCCGCGCGCTCGCCCGGGCGCGTGACGGGAAGACACTGGACGTCACCGAAGCGGCCGTCCTGCTGCACGCCCGCGGCGACGACCTCACCACGCTTTCCGAGTACGCCTCCCGCATCCGCGACGCCGGCCTGGCCGAGGCCGGGCGCGCCGGCATCATCACCTACAGCCGCAAGGTGTTCATCCCCCTGACCCGGCTGTGCCGCGACCGCTGCGGCTACTGCACGTTCGTCACCGTGCCGGGCCGGCTCGAATCGCCGTTCCTGTCCCCGGACGAGGTCCTCGACATCGCCCGCAAGGGTGCCGAGATGGGCTGCAAGGAAGCCCTGTTCACGCTCGGCGACCGGCCGGAGGACCGCTGGAAGGCCGCGCGCGAGTGGCTCGACGCGCACGGCTACGACGACACGCTCTCCTACGTCCGCGCGATGGCCATCCGGGTGCTCGAGGAGACCGGCCTGCTGCCGCACCTCAACCCGGGCGTGCTGACCTGGCAGGACTTCCAGCGGCTCAAGCCGGTCGCGCCGTCGATGGGCATGATGCTGGAGACCACCGCGACCCGGCTGTGGAGCGAGAAGGGCGGGCCGCACTACGGCTCCCCCGACAAGGATCCGGCGGTCCGGCTACGGGTGCTCGAAGACGCCGGGCGCAGCTCGGTCCCGTTCACCACCGGGGTGCTGATCGGCATCGGCGAGACGCACGAAGAGCGCGCGGACGCGCTGTTCGAGATCCGCAAGGTCGCCCGGACCTACGGCGGCATCCAGGAAGTCATCGTGCAGAACTTCCGGGCCAAGCCGGACACGAAGATGCGCGCGACCCCGGACGCCGACCTCGAAGAGCTGGCCGCGAACATCGCCGTCGCGCGGCTGGTGCTCGGCCCGAAGATGCGCATCCAGGCGCCGCCGAACCTGATCGGCAGCCAGTACGACCTGATGATCCGGGCCGGCATCGACGACTGGGGCGGCGTCTCGCCGCTGACCCCGGACCACGTCAACCCGGAACGCGCGTGGCCGCAGATCGACGAGCTCGCCCGCCGCACCGAAAAGGCCGGGTTCGAGCTCAAGGAGCGGCTGACGATCTACCCGGAGTACGTCAAGGCCGGCGAGCCGTGGCTGGACCCGCGGATCACGCGGCACGTCGCCGCGCTCGTCGACTACGAGACCGGGATGGCGCGCGAGGACGCGATGCCGGTCGGCATCCCGTGGCAGGAGCCGGACGGCGGCTGGCAGGAGTCCGGCCGCACCGACCTGCACACCGAGATCGACACGAGCGGCCGCACCGAAGACCGCCGAAGCGACTTCGACTCCGTCTACGGGGACTGGAAGGAGATCGGCGACCGGATCAAGACCGGGCCCGCCAAGTTCGACACGGACATCCTGGAAGCGTTGCGCAGCGCGGAAAAGGACCCGGCGGGCCTGTCCGACGACGCCGCGCTGGCGCTGCTGCACGCCGACGGCCGCGAGCTGGACGCGTTCACCCGGATCGCCGACGACCTGCGCCGCGAGACCGTCGGCGACGACATCACGTTCGTCGTCACGCGGAACATCAACTTCACCAACGTCTGCTACACGGGCTGCCGGTTCTGCGCGTTCGCGCAGCGGCGCACCGACGCCGACGCGTACACGCTTTCGCTGGAGCAGGTCGGCGACCGCGTCGACGAGGCGTGGGCCGCGGGCGCGACCGAGATCTGCATGCAGGGCGGCATCCACCCGGACCTGCCGGGCACCGCGTACTTCGACCTCGCGGCCGAGGTCAAGCGCCGTCAGCCGGAGATCCACCTGCACTCCTACAGCCCGATGGAGGTCGTGAACGGCGCTTCGCGGACCAACCTGTCCCTGCGCGACTGGCTGATCAAGGCCAAGGAGTCCGGCGTGGACTCCCTGCCGGGCACGGCGGCGGAGATCCTCGACGACGACGTCCGCTGGGTGCTGACCAAGGGCAAGCTGCCGACGTCGGAGTGGATCAAGGTCGTCACGACGGCGCACGAGGTGGGCTTGCCGACGACGTCCACGATGATGTACGGCCACGTCGACACCCCGGCGCACTGGGTCGCGCACCTCAAGCTCCTCGCGCGGCTGCAGCGCGAAGGCCTGGAGAAGCACGGCCGGCGCGGGTTCAGCGAGTTCGTGCTGCTGCCGTTCATCCACCAGAGCGCGCCGATCTACCTGGCCGGGCTCGCCCGCCCGGGCACGACGCTGCGCGAGAACCGCGCGGTGCACGCGCTGGCCCGGCTGCTGCTGCACGGCATGATCGACAACATCCAGAGCTCCTGGGTGAAGCTCGGCGAAGAGGGCAGCCGCGCGGTGCTGCGGGGTGGCGTCAACGACATCGGCGGCACGCTGATGGAGGAGACGATCAGCCGGATGGCGGGCGCGTCCAACGGGTCCTACAAGACGATCAGCGACATGCGCGCGATGGTCGAACCGCTCGGCCGGCCGCTGGTCCAGCGGACGACGGGGTACGGGCGGCCGTCGGCGGAGCGCGTCGCCGCCGCAGAGGCGTCGGACGGCGTCGCGACGGCGGTGCGCAAGCCGCTGTTGCCGCTGCTGACCCCGTGAGGCGTGGCGGGCGCCTTCCCGGCGCCCGCTACCCTTCCGCCCCATGGGGGTTTCTCGCTTCGCGCCACTTCTCTTCGTCACGCTTCTCGCGGGTTGCGCTGCGACGCCGCCACCGCCCGCGCCGACCCCGACGCCCACGCCGAGCCCGACGTACGGGCCGCCGCCGTCGACGGGACTGTCGCTTTCGGTCGGCCAGGTCGAGGCCGGGCTGGGCCACCGCGCGAGCGTGCTGACGCTGACCAACCGGGACACCGCGCCGCGGCAGGTCACCGGCTACCCCGACCTGAAGATCCTCGCGGGCGACGGCTCCCCGCTCGGCGTGAAGGTCGAGCACGGGACTTCGTACTTCGCGCGCGACCTCGGCCCGCAGGACCTGACGGTCCAGCCGGGCGAGAAGGTCGTGGCCGTGCTCGCGTGGTCGGCGACCGTCACGAGCGGCGACACGCGCACGGGCGCGGCAATCGCGGTGGTGCCGGTACCGGGCGAACCTGCGCAAAAGCAGCCCCTCGACACCGATCTGGGCACCACGGACACCGTCACGGTCAGCTCGTGGGCCACCGAGGTGGGGGCCTGACGACCCTGTGTCACCGCTCACAAACCGACGGTTGACCAGCGGGACTCTGTGCTACCTCTGGTCCTTCACCGGCCGGAAGGGACCTCGATGAGCACCTCCGTAGCGCCATTGGAAACGGTCGACACCGACCGCTACCCGCTCACCGATCCGGACAGCCCCGCGTGGCGGGAGACCGTCGCGCGCACCCGCGCCGACCTGGCCGACGCCGGCTGCAGCGTGCTCACCGACTTCATCCGGCCCGAACTGCAGGAGGCCCTGCGCGCGGAGTGCGCCGCGCTGGAGCCGCACGCTTACACGAAGATCGAGAAGGTCAACGCCTACAACACGGCGATCGACCAGCCGCTGCCCGAAGACCACCCGGGCCGCACGATCATGGAGCGCGGCAACGCCTTCGTCGCGCGGGACCACATCCCCGCGTCGTCGATCATCGCCCGGCTCTACACCAGCCCGGTGTTCCAGCGGTTCGTCGCCGACTGCTTCGGCCTGCCGGAGCTGCACGAGCTGGCCGACCCGCTGGCCGGGCTGACGCTCAACGTGATCGCGCCCGGCCGCGCACACCCGTGGCACTTCGACACGAACTCCTACACCGTGAGCATGCTGACCCAAGCCGCCGAAGCCGGCGGGACCTTCGAGTACTACCCGGGCATCCGGTCGGCGGCGGACGAGAACTTCCCGGCCGTCCGGGCCGTCATCCAGGAGGACGGCACCCATCCGGTCCAGCGCCTCGGCCTCCGTCCGGGGGATCTCCAGCTCTTTCAAGGACGCTTCGCCTTGCACCGGGTCAGTACGGTGGAGGGTGCGATCGCGCGCCATTCCGCGATCTTCGCCTACAGCGAGCGCCCGGGGGTCATCGGCAGCGCGGAGCGGACCAGGCAGCTCTTCGGCCGGGTCCTGCCGGCCCACCTCGGCGGGCGCACCGACCGGGGCGACGAGCTGCTCGACTAGATCTCGACCAGATCAGGAGCCTGGCCAGTGCCTTTCGACTCGACCGGCAAGATCTCGTTCGACCACATCTACACCGCGCCCGACCCGCGGCCGTTCTTCGGCACGCTGCGGCGCGTGGACTACCACATCCCCCAGCTCGCGAAGCCGTACTTCGCCAAGCTGATCGCCGAGCACCCCGCCGAGCGCCCGACCGTGCTGGACGTCGGCTGCTCGTATGGCGTCAACGCCGCGCTCCGGCGCTGCGACGCCACGATGGACGACCTCTACGCGCACTACACCGCCCCGGAAGTGCGGGCGCTCGGCCACGCGCAGCTGATCGAGGCCGACCGCGGCCGCGTCACCCAGCCGGGCGGGGCGAAGTTCTACGGCCTCGACGCGTCGGCGCCGGCGCTCGAGTATGCGCTTTCCGCCGGGTTCCTCGACGAGGCGATCCACGCCGACCTCGAACGCGACGACCCCGAACCCACCCAGCAGAAGCTGCTCGACGACGTCGATCTGGTGATCTCGACCGGCTGCGTCGGCTACGTCACCGAGAAGACCATCACCCGGATCGCGCGGGGCGCGCGGCCGTGGATGGCCCACTTCGTGCTGCGGATGTTCTCCTACGAGCCGGTCGCCGACGGCCTGGCCGGGCTCGGCTACGAAACCGCGCAGGTCGACGGCGTGTTCCGGCAGCGGCGGTTCGCCTCCGCCGAGGAGCAGAAGCAGATCCTCGACACGCTGGACGCCGCCGGGGTCGACCCCACCGGGCTGGAAGCCGACGGGTGGCTCTACGCGCAGCTGTATGTTTCCCGTCCTGAAGGCGCGGCCACCTTGGCCGGCGCCCTTGGCAACTTCGACGAAGAAGGATGACCGTGAGCAGTCCGGACTGGTCCACCCGCACCTTCGGCAACGAGGACCGGCTTCCCCGTGTCCCCGTCCCCACGCTGGAGGACAGCGGCCGCCGCTTCCTCGAGTGGTGCGCCCCGCTGCTGACGCCGGACGAACTGGCCGAAACCGAAGCCGCGGTCGCGGAGTTCCTGGCGCCGGACAGCCCCGCGCACGGGCTGCAGGCCGCGCTCGAGGAGTACGACCGCTCGCCCGGCGTGCGCAGCTGGCTCGACACGTTCTGGCCGTACCGCTACCTCGGCCGCCGTGACCGGATCGCGCTCAACGCCAACTTCTTCTTCCTCTTCCAGGACTCCCCGCTGGGACAGGTGGAGCGCGCGGCCGAGCTGACCGCGTCCGCCGTGGACGACAAGCTGAAGCTCGACGCCGAACTGGTGCCGCCGGTGCTCCTGCGCGGCACGCCGCAGTCGATGGTGCAGCACAAGTACCTGTTCTCGGCCACGCGCATCCCGGGCGAGCTGCTGGACACCGCGCGCACGCGCTTCCCTTCGCCCGAGCGGCACATCGTCGTGTTCTCGAAGGGCACGCCGTTCCGGATGGACGTCCTCGCCGAAGACGGCCGCCCGTACTCGCCGGCGCAGCTGGCCGACGGGCTGCGCGCGATCCTCAAGGACGACCACGTCACCGACGTCCCGGCCGGCCCCTTCACGACGAAGGCGCGCGCGGAGTGGGCGGCCTCGCGGGCCGCGCTCGTCGACGCGGGCAACGCCGACGCGCTGGAGACCATCGAGACCGCGTTGTTCTGCCTGTGCCTGGACGACTTCACGCCGTCGGACGCCCTCGAAGCGGGCGACCGCCTGCTGTACGGCGACAACCGCTGGTACGACAAGGCCGTGTCGCTGATCGTGTTCGAGGACGGCACCGCGGGCATCAACGTCGAGCACTGCGAACTCGACGGCACGACGATCCTCGGTTTCACCGACGCGCTGCTGAGCGGTTCGCGCGAGGAGCGGGAACCGGCTTCGGGCGTGCCCGGCTACGAAGTCGTCGAGTTCACACTGACCGACGCCCTCCGCGAAGACGCGCGCGCCGCCCGAGAAGCCTTCAAGGCCTACGCGGACGCGACGGCGACGCAGACCGTGTCGTTCGACTTCGGCGCCAACCGCGCGAAAGAGCTGGGGATGTCCCCCGACGCCTTCGCGCAGATGTCGTACCAGCTCGCGCATCGCCGGGCGAAGGGCCTGACGGGTGCGACGTACGAGTCGATCGCGACGCGGCAGTTCCAGAACGGCCGGACCGAAGCCATGCGGGTCGTGACGCCCGAGGTCGTGCGCTTCGCCGACGTCATGACCTCGGACGCCTCTGCCGAGGAGAAGCGTGCCGCGTTCCGCGCCGCGGCGGCCAAGCACGTTTCGCGGGCGAAGGAGTGCCAGGCCGGGGACGCGCCGGAACAGCACCTGTGGGAGCTGCAGCTGATCGCGAAACGCCGCGGGGACGCCACGGACCTGCCGCTGTACTCCTCGCCGGGCTGGCTGAAGTCGCGTGACGACTACCTGAGCACCAGCTCCGCGCCGTCGGTCAACATCCAGTACTTCGGGTTCGGGTCGACGAGCCCGCAGTGCATCGGCATCGCGTACGTGCTGCTGCCGGACCGATGGAACATCTACCTGAGCACGCCGAAGCACGTGTCGGCGGAGATGTACCGCTTCGCCGACGAACTCGCTGTCGCGGTGCGGGAGCTGCAGGACCTACTGGCCGAGTAGCCGGCGCAACCAGTTCAGCCGGGCGGCGCGCGCCGCCCGGCTGAGCCGCGCTTCGGGCGCCAGCGAGTCGAAGCCGTGGAAGCCGCCCGGCCACACGTGCAGCTCCGCCTCGCCGCCCGCCTGCCAGATGCCGCTCGCGTACGCCACGACCTCGTCGCGGAACGTCTCCGCCGTGCCCACGTCCAGGAACGCCGGCGGCAGACCGGAAAGATCGGCCGCGCGAGCCGGGGCCGCGTACGCCGGGACGTCGGCGGTGCCCCGGCGGTCGCCGAGGTACGCCGTCCAGCCGATGAGGTTGGCCGTCCGGTCCCACAGGCCGTGGCCGTCGAGGTCGACCGCCGACGGCGTGTCGTTGCGGTCGTCGAGCATCGGGCAGGCGAGCAGCTGGCCGGCCAGTTTCGGACCGCCGCGGTCGCGGATCAGCAGCGCCAGCGCCGCCGCCAGCCCGCCGCCCGCGCTGATGCCGCCGAGCACGAGCGGGCCGGCGCAGTTCTCGGCCGTCCACAGCAGACCGGCGTGGCAGTCCTCGAGCGCCGCCGGGTACGGGTGCTCGGGCGCGAGCCGGTAGCCCGGCGAGACGACGGTCAGGTTCGGTTCGCCCGACCAGGCCAGCGCGTTCCGCGCGTCCTGGCCGAGGTGACTGCTGGCGATCAGGCCGCCGCCGTGGACGTAGTACAGGACGCCCACGCTTTCGGCCGGGCGCAGGACGAGCAACGGGACCTCGCCCGCGTGCTCCTCCGAAACCCGGTACGCCGGGTACGCGGCGGCCAGCTTTTCGAGCGTCCAGTCGTCCGCGGCGTTGAGCTCCCTGCGCCCCGGGATTTCGTCCAGGCGCGACAACGACGGGCGAAGCGCGCGGATCGCCTCGATGACGGGCGCCAGCTCCGGGTCGAACGGCGGCGGCGTCACGACGTCGGGTCCGAGACGACGAGGACCAGGGAGCCGTCGAACGTCCGCTGCTCGCGCAGGCGGCCGTAACGGCGGTCCCACGTGCCGTCGTCCAGGTCGTGCTGCAGCTCGGCGGCGAAGCGGTGGTGCACGCGGTCGTCGACGAAGCTCCACGCCGAGCACGACAGCCGCGCGCCCGGGTCGAGCAGGCGTTCCGGCCGCGCGTAGTAGGCCTCGTTGAAGCCGTCCGTGCAGTCGATCGGGATCGGCACGCCGACGACCGACGTGTTTCCGCCGAGCCCGTCGGCGATGTCGTCGACCGACGGGTAGCGCCGCGCCTCGGTCTCGATCACCTCGGGCGCGTAGTCGAGCAGCCAGAACCGCCGCAGCAGCGCGGGATCGCAGGTCAGGATGGCGATCGGGCCGCGGGTGACCCGGCGCATCTCCTTGAGCCCGGTCCACAGGTCGTTCCACTGGTGGACGCTGAACGTGCTCATCGCGCCCTCGAACGCCCGGTCCGGGAACGGGAGCTTTTCGGCCACCGCGTCGATCGCCGGCGGCAGCTCCGCCGGCCGCTGCGCGCGCATCGACGCGGACGGCTCGACGGCGGTCACTTCGCGGTCTTCCGGTTCGTAAGCGCCGGCGCCCGCGCCGACGTTCAGCACGGTCCGAGCGTCGCCCAGCGCGTCGAGGATGTACTGGCCGATGCGGGGATCCGGCTTGCGGTAGTCGGTGTAGACCCCGCCGATCGCCCCGTAATCCGCGTCCCCGGCGCTGCCGTCCGCACGTCGCTGGCTCATGACTGAAAACTATCAGCGCGGCCGGCCGTCGAGGGTGTTGCTCCGCTGGGCGTAAGCGGACGCCGGGCATCCGGCGCAGTCGTCAATTCCTGTCGCAAACTTGCGTAAGTTCGTCCAAGTATTGCGATTTCCTGTCCGAGATTCGTATGATCCGGATCACAGAGGTCCCCACCTGCTGCGGAAAGGCCAGTGCCGCCCATGTCCCCCAGCTCTGTCTTCAGCGCGCCCAAAATCCGTTGCGGCGTCTTGGCCGCGGCGGTCATCGCCGCCGCCGGACTCACGATCGCCGCCGCCCCCACGGGCAGTCCGGCCCTCGCGGCCGGCCGCGGTGCGAGCGTCCCCTTCGTCGAACAGGAAGCCGAAACCGCCGCCACGAACGGTTCGGTCATCGGCCCGAACCGCGCGGCGGGCACGCTCGCCGGCGAGGCGTCCGGCCGCAAAGCCGTGACGCTGTCCGGCCAGGGCCAGTACGTCGAATTCACGCTCACCGCCCCCGCGAACTCGATCGACTTCCGCTACAGCGTCCCGGATTCGGTGAACGGGACGATCTCGCTGTACGTCGGCGGCGCCCACAACCGGGACATCGCGCTGACCTCGAAGTGGGCCTGGTACTACGGCTCGTACCCGTTCACCAACAACCCGGGTGACGGGCACGCGCACCACTTCTACGACGAGACCCGCGCCCTGCTCGGCACGTCGTACCCGGCCGGCACCAAGATCAAGCTCCAGGTCGACGCGGGCGACGTGACGCCGGCGACGATCGACCTCGCCGACTTCGAGCAGGTCGGCGCCGCGGCCACGCGCCCGGCGAACTCGGTGTCCGTCACCGACTACGGCGCGACGGCCGGTGACACGAGCGACGACGCTTCGGCGTTCGACTCCGCCGTGGCCGCCGCGAAGAGCCAGGGCAAGGAGGTCTGGATCCCGTCCGGGACCTTCACCCTCGGCCACCACATCACGGTCGACCAGGTGACGATCCGCGGCGCCGGACCCTGGTACTCGGTGCTCACCGGGCCACGGGCCGGGATCTTCGGCAAGGGCGAACCGGCGAGCTGCGGGACGTCGACCTATCCCGGAAATGCCGCGGTGCCGGGCACGAGCAGCGCGGTGAAGCTCTACGACTTCGCGATCATCGGCCAGGTCGACGCGCGCGTCGACTGCGACCAGTCCAACGCCGTCGGCGGCGCGCTGGGCGGCGGCTCGGTCGTGCAGAACCTGTGGCTGCAGCACACGAAGGTCGGGCTGTGGCTCGACGGGCCGTTCGACGGGCTCACCGTGTCCGGCAACCGAATCCTCGACCAGACCGCCGACGGGCTGAACCTGCACCAGGGCATCAGCAACGTCACGGTGACGAACAACTTCCTGCGCAACACCGGCGACGACGGCCTGGCCATGTGGTCCGAGCACGACGCCGACCACCACAACACGTTCTCCTTCAACACCGTGCTGCTGCCGATCCTCGCCAACAACATCGCGATCTACGGCGGGCACGACAACACGGTGTCCGACAACGTCGTGGCCGACAACCAGGACCAGGGCGGCGGCCTGCACATCGCGAACCGGTTCAGCGCGGTGCCGCTCTCGGGCACCACGACCGTCGCGCGCAACACCGCGATCCGCACCGGCGTGCTCGACTCGAACTGGCAGTTCGGCGTCGGCGCGCTGTGGTTCGACGGCCGCGATTCGGCCATCACCGGCCGCGTCGACGTCACCGATCTCGACCTGCAGGACAACAACTACGAGGCCATCCAGTTCATCGACAGCGCCACGACGGACGTGCACTTCACCAACGTCAAGATCACCGGCGCGGGCACGTTCGCCTGGCAGATCCAGGCCAAGCCGACGGGGTCGGTGAAGAACGTCGTCGCGACCGGTGTCGGGCGCGCGGGTGTCTACAACTGCATGGGTCCGGACGCGATGGCCGGGCTGGCCGACCAGGGCGGCAACTCGGGCTGGTCGACGACGTTCTGCGGCTCGTGGCCGACGCCGGTCTACGGCTCGGACAACGGCGGCACGACGACGACCACCCCGACCACGCCGCCGACGACCACCCCGACCCAGCCGGCCGGGAACCTGGCGCTGCACAAGAACGTCACGGCGTCCGGTTCGCAGGGCGGGTTCCCGGCTTCGAACGCCGTCGACGGGGACGCGAACTCCTATTGGGAGAGCGCGAACAACGCGTTCCCGCAGTCGCTGACCGTCGACTTCGGCAGCACGGTCGGCGTGTCGCGGCTGGTGCTGAAGCTGCCGCCGTCCCCGGCGTGGGGCACGCGCACGCAGACGATCGCGGTCGACGGGGTCAAGGCGGCCGCCGGCTACACGTTCGACCCCGCGTCCGGCAACACCGCGACCATCACGTTCCCCGCGACGTCCGCACGCACCCTGCGGCTGACCTTCACCGGAAACACCGGCTGGCCCGCCGGGCAGCTGTCCGAACTCGAAGCCTATTCGTCCTGAGAGGTGATGACGATGTCCCGCATCCCGGCCTTACTCGCCGCCGCGCTCGCCGCGTCCGGCATGGCGATCCTGTCCGGCAGCACGCCGGCCGCGGCCGCGACCTGCCCGGCGACGGCCTCCGGCGGCGCGAGCGTGCCGTTCCGGACGGTCGAGGCCGAGTGCTCGGCGACCACCGGCTCGGCCGTCGGTCCCGACTACACCCAGGCCTCCATCGCGTCGGAAGCCTCCGGGCGGCAGGCCGTGCGCATCACGACCGGGCAGTACGTCGAGTTCACGCTGCCCGCGGCGGCGAACTCGATCAACGTGCACTACAACCTGCCCGACGGCTCGTCCGGGCGGCTTTCGTTGTACGTCAACGGAAGCAAGCTCGGCAGCGGGCTCCCGGTGACCTCCCGGTATTCCTATGTGGACACCGGATGGATCCCGGGCGCCAAGACGCACCACTTCTTCGACGACGCCCGCCTGCTGTTCGGCCAGAACGCTTCGGCGGGCGCGAAGGTCCGGGTGGCCGCGGACTCCGGTGACGTCGGCCAGGCGACCATCGACCTCGCGGACTTCGAGCAGGTCGGCGGCGCGGGTACGCAGCCGGCCGGCTCGCTTTCGGTGACCGATTACGGCGCCACCGCGAACGACTCTTCGGACGATTCGCAGGCGTTCCGGAACGCGCTTTCGGCGGCGCGCTCCCAAGGTCGCGAGGTGTGGGTGCCGTCCGGCCGCTTCGAAATCGGGTCGGCGCTGCAGATCGACCAGACCACCGTCCGCGGCGCCGGCCAGTGGTACACGGTGTTGCACGGCAACAACATCTTCAACAACGGCAGCGCGTCCGGGAACATCAAGCTGTACGACTTCGCGGTGTTCGGTGACGTGACCGAGCGGAACGACGGCAGCCCGGACAACGCGTTCCACGGCGTCCTCGGCAACGGCTCGGTCGTCAGCGGCCTGTGGATCCAGGACACGAAGTGCGGGCTGTGGCTGATGAACGGCGCGTCGTCGAACGTCACCATCGAGAACAACCGCATCCTCGACACCCAGGCCGACGGCGTGAACTTCGACGGCGCCGTCACGAACTCGACGCTGCGCAACAACTACCTGCGCAACAACGGTGACGACGGGCTCGCGCTGTGGTCCAACGGCCAGGCCGACTCGGGCAACTCACTGGTGAACAACACGATCGTGCAACCGAACCTGGCCAACGGCATCGCGCTGTACGGCGGGTCGGACAACACGGTGAGCGGCAACCTCGTCCAGGACACCAACGCCCTCGGCGGCGGCTACCTGGTGGCGAACCGGTTCAGCTCGGTGCCGCTGTCCGGCACGGTGACGCTGTCGAACAACACGGCGCTGCGGGCCGGGGCGCTCGACCCGAACTGGCAGTTCGGCGTCGGCGCGCTGTGGTTCGACGCGCGGGACCAGGCGATCACCGGCGTGACGATCCGGGTCACCGGCTTCACCGCGATCCAGAGCCCGTACGAAGCGATCCAGTTCATCGACGGAAACGGCGCCGGCAAGCAGATCCAGGGCATCACCATCGACGGCGTCTCGGTGCAGGGCGCCGGGACGTTCGTGGCGCAGTCGCAGACGCAGGGGGCGGTGTCGATCAGCAACCTGACGGCGTCCGGCGTCGGCGTGACCGGGACGTACAACTGCCCGTACCCGGCGTCGATCCCGAAGATGACCTTCAGCGGGTCCGGCAACAGCGGCTGGACCGGCACGTGGAGCGACTGCTCGACGTGGCCCGCGCCGAACTCGGGGCCGCCGCAGCCCCCGCAGTCCGGGTCGAACATCGCCCGCGGGAAGGCGATCAGCGCGTCGGCCTCGCAGGGCGGGTTCCCGCCGTCGAACGCCAACGACGGGGACGCGAACACGTACTGGGAGAGCGCGAACAACGCGTTCCCGCAGACGCTGACGGTGGACCTGGGCGCGGCGGCGTCGATCAACAAGGTGACGCTGAAGCTGCCGCCGTCGTCGGCGTGGGGCGCGCGGACGGAGACGGTGACGATCTCCGGCAGCACCGACGGCGGGACGTACACGACGCTGGTGGGCTCGCGCGGCTACGCGTTCGACCCGGCTTCCGGCAACACGGCGTCGGCGTCTTTCACGGCGACGTCGCAACGTTTCGTCCGGCTGACGTTCACCGCCAACACCGGCTGGCCCGCGGGACAGGTGTCCGAGTTCGAAGTGGCGGCCGCCTAGAGCCTGTTTCGATGTGCTGACCAGCGGAGCTTCTGGCTGGCGTTGTGGGTGCGGCGTGTCTTGGATCAAATAGACGAGGTCTCCGGTAGA
>NZ_JBSGJA010000046.1:0-30714 GCF_053605345.1 Amycolatopsis sp. NPDC003865 | reverse complement strand
GTCTACCGGAGACCTCGTCTATTTGATCCAAGACACGCCGCACCCACAACGCCAGCCAGAAGCTCCGCTGGTCAGCACATCGAAACAGGCTCTAGCCGGATGGGGGCCTTCCTCAGCGGCATCGTCGCCGACTTCGCGCAGCACTGGCCCCTCTACGTCTCGATCCCGATCGTGGCCGCGCTGATCGGCTACGGCACCAAGCTCGTCGCGATCCGGATGATGTTCCAGCCGGTGGAGTTCATCGGCGTCAAGCCGTTCCTGGGCTGGCAGGGCATCGTGCCCAAGCGCGCGGCGCGGATGGCCAGCATCGCCTGCGACACGATGACCGAGCAGCTGATCAAGCCGGCCGAGGTCGTGGCGCGCCTGGACGCCTCCCGGATCGCCCAGGAGATCGAGAAACCGCTGCTGGCCGGGGTCGAGGACATCGTCCGCGAGGTGGCGGGGCACTACCAGCCGGGGCTGTGGGAGTCCCTGCCGGTCCGCGTCCAGCGGCTGGTGATCGAGCGCGTCCAGCACGAATCACCGCGCATGGTCGCGGCCGTGCTCGACCTGATCAAGTCCGATGTGGACAGTGTGTTCGACCTGAAGGGCATGGTGGTCACCAGCCTGGTCAAGGACAAGCGCCTGCTGAACCGGATCTTCCAGGAGGCGGGCGCGAAGGAGTTCAAGTTCATCGCGCGCTCCGGCCTGGTCTTCGGCGGCGCGATCGGCGTGATCCAGATGGTGGCGTGGGTGCTGTTCAAGTTCCCGCCGATCATGCCGGTCTTCGGCCTGTTCACCGGCTGGTTCACCGACTGGCTGGCCCTGCGGATGATCTTCTACCCGATCGAGCCGCGCAGGTACTTCGGAGTCCAGTGGCAGGGCCTGTTCCTGAAGCGGCGCGCGGAGGTCGCGGAGGCGTACGGGTCGTTGATCGCGAAGGAGATCATCACCCCGCACAACGTCATCGAGGCGATCCTGCACGGGCCGCTGGCGGACCGGGTCCTGGCGCTGATCCAGCGCCAGCTGGACCGCGAGCTGGGAAGCGTGGCGCGGCCGTTGCTGGTGTTCGCGGTGGGTTCGCGCAAGTACCAGGACATGAAGCTGGCGATCGCGTCGCAGATCATGTCCCGGCTGCCGGAGACGATGCGGTACATCGAGGACTACGCGACCGACGCGATGGACATCCGCAACGTGCTGGTGTCGAAGATGAAGCAGCTGTCCCCGCACGAGTTCGAGCGCCTGCTGCGGCCGGCTTTCGAGCAGGACGAGTGGATCCTGATCGCCACCGGGGCGGTGCTGGGCTTCGCGGTCGGTGAGGGACAGGTGCTGTTGCTGGAGCACCTGGCGAGCTGAGCCCGGACGGGCGAGCAACTCCACCCGAACGGCCGTACACCCGGACGTATCCCCGCGCTCACCTTGCGCCTCTAGTCTGCGTCAGGACGACGAGCGGGCGGGGGAGCCCATGACAGCTGAACCTTGGCCGCAGGAGATCCGCCTCGCGGTGACCATGGTGGGTGGCTCCAGCCTGGCCATCTGGATGGGCGGTGTCGCCACCGAGACCTCCCGGCTGCTGCGGGAATCCCGGGGCGACGCCGAGCCCGGGCTCTACCGGAAGCTGCTCGACCTGCTCCGCGCCACCGTCTCCGTCGACGTCCTCACCGGGACCAGTGCCGGCGGCATCAACGCCGCCTGCCTCGGGCTGGCCGAAGCCTTCGGGTCCACGCCGGAAGTCCTGCGCGACACCTGGATCACCACCGGCTCGCTGGAAAACCTGATCCGGGACGCGCGGGAGCAGGAACCGCGGTCGGTGCTCGACGGCGATCGCGTGCTGCTCGGTGATCTCGAACAGGCGCTGCGGCGGATCACCGGGAACGGCCGGCCGCCCGCCGAGGAGCCCGATGTCACCGTGCTGCTCACCGGGACCATGATCGACGGTGAGACCACCCGGTTCGACGACGCGCTCGGGAACCTCGTGCGGGACACCGAACACCGGATGCTCTTCCGGTTCTGTGGTCCACTGTGGACACCTGGGGTCGAAGGCTCGCTCGCGCTGGCGGCGCGGTCCACCGCGTCGTTCCCCGGCGCGTTCGAGCTGTCGCGGATGCCCATCGGCCCGGACGGCACCGACCGGCTGCACCCCGACATGACGCCGTACACCGAGCTGACCCGCTCGCACTGGCTGACCGACGGCGGTGTGCTGCTGAACAAACCGCTGCGGCCCGCGCTGCGTGAGATCTTCGAACGCCCGTCGCACACGGACGTCCGCCGGCTGCTGCTCTACGTCGTGCCCACCGGCGAGAAGGACGCGGACGCCGTCACGTGCGATGCCGCGAACCCGCCGCTGCTGTCGCACGCCATGGCCAAGGTCGTCAACACCGTGATGAGCCAGTCGATCAGCGCCGAACTGGACGACCTGACCCGGCACAACGACGCCGTGCTGCGCGCGCGGGACACCCGGGTTTCGCTGGCCGCGCTGGGACTTCGCGGCGGGCCCGAGCACCTCGTCGACGAGCGCGTCGCCGCCGCCTACCTCGAACGGCGGACCGCCGAGGACGCCGCCGAGCTCGTCCGCGTGGCCGCTCGGAGGTACGCGCTGTCCGAAGCGGACACCCCGGACCGCGACTGGGCGTCCGGGATGTCGCGGCAGCTGCGCGCGATCGCCGTCGCCGGGTTGAGCAGCGGGGTCCCGGCCGGCCCGCCGCCCGCCGGCATCGCCGTCGCCGACCTGGTCGGCTACCGGACGACCGCGCTCGACGACGCCGTCGCCACCGGCCTGCAGCTGGTCAACGCGGGCTTCCGGCTCCAGCCGGACGCCACGCGCGCGAAGGAGCTCAACGACGCCCGCGCCGAGCTGCACGCGGCGCGGTCGACGGCCGCGCGCGGGGTCCGGCTCGGGCAGTGGGTGGCCGCGCACGCCGGGCCCGGCGCGAGCAGCACCCTCGAGGTGTGGATCCGCGAGCTGGCCGAGGAGTGGGCCGGGCTGGGCCGCTCGGCCGCCGTCGCCGAGGCCTGGCCGAAGGTGGTCGCGGGCCTGCGGGCCGCGGCGCCGTCGTTGCGGGCGCTGGCCGACGGCGACGGCACCGTGACCACCTTGCTGGACTGGCTGGCGTTGACGCCGGAGGTCGCCGACGAGGTCGTCCAGGCCCGGTTGCTGGCCCTGCACGTGGCGACGCGCGGGTTGCTCGCCCAAGCGCCGTCGGTCGACCAGCGCGTCGACCTGGTGCAGGTCAGCGCCGATTCACGGACGCTGCTGGACATGACGCGGCAGCGGTCGGGGGACAAGCTGACCGGGCTGCAGGCGAGCTATTTCGGCGCGTTCTACAAGGCGTCGTGGCGGGCCAGCGACTGGATGTGGGGCCGCGTCGACGGCGCCGGCTGGCTCGTCCAGTGCCTGCTCGACCCCGTCCGCCTCGAGACGCTGCGGGACGTCCTCGGCCGGGAGCGGTTCCGCGACGAGCTGGCCGCCGCGTTCGGTCCCGCCTGGCGCAAGCCGGGCGAGCAGGACCGCTGCACTCCGCAGGAGGCGGCGCAGCTGAACGACCAGCTGACGGCCGAGCTGGCCTTCCTCGGCCTCGACGCCGACCTCCAGCTGGTCGCCTTCGGGTCCGAGCGGCCGCTCAGCCTGCCGGTGACGGCGATGGTGCTGGCCCGGGCGCGGCAGGCCGAAGTCGCCGCCGAGGAGCTGCCGGTCGTCGACCTCGCGGTCCGCCACGACGCCCGGGACGCCAAGGACATCGGAGCCGCGCTCGCGGAGGAACGCCCCCGCGTCGACGCCGGCGCCGCTCAGGCCCGGTTCCAGGCGTGCCGCGTCTCGGCCGAGAAGCTCGCCGGCGAGCAGGGCACCGCGCGGCTGACCCGCACGCTCGTCGCGCTCGGCGCGGCCGTGGTGAACGCGGGCGTGGTCGCGTTCCGGCTGCCCGGCGGGTGGCCGCGGACGGTCGCGGGCATGCTGCGGACGGTGGCCAGGAGCACGGCGAAGGTCGCCCAAGGGGCTTCCCGCCTCGGCACGGCGGGTTCGCTGGCCGCCGGGGTGCTCGCGCTGCTGGCTGGTCTCGTGCTCGGCAACAACGGCGGCGCCGTGCTGCAGTGGGTCGGCCTCCCCGTCCTCGCCGGCGCGGTCGTCTACCTGGCGACGGCACTGCTCACGACGGGCCGGTTCGCGCGGCGGCTGTTCGCCGCGCTCGGCGTGCTGGTCGTCGCGGCGCTGCTGCTGGCCTCGTTCCTGCCGCCGGTCGCCGGGCCCTTCTTCGGCTGGCTCGGCAGCGTCGTCGCGGGCTGGCGGCGCGGCGAAGGCGCGGTGTGGTGGCTCGTGGTCTCCGGGCTGCTGATCCTGCCCGCGGTCGTGATGCCGCTGAGCGGGATCCGGCGTCGCATCCGCAGCCGGAGGCGCGTCTGAAACGGCCCGTCGCCTTGCGATCACGGCGCCGAAGGTTCATCGTGCGGATAGGTCGCGAGCCACGCGCGAGCGACCTAGGCGCGCGTGTGCCCACGAACCGTCCACTTCAAACATGTTTGTGGGACTGCTCACCGGGTACTCCGCGTCGCCGCAGGTCATTGCGGGGGTCGTGAGCCAGGTCGCTGGCGGGTCGAAAATTCTCTGTTACGTTTCCTGAGTATGTCCGTAACGCACTTGATCGAATCCCCGACCAAGGCGGACGGCGCGGAGCTGTGGAGAATCGCGCGCGATTCCGCCAAGCTCGATCTCAACTCGCCGTACGCATACATGCTGTGGTGCCGCGATTTCGCCGGGTCCTCGGTCGTCGCGCGTGAAGACGGCAAGGCGGTCGGATTCGTCATCGCCTACCGCAGGCCGGACGAGCCGGAGGCGGCGCTCGTCTGGCAGGTCGCGGTCGACGCGTCGCAACGCGGGAAGGGCCTGGCCGGAGCGCTGCTCGACGCGCTCTACACGCGCCTGGTCGACGAAGGGGTGCGTTACCTCGAGACCACCATCACCCCGGACAACGAAGCGTCCATCCGGCTGTTCACGTCGTTCGCGAAGCGCTGGAACGCCGCGGTGGAAACCACCGTGCTGTTCGACGGCGAGGATTTCCCCGAAGCCGGGCACCTCCCCGAAGAGCTTTACCGCATCGGTCCACTGACACCGCGCAAAGATCCGGGCGAGTAGGAGAAAAGAAACGTCATGAGCATCTTCGAAGAGCTCGAATCCGAGGTCCGCAGCTACAGCCGCGGCTGGCCGGTCGTGTTCGACCGCGCGCAGGGCAGCTGGCTGTACGACGAAAACGGCAAGGGGTACCTCGACTTCTTCGCCGGCGCCGGTGCGCTGAACTACGGGCACAACAACCCGCGGCTGAAGCAGGCCCTGATCGACTACATCCAGCGCGACGGCGTCACCCACGCGCTGGACATGTTCACCGTGGCCAAGCGCGACTTCCTGCAGACCTTCCGCGACAAGATCCTCGACCCGCGCGGCCTGAACTACAAGGTCGTGTTCCCGGGGCCGGGTGGCGCGAACGCTGTCGAGGCCGCGCTGAAGCTGGCGCGCAAGGTGACCGGCAAGGAGTCGGTCATCAACTTCACCAACGCGTTCCACGGCATGACGCTGGGCGCGCTGTCGGTCACCGGCAACTCGATGAAGCGCGGCGGCGCCGGCGTCCCGCTGGTGCACGCCACCCCGATGCCGTACGACAAGTACTTCGACGGCGCGATGCCGGACTTCCTGTACTTCGAGAAGCTCCTCGAGGACTCCGGCAGCGGGCTCAACGAGCCGGCCGCGGTGATCGTCGAGGGCGTGCAGGGCGAGGGCGGCATCAACGCCGCGCGGCTGGAGTGGCTGAAGGGTCTCGACGACCTCTGCAAGCGCCACAACATCCTGCTGATCCTCGACGACGTCCAGATGGGCTGCGGCCGCACCGGGCCGTTCTTCAGCTTCGAGGACGCCGGGATCAAGCCGGACATCGTCTGCCTCTCGAAGTCCATCGGCGGCTACGGCATCCCGATGGCGCTGACGCTGATCAAGCCGGAGCTCGACGTCTGGGAGCCGGGCGAGCACAATGGCACGTTCCGCGGCATCAGCCCGGCGTTCGTCACCGCCAAGGAAGCGATCGACGTCTACTGGAGCGACGACGAGCTCGAGAAGTCCACCAAGGCCAAGGGCGAGCGCATCGCCGCGGCGTTCTCCGGGATCGTCGAGACCTACCCCGAGGCGCAGCTGTTCGCCAAGGGCCGCGGCCTCGCCCGCGGCATCGAGTTCCAGAACGGCGACCTGGCCGGCCGCGTCTGCGCGGAAGCGTTCGCGCGGGGGCTGCTGATGGAAACCTCCGGACCCGACGGCGAAGTCATGAAGCTGCTGCCGCCGCTGACCCTCACCGACGACGAACTGACCCAGGGCCTGTCGATCATCGACGAGTCGATCAAGGCCGTCCTGAAGAAGTAAAGGAGATTGCCCGTGCTCGTCCGCACACTCGACGAGATCACCGACACCGACGCCGACATCAAGACCCCGAACTGGCGCAGCAAGAGAATCATCCTGGCCAAGGAGGGCGTCGGCTTCTCGGTGCACGAGACCACGCTGTACGCGGGGACGGTCAACGACTTCTGGTACGCCAACCACATCGAGGCGGTGTTCATCACCTCCGGCGAGGGCGAGATCGAAGACCTCGCGACCGGTGAGGTGCACCAGCTCAAGCCCGGCACGCTGTACCTGCTCAACGACCACGACAAGCACCAGGTCCGGCCGAAGACCGAGATCAAGTGCGTGTGCGTGTTCAACCCGCCGGTGACCGGCCGCGAGGTGCACGACGAAAACGGCGTGTACCCGCTGATCACCGAGGACTCGTAAACACCGGAGAGGAAACAGGAGGCGAAGCTCGTGACGCTGACGGACACCCGGGTCGACGACGGTTACCCGACCCGGATCACCGGTACGCCGGAGCACCTGCCGCGCGTGCACCCCACCGTGTGGGGTACCGAAGCCGACGGCCCGATCGACGCCGCCACGCTGGCCAACCACGAGACCAAGGGCTACACCGTGGTCGAGGACCTGCTCTCCGTCGGGGAGGTCCAGACGTACTGGCAGGAGCTGGTGCGGCTGTCCTCCGACGAGGAGCTGGCCAGGGACGAGCGCGTGATCACCGAGGCGAAGACCGGTGAGGTCCGGTCGATCTTCGACGTCCACGAGATCTCGGCCCTGATCGCCGAGCTGGTGCGCGACCCGCGCGTGCTGGACCGGGCGCGGCAGCTGCTCGGCTCCGAGGTGTACGTCCACCAGAGCCGCGTCAACTACATGCCCGGGTTCAAGGGCACCGGGTTCTACTGGCACTCGGACTTCGAAACCTGGCACGCGGAGGACGGCATGCCGGCCCCGCGCGCGGTCAGCTGCTCCATCGCGCTGACCGACAACTACCCGTTCAACGGCGGCCTGATGATCATGCCGGGCTCGCACCGGACGTTCGTCCAGTGCGCCGGCGAGACGCCGGAAGCGAACTACAAGAGCTCGCTCAAGGACCAGCGGGTGGGCGTGCCCAGCGAGGACGACATCACCAAGATGGCGGCCGAGCACGGCATCGACCAGTTCACCGGCCAGGCGGGCTCGGCGCTGTGGTTCGACTCGAACATCATGCACGGCTCCGGCAACAACATCACCCCGTACCCGCGCTCGAACATCTTCCTGGTGTTCAACAGCGTGGAGAACGCGTTGCAGGAACCGTTCGCGGCGAGCGTGCCGCGCCCGGCGTTCATCGCCGGCCGCGACTCGACCCCGATCTCGCGCTGAGGTGACAGGCCCGCCGGTGACCGACCACGTGCGCTTTGTTACCGTGTCGCCACCGCGCGGGCGTGTGGTCCGCGCAACAGACGTCTTCGCGGACGATCGGCGGGTGCTTCGCTCGGGGTGAGCCCACCCGCCTGGTCGCCTGCGGTGACGGGCAGGCGGACCGCGCCCCCTGGCGGCCCGGCTGTTTGCTCCACCACGACCCCCTACCAGCGGATCGGGACCGCTGGTAGGGGGTCGTGTCATGTCCGCCGGTGGATGTCGCACCGCTTCCCGCTGACCGCTACGGAATTCGCAGACCGCCCAAAACTCCTGGTACCGGCCCTGCTCGACAGCCGGTGACCACGGTAGGTTGGCTCTCCGGCGAGGGAGACGCCGAACCGACCGTGAACCCCCGGGGAGGTGGGCGCGAGCATGGCCGAATGCCGGTTCCAGCTGCTCGGGCCCGTCCAGCTCTTCGCCGGTGACGCCGCCGTCCCGATCGGCGGTCCCGGTGTCCGCGGCCTGCTCGCCCTGCTCGCGCTCAAGCCCGGCAAGGTCGTCGGGCTGGACGAGATCATCGACGCCCTGTGGGGCCACGACCCGCCCGCCACCGCGCGCACCATCGTCCACGGCAACGTCTCCCACCTGCGGCGGGTCCTGCGCGACATCGACGGCCCGAGCATCCTGACCACTCCGCCGGGCTACCTGCTGGCGGTCGAGCCCGAGCGCGTCGACGTCCACCGGGCGCGCAGCCTGCTGGACCGTGCGTCGCTGGCCACCCCGGAGACGGCCGCCGCGCTGCTGGCCGAGGCGCTCGCGCTCTGGCAGGGCCCGGCGCTGGGCGGCGTGCCGGATTCGCTGCGCGCTCCCGAACTGGAGGACCTGCGCCTCGCCGTGCACGGCGCCCGCGTCGACGCCGACCTCGACCTCGGCCGGCACGCCGAGCTGATCGTCGAGCTGAGCCCGATCGTCCGTGCGGACCCGCTCGCCGAGCGGACCGCGGGCCAGCTCATGCGGGCGCTGTACCACGCCGGGCGCCGCGGCGACGCGCTCGAGCTGTACCGGACCGTCTCGCGCGCCACGCTGCGCACCCTGGGCGTCGAGCCCGGCGCCGAGCTGAGGTGGCTGCACGAGCGCGTCCTGAACGACGACCTCCCGGCACTTTCCCGTGAAAGTGCCCGTCCCGAAGCCGCACTTCCACGTGAAAGTGCGGCTTTCGACGAGCGGGGGCAGCCGGTGTCGCAGCTGCCCGCCGCGGTGCCGAGCCTGGCCGGGCGCGGCGACGAGCTCGCCTGGCTCGACGGCCTGGTCACCCGCGCGGAAGCGGGCGAGACGACGATCGCCGTCGTCACCGGGACCGCCGGGGTCGGCAAGAGCACGCTGGTCGTGTGGTGGGCCCACCGCGTCGCGTCGAGGTTCCCCGACGGCGTGCTGTTCGCGTCGCTGCGCGGCTTCGACCCGCACCACCCGCCGCTGGAGCCGGCCGAGCTGCTCACGCAGTTCCTGCTCGGCCTCGGCGTCGAAACCGCGAAGATCCCCGAGCTGCTGCACGAACGCGTCGCGCTCTACCGGTCGCTGATCGCCGGGCGGCGGATGCTCGTGCTGCTGGACGACGCCCGGGCGGCCGAGCAGGTGCGTCCGCTGCTGCCCCCGAGCGCGCGGACGATGACCGTCGTGACGAGCCGGTCGCGCCTGGACGGGCTCGCCGTGTCGAACGCGGCGAAGCAGCGCGTCCTCGGCACGCTCGCGCCCGACGACGCCGTGCTGCTCATCGAGGAGCTCGCCGGCCCGGCCGCGCTCAACCACGCACTGGCGCGCCTGTGCGGCTACCTCCCGCTCGCCCTGCGGATCGCGGGCGCGCGGCTCTCGGCGAGCGCGCAACGGACCGCGGAGGAGCTGGTCGACGAGCTGGGCAACGAACGCACCCGGCTGGCGGGACTGCAGGTCGAGGGCGCCGACGACGGCGTGCGGGCCGCGTTCGACGTCTCCTTCCGCGGCCTGCCCGGCGAGATCGCCGAGACGTTCCTGCAGCTGGGCGCGGTGCCCGGGGTGATGGTCGGGCCGCACCTGATGGCCGCGGTCGCGCAGATCCCGGTCGCCGAGGCCCGGCGGCGGCTGCGCGCGCTGGCCGCGCACAACCTCATCGAGGAGACCGCCCGGGACGTCTTCGCGCCGCACGACCTCGTCTGGCTCTACCTGCGCGAGCTCGCGGAACACGAGCTGGACGAGAAGGAGCGCGACGAGGCGCTCGGCTGGACGGTCCGCTACTACCAGGCGGTGGCCGACCGGGCGCGGCGCCGGCTGGGCCACGTCGCCGACCCGCTGGACTTCACCGGCGTGCTCGCCGAGGAGGCGATGCCGCCGCTGGCCGGCTCCGGCGACGCGCAGGAGTGGTTCGCGGCGGAGTGGCCGAACCTGCTCGCGGCCCTCGACGCGGCCTACGCGGCCGGCCGCCACGACGACGTCTGGCAGCTGGCCCTGCTGGGCCACACCTACCGCCTGGTGTGCCCGCTGCTGGACGAGTGGACGCGGATGGCCGACCTGGGCGTCGCGGCCGCGGAGGCGGCGGGCGACGTCGAGGGTCAGTGCTGGCTGCGGCTCGCGCGGTGCGAGATCGCGCTGACGTTCGAGCTGCCGGGGCACGGCTTCGCGGACGCCGAGCGGGCGGCGGCGCTGGCGGCCGGGTCCGCCGACGCGCGGCTGGTCACGTCGGCCGACCTGCACCTGGGCCGCGCGCTGAGCCGGCGCGGTGAGCACCAGAAGGCGATCGACCGTCTGACGAAGGCGATCGCGGAAGCCCCGGACGGCACGCTGCGCGGTCAGGCGCTCAGCAGCTGCGCGCAGGCGGAGAAGCGGGCGGGCCGGCTGGCCGAGGCGGTAGCGCACCAGCTCGCGGGGCTGGCGGCCGACCGCTCGCTCGGTGACGACGACCGGGTCGTGGTGGCGCTGGACAAGCTGGCCGACCTGAGCCTGCGCGCGGGCGACCTGGAAGCGGCGGAGCGGCACGTCTGGGAGGCGATCGACCTCGCGATCAGCCGCGAGTTCGTGGCCCGCGAGGGCGCGCTGCGGCTGACGCTGGGCCGGGTGCTGCGGGCACGGGGTGATCTCGACGGCGCGCGGGAGCAGCTGGCGCTGTCGGTGCGCATTTACGAACGGGTGCACCCGAAGCTCGTCGGCGAGGTGCGGACCGAACTCGCCGAACTCCAGTGACGGCTTTCGCGCGACAACTCCGCGCCGGTGATCGATATTTGTGAAGAGAGTTGCGAATGGATCACGGCCACGGCGATCAGCGTGAATCCTTAGTGGATTCTTAGTGCCCGCCGTCGGCGTCCGCGTAGGTTCGGCAGTGCCGGCTGAGCCCTAGGGGAGGGGCAGGCTGAGACGCCGGCGCCGGGCCCCGTGCGGGAAATCCCGCCCGGGGCCGGGAGCCGCCAGGAGCGGCTCGTGGCGGCCCGGCCGGCCGACGTGGGGGTAGGCCGGCCGGTCGCCAGGCTCGCCTCAGCCCACGTTCGCCGTGCAGAGCGCGATCGTCGTCCCGCTGTTTTCCGCGACCTTCTTGCCGTCGACGAGAATGGCGCAGCTGATTTCGTTGGTCATGTTCGAATTGCGGGTGTCGGCCGTGAGCGTCAACAGGTACGAACCATTGTTGTACGACGCCGCGCCTTCCCACGCGTCGGTGCTCGCCGGCGCGTTCTCGGTGCGCTGGTCCGACAGGCTGCCGTAGCGGACGGTCGCGCCGCCGGCGGAGGTGACCTGGAACGTCACGGTGTGCTTGTCCCCGCCCACCGCGGGCAGGTGCAGCCCGGACTCGCCGCCGCCGAGGAAGGTCGAGTACAGCAGCATCCCGGCGGTCGTCAGCAGCGCGGCGATCGTGGCCAGCAGCGCGGTGATCGCGAGCCCGCGGTCGCCGACCGTGCCCTTCTTGGCCTGGACCAGGCCGGTGATCGCCAGCACGAGCCCGATCCCGGCCAGCGGCCACGCGACGAACCCGACGTCCGGGACGAAGGTGACGACGAGGGCGGCCACGCCGAGCAGTAGGCCGACGATCGCCAGGATGTTCCGCCCGGGCTTCGCGTTGGCCTGACGACGCTCCGTGGCCGTCACCGGTGGCGCGGGCCGTCCGTGGCGCGCGGTGGTCGGCGGCGGGTACTGCGGGTCGGTCATCATGCGGGCCCCTTCGGGTGGGAGTGCGACGACGTTAACCCATAAGAGTGCCCGAGAACGAAATTGTTACATTCTGGAAAAAGTCATTGTCCCACCATTTCGCGCGAAGTACCGGTATTTCCTGACATCGCGCGCAGGGTGTGGCCAGGTGATCAATGGGGAGAATATCGGTGTTCCCACTGTTTTCGTGGCCGAACGGCCCACGACGACCGTCGGTACCGGTGTTCAAGACGAAAGTCGCAAGCAGGACTTTTCAGTCGAAAAGGCTCACTTCGGGCGTGATTTCGAGGAGCTCGAAAACGGGACGGCCGCGGCGGCCGTCGATCGTCGTCGTGCGCACGACGCGCAGCCGGGCGGTCACCGGGCGGTCGAGGTTCTCCTTGATCTGGTCGAGCAGGTCCGGCGCCACCGCGCCCTGGATCGTCCCGCCCGGCTCGCGGTCGAGGTAGAAGATCCGGCGCCGGGTGCGGACACCGTCGAGCCGCCCGCGCACCGTCTCGTACCCGACCGCCTCGCGCGACTCCCGCAGGCTGCCCTGCAGGATCCGCGCCTGCTCGGTGGTCATGCTGCGCGTGACCTGTTCGCCCGAGGTCGGCGTCAGCGCCATCCCGATGCCGGCGTTCTTCGCGACGGCGTTCACGATGTCGCTCACGGCGTTGCGGACGGTGTCGCGCTGCAGCAGCACGGCGTCGAGCGCGCCGTCGTCCGAGCCGTTGGCCGGCAGGAAGTCGCAGAGTTCCTTGACAGCGCGCTCGGACAGCGTCTCGATGCCGTCGACGATCAGCGCGTCGTCGGAGACGTCGAGCTCCGGGAAGCCGAAGAAGATCGCGTTGCCCGCCTGGCCGCGCTGGATCAGCGGCGCCTTGTCGCGGTCGGCCTGCTGGACCTGGGTGACCTCGCCGGAGGGGTTCCGGATGATGTGCCCGATCTTCGCCGTCGCGTCCTGCAGCGCGCGGCTGATGTCGGAGAAGGTGTAGGCGTCGATGGTCTGCTCGCCGATCACCGAGACGTGCAGCAGCGGCGACCGGGACGTCCGCTCGAACTTGGCGTTCGCGGCCATCGCCGACGCGCGCGCCAAGTCGTCGAGCCACGTGCCGCCCGGGATCTCGTCGGCGATGCGCCGGAACTCGTTCTTCACCAGACCATCTCCGGGTAGCCCCTGCCGCCGTCGGCCCAGACCTCGGCCCAGACGTCCTCGTCACCGGGGCGGCAGAGGAAGCCGTCCAGCATGCCCCCGACCGGCTGCACCTGGTCGAGGTACATCGCGGGCTGCCCGACGATCACGCCGCGCAGCGTGAGCAGGCCGTACAGCGCCGACCGGCCGGCGTCGTCGAGCCGCTTCAGCGCGCCCCACTCGTCCGGGATGAGGACGACGTCGAGGCCGCGCGGCGGGTGGGCGCTGCGCGTGATGAGCTCGCCGCCGATCCAGGCCCGCCCGGACGGCATGATCCGCCGCGCGACGCCGAGGTAGCTGTTGAGCGCGCTGAAGAGGATCTCGCGCTCGTTCTGGTACGGAGCGTCGAAGACCAGGCGTTCGTAGACGTCGGCGAGGTCGCAGGCGTGGCGGCCCGGCGGCAGGACCTGCTGCGACGTCCAATGGGGGAGCGCCACACACCCCTCCTCAGGCCTCGCTCACAGTGCGTAGCCGAACTTACCAGGATGGGTGTCAGCCACCGCGCCCAGGCTGGTGCGGCCACTGCGGGGTGGCGTCTTCGGACTCGGGCCAGGCCGGTTCTTCTTCGGTGGGCCAGTCTTCGGCCTGCGTCCCGCGCTGCGGCGGCAGCGGGAGGTGCCCCTCGCGGTGCCCGACGGGCTCGGGTTCGTCGTCCTCGTGGACGTCGTGGGGCCGTTCGGTGCCGGGCTGCATCCACGCTGCGGGGATGAACTGGGTCTGCTCGGCGGGCTCTTCGTAGTGCTCCTCGGCCGCGGGTTCGGGCTCGGGCTCGGAGCGGGGCTTGGGGCGCTGGGCGGTGCGCAGGACGAGCCACGAGGTCAGCGCGCCGAGGGCGAAGGCGACGATCAGCCACAGCCAGATCTGCCCGAACAGCCACACCATCTGCTCACTCACCCCTTCAAACGACTGTGATCTCGACTCGCCGGTCTTCTTCGCCGCCGCCTGCCGGGCGCGTGTCGCCCAGCCCGCGGTAGGTCACGCGCTTGGTCGTCAGCCCGTTGGTGGTGAGGATCCGCGTGACGGCCCTGGCGCGGTCCCGGGAGAGCTTGAGGGCGCCGCTCGCGCTGCCGGACCCGCGGGCGGCGTGGCCGGTGACGCGGTACCGGAAGGTGTCCGGCGACTTGGCGAGCGCGACGGCGACGGCGACGGCGGCCTGCTCGCCTTCGGGGGTGAGCCGGGCGCTGTCCGGTTCGAAGGTGATCGGCGCCTCGGCGAGCATCCGGTCGATCTCGGCCTGCACGCCGGCCTTGTCGGTGGGCGGCGGCGGAGCGGTGGCGCTGGTGGTGGGTGGTTCGGTGGTGGTCGGAGCCGGCGCGCTGGTGGGCGGCGGCGCGCTGGGGGCCACGTCGCCTTGGACTTGGGCGGCTCGCACGCCGTCGACGTTCTGGACGACTTCGAGGGCTTTCAGGGCCTGGTCGGGCGGGAACCCGCTGAGGATGGCGTCCCGGCCGTCGAAGGTGACGGAGCCTTTTTGGAGGCCGGCTTGGGCGAGGGCGGCTTGGGCGTCGGCGGCGAGGTCACGCTGGATTTTCCCGGCTTGCGCCCAGGTGACGACCCCCGCGAGCAGGGCGGTGACCAGCACCGCGAGCGGGACCACGAGGATCCAGCGACGACCACCGGACATAAGGGGACTGTAAGCCGGGTGGGACGGGTTGGCGAGCCGGGGAAGGGTGGTCTTCCACAAGTTGTCCCCAGGTAAGTCGACATGTGGACAACTCGGGTTGCGGTGATCGGTTGGGTACGGTGTGTCTGAGGTGGCCGATAGAATGGACCTGGGGACGCCCCCCTTGGGCGCGGCGGGGCTGCCTCTTGGGGCTCGGGGAGGGGCGCGCAAACGCCGGAATGCGTGAAGGCCGCCACCGGCACCCCGGCAGCGGCCTCCTCGAACGGAAGAACCCCTCAGCTGGCCTGCTGCCGAGCCTGGGCGTTGTCCGGGACCTCGAGCACGTCCAACGGCAGCAGCGGTGCCAGCTGAGGCCGCTTCGGCGACAACCCGTCCCCCATGGACTCGCCCCGCAGCTGCCGCCGGATCCACGGCAGCAGGTGCACCTTCGTCCACGTCAGATCCGACCGCCGGGAGTCGATCCACCGGTACGGCGCCGCCTCCGAAGGCCACGGCTCGCGCCAATCGCCCTCGATCGGGATGCCCAGGACCTCCGCCGACTTCAACGCGATGCGGCGGTGGGCCTCCGGGGAGAAGTGCAGCCGGTCGTCGCTCCACGCGCGGCGGTCGTGCAGCGGACCCATCGTCCACAGGTCCACCATGCGCGCTCCGTGGCGTTCCGCGATCGCCCACAGGTGCGTGTTGTAGATCGCCACCTTGCCGCGCAGCACCGACATCACCGACAGGACCTTCGTGTCCGGGCCGTTGAACAGCAGCACCGGGATGCCCGCCGCGCGCAGCTTCGCCACGCCCTCCTCCAGGCGGGCCGCCACCGCGTCCACGTCCGCCCCCGGGACGATGATGTCGTTGCCGCCCGCGCACAGCGTGACCAGGTCGGGCTTCAGCTCCAGCGCGATCGGGAGCTGCTCGTCCATGATCTCGTCGAGCATCTTGCCCCGCAGGGACAGGTTCGCGTACCGGAAGTCGGGCCGCCCACCCGCCAGGATCTCCGCGAGCCGGTCGGCCCAGCCGCGGAACGAGCCGTCCGGGAGCTCGTCGTTCAGCCCTTCGGTGAAGCTGTCCCCGATCGCCACATAGCTGTCGAATCCGTACACGTTGGGTCCCCTTCCCGTCCTGCAACCGACACCCCGACATGTAGTTGTACACCACAACTAACCATCGGGACCCCTGCCCGCGTTCAGCCTGTGGTAACAGTGTCTTATCTTGTCGGTCTTCTCCGCCTCTCTATTACGTAGTCTTCACCTTCCGCATGCCGTGAGACAGCACACTCGAAGGCCATTACCACATCCGGTGTGGCGAAAATCTCCCTGCTTGGAGCCTCCGCGACGCGATCCGGCACGCTGGAGGAGTGTCCGCAGAACCCCGTGAGTCGCTCGCGCAGATCCTCGGCGGCCGCCGCGGCGCGCTCGACGCCAGCATCCCGCCCGTCGGTTTCGTCGCCGGCTGGCTCGCGGCCGGGCAGTCCATCGCCTGGGGCGCCGGCGCCGCCATCGTGGTCGCCGTCGCGCTCGGTGCCTACCGGGTGGCCCGCGGCGGGAAGGTCCGCGCGCTGGTCGTCAGCCTGGCCGCCGTCATCGCGGCCGCGCTGATCGCCCTGCACACCGGCCGCGCCCAGGACTTCTTCCTGCTGCAGCTGATGTCCAATGTGGCCAGCGCGCTGCTCTGGGCGGCCAGCATCGTGGTCCGCTGGCCGCTGCTCGGCGTCGTCGTGGGCCTGCTGCTCGGCCAGAAGACGCGCTGGCGCCGCGACCCCGTGCTGCTGAAGGCGTACTCGCGCGCCAGCTGGGTGTGGGTGTTCGGCCAGTACACGCTGCGCGTGGTCGTCTACGGCCTGCTGTGGTGGTCCGGCCAGGTGATCGCGCTCGGCGTGGCCCGCACGGTGCTGTCGTGGCCGCTGGTCGCGCTGACCGTCGCGGTGAGCGGCTGGGTGCTCTACCGGGCGCTGCCGCCGGAGCACCCGGGGCTGCGCTTGGCCCCCGAAACCGGCTCGGACGACGTACCCCGGACATAAGGCGGCCCCCGGCGAGGGGGGAGGGTCCGGGGGCCACTGCCTACGTTACCCGGAAAACCCGGGTTCAGTCGACGTTTTGACGTGTTCCTGGCAAGGGATTTTGCCCGGTCTAGGGAAATACTGGTCTAACCACCCCTTCGCCGAAGGCGTCCACGGCGGCGAGCCAGGCCGCCCCGAGCACCCCGTCGGAGCTGGTCAGCACCTCGAGCCCGGACAGACCGCGGCGGACGAGGTCGCCGATCGGGCTTTGTCCGGTGAGCACCGAACCCACGAGCACGACCGGCGTCGACTCGCCGGGCTCGCGCGCGGCGAGGGCGTTGGCGACCAGGAGTTCGGCCGCACGGGTGACGATCCCGCGCGCGGCGGGCTCGCCCGCGTCGTGCGCCGCGCTGACCAACGGGGCGAACCGGGCGAGCCGGACCGGTGCCTCGGCGTTGGCCGCGGTGATCAACGCGCGCGACGCCGCGAGCCGGTCGGTGTCCGTCCGGACGTCCAAACCGGACGGTCCGAGCGCGGCGGCGAGCACCGCCGAAGGCAGCCCGTCGAGGGGCAGCCCGCGCCCGAGAGCCTCCAAAGTGGATCGGACGGCTTCGCGGCCGAGCCAGAACGCCGACCCTTCGTCGCCGAGCAGCCAGCCGTAGCCGCCCGCGGTGCCCGCCAGCCGCCGCTTGCGGATCCGGCCCGCGATGGAACCGGTGCCGGCGACGAGCACGGTGCCGTCCGGCGCCGACGTCGCGGACGCGTACGCCACTTCGGCATCGGCGCAGACCCGCACGTTCGTCAGCCCGATCCGCGCCCAGGCGGCGTCGAACACCGCCGCCACGCGCACGTCGCTGAGCTTGCTGACGCCCGCCATGCCGACGACGCAGGCGCGCACGTCGCCGGGGTCGCGGGAACCGAGGGCCGCGGTGATCGCGTCGGCGATCCGGCCCGCGGCGACCTCGGGCGCGTGCGAGTTGGGGTTGGCGCCGTCGCCGCGCCCGGTGCCCAGCACCGCGCCCGCGGCGTCGACCAGTGCGGCCCTGGTCGACGTTCCGCCGGCGTCGACGCCGATCGCGAAGCTCACCTCGTCTTGGTCACCTTCAGCAGGCCGCGCGGGCTGTCCGGGTCGCCGCCGCGGGCGAGCGACAGGCCGAGGGCGATCCGCTGGATGGGCAGGATCTCCAGGATCGGCGCGAGCTCTTCGACCGTCGGCGCGACGTCGATGCGCAGCGCCGCCGGCACCTCGGCCGCGGCCGAGCCGACCGCGAGCACGTCCGCGCCGCGCTTGCCGACCGCCTCGAGCACCTCGTGCATGGCCTGCCCGCCCTGGCCCCTGCTGGTCACCGCGAGGACGGCGGTCTCGCCGTCGACCGCCGCGACCGGGCCGTGCAGCAGGTCCGCGCCGCTGTACGCGCGGGCGGCGAGGTAGCTGGTCTCGGCCAGCTTGAGCGAGCCTTCGAGCGCGGTGGCGTAGGAGTAGCCGCGGCCGGTGGTGAGGACCCGGTCCACGAAGCGGTACCGGTCGACCGCGCGCTGGACGCCCTCGGCGGCGCCGTCCAGGGTCTGGCTCGCCAGCTCGCCGATCTTCTCGGCGTCCGCCGCCTTGCCGCCGCGGACGGCGTCGATCAGCAGGTAGAGCGCCATCAGCGTCGCCGAGTACGTCTTGGTCGCGGCGACGGCCTTCTCGACGCCGGCGCCGATGTCGACGCCGAGTTCGGAGGCCGCGCGCAGCGGCGAGTCCGGGGTGTTGGTGACGGACACGGTCAGCGCGCCCTGGCGCCGCGCCGATTCGGTGACCTCGATCAGGTCGGGCGAACCACCGCTCTGGCTCACCGTGACGAACAGCACGTCCCGCAGATCGGGCCGCGCGCCGTAGAGCGTCGCCGTGGACGGGGAGACAAGACCAGCCGGAAGGCCGAGCAGTACCTCGATCAGGTACTTCGCATACAACGCTGCGTGGTCGCTCGATCCACGCGCGGCGAGCAAAGCGAAGCGCGGAGGCCGCTGTGAGATCTTTTCCGCCACTTCGGCGATTTCCGCCTGACGCTCCACCAGTCCCGCCAGTACCTCCGGCTGCTGGGCGATCTCCGCGGCCATGTGCTCGCCGGGCCGTTGTTCGGTCATCATTTTCCTCTCCACCTCCGGCATTATGTACCGGACTCAGGCGGCGTCGGTCAGGTCTAGACCAATGTTAGTGGGGCGGCGCGTTTGGGGAAAAGGGTACGTTTCTTACGGGGACGTGGCGTGCGATGAGGGAAGACATAGGGAGTCGGGCATGTTGGAGACCACCACCACGGGCGAGGCGAGCGCCGTCGCCGGGATGCGCGGGCAGCGCGAGCCCAAGTACTGGGCGCTGAAACAGCACCTCCTCGACCTCCTGGACGTGCTGCCGCCCGGGTCGCCGATCCCGACCGAACGCGCGCTCGCCGGGGAGTTCACGGTCTCCCGCACCACCGTGCGCCAGGCGCTGGCCGACCTCACCGCCGAAGGCCGCCTGCACCGCGTGCAGGGCAAAGGCACCTTCGCGGCCGAGCCGAAGCTCGCGCAGCGGCTGCAGTTGTCGTCCTACACCGAGGACATGCGCCGGCAGGGCCTGAAGCCGTCGTCGAAGCTGCTCGAACTCGAGGAGCTCCCGGCCGAGGGCGACCTCGCGAAACTGCTCGGAATCCGTACTGGTGCGAAAATTCTTCGCCTTCGACGGCTTCGACTGGCGGACTCGCAGCCGATGGCGCTGGAAACCTCGCACCTGCCCGCCGGCCGATTCCGGGGGCTGCGCAAGCACGTCTCGGCGGGCGGTTCGTTGTACGCCGTTCTACGCGAGCACTACGGCGTCGAACTCGAACGCGCGGAGGAGTCGATCGAGACGTCGCTCGCCGGCCCCGAAGAGGCGGAGATGCTCGGCGCCGACGTCGGCATGCCGGTGCTGCGGCTGACCCGGCACTCGTTCGCCACGGACGGCAAGCCGGTCGAGTACGCCCGCTCGGTCTACCGCGGCGACCGCTACAAGTTCGTCACTACGCTGATGCCGTGACCGCAACGGAGGACACCGGGATCCGGTGGGGGACGCACGCCGCGCGCGGCGTGCTCGCCACCACGATCCTCGGCTCGGGCATGGCGATGCTCGACGGCACCATCGTCAACGTCGCCCTGCCCCGCATCGGCGCCGAGCTGAACGCGTCCGTCGCCGGGCTGCAGTGGATCCTCGACGGTTACCTGCTGGCGCTTGCCGCGCTCATCCTGGTCGCCGGCTCGCTCGGCGACCGGTACGGCCGGCGCCGGATGTACCTGATCGGGGTCGTCTGGTTCGGCGTCGCGTCCGGGCTGTGCGCCGCCGCCGTGTCCACCGAGATGCTGGTCGCGATGCGGATCCTGCAGGGCGTCGGCGGCGCGCTGCTGACGCCGGGGTCGCTCGCGATCCTCCAGTCCTCCTTCGCGCACGACGCGCGCGCCCGCGCGATCGGCGCCTGGTCCGGCCTCGGCGGCATCGCCGCGGCCGCCGGACCGCTGCTCGGCGGGTTCCTCGTCCAGGTCTGGTCGTGGCGCCTGGCGTTCCTGATCAACGTCCCGATCGCCATCGCCGTCGTGCTGATGGCCCGGAAGTTCGTCCCGGAGTCGCGTGACCCGGACGCGACCGGGCACCCGGACTTCGGCGCCGCGGCGCTGGGCGCGATCGGCCTCGCCGGGGTCACCGGCGCGCTGGTGGAAGCACCCGGCCGCGGCATCGGCGACCCGATCGTGCTGGTCGCGGGCGTGCTGGGGATCGCGGGACTGACGGCGTTCGTCGTCGTCCAGCACCGCTCGCGCGAGCCGCTGGTGCCGCCGTCGCTGTTCGGCGACCGCACGTTCACCCTGGCCAACGCGCTGACCTTCGCGATGTACGCGGCGCTCGGCGGCGTGATGATGCTGCTGGTCATGCAGCTGCAGGTGTCGCTGCACTACTCGCCGACCGCGGCCGGGCTGGCCGGGCTGCCGCTCACGGTGATCATGCTGCTGCTGTCGGGCCGGTCGGGCGCGCTGGCCCAGCGGATCGGACCCCGCGCGCAGCTGGTGGCCGGCCCGATCGTCGTCGGCGCCGGGATGCTGCTGATGCTGCGCATCGCGCCCGGCGCGTCCTACCTCGGCGCGGTGCTGCCCGCGGTGGTCGTGTTCGGGCTCGGCCTGGCGACCGTGGTGGCCCCGGTGACCGCGACGGTGCTCGCGGCGGCCCCGGACCGCTACGCCGGCGTCGCGTCCGGCGTCAACAACGCGATCGCGCGGTCGGGCGGGCTCTTGGCGGTGGCGGTGCTGCCGGCGGCGGCCGGCCTGACGGGCGAGGCGTACGCGGACCCGGTGGCGCTCACGGCGGGCTGGCGGATGGCGCTGGTCATCTGCGCCGCGCTGGCGATCGTGGGCGGGCTGATCGCGCTGGGCATCCACAACGGCGTGCTCGAACCGCCGTCCGCGCCGGAGCCCGGGAAGCCCGACGACGAGTGCCCGCACCTGGGCGAGTGCTACCACTGCGGCGTCGAGGGCCCGCCGACGCACGTCCGCGGCGGCGGGACCCCGGTCGCCGGCTCCTAGCTCGTCAACCCGCGAGGATCTCGGCGAACAGCGCCGGGTCGGCGTTGCCGCCCGAGACGATCGCGACCGTCTTGCCCGCCGGCAGCCCCGCCTCGTGGAACAGGTACGCCGCCGCCGTCACCGCGCCGCTGGGCTCGGCCACCAGCCGGGCCTTGCGGGCGAGGACGCGCACGGCCTCGCGGATCTCGTCCTCGGTGACCGTGACCATGTCGTCGACGACCGCGCGCAGGTGCGCGAACGTCAGCTCGGACGGCTGTGAGCGCAGGCCGTCGGCGATCGTGCGGGCGCGGTCGGCCTGTGGCCACCGGACCAGCTCGCCCCGCCGGAGGCTGTCGGCGGCGTCCGCGGCCAGCGCCGGCTCGACCCCGATGACCTTCGCGTGCGGTGCCCGGGCCTTGATCGCGGTGCCGACGCCGGCGGCCAGCCCGCCGCCGCTGACCGGCACCAGCACGACCTCGGCTTCGGGGAGGTCTTCGGCGATCTCGAGCCCCGCCGTGCCCTGCCCGGCGATGATGGCCGCGTCGTCGAAGGGCGGGATGAGGGTCAGCCCGCGTTCGGCGGCCAGTTCGCGCGCTTTGCCCTCGTGCTCGCCGATCGGCACCTCGATCACCTCGGCGCCGTAGGAGCGGGTGGCTTCGACCTTGATCCGTGGCGTCACGTCCGGCACGACGACCAACGCGGGCACGCCGTACCGCTGCGCGGCGTACGCGACCGCTTGCGCGTGGTTGCCGCTGGAATAAGCGATGACGCCGCGGGTACGCCGTTCGTCGTCGAGGGTGGCGATCGCGTTGAACGCGCCGCGCACCTTGAACGCGCCGACCGGTTGGAGGTTTTCGGGTTTGAGCCACAGGGTTCCGCGGGGATCCCACGTCTGGAGCAGCAGGGGCGTGCGCACGGCGACATCCTGGACGCGCTTCGCCGCGGCCTCGATGTCAGAGATCGTCACCAGTTCCATGTGCCGAGTATGTCAAGAAAGTGCCCGGTGTGGAGTGTCTATTGTGGACGGTCGGAGTGGTGCTCCTCACGCTCCGGCAACGTGGGGAGTTCCTCGCGCGCCTTACACGTTGGAAACGGGGAGAAGACTTTCTAGCGGATCGGGATCATGAGCAAGGAGAACGCAGCGGCTTCCGAGTTGGACACGAAGAAGGAAGAAAAGTCCGGCCTGCGGATCGCGCAGGTGCTGGCGGCGGCGCTCGCGGCGGTGACCGCGGCGCTGCTGGGATCGACGCTCGGCGTGGCCGGCACGGTGGTCGGCGCCGGCGTGGCGAGCGTGGTGTCGACGGTCGGCAGCGAGCTGTACCTGCGCTCGCTGCAACGCACCCGCGAGGCGGCGCTCAAGGCGCGGCAGCTGGCGACGTCGGGGATCCGCCGGCGCGGGGTACCCGACCTGCCGGCGGCGGCCGAGGTGCCGATCACCGACCAGCCGACGGTCCAGCTGGCCAAGCCGGAGGAGGAGCCCTCGCGGCTGCGCAAACTGCGCTGGCCGTTGATCATCGGCACGAGCGTGGCGGCGTTCGCGGTGGCGATCCTGGCGATCGTCGGCTTCGAGTCGGCGACGGGCACCCAGATCGGCGGCGGCACGGGCACGAGCATCGGCAAGATCTTCGGCAACGGCGGCGGCCGCACGGACCCGGCGCCGTCGACCACGCCCGCGCCCTCGACGGACACCCAGGTGTCCCCGACGGAGACGACCACGACGCCGTCGGACACGTCCACGGCCCCGACGACCTCGTCGGAGACGCCGACGACCACGCCGAGCACGACGACCCAGCAGCCGTCGACCTCGGCCCCGGCGACGACGACCGCGCCCACCAGCAAGGGCGCGGTCACCACCCCGACGCCGTGAACGCTCAGGGGAGGCGGGCGCGCAGCTCCCGAGCGGCAGCTTCGGGGTCTTCGGCTTCGGTGATCGCCCGGACCACCACGATCCGGGACGCTCCCGCGTCGAGGACCTCCGGGAGCCGGTCGCCGTCGATGCCGCCGATGGCGAACCACGGCCGGTCCGGGGTCCAGGCCGCGGTCTCGCGCACCAGGTCCAGGCCGGGCGCGGAGCGGCCCGGCTTGGTCGGCGTCGGCCAGCAGGGGCCCGTGCAGAAGTAGTCCACGCCGGGCTCCGCGGCCGCCGCGAGGGCCTGGTCGAGCGAGTGCGTCGACCGGCCGATGACGACCTCGTCCCCGAGGATGCGGCGGGCCAGCGGCACCGGGATGTCGTCCTGGCCCAGGTGCAGCACGTCCGCGCCCACCGCCAAAGCGACGTCGGCCCGGTCGTTCACCGACAGCAACGCTCCGTGCCGCGCGCAGGCCTCGGCCAGCACCTCCAGCGCCGCGATCTCCTGGGCGGCCTCCAGCGGCGCACCCCCGGTCTTGTCGCGCAGCTGGATGATGTCGACGCCGCCGGCCAGCGCCGCGTCGGCGAAGGACGCCAAATCGCCGCGCGAAGTTCGGGCGTCCGTGCAGAGGTACAGGCGCGCCGCGTCGAGGCGGGCGCGGATCTTGTCACCGGAAAGGGCGGGCATAGCGGCGACCGTACCTCGCGAGCTAGGGTGGACTCGTCCGCACGGGAGCCCGAGGGACGGGCTGAGAGGGAGCTGCCGCTCCGACCGTGGAACCTGATCCGGGTCATGCCGGCGCAGGGAGCGTGATCCCATGACGAACCTGGCAGTGGTGGGCGGCGGCGTGATCGGCCTGGCCACGGCGTGGCGCGCGGCCGCGAACGGCCACGAGGTCACCCTCTACGACCCCGAACCCGTCCGCGGCGGCGCCTCCTGGCTGGCCGGCGGCATGCTCGCCCCGGTCACCGAAGCCTGGCCCGGCGAGGAAGACGTGCTCATCCTCGGCGAAGAATCGCTGAGGCGGTGGCCCGGCTTCGCGAGCGACCTGGCCCGCGAAGGCCTGGACCCCGGCCTGGCCGAACACGGCACGCTCGTCGTCGCCTTCGACAGCGCCGACGCCGGCTACCTGGACATCCTCGCCGGCCACCTGCACGGGACCGGCCGCGCGGCGGACCGGCTCACCGGCCGGGAGGCCAAGCGTCTCGAGCCCGGCGTCGGATCTGTCCGAAGTGGACTCCACGTGCCCGGCGACCTGGCCGTGGACAACCGGAAACTCCTCCAAGCGCTCTACGCGGCGGCGCGGGAGCGGGACGTGCGGTTCGTGCGCGAACGCGTGGAACGGATCCCGGACGCCGAAGCCGTCGTGCTCGCCGCCGGCGCCTGGACCGGGCGGCTGCACCCGCAGCTGGCCGGGGCCGTCCGCCCGCTCAAGGGCGAGATCCTCCGGCTCAGGCCCCGCCGCGGCTGCCTGCCGCCGCCGACGCGAACCGTCCGCGCCGTCGTCGAAGGCAAGCCGATCTACCTCGTCCCGCGCGGCGACCAGGAGCTCGTTCTCGGCGCGACGCAGTACGAAGCGGGCTTCGACCAGGCCGTCACCGCGCGCGGCGTGCGCGAGCTGATCGAGGGTGCCGAACGCGTCTTCCCCGCGATCACGGAGTACGAGCTGGCCGAGACCGCCGCGGGCCTGCGGGCCGGCAGCCGGGACGTCCTGCCCTACATCGGTGTCCTGGACGACGGTGTCTTCGCCGCCACCGGGCACCACCGCAACGGCCTGCTGATGGCCCCCGTGACCGCGGACGCCGTGGTCGCCTGGCTCGAGGGTGAGAAGCCGCCCGAAGGCGTCGAAGCGGCTTCACCCGCCCGCCTGCACCAGAAGGAGCACGTGTGATGGAGATCAAGCTCAACGGGAAGTGGACGGAGTTCCCGGACGGCGCCACGGTCGCCGACGTCCTCGACGCGTCGGGCGGGCAGCGGCCCGGCATCGCCGTCGCGGTCGACGGCGTCGTCGTCCGGCGGGGCGACTGGCCGACCACCGCCGTGCCCAAGGGGGCGGTCCTCGACGTGCTCACCGCGGTCCAGGGAGGCTGAAATGGACGCAGAACCGCTGGTCATCGGCACCGCCAAGCTGTCGTCGCGGCTGATCATCGGCACCGGCGGCGCGGCCAACCTGGCCGTGCTCGAACGGGCGCTGGTCGCGTCCGGCACCGAGCTGACCACCGTCGCGATGCGCCGCGCCGACGCCGAAGGCGGCTCCGGCGTCCTCGAACTGCTGAAGCGGCTCGGCATCGAGCTGCTGCCCAACACCGCGGGCTGCCGCACGGCCGCCGAGGCCGTGCTGACCGCGCAGCTCGCCCGGGAGGCGCTGGAAACCGATCTGGTCAAGCTCGAGGTGCACGCCGACGACCGGACGCTGCTGCCGGACCCGGTCGAGACCCTCGACGCCGCCGAACGGCTGGCCGCCGACGGGTTCACGGTGTTCGCCTACACGAACGACGACCCGGTGCTCGCGCTGCGGCTGGAGGAGGCGGGCTGCGCCGCGGTGATGCCGCTGGGCGCGCCGATCGGCACCGGTCTCGGCATCCGGAATCCGCACAACATCGAGCTGATCGTTTCGCGGGCGGGCGTGCCGGTGATCCTGGACGCCGGAATCGGCACGGCGTCGGACGCGACGCTGGCGATGGAGCTCGGTTGCGACGCCGTCCTGCTGTCCACCGCCGTCACCCGGGCGGCGGATCCGGAGCGGATGGCCGCCGCCATGCGCTCGGCCGTCGTCGCCGGTCACCTGGCCCGCGGGGCGGGCCGGGTGCCGCAGCGCTTCTGGGCGAAGGCGTCGAGTCCACCCCGGTGAACCGGGGAGGCTTCACGCCGAACGCGCACAGCGAGCCCGTAAGGTGGACGGCACTTTCCGGCGCACCGGCGGCGGGGCAGGGCAGAAGGAGCCAGCCGTGACGAGCACATCGGTCCAGGACGTCTCGGGCAGGTTGTACCTGGCCGTCGGCAGGCTGTCCCGGTCGCTGCGGCAGGCCGGCGTGCCCGGCCCCGGCCACGGCGCCATCTCGGCGCTGGCGACGCTGGTGATCTCCGGGCAGCTGCGCTTGGGTGACCTCGCCGCGAAGGAGGGGGTTGCCGCCGCGACGATGTCGCGGATCATCGCGTCCCTGGTCGAGGCGGGGTACGTCAGCCGCGAGTCCGACCCGGTCGACCGCCGGGCATGGCTGGCGAAGGCGACCGAAGAGGGCGAGCGGCTGGTGTCGGGCGTCCGGTCGACGCGGGTGCAGGAGCTGAACCGGCGGCTCGACCGGTTGACGCCCGAGCACCGCGAAGCGCTCACGGCGGCGCTCCCGGCGCTCGAGGCCCTGATCGCGGACGACTAGACGGCGGTCCGGCGCAGCTCGGCCAGCTCCGCACGCACCGCGCGGAGCTCTTCGAGGATCTCCCGGTTCGCGGCGGCCTGGGCTTCGGCCTGCTTCTCCTCTTCCTCGCGGATGTCCTGGCGCAGTTCGTCCTCCATGCCGCTGACCACCACGGCGATGAAGAGGTTCAGCACGGCGAAGCTCGACACCAGGATGTAGACCACGAAGAAGATCCAGGCCATCGGCGCCTGGACCATGATCTCCTTCGCGATGTCCGGCCACGCCTCGCCGGTCATCACCTGGAACAGCGTGAACAGCGAAGTGCCGAGGTCGCCGAAGTTCTCCGGGGAGATGCCGCCGAACAGCTTGGTCGCCATCACGCCGGCGACGAAGATGATCAACGCGAGCAGCGCGGCGATCGACGCCATCCCGGGGATCGCCGCGAGCAGCCCGGAGACGACCTTGCGCATCGACGGCACGACCGAGATCAGCCGCAGGACGCGCAGCACGCGCAGCGACCGCAGGACGGCGAACGGGCCGGTCGCCGGGATCACCGCGATGCCGACGACCAGCAGGTCGAAGACGTTCCAGTTGTCGCGGAAGAAGGCGCCGCGGTAGGCGTAGAACTTCGCCAGCAGCTCCGCGACGAAGATGCCGAGCGCGACGTGGTCGAGGGCGTGCAGGAGGCCGCCGTAGCCCGCCATGATCGACGTCGACGTCTCCATGCCGAGCGTGACCGCGTTGAACACGATCACGGCGATGATGAAGTTCTGGAAGCGGCGGTCTTCGAGGACCTTCGCCACCCGCTCGCGTCCGGTCAAGGCCGCCCCCTGCTTGGTTCAAGGAAAAGTAAACGCAGGGATGGTAGCCGGGCGGGTGCTCAGCGCTCCTCGGGTGCCAGCCGCCAGAAGGCCGAGACCGGGCCGACCTTGGCGCCCATCGGGTAGGCGTGCTCGACCGCGTGCGAGACGAACCACTTGCCGTACCTGGCGGCCTCGACCACGGACATCCCCTTGGCCAATCCCGCCGTCAACGCCGACGCCATCGTGTCGCCCGCGCCGTGCGTGTGCGGCGTCGCGTACCGCTTGCCCGGCAGCTCCACGAACGTCGAGCCGTCGAACAGCAGGTCCACGCACTCCGGGTCGGCCTGCAGGTGGCCGCTCTTGACCAGGACGTACCGCGGGCCCATCCGGTGCAGGACCACCGCCGCCGCGTGCATGCCTTCGCGGTCCTTCACGGTCATGCCGGTGAGCAGGCGGACCTCGTCGAGGTTCGGCGTCAGGACCGTCGCGCGCGGGAGCAGCTCGTCGCGCAGGGCGTGCAGGCCGGCCTCGTCGAACAGCGGGTGGCCGTGCATCGACGCCGCGACCGGGTCGACGACGAACGGGATCTTTTCGTCGCGCCCGATCTCGGCGCGGTCGCACGCGGCCGCGACGGCGTGGATGATCTCGGCCGAAGCCAGCATGCCCGTCTTGGCCGCGCCGACGCCCATGTCCGCCGCGACCGCCTCGATCTGCCCGGCCACGATGTGCGGCGGCAGGTCGGCGCGGTCGTGCACGCCGAGGGTGTTCTGGACGGTGACGGCGGTGACCGCGACCAGGCCGTGCACCCCACAGGTCAGGAAGGTGCGCAGGTCCGCCTGCAGCCCGGCGGCCCCGCCGGAGTCCGACCCGGCGATGGTCAACGCCGAAGGAGGGCTCGTGGTCATTTCCCACCCGACTTCTGGTCTAGGCCAATCGGCCTCTTTTGCTTCATCAACAGTCAACCACGGTGAGACATTGTGAACATTACTCACGTTCGAAGGAGCCTGGATGAAGCTCTTCTCGGTGGCGGTCCTCGCGGCGGCGCTCGTGCTCTCCGGAGCGACGGCCGCGAACGCGGACAGCCCGAAGCTCTCCCACGTCACCACGGTCGGCGTGCACAACACCTACGACCCGGCGGCCTACGACTACCTCGCGCGCGCCCTCGACGCCGGTTCGTCGTTGATCGAGCTGGACGTCTGGCCGGACTTCTTCACCCACGAGTGGAAGGTCAGCCACTCGAACCCGTTGGGGAACAGCAACAACTGCGTCGCGGCCACCTCGGCGTCCCAGCTGTACAGCGGGGGCAAGAACAAGAACCTCGAGTACTGCCTCGACGACATCCGGATCTGGCTCGCCGCCCACCCGGGGCACACGCCGATCACGCTCAAGCTCGAAATGAAGACGGGCTTCTCGGACAACACCGGCATGGGCCCGGACGAGCTGGACGCCACCTTCCGCGCGCACCTCGGCAGCGTCGCGTTCCGCCCGGCCGAGCTGCTCGGGAGCTACGCCACGCTCGACGACGCGTCCAAAGCGGACAACTGGCCGTCGGTGGACGCGTTGCGGGGCCGGGTGATCACCGAGATCATCCCGGGCACGGTCGAGGAGGGGAACCCGACCGACACGCTGCACACCGACGTCGAGTACGCGCGGTACCTCGTCGGGCTCAAGAACGCGGGCAAGCTCGGTGACGCGAACATCTTCCCGACCGTGCACGGCGCGGCCGGCGGTGACCCGCGGGACAAGTACACCGCCGACCTCAAGCCGTGGTTCGTCGTGTTCGACGGCGACGCGAACGCGTGGGTCACGCAGACCGGGCCGTGGTGGTACGACGCCAACCACTACTACCTGGTGATGACCGACGGGCAGAACGTCGCGCCGGCCATCGACGCCCACAACCCGACGGTCGACCAGGCCAACCAGCGCGTCGCCGACCTGGCGAAGCAGCACGCGTCGGTCATCACCTCGGACTGGACCGGGCTCACGACGGTGCTGCCCCAGGTGCTCGCGCGGGGTTAGACCGTCAGCACGAGCTTGCCGGACACCCGGCCGGATTCCCCGAGCTCGTGCGCCTTGGCGGCCTCTTCCAGCGGGAAGGTCTGCTCGACGCGGACCTTCAGCTGACCGGCCTCGATCAGCTCGACGAGGCCGGTCAGCCCGCCGCGGTCCGGCTCGACGAGGATCCGGCTCGTCCGGACCTCCCGTTCCGCGGCCGCCTTTTCGACGCGGTCCGCGACACCGCTGGGGACGCCGATCAGCAGGCCACCCTCCTTGATGCCCGGCAGCCAGCGCAGGTCGTTGTCCTCGCCGACGAGTCCGAAGTAGACGTCCACATCGGACGTGCTCGCTGCCGGGTCGTGGTAGTCGATCGGTTCGTCGACGCCGAGTTCGCGGAGCAGGTCGTGCTTGCCCGCGCTGGCCGTGCCGATGACGTGCGCGCCGCGCGCCTTGGCGATCTGCACGGCGAGGTGGCCGACCCCGCCCGCGGCCGCGTCGATGAAGACCCGCTGTCCCTCTTGGACGTTCGCGACGTCGACGAGTCCCTGCCAGGCGGTCAGTCCGGCGAGGGGCAGCGCGGCGGCCTCGGCGAACGACAGTCCGGCCGGCTTGCGCACGAAGTGCCGCGAGGGTGCGGTGACGTACTCCGCGTAGGCGTTGGCCGGACGCGGGAACCATGGCATGCCGAGAACTTCGTCGCCTGTACGGACGCCGGTCGCACCGAAGCCGATCTGCTCGACGACGCCGGCGACGTCCCACCCGACGGTGAACGGCGGCTCGCCGAGGAACCCGCCGCCCGCGCGCACCTTCCAGTCGACGGGGTTGACGCCGGCGGCGTGCACCCGCACCAGGACCTCCGTCGGCCCGGGTTCCGGCCGCGGTGCCTCGGTGACGCGGAGCACCTCCGGTCCGCCGAGTGCCTGCTGGGTCACGATGCGCATTGCTTTGCTCCTTCGGTATCGGGGTCGCCGCCTATACTCGGATCGTTCGTCACTTTTCGCTAGAAGGCACTTGTCCGTAAAGTAGGTACCTGATGGAAACCACCTGTGACCAGGACGGACCCTGGGACGTCTATCTCCGGAACTGCCCGTGCCGGGACGTGCTGGACCTGCTGGCCAACAAGTGGACGGCGCTGGTCCTGGGCGCGCTGGCCCGCGGCCCGCACCGCTTCGGCGAGCTGCGCCGCGCGGTCGACGGCATCAGCCAGAAGATGCTCACGCAGAACCTGCGCCAGCTGGAGCGCGATGGTTTCGTCACGAGGACCGTGTACCCCACGACGCCGCCGACAGTCGAATACGCGCTGACGGAAATGGGCGCCGAGGTGGGGGCGCACTTGATCGCGCTGAGTGCGTGGTCGCAGGCCAACTTCTCGCGGATCAGGTCGGCGCGTGAAGAGTACGACGGGCGGGAGCTGCAGCCGGTCCGCTAGTGCGTGTCTGACAAACGTTTGGGCTGATGGCTGGGATGCTGCTGGTCGTGTCGCGGTTTCAGTTGCTCTCGGATGCTCAGTGGGCGTTGAT
>NZ_JBSGJA010000045.1:0-38477 GCF_053605345.1 Amycolatopsis sp. NPDC003865 | reverse complement strand
GTACCGGTCACGACCGCCTCGACCGCCACCTCCGTCACCGTCGTCCACCGCTGCCAGTAACTGGCCGGGAACCGCCCGAAGTACGTGTTGCCGGAGACGTGCGTGCCGGGGCCGAGCCGGACGGAGTCCCGGTCGCGGACCGCCGAGCCGCGGAGGACCTCGGCGTAGAGATCTTTGCTGACGATCGGCGCCGGGCCCGCGTACAGGCCGCGCTGGGTGATGAGGTCGGTCATGATCAGGCTCCGCTTCCATTGCCCCGGACGAGGTACAGCTGCTGGGTGCCGGCCCACGGCGAAGTCAGCGTCCAGTGGGCCAGCGCGCCGGCCGGCGGGTCACCGCGGACCAGGGCGAAGTCGGTGACGATCGGCCGGTCGCCGAAGTCGAAGAACCGGAAGTTCGCGTCGACGAGCGCCCGGCCGAGGGCGCCCAGGTGCGCCTTCCGCTCGGCGATGGCGGGGCCGACCGCGCCCCGGTCGTCGAACAGGTCGACGATCGCGCAGCCGCAGCTGTAGCTCAGCACGCCGATCTCGCCGCCGCTGCGGACGGTCCCGCCGCCGACCAGCCGGCCCAGCTCGGGGCCGATCCGCTCGTAGTCCGCGGTCGCGGCGTGGTTGGACATCAGCGGCGCGAACCGCCGCGGCAGCCCGCCCGCGGCGTACGCGCCGACGCTGACGACGAGCACCCCCGCGACGGCGGTCGCGGCCGCCACCCGGGCGGGCACGCGGACCGTCGCCGCGGCCACGGCCGCCAGGAAGATCGTCGCGGCGACCAGGCTCGGCCCGTAGTACCAGTGGTACGGCGGCACGTGCAGCCGCGAGTAGGCCAGGTAGTGCGCGATCCCGGCCGGCACCAGCGGGACGAACGGCCGCACCCGGGTCCACAGTGGACCATGCCGGACCGCGTCCGCCAGGCAGACCGCGAACGCGAGCAGGGCGAGCGCGGCCGGGAGGAAGGCCGCGACCGTCGCCCACGGGAAGACCCCGGCGTAGAGCCCCGGGCCGTTGCCGAAGTCCCACTGCCCCCACGACTTCTGCAGCGTCTTGATGATCACGGTGTCCGGCACCGCCGACCCGAGCACCACCCAGCTGAACGCGAACCAGGGGAGCGCGACCGCCGCCGCGGCGAGCACCGACTGCCACGCCTTCACCCAGAACCGCGCCCGCAACGCGAACACCACGAGGGCGATGACGACCAGGTCCAGCCGGACGAGGGCGAGCAGCCCGGTCAGCACGCCGAAGGCGACCGGCCGCCGTTCCGCGGCGCACACCAGCAGCCAGGCGACGCCGGCCGCGCCCAGCTCGACCTCCAGCCCGATCGACGACAGCAGCAGCGGGTTCACCGTCAGCAGGGCGACGGCGCCCGGTGCGAACCACGCCGGCAGCCCCGCCCGGTCACCGGCCCGGCGCAGCGCCGGCGCGAGGGCGACCTGGCACAGGACGAACAACGCCCCGGCGGCCAGGACCGCGTTCCGCAGGACGACCGTCAGCGCGGCCAGGAGCAGGACGTTCAGGGGCGAGGTCGCGGTGTTGGACGTCTCCGCCGGGATCAGCCCCCAGTGCGCGTGGAAAGCCAGGTTGCGCGCGTAGGAGAGCGTGATGAAGGTGTCGTCGACCAGGTGCGGGCGCACGAGGGCGAAGACGCCCGCGGACAGCAGCGTCACCACGCCGGGCAGCACCAGGCCGCGGGAGCGCGGGCCCGCCGTCGGGGCGCCCGGCTCCCGCTTCAGCGTCGCGGTCACGGTTCGCGGGTGAGGGTGAAGTGGCCGACGCCCTTCGCCGCGGAGTACACCTGCCAGCTGTCCGGACCGGTCGCCGGACCGGCGCCGTAGAGCAGCCGGTAGTCCGGCTTGCGCGGGGTGATCGAGCGGTCCAGCCAGTGGTAGTTCACCCGCAGCGCCAGGCTCATCAGCGGGTTGGCCGTGGCGATCCGCTGCTCGACCAGCTCCTTCGCGTGCCCGCGGTCGGAGAACTCGTCGATGATGGCGCACTCGCAGTAGTAGGCGAGGGTGCCGATCTCGCCGGGACTGGCGACGCTGGCGCCGTCGAGCCGCTCGCCGAGCGCCTTGCCGACCCGCGCGTAGTCCTGGGCGCTGGCCCAGTTCCCGAAGATGACCGGCGACTTCCACGGCAGGTCCCGCGCGGTGTCGACGGCGGCCGCGCTCAGCACCAGCACCCCGGTTACCCCGAGGGCGAGCACCGGGGGACCGGTGCGCAACACCGGCCGCTCGCGGGCTTGGCCGAGCCAGACCCCGAACGCGACGACGGCGAACGTGCCCGCCGTCGTCGTCGGAGCGACGTAGTACCAGTGGAACGGGCCGACGCCGATGAACGAGTACGCGACGAAGTAGAGGACGCCGCCGGCGCCCAGCGCCGCGACCGGGCCGAGCGCGGGGAACTCCGGCCACCGCACGGCGAACCGCGCCGCGGCCCAGACGGCCAGCGCGACCACGCCGAGCAGGGCGGGGACGAACGTCACCAGCACGGTGACCGGGTAGCCGAGGTAGTACATGACCGGGCCGGTGGTGTAGGTCCACGGCGCGAACAGCCCCACCTGGGTCTGCTTGATCGCCAGCGTGTCGGGCACGAACGAGCCGAAGAAGAGCCAGCTCACGACGAACCACGGCGCGGCCGTCAGCACGGCGGTCCCGGCGGCGGGCAGCAGCCGGCGCCGGATCGCGGGCGCGCTGAGCGCGATCACCACCACGAACACGACGAGGTCGAGCCGGGTGAGCACGGTGAGCCCGGCGGTGACGCCGAACAGGACCGGCCGTCCTTCGAGGGCGAAGACCGTGAGCACGAGCAGGACGGCGGGGATGAGGAGGACTTCGAGGCCGATCGCGGACAGCACGAACGGGTTGAGCAGCACGAGCGCGACGCCGAGCACCCCGGCCGCGGGCGGGAGCGCGAGCTTGCGCCCGATGCGCTGCCACGCCCAGCCGAGCACGCCGCCGCACAGGACGGTCAGCACACCCAGCGCGACGACCGGGTGCGGGCCGCCCGCGATGCGCGTCAGCAGGGTCAGCGTGCCGAGGAGCAGGACGTTCAGCGGTGACGTCGCTGAGTTCGCGGGCGAGCCGGGGATGATGCCCCATTCGCCGTGCACGGCCAGGTTCTTCGCGTAGGCGAGCGTGATGTAGCCGTCGTCGGTGAGGGCGCCGCGCACCACGAGGAAGACCGCGGCGCCCAGCAGCGCCCCGAAGACGGGCAGCCACCGGCCGCCCGGTCTCGCTCGTCCCTCGCTCGTTTCCGGAAGCACTCGTTCACCTTGTGGTGGCGCCACGTCCGCCACCTGCCCGATCGACATAGCCCGGGGACCGTAGTGGCGGTTCATTACCGCGGTGCTACGAGACGGTTAGGTCCGTCGGTGCCGTGCAACATCACCCGATCGTGGCATGGTCGGCGTGCGCCCGCAGTGTGGCCGGGCTCCACAGTGGACGGGTTGCCGGGCGGTCAGGTCCGTCGCCGGCGGGTGACCAGCACCAGCGCGGTGCCGCCGGCGAGCAGGAGGACACCGAGGCCGAGCACCGGGCCGGCGTCGGTGCCGGTGGCCGGCAGGCCGGGACCGCCCGGGGTGGTGGACGGGCCGGGGGCCGGTGTGGTCGGGCTCACCGAACCGGTCGGGCTCGTCGAGGTCCGGGTCGAGGTCGTGGTCGAGGTTTCGGTCGCAGTCGAGGTGGACGTGGCCGGCGTCGACGTGGGTGGGGTCGTCCTGGTGGACGGCCCGGTGGTCGTGGGCTCGGTCGTCGTCGTGGGTTCGGTTGTGGTCGTGGGCTCGGTCGTCGTCGTGGGCTCGGTTGTGGTGGTGCTCGGCGCCGTGGTGGTGGGGCTGGTGGTCGTGGGCGCTGTCGTGGTCGGGCTCGTGGTGGTCGTGGGGCCGGCCGTCGTGGTGGTCGTCGTCGGCGTGGTGGTCGTGGTCTTGGTCGTGGTCGGCTCCGGCTTGCCGTGGCACGACGGCAGGTCGCCGACGAACGGGTACGCGTGGAACTCCTGCCCGCTGCCCTGGCCGGTGCTCGAGCCGTGGACGAGGTCGCCCGCCGCGAAGAAGCGGCCGTTCGTGCCCGGGAGCGTCACGGTCGTCGTCCCGGCCGGGTTGCCCGCGAGCACGCTGCCCTGGAACATGCCGCTGCCGGTGAGGGTGGCCGTGGCCGCGTCCGGGAAGTTCCACAGCAGGCGGGGCCGCAGCCGGTTGAGCGGGTCGGTGTCGTCGAGGGTCCCGCTGTAGGTGTTGATCGTCCGGGCGCGGCCGGTGAGGTTGACCAGCACCGTCGCGCCTTCGGGGATGCCGGCGAACGCGATGCCCTGCGTGCCGCCGCCCGGCCCGGCGATGTCCTGGTCGATCGTGAAGACCTGCAGCTTCGCCTTCCCGTCGCCGGTGAAGAGGGTCTGGTACCCCTGGTTCTTCGCGGTCCCGGTCTTCGCGGCCCGCGCGTAGCACTCGCTCGCGGCCTCGAGCCGGCCCCGCAGGCCGGCGTACGGCTCCAGCGCCGCGGGGTCGTGGACGAGCTTGCCGATCACGGTGCCGGTGACCGTCCCGGCGTGGCGGACGACGCCGCCCGCCGAGTCGCCCACGGCGTCGAGGCGCTGCCCGGCGGCGACGGTGACGTCCTTGCCGACGGTCAGGTAGTCGGCCCCGTCCGGTGGCGGCACCCGCGACCCGACGCCGGCGACGCCGACGTTGTAGATCGACGACCCGGACGTCTTCCGCAGCGTGAAACCGCCGCCGACGACCACGCGGCCCTCCGCTTCGGCCGCGCTGCCGGTGACGCGCATGTCGCCGCCGACGAAGACGGTGATCCCGTTGTCCCGGCCGGCGAACGGGCCGTTGCCGACCGGCGGGTGGACGGCGGGGCACGACCCGGGCACGCACGGGCCGAGGCCGTCGGGCAGCGGGTCGGCGTGCGCGGACCGCCCGAGTGGCACCGAAAGCGCCACCAGCCCGCAGGCCGCCAGCGCCGCGAGGGCGGCATGGGTCACGCGCACGGGACCTCCCCTGTCCATTGTGGACTCTCCGTGGCGGACGATAGCGGCGGGCCGGCGCGGTCGCCCGGCGATCCACCCGATCGGGGAGAACGCTGTGTTGAGCGTCACGGGAACAAGTAAGTTGAGTCGACCGTTGTCAAGTTTGCGAGGCGTGGCCACCACCGCCCCGACCACGGACCACTGGTGGGAAGGAGATCCCGAGATGTTGACGCGTACCACCCCGTTCCCCGACCTCGACCGGCTGTTCTTCGGGGCCGCGAACCGCCCGTCGGCCGTCCCGATGGACGCCTACCGCGCGGGCACCGACTTCGTCGTCCAGTTCGACCTGCCGGGCGTGAGCGCCGACTCGATCGCGCTCGACGTCGAGCGCAACGTCCTGACGGTCCGAGCCGAGCGCCCGGCGCCCGAGGACATCGAATACCGGGTCAGCGAGCGCCCGCACGGCACGTTCTCCCGCCGCGTGGTCCTCGGCGACGCGCTGGACACCGACCGCATCGAGGCCGCCTACGACGCCGGCGTGCTGACGGTCCGGATCCCGGTCGCCGAGCGCGCGAAGTCCCGCCGCATCACGGTGGGCACCGGAGCGCAGATCGAAGCCTGACGCTCCTTCGTCCCCGAAGGCCTCCTCACCGGCTGTTGCGCCGGGGAGGAGGCCTTCACGGATGGGGGCCACAGTGGACGGACCTGCGCCGATGAAATCCCCGTGAACCACAACCTCCTCCCGGGGCAGGATGCGCGCGCCGCGCGCGCTTCCTAGGCTGTCCGTCGTGGGGGCGAGGGTGGTGAGCGGGACCCGGGCCCGCCTGGAGGCGAGCCTCGGCCGCGCCGGGATCGGGCTGCCGTGGTGGGTCCCCGTGGGTGTCACCGCCTTCGGGGTGGTGCTGGCGGTGGCGGCGGTGGCGCAGCGAGGGGCGCTGGTGCCGCCGGCACCGATCGCCCTCGCCGGGCTGCTCGCCATCGTGACCGCGCTGGTCTGGGGCGTCACCGGCGTCATCGTCCCGCCCTGGCTCAAGGCGCTCACCGTGCTCGCGGCCGTCGCGATCCTGCTGGCGCGGCCGGCCGTCCCGGACTTCGCGCCGGTCGTGCTCGTCGTGCTCGCCGCCGAGACCGCCGCCATCGCGCGGCCGGCCGTCGCGTACGGCGTCGCCGCCGCGAGCGTCGCGACCCTGGCCGTGGCCGCCGCGCGAGTCGGGCTCGTCGGGTTCCCCGTCTACGTCGCCGCGGTCCTGCTGGGCACCGCGGGCGGGTTCATGATGCGCTGGTACGTGCGGGCCCTCGACGCCGAACGCGCCGTCCGCGACGCCGTCCGCGACCAGGCCGTCCTGGCCGAACGGCAGCGGATCGCCCGCGAGGTGCACGACGTCGTCGCCCACTCGCTGAGCATCACGCTGCTGCACCTGACCGGCACCCGCCACGCCCTGCAGCAGGACCGCGACGTCGAAGAAGCACTCGAAGGCCTCGCCGAAGCCGAACGCGTCGGCCGCACGGCGATGGCCGACATCCGCCGGACCGTCGGGCTGCTGGCCGAGGCGCCGGCCGGCACCCGCCCGCTGCCCGGCGCCCGCGACATCCCCGCGCTGGTCGAGCGCACCCGCGCGGCCGGGCTGCCGGTCCACTACGAGCAGGAGGGCGACCTGGCGGCGGTGCCGGACCTGACCGGCCTCGGGCTCTACCGCATCGCCCAGGAGTCCCTGGCCAACATCGCCAAGCACGGCGACGGCGCACCGGCCCGGCTGCGCCTGGACGTCGGCGCGGCGGAAACCCGCCTGATCGTGCGCAACCGGCTGCCCGCCGCGGGACCGCCCGCCACCGGCGGTTCGGGCTTGAAGGGAATGGCCGCGCGGGCCGGCCAGCTCGGTGCCGAGCTGACGGCCGGGCCGGAGGGGCCGGATTGGGTGGTCGTGGTCGGGGTGCCCGCAGGAGGGGGCTCGTGATGATGCGGGAGATCGGTGACCGGCCGCGCGCGAACCGGGCCGGGGGCGGCGCGCCGTGACGGCGGGGGAGGTCCGCGTCCTGCTCGTCGACGACCAGGAGCTCGTGCGGTCCGGGCTGCGGCGGATCCTGCGCCCGCGCGACGGGTTCGTCATCGCCGGCGAGTGCGGCGACGGGGCCGAAGTCGCCGCCGCGCTGGCCGCCCACGACGTCGACGTCGTGGTGATGGACCTGCGGATGAAGCACGTCGACGGCATCGAGGCGACGCGGCGGATCGGTGGCCGCCCGCCGGTGCTCGCGCTGACCACCTTCGACGACGACGAGCTGCTGGCCGGCGCGCTGCGCGCGGGCGCGGTCGGCTACATCCTCAAGGACTCGCCCGCCGAGGACCTCATCCGGGCCGTCCGGGCGGTCGCCGCGGGCGACGCCTGGCTCGACGCGGCCGTGACCGCGCGCGTCCTCACCACCTACCGGCGCGCTCCCGCCGACGAGCCCGCCGGCCCGCCGCCGGGCCTGCTGACGCCGCGCGAGCTGGACGTGCTGCGGGCGGCCGGGCGCGGGCTGTCCAACGCCGAGATCGCCACCGCGCTCGTCGTCTCCGAGCTGACGGTGAAGAGCCACCTGGGCCGGATTTTCGCGAAGCTGGGCCTGCGCGACCGCGCCGCGGCCGTCGTGTACGCCTTCGACCACGGCGTCGTCAGCCCGCGGGGGTCCACGGTGGACACCGGTCCGGTGCGGGCCGCCGGGCCGGCGCCGGATCCTTCGCCGGGGCTGCGGTTCTCGGTGCTGGGACCGCTGCGCGCCTGGCGCGGCGGCACCCCGCTCGACCTCGGCCCGGTCCGCCAGCAGGCCCTGCTGGCGGCGCTGGTGCTGCGCCCCGGCGTGACGGTCAGCCAGGCCGAGCTGCTCGACGGCGTCTGGGGGCTCGAGCCGCCGGGCACCGGGGGCCGCGTCCTGCCGGTGTACGTCCACCGGCTGCGCAAGTGCCTGCGCGCGCCCGGCGAGCGCACACCGGACTCGGTGATCGGCCGCACGCGCGGTGGCTACCGGTTCGCCGTCGACGGCGTCCGGATCGACACCGCGCGGCTGGCCGAGCTGGCCGCCGACGCCGCGGCCGCCGAAGAGGCGGACGAGCCGGCCGCCGCGGTCGAATCCTGGTCCGCCGCGCTGGCGCTGTTCCACGGCGAGCCCCTCGCCGGGCTGCCGGGCCCGTTCGCCGAAGGCCAGCGGCTGCACCTCACCGAGCGCCGCGCGACGGTGCTGACCCGCAAGGCGCGGCTGCAGCTGCGGCTGGGCCGGTACGCCGAAACCGCCGACGAGCTCTCCGCCGTGCTGGCCTCGGAACCGCTGCGCGAGCCGGTGGCGGCGTTGCTGATGCGGGCGCTGCAGGCCACCGGCCGCCGCGCCGAGGCGATCGCGGCGTACGGCCGGATCCGTGACCGGCTCGCCGCGGACCTGGGCGTCGAACCGGGGGAGGAGCTGCGGCGCGCGCACCGGGCGGTGCTCGACGACGTGCTCCACCCGGACTTCCCCGGGTGAGGGGTCAGGAGACGCGGGTGGCCGGCGTTTCGGCGATCGCCGCGCGGGCTTCGGCGAGCGCGGTGTGCACCGGCAGCACGCGGTCGAGGCCGAGGATGGCGAGCGGCCGGGCGACGGCGATCTCGGCCGCCGCGATGGCGTACGGGACCTCCTTCGCCAGCGCTTCGCGGTAGCACTCGACGAGGACGCTGAAGACCGTCGAGTCGCAGAACGTCGTCTCGGTCAGGTCCGCCACGACCCCGCGGACGCCGTCGGCGAACGGGCTCAGCAGTACCTCCCGCAGCCGGGACGTCGTGGCCAGGTCGAGGTCGCCGGCGCAGTGGACGGTGACGACGCCGGCGTCGACGGTCGTCGCGAAGCGGGGCGAGGTGCGGTTTTCGGTCATCGGGTCCCTCCTGCGCTGCCAAGTACCCCGCGGTACCCGAGATCACTCGCTCGCGTGGGCCGGATCGCTGCGGCATCCGAGGGATAACGATGCACGAGCGCTGCGCGGGGCGGTAGCGTGGGAGGGCAAAACCGCTCCGCGACGTGCCGGCCGTGGCGGGTTGCCACACCCCGCGGCCGTCCGGATCCGGCTGACGCGGGCCGGGTCCCGGCGCCGGGCGGCGCCGAAAGGGGACGCGGCAGGTCGACGCCCCGCCGCCGCGTCCCCTGCGCGCGTTTCCGACCGTTACGTCCGCTTCGCCCGCCACGCGGGGTTGCGCCGGCCGTGTCGCCGCCTGCCCCGTGATCGGCCCGTCGCTAAGCTGCGGCGATCGAGGCGAAGGGGAACGGTGGATTCGAAGAGCGTCGACGAGCCGTCCGAAGCGGGTGCCTGGGCGCCGGGCAAGGTCGCCGAGCTGCTCGGCGTCTCGCCGGTGACCCTGCGCAGCTGGAGTGCGCGGTACGGGATCGGCCCGTCGGCGGGCGGCGCCGGCCGCCACCGCCGCTACTCCGACGCCGACGTCCGCCGGCTGCAGCACATGCAGCGGCTCGTCGGGCGCGGGATGCCGGTGCGCGAGGCGGCCGCGGCGGCCTTCGGCGGCGGTCCGGCGGAGCCGCCCGAAGTGCCGGCCGCCCGCCGGGTGCGTGAGCTCGAGGAAGCGGCCGACGAGCTGCGCTCGGCCTCGGTCGCGGGTCTGCTCGACGAAACGCTCGGCACACTCGGCCCGGCCGCGGCGTGGACCGACGTCCTGGCCCCGGTCCTGCGCGGCCTGGGTGACCGCTGGCAGCGCGGGGACGTGTGCTTCGCGTCGGAATGGGCGCTGACGACGGAGATCTCGCTGGCGTTCGAGCGGTTCAGCCACCGCTTCCCGGAGGCGGTACCGGGCCGGCCGGTGCTGCTGGCCTGCTGCCCGGCCGAGCGGCACTCGCTGCCGATGGAGGCCTTGCGCGCGACGCTGGCGGAGGCGGGGGTCCCGGTGGTGTACCTGGGGCAGCTGGTCCCGGCGGAGACGGTCGCCGACCTGGCCGCGCGGCTGGACCCGGTGCTGGTGCTGCTGTGGTCACTGGTCCCCCCGACAGCCGACGACCTCCTGGCGGCCCGGGTCCGCGACCTGGGCCGGGTGGTGGGCACCGCGGGCCCGGGCTGGGACCACCTCGGCGACCGCGGCTTCGCCCGGGTGAACGACCTGGCGTCGGCGGTGGAGCTGGCGGTGGAGACCGCAGGGGTCTAGTCCCGCGGGTCGTGCGGGTGGACGACCTGGCTTCGGCGGTGGAGACCGCAGAGGTCCAGCCCCGCCGGCCACCCGGGTGGACGACCTGGCTTCCGCGGCGGAAACCGCAGAGGTCCAGCCGGCGGCCGGTCGCCCGGGACCGGATGCGGATTCGTTGCGCCCGCTCCGAGCACCGCTCACCGGGACGTCCCGCGCCCGCCGGCCGACATCGATGTCATTTTTCCTAATTCTTGTCCTCCTTGTCTTCTTGACGCTCGCGGCGAGCGCGGCGGAAGCTTCCTGGCAACGTTGTCACCCCTGCCCGAACGGAGTTCTCCCATGGCGGAGGAGTACGGCATCACCGCCGATGTCGAGCCCGCGGAAGCGACCGCCGTTTCGCGTCGGCACGTCCTGGCCGCCGGAACCGGCCTGCTGGCGGGCTTCGGCCTCGCGGCCGTCCTGCCCGGGGTCGCGTCCGCCGCTCCCGTCGTCGCCGACGCGCCGGCGGCGAAGACCGACCTGGCCCTGTTCCGGCCGGTCCAGGTGTCCTCGACCGCCTACGCCGCCACCCCGGCCGGCTTCGCCGTCGACGGCCTCGCCCAGGTCGGCGTCAAGGGCTCCGGCTGGCGCGCCGCCGACGGCGACGGCCAGTGGATCGTCGTCGACCTGCAGGGCCAGTGCCGGATCGACTCGGTCGTCCTCACCTTCGAAGCCCAGCCCGGCGACCCCGCCTTCGACGCCGCCGGCTCCCGCAGCCACACCAGCGGCTTCGAGATCCTCTCCAGCTACGCCGTGTCCTTCGACCTCGACGTCTCCGGCGACGGCAAGGCCTGGCGCACCGTCCACCACACCGACGCCGGCACCGGCGGCGTCGTCACGATCCCGCTGCCGGCCGTCACCGCCCGCTGGGTCCGCTTCAGCGCGGCGAGCCGCTCGACGACCAACCCGCTGGGCCTCAACGGCTTCCAGGTCTTCGGCACCAGCAAGGACAACCGCCCGGCGGTCCGCGGCTGGACGAGTTTCCCGGTCCGTCCGCACGACGACCCGCCCGCGCTCGCCGTCGCGGCCGACGGCACCGTCCCGCTCGAGTCCGGCTGGGTCCTCACCATGGACGACTGGGCGCCCACCGCCGACGGCAAGGCGCTTTCGGGCACCACCGTCGACACCCGCGGCTGGCTCCCCGCGACCGTCCCCGGCACCGTCCTGGCGTCGCTCGTCGAACAGGGTCAGCTGCCCGACCCCGTCTCCGGCATGAACCAGCTCCACGTGCCGGAAGCACTGTCCCGCCACGCCTGGTGGTACCGCCGCCGCTTCGCCCTGCCGCGCGGTCTCGACACCTCTCCGGGCCGGCACGTCTGGCTCGAGTTCGACGGCGTCAACCACGAAGCGCGGATCTGGCTCAACGGCGCCGAAATCGGCACCCAGAGCCACCCGTTCGGCCGCGGCGCGTACGACGTCACGGCGGCGCTGCGCCGCACCGGCGAGCAGGCCCTCGCGGTGCGGATCTCGCCGATGCCGCGGCCCGGCAGCCCGGGGGACAAGGGCGCCGACGGCAGCTCCTGGCGCGACGCGGGCAGCACCATGTTCGACAACTCGCCGACCTACCTCGCGGTGTCCGGCTGGGACTGGATGCCCGCGGTGCGCGACCGCGCGTCCGGCATCTGGGACCACGTCCGCCTGCGCTCCACCGGCGCCGCCGTCCTCGGGGACGTCCGCGTCGACACGAAGGTGCCCGACGCCGACACGGCCGAGGTCACGCTCACCGTCCCGGTGCGCAACGCCGCCGCGACCGCCCAGCGGGTCAAGGTGAGCGCCGCGTTCGGCCCGGTGAACGTGTCGGCGACGGTCACCGTCCCGGCCGGGCAGACCACCGACGTCGCGTTCCCGAAGCAGGTGGTGGAGAACCCGAAGCTGTGGTGGCCCAACGGCTACGGCGACCCGAACCTCTACGACCTCACGCTGACCGCGGCGATCGGCGCGAGCACCAGCGACCGCCGGACGGTCAGGATCGGCCTGCGCGAGATCGGCTACCAGTACGAGCAGCCGATCGTGATCTCCGACGGCCGCGCCACCCAGACCGTCGACCTCGCGCCGCAGACCGCGCGGTTCGTCCGGATGCAGGGGCTCAAGCGCGCCACCGGCTGGGGCTTCTCCCTCTGGACGATGGCCGTGCTGGACGGCTCGGGCACCGACGTGGCGCAGGGCAAGCCGTCGTCCTCGCTGTCGGTCGCCGACGGCAACCCGCCCGAGCGCGCCTTCGACGGCGACCCGAACACCCGCTGGACGTCGGCCTACGAGGACAACCAGTGGCTGCAGGTCGACCTCGGCGCCGCGACGACGGTCGAGAAGGTCGTGCTAACCTGGGAGACCGCCTACGCGGCGACCTTCAAGATCCAGGTGTCGGCCGACGGCGACACCTGGACCGACGCGGCGTCGGTCGACAACAGCCCGAAGCCGCTGACCTTCCTCGTCAACGGCGTCAAGGTGTTCGCCCGCGGCGGCAGCTGGGGCTGGGACGAGCTGCTGCGCCGGATGCCGGCCGAGCGCACCGACGCCGTCGTCGCCATGCACCGCGACATGAACTTCACGCTGCTGCGCAACTGGGTCGGCTCGTCCTACCGGCAGGAGCTGTTCGACGCCTGCGACAAGTACGGCATCCTGCTGTGGAACGAGTTCTGGGACGGCTGGTCGACCGACCCGGCCAACCACGACGTCTTCCTCGCCCAGGCGAAGGACACGGTGCTGCGCTACCGCCACCACGCGTGCGCGACGGTCTGGTTCGGCTGCAACGAAGGCACGCCGCCGGCGGTGATCGACAACGCGCTGCGGGACATCGTCCACACCAGCACCGACCTGCTCTACCAGGGCAACTCCGCGGGTGGCGTGATCACCGGCGACGGGCCCTACTTCTGGCAGGACCCGAAGCGCTACTTCACCGGCGAGGCGACCGGCGGGAAGTACGGGTTCTGGAGCGAGATCGGGCTGCCGACCGTGTCGGTCGTGGAAAGCATGCGCAACCTCGTCGGGCCGGACGACCCCGGCTGGCCGATCGGCGCGCCGTGGTTCCTGCACGACTGGTCCACCGGCGGCAACCAGTCGCCGCAGAGCTACCTCGCCGCGATCGACGCGCGGCTCGCGCCCTCGACCGGCCTCGCCGAGTTCTGCCGCAAGGCGCAGTTCGTCAACTACGAGAACATGCGCGCGATCTTCGAGGCGTGGAACACCAGGCTGTGGGCCGACGCGACCGGTGTGCTGCTCTGGATGTCGCACCCGGCCTGGCACAGCACGGTCTGGCAGACCTACGACTACGACCTCGACGTCAACGGCAGCTACTACGGCGCACGCAAGGGCTGCGAGTCCCGGCACGTCCAGGCCGACCTGACGACCTGGCAGGTCCGCGTCGTCAACCACACCCCGGCCGCGCTGAGCGGGACGACGGTCACCGCCCGGCTGTTCTCCTTGGACGGTGCTCCGCTCGGTGCTCCGGTGCAGCAGAAGCTGGACGTCGCCGCGAACGTCGGCGCGCCGGCGTTCACCGTGCCGTTCGACGCCGCGCACCCCGACCTGCACCTGCTCCGGCTGACCCTGACCGACGCCGGCGGGGTGGTGCTGTCGGAGAACACGTACTGGCGCTACCGCAGCGACGCGGCCATGCGCGCGCTCAACCAGCTCCCGGGCGCGCGCCTGACGTCGTCGTTGAAGGCCGACGGCGACGCCTACACCGCGACGGTCCGCAACGACGGCAAGACGGTCGCGGCGATGATCCGGCTGTCGCTGCGGGAGCGCAACGGCACCGACCGCGTCCTGCCGACCCGCTACGGCGACAACTACTTCTGGCTGCTGCCGGGGGAGAGCCGCACGGTCCGCGTCGAGCCGCGGCGGCGCGTGCCGGGCGCCCGGCTGCAGGTGGAGGCGTACAACGTGGCCGCGAAGCTGACGTCGTGACCGGGTTGGTGCGGGCGCACGAATCGCCGAGGTGAATTCGTCCCTCCCGACGAACTAGGCTGGCGGTGTCCCGCTTAGCTTCGGGAGGTGCTCGTTTCGGTGAACCTGCGCCCGCACGCCAGCCTCGGCCGCGTCCTCGACGACCTGGGCGGCACGCTCCTGGACCTCGTCCTCGGCGACGCCGACCGGCCCGGCGGCATCGGCGGCGTCGCCATCCACGACCCGCTCGACGAACCCGCCCTCCCGCAGCACGCCCTGGTGCTGGGCGTCGGGCTGGCCGAGCCGGACGAAGTGGTGCGCCAGCTGCGGATCCTCGCCCGCCACGACGCCGCCGGGCTGGTGCTGCGCGCGCCGGTCACGGTGACGGCAGCCGTCACCGCCGCCGTCGGGGAGTCCGGCGTCGCGCTGCTGAGCCTGGCCCGCGGCGCGTCGTGGGCCCAGCTCGCGGCGATGCTGCGGTCGCTGCTGGCCGAAGGCGACGTCGGCGACGCCGAACCCGAGACCCTCGCCGGGCTGCCCTCGGGCGACCTCTTCGCCGTGGCCAACGCGATCGGCGCGCTCATCGACGCGCCGGTCACCATCGAGGACCGCCGGTCGCGCGTGCTCGCGTTCTCCGGCCGCCAGGACGAAGCCGACCCCTCGCGCGTCGAGACCATCCTGGGGCGGCAGGTGCCCGAGCGGTTCTCGCGGATGCTGGCCGACCGCGGGGTGTTCCGCGAGCTCTACCGCAGCGACCGGCCGGTGTACGTCGACCGCCCGCCGGAGAGCCCCGACGGGTTCATGATCCCCCGCGTCGCCGTCGCGGTGCGGGCCGGCGACGAGATCCTCGGGTCGATCTGGGCCGCGGTGCGCGAACCGCTGACGCCCGACCGCACCCAGGCGCTGTGCGACGCGGCCCGTCTGGTGGCGCTGCACCTGCTGCGCGTGCGGGCCGGCGCCGACGTCGAACGCCGGCTGCGCGCGGACCTGCTGAGCACGGCACTGGAGGGCGGGGCGGCCGCGCGGGAAGCGCTGAGCCGGCTCGGGCTGGCGGACCAGCCGGTCGTCGTGCTGGCGCTGGGCGTGCTGGAGAACGGTGCCGAGGACGCGGAACTGGCCACCGAGCGGCAGCGGCTGGCCGACGGTCTCGCGATGCACCTGAGCGCGGTCCACCCGCGCTGCGCGGCGGCGCTCGTCGGCGACACCGCGTACGGCCTGGTGCCGGTGACCCGCGACGCCGACGGCGAACGCCGCGCGCTGCGGATCGCGAAGGACTTCCTGGACCGGGTGGGCGACCGCGTCCGGGCCGTCATCGGGATCGGGCCGGTGGCGCGTAGCGCGGCCGAGCTGCCGGAAGCCCGCGACAGCGCGGACCGCGCGCTGCGGGTGCTGCGCTCGGGCAGCGGCGCGGGCCGCCGCGTGGCGTCGCTGGCCGACGTGCACGTGGAGGCCCTGCTGCTGGAGCTGCAGGACCTGGTCGCGGCCCGCGGCGACCGCCCGACCGGCCCGGTCGCGCGCCTGCTCGACTACGACGAGCAGCACCACGCCCACCTCGTCGAAACGTTGCGGGCCTGGCTCGACGCCTTCGGGGACGTCATCGCCGCGTCGGCCGCCGTCCACGTCCACCCCAACACGTTCCGGTACCGCCTGCGCCGGCTGGCCGAGGTCGGCGGGTTCGACATGGCGGACCCGGAGGCCCGGTTCGCGGCGATGCTCCAGCTCCGCGTGGTGGCCCCGCCGTCGGCGTGAGGGAGCTGTGCCGGCCGGCTGCGCCGCAAGCGCGGTCCGCGTCGGGTCCCGTCCTCGACCTGACCTGTCCGAATTGTCGGTGATTAACCACCGACTTACGGCGCCCATGTGGTGACTTACCTACTTTCGACCGGTGTGCCACCCCTTCGGGGCATGTGACCCTGCTCGGACTTCACGACAGGTGATCAAGCTTCCACGGAGGTGTACCGGGTGTCACGCAAAAGGGTCATCGCAGGGACGGCGGCGGTGAGCGCGGCCGTCGTCGCGGTGTCACTGGCCACGACCGGCTCGCCGGCCTACGCGACCATCTCGCAGCCGTCGATGCGCGCGCTGGACTCCCTCGCGATGCCGTTCGGCAGCGTAGTGCGGTCCCAGCAGGAGATCGGCGGCGTGCCGGTGTTCGGCGGCCAGCTGGTCCAGCTGCGCGACAAGGCGGGCGCGGTCCTCGCGACCCACGGCCGCACCACGCAGAAGACCACGGGCGCCTTCCCGGCGAGCGACGCCGGTGCCGCGGACGCCGCGATCGCGGACGTCGCGAAGCGCACCGGCCTCGCCGCGGGCACCCTGCAGGCCGACGCGCCCCGCGCGTACTGGTACGACGCCACCCTCGGCGGCGCGAAGGGCGACGGCGTCGCCGTGCCGACCTACCAGGTCACCGTGCACGGCGCGAAGCTGAACGACAAGTGGACCGAGGTCGTCAAGGCCGGCTCCCCGGACGTCCTGACGTCGTGGTCGGAGGTCCGCGAAGCCAACCGGGACGTCTGCGACGCGAACCGCAAGGTGGTCAGCGGCAGCACCGAATCGGTCCGCTGCGGCACCGCCTTCGACGTCACCCGCAAGGAAGGCGGCGCCGAGTCCTCCGTCGCCGACGTCAACAACGTCTACACGTTCTTCGGCCAGGCGGCGGACTTCTACCAGAAGTACGTCAACGTCGACCTCACGAACCTGATCGGCGCCGACTACTCCGACGGCACCGGCAAGGCGCTGCGCGGCACCGTCCGGATCTGCGTCAGCGGCGAATGCCCGTTCGCGAACGCCTTCTGGGACGGCGAGCAGATGGCCTTCGGCGAAGGCGTCACCACCGACGACATCACCGGCCACGAGCTCACCCACGGCGTCACGCAGCACACGTCTGGGCTGAGCGGTGGCCAGGCCGACTCGATCAACGAAGGTCTCTCGGACGTCTTCGGCAAGTTCATCGGCATCACGTCGAACGACCCCAACGACACCGGCGACAACCGCTGGCTGCTCGGCGCGGGCTCGTCGCTCGGCGCGATCCGGAACATGAAGGACCCGCGCTCGTCGCTCAAGCCGCAGCCGGACATGGTCAACGGCCCGGGCTGGGACACGAACAACCCGGACGAGCACATCAACGACGGCGTCGTCAACAAGGCCGACTACCTGATCACCGACGGCGACACCTTCAACGGCCAGACCGTGCGCGGCCTCGGCCTCGACAAGTCCGTCCAGATCTGGTGGGGCGTCGAGAACACGCTGACCCCGAGCGCGACCTTCAAGGACGTGGGCGACGCCCTCAACTCCTCCTGCGCGGCGCTCGCCAAGGCGGGCACCGCGGGCATCACCGCCGACGACTGCACCCAGGTCGCCAACGCGGTGAAGGCCACGCAGCTGGACCAGGATCCCAGCTGAGCCACTGACGGCACCGAGGGCCACTCCGGAGACCGGGGTGGCCCTCGGCGCGCAAAACCGGTTGGCGGCCCGGAAAGCCGCCGCTACGCTGCCCGGAGTCCGAGACCGCGTCGAACGAAGGGAGCCGGCCGTGCGCGTCGCCGTCGTCTCCCGTCCGCGGTCCGAGGTGATCCTCGTGTCTTCGCGCTTCCGGTGTCCGCCGCGCGGCTGACACCGCTTCCGTGACGCGTTCCGTCACGGCGAATCGCGCTGCCCCGATCGGATCGTCCACAAAGGACAGCGCCATGCGCACGCACGACCTGACCACCGTCCGCAACCTCGGCATCCTCGCCCACGTCGACGCGGGCAAGACCACCGTGACCGAACGGATCCTGCACGTCACCGGAGCCACCCGCAAGACGGGCGAGGTCCACGACGGCACCACCGTCACCGACTTCGACCCGCAGGAACGCGACCGCGGCATCACGATCTTCGCCGCGGCCGTCGGCTGCACGTGGCGCGGCCACCGGCTCACCATCGTCGACACGCCCGGCCACGTCGACTTCACCGCCGAGGTCGAGCGGTCGCTGCGCGTCCTCGACGGCGCGATCGCCGTGTTCGACGGCGTCGCGGGCGTCGAGCCGCAGAGCGAAACCGTGTGGCGCCAGGCCGACCGGCACGGCGTCCCGCGGATCGCCTTCGTCAACAAGCTCGACCGCGCGGGCGCCGACCTCGACACGGCCGTCGCGTCGATCCGGGCGCGGCTGCACCCGTCGCCGCTGGTCGTGCAGCTGCCGATCGGACGCGAGGACGGCTTCACCGGCGTCGTCGACCTCGTGCGCCTCCCGGCGGACGCCCCGGCCGAGGCACGGCGGCGGCGCCGGGCGCTGGAGGAGGCCGTCGCCGAGCTGCACCCGGTGGCGCTGGACGAGTTCTGCGCCGGCGGGACGATCTCGGCGGAGACCTTGGACAAGGCCCTGCGGGAGCTGACCCTCAGCGGCGACGGGCTCGTCGTGCTGTGCGGCGCGGCCTACCGCGACCGCGGGATCGAGCCGCTGCTCGACGCCGTCGTGGCCTACCTGCCGTCGCCTTCGGACGTCGAGCCGGTGCGCGCCGACCGGCCGGCCGATCCGGCGGCGCCGCTGGCCGCGCTGGTGTTCAAGGTGGTCGCGACGGCCACCGGTCGGCTGACGTACGTGCGGGTGTACTCGGGAACACTGCGGAAGGGGGACCAGGTGCGCGACGGCGACCGCGTCGAACGCGTCGCGCGGGTCCTGCGCGTGCAGGCCGACCGGCACGAGCCCCTGGACAGCGCGGTGGCCGGCGACATCGTGGCGGTGGCCGGGCCGAAGGCGGCCCGGGTCGGCGCCACGCTCTGCGCGCCGGACGCCCCGGTGCTGCTGGAGCCGCCGCCGACGGCGGACCCGGTGGTCTCGGTGGCCGTCGAAGCCCGCCGAGCGGGCGACGGCGACCGGCTGGCCTCGGCGCTGGCGCGGCTGGCGGAGGAGGACCCGTCGCTGGTCGTGCGGACCGATCCGGAGACCGGGCAGACGCTGCTGTCCGGCCTGGGCGAGCTGCACCTGGAGGTGGCGGTGGAGAAGCTGCGGCGCGACCGCGGGCTCGAAGCCGTGGTCGGCCGTCCTTCGGTCGCGCACCGCGAAGCCGTCGTCCGCGGGGTGTCCGGGCTGCTGTACCGGCACGTCAAGCAGGACGGCGGCGCGGGCCAGTTCGCCCACGTGGTCCTCGACGTCGAGCCGGCCGCCGAGGGGTTCGGGTTCGCCTCGGCGGTCGTCGGCGGCCGGGTGCCGCGCGAGTACGTCCGCGCGGTCGAAGCCGGGTGCCGGGACGCGCTGGCCGGCGGGCCGCTCGGCGGGCACCCGGTGACGGGCCTGCGGGTGGTGCTGACCGACGGGACGACCCACCCGAAGGACTCGTCGGACCTGGCGTTCCGCACGGCGGGACGGCTCGGCCTGCGGGAAGCCCTGCGCGCGTGCGAACTGCGGCTGCTGGAACCGGTCGCCGAGGTGGCGGTGACGGTACCGGCGGACGCGGTCGGCACGGTGCTCGGCGACCTCGCGGCCCGCCGCGGCCGGGTGGCCGGATCACAGGTCCGCGCGGGCACGGCGGTGGTGACGGCGACGGTCCCGGTGGCCGAGCTGTTCGGCTACGCGAACCGCCTGCGCGGCCGAACCCAGGGCCGCGGCTCGTTCACGGCCCGCCCGTCGGGTTACGCCCCGGCGCCGTAGGCCCCGGCCCGAGCGCCCCGATGTGGCCTTGGGTGCGTCTGACGCATCGAAGGCCACATGGGGGCGCTTCAGGGGCGGGGGAGCGAGGCGACTCCGGCGAGGAGGGCGTCGACGTCGGCTTCCGTCGTGTACGGCGCGATCCCCGCCCGGACCGCGCCCGTGTCGCCGAGGCCGAGGTGGCGCGAGCACTCGATCGCGTAGAAGCTCCCCGCCGGCGCGTTCACCCCCAGCGCACCGAGGTGCTCGTACACCGCTTGTGACGCGACGCCGTCGACGGAGAACAGGACCGTCGGCGTCCGGTGCCGCTCCGGCCTGCCGTACCGCGTGACGTCCGGAAGTGCGGCCAACCCGGCGTCCAACCGCTCGAGCAGTGCGTTCTCGTGGTTTTCCACCGCGGCCAAAGACCCGAGCAGCCGCGTGCGGCGCGAGCCCGAGCCGGGTACCAGGCCCGCCAGGAAGTCGATCGCCGCGGTCGTGCCCGCCAGCAGCTCGTACGGAAGCGTGCCCAGCTCGAACCGCTCCGGCACCGCGTCGGTCGAGGGCAGCAGCTTGTCCGGGTGCAGTGTCCCCAGCAGCGACGGCGCCGCCGCGACCAGGCCCAGGTGCGGGCCGAGGAACTTGTACGGCGAGCACGCGTAGAAGTCGGCTCCCAGCGCCGTGACGTCGACCGGCGCGTGGGGCGTGAGGTGCACGCCGTCGACGTACAGCAGCGCCCCGGCCTCGTGCACCGCCGCCGCGATCGCCGGGATGTCCGGCCGGGTGCCGAGCAGGTTCGACGCCGCCGTCACCGCGACCAGCCGGGTCCGCTCCGACAGCATCCCGCTCACCGCGGACGCCGCCAGCTCCCCGGTCGCGGGGTCGAAGCCGGCCCACCGCACGGTCGCGCCGGCGGCTTCCGCGGCCTGGACCCACGGCCGGATGTTCGCGTCGTGGTCGAGCCGGGTGACGACGACCTCGTCGCCCGGTCCCCAGTTCTTGGCCAGCGTGCGGGAGAAGTCGTAGGTCAGCTGCGTCATGCTGCGCCCGAACACGACCCCGGCCGGGTCGGCGGCCAGCAGGTCGGCGACGGCCTGGCGCGCGTCGGCGACCACCGCGCTCGCCCGGCGCTCGGCCGCGGTCACGACCCCGCGGTTGGCGATCGCGGCGCACAGGGTCCCGGCCACGGCCTCGCCGACGACGTCGGGAACCTGCGAGCCGCCCGGCCCGTCGAAGTGCGCGGCGGAGAGGGCGGGGAAGTGCTTGCGGATCGTCTGCACGTCGTAGCTCATGGCGCCAGCGTGCCAGGAACTCACCGGTTGCGCGGGTGCTCGCGGGCCCGCCGCTCGGTGCCGTGCTTGTAGTTGCCGGTGGCGCGGGCCATCAGCAGCTGCTGGTCGTCACCGCGGTCGGCGGCGGCCAGGAAGCGCGCGGCGGCGGACCCGCGCAGCGTCCCGGCCGGGCGGCCGTGGTGGGTGATCGTGACGGTGCCGCGTTCGTCGACGCGGTAGGCGAAGCCGGCCGGTGTCCCCATCCGCCCAGGCTGGCACGCCGGGCAACCGGTTTTCCGGAGCCGGTCCGGGGGTTTCCCGGATGGCGCCGGGGCGGGGACCCGACAGAATGCGAGAGATGATCAGAGGGGGACGAGGGGTGCGGGCCAAGCTGGGGAACGCCTACGTGCTGCTGGGGGCGCAGGTACTCGTCCTGGCCGTGCTGCTGGTGTCGTACAACGACGGCCGGGTGCGGTTTCCGGCCTACCGGGTCGACCTGGACGTCTACCGGCTCGGGTCGGCGGCGCTGCTGCACGGTGACGCCCTCTACGGCACCCTGCCGCCCACCGGCGACGGCCAGCTGCTGCTGTTCACCTACCCGCCGTTCGCGGCGGTCCTGCTGGCGCCGCTGGCCGTGCTGCCGTACTGGGCCGCCTGCCTCGTGGTCACCGTCGGCACCCTCGGTCTGCTCGCGCTCGTGCTGGTGACGGTCCTGCGCGCGCTCGGCGCGCGCGCCGACTGGCGCCGCGTCGCGGTGCTCCTCCTGGCCGCCGAGGTCCTCGAGCCGGTGCTGCGCACGGTCTACGCGGGGCAGATCGACCTGCTGCTGCTCGCCCTCGTCGTGCTCGACGTCCTGGTGGCCACCCCGCGGTGGCCGCGCGGCCTGCTGATCGGGATCGCCGCCGCGATCAAGCTGACCCCGGCGGTTTTCCTGCTCTACTTCCTGCTCCGCCGCGACACCCGGGCCGCCGTCACCGCCGTCGTCACGTTCCTGGCCGCGACGGCGCTGGGGTTCCTGCTGGCCGGCGCCGACTCGGTGCGGTACTGGACCGGCGCGCTGTGGGACACCGGCCGCGTCGGCGAGCCGACCTACGCCGGCGACCAGTCGCTGCTGGGGCTGCTCGCGCGCGCCGGGGTGCCCGCCGACGCGCGGACCGCGTGGTGGCTGCCGCTGGTGGCGGTGGTCCTCGTGCTGACCGCGTTCGGCGTGCGGCGCGCGCTGAACGCCGGGGAACAGACCGTCGCGCTCGGCGTCAACGCCGCCGGCGGCCTGCTGATCTCCCCGATTTCGTGGACGCACCACTGGGTCTGGGCCGTCGTCGTGCTGCTCGGCTGGGCGGACCTGGCGCGCCGGACCCGGCGGCGCGGGTTCGCCGTCGTGGCCGGGGCGGGCGCGGTGCTGTTCGTGGCCGGGCCGCAGTGGTGGTGGCCGCGGGGCGGGGAGGTGGAGCGCGGCTGGACGTTCGTCCAGCAGCTGACCGGCAACGGCTACGTCCTCTTCGGGCTCGCGGTGCTGGTCACGGCCGTGCTCGTGCGTTTCCCGCGAGCGGCGGAGGACTTCAGCGGCGCCGTTCCGGCCGCCGCCACAGCCAGCCCGCGCCGAGGATGAGCATCGCGGTCCCGAGCGCCAGGGCGAGGCAGATCGCGGCGGTGTTCATCGGCAGCACTTCGGTGACCGCCCGCGGCAGCGGGAGCAGCGCGACCAGGCCGGCCGCGGCGTAAGCGGCCCCGGCGGCGACCAGGAACCGGGCGGCCAGGCGCGAAGAGCGGGTGCAGAAGACCGCCGCGGCGCCGGTCAGCAGGTGCACCAGCGCCCACGCCCCGGACACCGAGAACACCCCGAACAGTTCACGCGGGCCGCTGCCGTCGGCGACCCCCGACATCAGCTCGAGCGCGGCGAGCACGAGGAACAGCAAGCCGATCAGCATGCCCATCCCCTGCACGGGGGCGGGACCGCGCCGGGTCTCGGGTTCGGTGGCCGTCATGTTCACCAGGTTCCCCGTGCGCCGTCTTTTAATGCACCCCTCACGGGGTATCCGGGCGTCGACGAAAGGTGAACCGATGACCGAGTACCGCCACACCGCGACCGCCGACATCCCCGCCGACGAGCTGTTCGCGTTCTTGAGCCACCCGGAGAACCTGCCGCGGTACTTCCCGGAGATGAAAGTGGCCGAGCCGCAGGGCGGTGACAGCGTCCACGTGGAGGCGGAGGTGCACGGCCACCGCGTCGCGAGCGAGGCCTGGCTGCACACGGACGCGGCGACCCGGTCGCTGAAGTGGGGCGCGGAAGGCCCCGACGACTACCACGGCGAACTCCGGATAGCCGAAGACGGCCCGGCCTCGTCGGAGATCACGGTGACGCTGCACAGCGTCCGCGAGGCCGAGGGCGACGAGGTGCAGCGGGGCCTGGAGGAGACGGTGGCCGCGATGACCCACGCGGCGACCGCGGACGCGGACGTCGAGGCGGCCGAAGGGCAGGGCGGCTGGACGTCCTACGACGCGAAGAGGGACTCGTCGAGCTGAGGCGGGAACGGCCCGTAGGCGTTGCCGCGGGCGCCGCGGGTGCGCAGGGCCGGGATGGCGAAGAGGAACTTCAGCAGCGCGGGGGGCGCGGTGCCGCGGCCCCGCGCCCGCGCGGCGGCGGCACGCCGCTCGACTTTGACCTGGTCGGTCTGCACCCGGTCGATCGCCGCGATCCGGTCGGCCTGGACGCCGGCGAGGTCGGCCGAGGTCACCCCACCCCGGCGGAGCGCGGGGATCAGGCGGTTCGCCGCGGCGACGGCGTCCTGGACCGCCATCAGGATCCCGTTGCCGCCGACCGGGGAGATGACGTGGGCCGCGTCGCCGAGCAGGAGCAGGCCCGGGCGGTGCCAGCGCCGGACGCGGGAGATGTCGACCGACAGCAGCGTGGTCTGAGCGAAGCCGGTCAGCAGGTGGGCGCGGTCGGCCAGCCACGGCACGCGGTCGCGCAGGAACGCGCGGATCGGCTCGACGCCGCGTTCGCGCAGTGCCGGGTACTCGCCCTTTTCGATGCTGTAGCCGACTTGCCAGTCCTGGACGCCGCCGAGGACTCCGACGTAGGCGTCGCGCCCGAAGTAGAGGTCGAGGTCGGCGTCGGGCGGGTCGCCGGGGGAGCGGGGCAGGCGGAACCAGAGCAGGTCGGTGGTCGCGCCGAGCGGCTCGGCGTCGAGGCCCGCCAGGCGGCGCACGGTCGAGAACCGCCCGTCCGCGCCGATGACGAGCGATGCCTCGAGTTCGCCGCCGCGGTACCGGACGCCGGTCACCCGCCCGTCGTCCTCGAGCAGGCCGGTGACCTTCGCGTTCGTCCGCAGCGTGAACGACGGCAGGGCGGCCGCCCGCTCGGCGAGGAAGTCGAGGAAGCGCACCTGCGGCATCAGCGCGATGTAGCCGAACGGGGTGTCGAGCCGGTCGTAGTCGGCGCAGCTGTAGACGCCGGACGGCGTGTGGAAGCGGAACGAGCGTGCCTTGAAGTGGTCGAGCCGCAGGAGATCCCCGGCCAGGCCGAGGCGGTCGAGCAGTTCGAGGGTGTAGGGGTGCAGCGAGTCGCCGCGGAAGTCGCGGTCGAAGTCCGACCGCGCCTCCAGCACGGTGACGTCGATCCCGGCGCGGGCGAGCAGGTAGCCGAGCAGCAGCCCGCCGGGGCCGCCGCCCGCGATCGCGACGCTCACGCCGGCTCCAGCCGGAAGACGGCCATCCCGCCGAGGTGCTGGAGGATCCGGTCCGGGGTCGCGTCCTGCGGGACGGGGAACGCCTTGACCGCCCACGGCACCGACATCGCCGCCAGGTACGTCGCGACGACGTTCGCGGCCTCGTGGCCGCCGGCGATCTCGGCCCGGCAGTCCTGGCGTTCCTCGGCGGCGAGCAGCGCGCACTCCGGGGTTTCGAGGAGGTTGGCGACCCAGTCGCGGTCGCGCACGGGCGAGACGAGGTAGCGCCCGCCGTGCCATGCGACGACGGCGAGCGGCACCCGCCGCGGTTCGCCGCTGCTGCGGCCCCGGGTCTCGACGACGCGCAGCGCGTACCCGCCTTCGGGCGGGGCTTCACCGGGGGCGTCGATCAGTCTGGCGGTCATTTCGGCGTTCATCGCTCGGACGTCCACACCGCCCACGGTAGCAAAACTAGCTAGATTGTCTAGCGACCGTAGAATGGCCCGGTGGAAGACGGTGTGGCGCTGCGGGTGAACCTCGCCCTGCGTGACCTGCTGGCGCTCGCCCACGACGTCCAGCTGGCGCTGGCCCGACGCCTGGGCCTGGGCGCGACCGACGTCCAGGCGCTGCAGCACCTGGCGACGGGCACGCCGATGGGCACGGTCGACCTGGCGCACGCGCTGAAGATCCGCTCGGCGTCGGCGACGGTCCTGGTCGACCGGCTGGAGGCGGCGGGCCACGTCCGCCGCGACCGCCACCCGAGCGACGGCAGGCGGATCACGCTGGTGGTGGCGGAGGCGGCCCGAGCCGAGGTCCGGGCGGCGCTGGCGCCACTGGTGGACGCGGTGACGCGGTTGACGGAGGAGCTGGAGCCGGGGGAGGCCGAGGTGGTGGCGAAGTTCCTCGGCGACACGACGGACGTGCTGCGCGCTTACGCCGCCGGGCCGCGGTAGGCCGCCAGGACTTCGCCGAGCGAGCCGCTCGCGCGGATCCGGCTCTCGCCCGCCCGGCCGGACATGCGGAGCCGCCCGAACCGGGTTAGCGTTCCGCTCATGCGAAACGAGCCCGCGCTCTGGCTGTTCGCCGACCAGCTCGGGCCGCACTTCCACAGCACCCCCGCCCACCGCGGCCGCGACGTGCTGGTGATCCGGTCGGCCGCGGCCTTTGCCGCCAAGCCGTTCCACCGGCAGAAACTGCACCTCGTCCAGGCCGCGCTGCACCGGCTCGCCGCCGATCTCGGCGACCGCGTCACCCTCGTCGACGCCCCGGACTACCGCACCGGCCTGCGGCGGTTCGGGCGGCCGGTCGTCGTGCACGAGCCGACGTCGCACGCCGCCGATGCCTTCGTCCGGCGGCTGCGCGAGGAAGGCGTCGTCACCGAAATCCTGCCCACGCCCGGTTTCGTGCTGTCCAAAGAGGACTTCACGGTCTGGGCCGACGGGCGGAAGCGGTTCGTCATGGAGGACTTCTACCGCGACCAGCGCCGGAAGTTCGGGGTGCTGCTCGAAGCCGACGGCGAACCCGAAGGCGGGCAGTGGAACTACGACCACGACAACCGGCAGCCGCCGCCGAAGACGACCCGGCTCGACGTCCCCGCGCCCTGGCACCCGCGGGAAAACGAAATCGACGACCGCGTCCGCGCCGAGCTCGACGAAGCCGTCCGCGCCGGGAAGATCCACCCGGTCGGCGCCGACGGCCCGCGGCAGTTCGCCGTCGGGCACGACGAGGCCGTCCGCGCGCTGCGGCGGTTCCTCGACCACCGCCTGCCCGCCTTCGGCCCGCACCAGGACGCCATGCTGACCCACGACTGGGCGATGGCGCACGCGCTGCTCTCGGTGCCGCTCAACCTCGGCCTGCTCGACCCCCGCGACGTCGTGCGGCGGGCCGAGGAGCGCTACCGGGCCGGCGACGCGCCGCTGAGCAGCGTCGAAGGCTTCGTCCGGCAGGTGCTCGGCTGGCGCGAGTGGGTCTGGCACCTGTACTGGCACCAGGGGCCGGACTACCTGCGCCGCAACGCGTTGCAGGCGCGCCGGAAGCTGCCGGAGTGGTGGCGTTCGCTCGACGCGGACGCCGTCGAGGCGGCCTGCCTGCGCACCGCGCTGGCCGGCGTGCGCGACCGCGGTTACGCCCACCACATCGAACGCCTGATGGTGCTCGGCAACCACGCGCTGCAGCGCGGCTACGACCCGGCCGAGCTGACCCGCTGGTTCGCCACCGCCTTCGTCGACGGCTTCCCGTGGGTGATGCCGGCGAACGTCATCGGCATGAGCCAGTACGCCGACGGCGGGGTCGTCGCGACCAAGCCGTACGCCGCCGGTGGTGCCTACATCAACCGGATGAGTGACCACTGCCCCGGTTGTGTGTTCGACCCGAAGAAGCGGACCGGCCCGGACGCGTGCCCGTTCACCGCCGGGTACTGGGCGTTCCTCGACCGCAACGCCGGGCGGCTGCGGGACAACCACCGGATGCGGCAACCGTTGCGGGGACTGGAAAGGCTGGCCGACCGTGACGAGGTCGTCGCCCGGGAGGCTGATCGTCGCCACTTTTGATTTCACCTCATTGTGTGGCTAGCCGGGCGGCATCCCCTCTTTTACGGTAGTTGCCTCCCTTTCTTCCCCCGGCGAAGGCGACTTTCCATGCCCGACGCAGACCCGCGCGCTGGCGTGCTGTCCAAACGCGCCCTGGTGACCGCGTCGCACGCGGTCGAACGCGCGGCCCTCGCCGACGGGGCGGGCGCCGACACCGTGGTGTTCGCGCTGTTCCAGCGGCTGCCGTACTTCGAACGCGAGCGCGAGATGTACGCGAAGATCGCGCGGAAGGCAGCCGTCACGGTCGTCGGCATGGTCGACTCGGGCCGGCCCGACCTCCCGCACGGCGTCACGCCGGTGCTGCTGCGCCCCGACGAGCCGATGGCGCGCGAGTGGTCGGTCGCGGTGCTGTCGCCGACGTTCGGGGCGTCGGTCGTCGCGCAGGACCTGGACGAGATCGACCCCCAGGCGACGTCGGTCGAGCGGGCGCGGCTGTTCCGCGGCCGCTGGGGGCTCCGCCGCGACGAGGCGTACGCCGAGGTGGTCCGGCTGCGCGACGCGATGGGCGACCGGCTGCCGCCCGCGGTCCGGCGCCGCGTCGGCGAGGTCCTGGCGTCGGTGGAGACCCCGGCGGAGCTGGACATCGAGAGCCGCGCGGAGGCGGCGCTGCGGCACGTGGCGTCCCGGCTGGACGCGGCCCGCGCGTCGGCGCCGGTCCCGGTGGGGCCGGCCATCGACCCGGAGACGGGGCTGGACACCCTCGCCGGCATCACCCGGTGGCTCGGCGACGCGACGGACACCGTGCCCCTCGGCCTGGTCCTGGTGGCGGTCGACGACCTGGCGGCGGTCGAACGCCGTCACGGCACGCGCGTCCGGATGCACACGGAGCAGAACGTCGCCGACCTCCTGCGCGGCGGCCTGCGCCCCCTCGACCGCGCCGTCCGGCTCGGCCCGGGGGAGTTCCTGGTGATCCAGCCGGCGGTCCCGGCGGCGGAGCTGACCGCCCGCGGCCGCCACCTGGAGTCGAGGCTGGCGGCGCTGCACGCGACTTACCCGTTCGTGGACCTGCACCCGCGGACGACGACGCTGCTGACCCGCCGTCGTCCGTTGCCGCTGCAGAAACTGCGCGCCCAGCTGCGGGAGGTCCCGGCGGTGACGTTGTGGCCGCCCAGCCAGGGGTCGCTGCCGCTCCCGCCGGAGCCGCGGAACCTGGCGATGCGCTCGGGCGCGGGCGCCTGGTTCCGCTGACGACCTCTGTATAACGACCTATACCGCCGTCGATCGGACGGCGCGTCCAGTCCGGCTCACCGCCGAAACCACCGCGGCGGCCGCGAAGAGTCCACAAGCGACACCCGCCGACACCTGGACGCCCGCGGTGCAGGCCACCCGCGCGGCCGCCGCCAGCCCCTCCGCCGCGAACTCCCGCGCGGCCGACTCCGCCTGAACCGGCCCGGCCGCCGCCAAGCCGGCCGCCGGGGCCGGAACTCCCGGCGGCACCACCAGCCGCGCCGCGTACACCGCCGCCGCCAGGGAACCGAACGCCGTCGTGCCCAGACCCGCACCCAGCTCGTACCCCGTCTTCTCCACCGCCGCCGCGCCGCCCGCGTGGCCGGACGGAGCCGCCGACAGCAGCGTGTCCGTGCTCGACGTCAGCGCCAGTGCCATCCCGAACCCCGTGCCGGCCAGCGCCGCACCCAGCCACCACGACGTCAGGCCGCCTGCCGCCGGCACCGCCAGCGACGTGCCGGCCAGCGCGAACCCCCACGTCCGGACCAGGGGGTTGCCGAACCGGCCGAGCAGCGCCGGCGCTGCCACGCTGCCCGCCGCCGACGCCCCGAGCACCAGCAGCAACCGCGCCGCCGCGGCCACCGGGGACAGGCCCAGCACCACCTGCAGGTACTGCGCCAGCAGCACGCCGAGGCCCACCAGCGTGCTCATCACCAGCAGCACCCCGCCCACCGCGCCCGCGACCCCCGGGCGGCGGAACAACCCCAGATCCAGCAGGGGCGTCGCGGACGAACGCTGGCGGAGCACGAACAGTCCCACCAGGACACACCCGGCCACGCCCGCGGGAAGACCGCCGCCCGACGGGCCGGCGGCGAAGGCGATCCCGAGCACCCCGCCCGCCGCGAGGGCCGCGCTGAGCGCGTCCCACGGCCCTCGCCCGGGCGGCGACCGCGGCAGCCATCGCAGCGCCGCGACCACCGCCGCGAGGATCACCGGCGGGTTCACCAGGAACGTCGCCCGCCAGCCCCACGCCTCGACGAGCACGCCGCCCAGCACCGGCCCGAACACCGAGCCCGCCCCGGCGACGCCGCTGCACACCGCGATCGCCGTGCGCCGCCGCCGGCGGTCCGGGAAGAGCTCCCGCAGCAGCGACATCGTGACCGGCATGATCATCGCGCCGCCGCAGCCGAGGGCCGCCCGGGCGGCGAGCAGAGCCGGGACGCCGGGGGCGAACGCGCACCCGAGCGACGCCGCGCCGAACACCGCGTAGCCGGTGACCAGCACGCGCCGCCGTCCGAACCGGTCGCCGAGCGTGCCGAACGGCAGCAGCAGCGGGGCCGCCGTGAGCGGGTAGATCGCCACGATCCACACCTGGGCCGCCGCGCCCGGGCGCAGCTCCCGGACGAGGTCGGGCAAGGCGACGTGCAGCACCGTCGCGTCGACGGCCACCAGGAGCAACCCCGCGCCGAGCACGGCCAGCAGCTTCACAGCAACCGCGCAAGGTGCCGGGCGACGACGTCGACGTGCGGCGGGTCGACCACCGACAGGTGGTGCGCGGGCACCGGCACGATCTCCAGCCGCGGGCACAGCTCCGCCCAGCCCGCGGCGAGGTCGGAGCGGGAATAGCGCGGTTCCATGGCGAGCCCGGCGGCGTACGGCTCGGTCGCCCGGTAGAGCACCACGCGGCCGTCGTAGGGGCGCGGTGTCCCGCGTTCCGCGGCGAGGGTGTCCAAAAAGGACTGACGCTGGTGCCGCAGCACGCCGGGGCCGAGCAGTCCGGCCTCGGCGACGCGCCGCATGGTCAGCTCGATCTGCTCCTCCTCGGGCAGCGGCGCGAGCTCGTCGTGCCCGAGCCGGACCGGGTGGCCGTAGGTGCCTTCGACGTAGCCGGTGAACCGCAGGAACCGCCGCGCCGAGGACGCCCGCGGGTCGAGGCCCGGTTCCGGCAGCGGCAGCATGGTGTCGAGGAGGGCGACGAGCTCGACGTCCTCGCCTTCGCCGGCGAGCCGGGTCGCGACGCCGTAGGCCAGCGCGCCGCCGAACGACCAGCCGGCGAGCCGGTAGGGCCCGTGCGGCAGCCGCGCGCGCACCAGGGGCAGCAGCCGTTCGACGCGGTCCTCGATGCTCGTGCCGGGCACGCGTTCGAAGCCGAGGCACGGCACGCCGGCGGGCAGCCGGTCGAGCAGTGGCCGGTAGACGGTGCACGTGCTGCCGCCGGGGTGGAACAGCAGCAGGGGCGCGGCGCCGGGTTCGCCGGGGGTGAGGACGTGCACCGGGCCGCGGGCTTCGCGCGTGTCGAGGACGGCGCGGGTGACGTCGGCGATGGCGGCGGGGGAGCCGTGCCGAAGCAGGTCGGCGGCGTCGATCGGGGTGTCGAGCTCGGCGGAGAGGCTCGTGGCGAGGAGCCGGGCGAGACGCTCGTCGAGGCGGGCGTGCGGGCCGGGGTCGTCGCCGGTGTGCCGGCGCCAGAGCCGCAGGACCAGGCGGTCGGCGGCGTCCCAGGCCCGGCCCCGGGCGGGGCGGGGCAGTTCGCCGTCGCGGGGAGCGAGGTCCCGGTCGAGCTCGGCGAGGGTGGCGCCCCGCAGGACGGCGGCGGTGTCGGGTTCGGCACCGAGCTCCCGCCGGACGGCTTCGCGGATCCGGGTCGCCATGAGGGAGTCGAGCCCGAGGTCGACGAGCGGGACGTCGGCGTCGAGCTGGGCGGGGGCGAGCCCCATGACCGCGGCGACGATTTCGGCGAGCCTGCCGCGGGCGGCGGTGGCCGGGAGTTCGGCGAGGCGTGCCGCGCCGGTGGCGGCGGCGAGTGGTTCCGCCGCGGCGGTCGGGTCGGCTGCGCCCGCCCGGATCCCGCCGGCGGAAGGCGAACCGCCCCCCGACCCCGGCAGCCGCCCGGCCACCGGCGTGACATCGGTGTACCAGTGCCGCTCGTGCCGCCACGGCATCGGCGGCACGTCCGCCAGCCGCGCGCCGTCGTCCGGCGCGCTGACCGTGATCCGCGTTCCCGCGCAGTACAGCTGCGCCGCGGCCGCGCCGAACGCCCGGATTTCGTCCTGTCCCCGGCGCACCGTCCCCGTCACGACCGCGTCCGCGATCCCCGCCGCCTCCAGGGTCCGGGTCAGCGAACCCCGCAGGATGGGGTGGGGCGAGACCTCCACGAACACCCGGTGCCCGTCCGCGGCCGCCGCCGTCACCGCCTGGCGGAACCGGACCGGGCGGCGGACGTGCGCCGCCCAGTAGCCGGCGTCGAAGCCCGGCAGCGACCGCGGGTCCGTCAGCACCGTGTCGTACCACGGCACCAGCGGCCGCCGCCCGCCCAGCTCGGCGAGCGCGTCGCGCAGCTCGCCGAGGATCGGCTCCACCGAAGCCGAATGCCCGGCGACGGGCACCGGCAGCCGGCGCGCGGTCCGCCCGGCCGCGGTAAGCGAAGCGACCAGGTCGTCCAGAACGGACGCCTCTCCGCCGACCGTGATCTGCCCCGGCGCGGAGTCGACCGCCAGTTCCACCCCCGTCGGCAGGTCCGGCGGCGTGAGCGGAACGGCGGCCATCGCGCCGCCCGCGCCGATCGTGCCCAGCAGCCGCGCGCGGGTGGCGACCAGGTGGACCGCCTCGTCCGCCGTCAGCACCCCGCTCACCACGGCGGCGGCCGCCGAGCCCAGCGAGTGCCCGATAACGGCGGCGGGCCGGACGCCGAGTGCCTCCCACCGCGCGGCCAGGGCCACCTGCGTGCCGAAGATCGCCAGCTGGGTCTCGGGCAGCGACAGCCGGTCCGAACCGAGCAGCGCGCGCAGCGACCGTCCACTGTGCTCGGTGAACGGGTCGCCGAGCTTGTCCACCTGCGCCGCGAACACCGGCGACGAGGCCAGCAACCCGCGGCCCATCCCGGCCCAGTGCGAACCGTGGCCGGAGAACACGAACACCGGTCCTTCGCCCGGCACCACCGTCCCCGTGACGACACCCGCGGGCAGCGGGTCGGCGCCGATCGCCCGGAGCCGGCCGGCCAGCTCGGCGGTGTCCCCGGCGACGAACGCCGCCCGGTGCCGCTCGCCGTTGTCCCGCCGGAGCAACGTGTGCGTCACGTCGGCGAGGGACTGGCCCGGTGTGGCGTCCAGCCAGTCCGCCAGCTGCGTCGCGCGCTCGGCCAGCCGGGACCGGGTCCGCGCGGACAGCAGCCCGATCCGCACGCCGGCGGCGGGAGCGGCGGGTCCGGCGGGCGCGCCCTGGTCGAGCACGACGTGCGCGTTGGTCCCGCCGAACCCGAAGGCCGACACCCCGGCCGTGGCGCGCCCGGAGTAGGCCGGCCACGGTGTCGGCTCGGTGAGCACCTTGAGCCGCAGCTCGCCGAACGGGATGTGCGGGTTCGGCGCGGTGAAGTGCAGCTGCGGCGGCAGCTCGCCCTTGACCAGCGCGAGCACGACCTTGATCAGCCCGGCGATCCCGGCGGCCGCCTCCGCGTGCGCGATGTTCGTCTTGACGGACCCGATCAGCAGCGGGGCGCCGGCGGAGCGGCCCGCGCCCAGGACCGCGCCGAGGGCGCCGGCCTCGATCGGGTCGCCGAGCAGGGTGCCGGTCCCGTGCGCCTCCACGTAGTCCACAGTGGACGGATCGAGCCCGGCGCCGCGGTAGGCGTCGCGCAGCATCGCCTGCTGGGCGGCGGGGTTCGGCGCGGCCAGTCCGTTGGACCGGCCGTCGGAGCCGACGGCCGACGAGCGGATGACGGCGAGCACGCGGTCGCCGTCGACCTCGGCGTCGGCCAGCCGCTTGAGCACGACCACACCGCAGCCTTCGGCCCGCGCGATGCCGTCCGCGCCGGCCGAGAACGTCTTGCACCGGCCGTCGCCGGCGAGCAGGCCCGCGGCGGCGAACGCGGCGGTCGGCCCGGGCACCAGCATGAGGTTCACCCCGGCGGCCAGCGCCAGATCGGCCTCGCCGTCCCGCAGCGCGCGCACGGCGTGGTGCACCGCGACCAGCGACGACGAGCAGGCGGTGTCCACCGCCACGCTCGGGCCGCGCAGGTCGTAGACGTAGGAGAGCCGGTTGGCCGCGATGCTGCCCGCCGCGCCGGTCGCCGTCCACAGGTCCGGCTCGGTGCCGGTGAGGGTCAGGTGGCCGTAGTCGTGGGTGGCGATCCCGGTGAAGACGCCGGTGCGGCTGCCGCGCAGCGACGCCGGGGCGATGCCGGCGTGCTCGAGCGCCGCCCAGGCGACTTCGAGGAGCATGCGTTGCTGGGGGTCCATCGTCGCGGCCTCGCGCGGGGTGATGCCGAAGTGCTCGGCGTCGAACCCGGCGACGTCGTCGAGGAAGCCGCCGACGACCGGTGCGGCGTCGGCGGTCCAGCGCCCCGGCGGCGCGGTCCGGACGGCATCGCGCCCGCCGCGCAGCAGGTCCCAGTACTCCTCGGTGCCGTCGGCGCCGGGGAAGCGGCAGCCGAGGCCGACGACGGCGACCGGGTCGGTCCGGCGGCGGTCGGCCGCCGGCGCCGGCGGCTCGTCGCCCCGGGTGAGGCTGCGGACGAGGTGGTCGATCGTCGGGCTTTCCCACAGCAGTGTGGCGGGCAGGCGGGTGCCGAGCAGGTCTTCGAGGTCGGCGGCGAGGGCCACGGCCTGGCGGGAGGACAGGCCGTGGTCGGCGAGCGGGCGGTCGGGTTCGACGGTCGTGCCGGTGTGCTCGGCGACCAGCTCGAGGAGCCGGTGGCGCAGGTCGGGGTTTCTCATCGCGCCAGTGCCTTTCCGTGGTGGCCGGCCTTTCCGCGGGGGCCGGCCTTCCCGTAGTCGCCGGCGAGGTAGCGGTCGCGGCAGGCCGCGCGCGCGATCTTGCCGCTGGAGGTGCGCGGCACCCGCCCGGCCGGGACGAGCAGCACGTCCCGCGGGGCCAGCCCGTGCGCTTCGGAAACCAGCCGGCGGATCGCGACCGCGAGGGCGCGCTCCGCGTCGTCGGTCAGCGTGTCGTGCGTGCGGTGCTCGGCGACCACGACGACGGATTCGGTGTCGGCGCCGGTGACGGCGAAGGCGGCGACGCTGCCGGGACGGATCGCGGGGTCGGCCGACGCGGCCGTCGCCTCGACGTCCTGGGGGTAGTGGTTGCGGCCGTCGACGATGATGAGGTCCTTGATCCGGCCCGCGATGTAGAGCTGCCCTTCGTGGCGGACGCCGAGGTCGCCGGTGCGCAGCCACGGGCCTTCGGGCAGCCCGGGGTGTTCGCCGGCCAGGCGGGCGCCGAAGGTTTCGGTGCTTTCCAGGGGTTTCTCCCAGTAGCCGGCGCCGACGTTGGGTCCGTGGACCCAGATTTCGCCGATCTGACCGTCGGCGAGCGCGACGGCGGTGTGCGGGTCGACGAGGGCGACTCGCTGGCCCGCCGGAACGCCGCACGCGACGAGCCGGACGCCGGTGCCCGCCGGGCGTGCGCTGCCGGTGGCGAGCGCGTCCCGGTCGAAGGTCGTCACTCGCGGGGCCGCGGCCGGGCCGGTGGTGACGAAGACGGTCGCCTCGGCGAGGCCGTAGGCCGGGCGCGTCTTCTCGGGCGAATACCCGGCGGCGGCGAACGCGGTGTGGAAGCGGTCGAGGACGTCCGGGTTGATCGGCTCGGCCCCGTTCACGATCGCCGCGACGCCGCCGAGGCGCAGGCGTTCCGGCTCGCGCACGCGGGTCGCGCAGTAGTGGAAGGCGAAGTTCGGCGCGGCGCTCCACGCGCCCGGGTGGTCGCCGAGCAGTTCGAGCCAGCGGACCGGCCGCTCGACGAAGGCGAGCGGGTCCATCAGCACCGACCGCAGGCCCAGGGCCAGCGGCGTGATCAGGCCGAGGACGAGCCCCATGTCGTGGAACAGCGGGAGCCAGGAAACCGTGGTGGCCGTCCGCGGGTCGAGGCCGAGGCCGCTCACGACCTGGCCGACGTTGGCGAGCACGGCCGCGTGCGTGAGCACCACGCCGGCCGGGCTGCGCGTCGAACCGGAGGTGTACTGCAGGTACGCGACGTCGTCCGGCGACGCCTCGGGAGCGGGCCACGAGCGCGCGGGGCCCGGGCGGTCGGCGGCGACGACCGGGACACCGCCGCCGAGGAAGGCCGCCACCGCGGCTTGGGCGCCGGTGGTCGTGACGACGGCTGTGGGCGCGCAGTCGTCGAGCACCGCGGCGAGGCGTCCCGCGTGGCCGGGCAGGCCGGGGTCGAACAGCGGCACGGCGACCGCGCCGGCGGCGATCGCGCCGAGGAAGCCGGTGACGTAGTCGGTGCCCTGCGGGCAGAGCACGGCCACGCGGTCGCCGGCGCGGACCGGGAGCGCGGCGGCGACGGCGTCGACGCGCTCGGCGAGCCGCCGCCAGGTCAGCCCGCGCCGGCGACCGGCGGGGTCGGCGGCGAAGTCGGTGAAGGTCACGGCGGGCTCGTCGGGCGTCGCCGCCGCCCAGTGGCGCAGGCAGGCGGTGAGGGTCGCGCCGCCGAGGTGCTGCAGGGACATCGGGGTTCTCCTTGCGGTTCAGCGGCCCAGCCGCGGGCCCGCGTGCTGCCACGCGGCGACGGCCAGGGTGTCGAGGTCGAGGCCGGTCGTCCCGGCGTCGCGGAGCACGAGCAGCACGTCGTCGGCGGCGATGGCGACGGTGCGCAGGGGCAGCCCGGCGGTCTGGCCGGGCAGGCTCAGGACCTGCCGGTAGGACAGGGTTTCCGCGCCGGCGACGGCGGGCGGGGTGGCGAGGGTGAGCGTCGAGACCGTCGGGAGGTCCTGGTCGTCGACGGTGACGCGGGCGCAACGGCGCGCCTGTGCGGTCCAGGCGGTGAGGTCGGTGCGGGTGCGGGCGAGGAGCTCGGACACCTGACCGCCGGGGACCGCGGTCTGGAAGCCACGGGCGGTCACGCGTCCGCCGGGGAGCAGCCTGCCGTGGACGACGGCGGTGCAGCCGTCGCCGGAGTCCGTTGTGGACGGTGCGTCGGGCACGGTGAATTCGGCACGGGCGGGGGCGCCCGGGAGCGCTTCGGCGGGCAGCAGCGCCGCGGGCGGAACCGCCGGCGGCGGTGGCGCCGGGGCGCCGGAAATGGACGTCACCGCGGCGGCGACGACCAGGAGCACGGGCGGAAAACGAATTCGGGCAGCCATGTTCTTCCCTTTCGGGGGCGTTCTCGGGGATTTCGCGGCCCCCGCGCTGGGACCCTTCGCCGGTGGCGCTCTCGGACGGCCGAACCCGGCGGCACGGGCGACCCTACGCCAGGTAATCGGTTACCGGAAGAGGCTCAAGATTGCGTAAACGTCCGACGTGTACCCGCTGTGACCTGCGGAATGGCTGGTTACTCACGAGTCAACCGCGGCGGTGTGGCACGGGCGTCCGACTTTGGTCACCCTCCGTGGCCGTGGACTCACCCCGGCGGGGGAGTTTGTTTGCCTGCGCTTCACATTGTCCGGGATCGGACAATTGCGTTTTCGTTTCTTCCTCCGCTAGCTTGACTGCACGCCCGAGGTGTTTTCCGGGTGATCGCCGTCACTTTTCCGGGAAAGGAATACGCATGCGCATATCCGCGAGGTGGCTGCGGTGCGCCGCGGTGCTGGCCGCCGTGGCGGGCACGCTGCCCGGCGCCCCCGCCCGGGCCGCGACGGGCGTGCCGGACGCCCGCGCCGACGACGGCTCGCACGTCGTCGCGGAGACCACAGTGGACGGTGACGCCCGGGTGCTCGACCTGACCGTGCGCTCCACCGGTGTCGGCGCCTACGCGATGGTGCGGCTGATCCTGCCGCGCGACTGGGCCGCCGAGCCGGACCGGAAGTGGCCCGCCGTCTACCTGCTCGCGGGGGAGACCCGGCTGCAGGACTACCGCGGCTGGAGCGCCAACACCGACATCCGGCGCCTCGCCGACGACGCGGACGTCCTGGTCGTCATGCCGGGCTCGGGTCCGGCGGGGTTCTTCACCGACTGGTGGAACTACGGCAAGGACCTCGCGCTCAACCAGTGGGAGACGTTCACCGCCGTCGAACTGCCGCAGCTGGTCGACCGCGGCTACCGCGGGGACGGCCGGCGCGCGGCGGCCGGGCTGTCGCTGGGCGGCTACGGCGCGATCGAGCTCGCGGCGCGCCGGCCGGGCGTGTTCCGCTACGCCGCTTCCTACAGCGGGAACCTCAACCCGGCGGGCCCGACCGGCGAGCTGCTGACCGACGCCATCGTCGCCTCGGCCCACCTCGACCCCGAAGCGCTGTGGGGCGACCGGCGGCGCGAATCGGCGCGGTGGGAGGCGCACGACCCGGTCGTGAACGCGGACCGGCTGCGCGGCACGGAGCTGTACCTGTCGGCGGGCAACGGCCTGCCGGGCCCGCTCGACGCGAAGCTCCCGGTCGACGTGCTGCCCGGGGCGATGCTGCTGGAGTTCCTGTGCGGCGGCCAGACCACGGCCATGGCGGACCGGCTGCGCGCGCTCGGCGTCCCGGTGACGGCGGACCTCTACGGGCCGGGCACCCACCAGTGGGCGTACTGGCAGGAACAGCTGCACAAGACGTGGGCGCGGATGCTGGCGGTGGTGACGTCGTGAAACCGTCCTATGTGGTCACGGGTGCGTCGAGCGGGATCGGCCGCGCGTGCGTGGCGGAGCTGGTCCGCCGCGGCGCGCACGTGTGGGCGAGCGTGCGGACGGACGGCGACGAGAAGGAGCTGGACCGCGTCTACGGCGACGCCGTGAGCGTGCTGCGCATGGATCTGCGGGACGCGGAGTCGATCGCGGAGTGCGGCGCCCGGGTCGCCGCGGCGGGACCGCTGCGGGGGCTGGTGAACAACGCCGGGCTCGCGCGGCCGGGGCCGCTGGAGTACGTGCCGCTGCCGGCGTTCCGCGAGCAGCTGGACGTGAACGTGACGGGTCAGCTCGCGGTGACCCGCGCGATGCTGCCGGCGCTGCGGATCGCCCCGGTGGCGCGGGTGGTGACGGTCGGGTCGATCGGCGGCCGCGTCGCGGGGCCGATGGTCGGGCCGTACCACACGGCGAAGTTCGCCTTGGTGGGCTTGACCGACAGCCTCCGGGCGGAGCTCGCCCCGGAGGGGATCGAGGTGATCCTGGTCGAGCCGGGCGCGGTGGCGACGGCCATCTGGTCCCGGGCGCGCGAAGCGGCGGAGGAGGTCATGACCGTGGCGGCGGCGCACGACGTCGCGTCGCTGCTGAAGGACCGCGGTTACCCGGTGGCGGCCTACACCGGCAAGACCGACCCGGCCGACCGG
>NZ_JBSGJA010000044.1:0-39074 GCF_053605345.1 Amycolatopsis sp. NPDC003865 | reverse complement strand
AGATGTCGCAATCCACACCGAACCCGGAGGCCCTCCTTCACGCCAAGATCATCCGATCACGTGTCGCCACGATCGCAACCTCCCCGGACAGAACAACTAGGGCAACCGGTCCAGGACCTCGCGGGACACGGCCTCCTGGGCCAGGTGGCGGAGGCCGGTGAAGATGCGGTCGCCCAGGACCGTCGCCACCAGGCCGGCCTCGATGATCTTGTCGAACGACGTCAAGCCGGTCACCACCTCGACGTCGAGCTTCGCGACCCGCATCGCCAGCGCGAAGTACTCGTCGAGGCGCTCGGCGAGCTTCTCGTGGCCCAGCTCCTTCGCCGTCGCCAGCGCGGCGATCAGGTTGCCGACCGTGCGGTCCTCCGTGCCGTGCCACTTCCAGCCGTGGCGCTCGGCCATGTCCCGCAGCAGGGCGGTCGCCCACCCGGCGGCCTCCTCGGACACCTTCGGCGGCGGCCCGGCCAGCTCCTCCTGGACGACGCCCATCGTCTGGTGCGGGGTCGCGTCGCCGTCGATCGCGGCCAGGACGGCTCCCACCGACGCCAGCGGCAGCCCGCCGACCTCGGTGAGCGCCTTGACCAGCCGGAGCCGCTGGACGTGGGCCGCGGAGTAGCGGGCCTGGTTGGGACTGGTGCGCTCACCCGGCGGGAGCAGGCCTTCGCGCAGGTAGTACTTGACGGTCGCGACCGGCACCCCCGACTCGGCGCTCAGTTCGGCCATCCGCATGCGCATCCGCTCCGATCCCGGGGTTCGCCTCCGGGGCAACCCTGAAGACTTCTCAGCATGGATAGTTTAGCTTCCCATAACGGAGAGCTTGACTATCCATTCTGGGAGGAACCATGACCATCCTTGCCGACGTCCGGAGCAGAACGCGCGGGTGGCACCGCCCGTCCGCGATCGCGGCCGCCACCCTGGGGGTGGTGGCGGTGCTGTGCGTCGCCGCGCTGCTCGTGGACCAGCGAACCCTCGCCGGCGCGCCGATCTGGGCGAAGCCGTTCAAGTTCGCCGTGTCCGGCGCCCTCTACTTCGCCACCTGGAGCTGGCTCGTGTCGCTGCTGCCGCGGTTCCGGCGCGCGGCGGGGCTGCTGACCGACTTCCTGGTGGCGATCTTCGCCGCCGAGTACGTCCTGCTGGTCTTCCAGGCCGCGCGCGGCCGGGCGAGCCACTTCAACAACGCGACGCCGCAGGACGCCTTGATCTACAACGTCATGGGCAAGATGATCATGGGACTGTGGGTCGCCACGCTCGCGCTGACCGTGCTGGTCATGTTCACCAAGCTCGAAGACCGCGCGAGCTTCTGGGCGGTGCGCGCGGGCGCCGTGCTGTCCCTGGTGGGCATCTCGCTGGGCATCCTGATGACGAACCCGACCGCGCAGCAGCTCGCGCGGTGGCGGGCCGGGGGCGCGCCGGACATGGTCGGCGCGCACACCGTCGGGCTCGCCGACGGCGGTCCGGGCCTGCCGATCCTCGGCTGGAGCACGGTGGCGGGCGACCTGCGGATCCCGCACTTCGTGGGGATGCACGCGCTGCAGGTGCTGCCGCTGCTGGCCGTCGCGCTCGCGGCGCTGGCCCCGCGGTTCGCCCGGCTGCGCGACGACGCCGTCCGCGCGCGGCTCGTCCTGGTCGGCGCGGCCGGGTACGCGGGGCTGACCGCGCTGGTCACGTGGCAGGCGCTGCGGGCGCAGTCGATCGTGCACCCGGACGCGGTGACGCTGGGCGCGTTCGCGGCGCTGGTCGCGGCCGTCGGAGCCGGCTCGTGGGCCGTGACCCGATGATCCTCTTCGACCTCGCGTTCCCGCTGGCGGCGCCGTTCTGGGCGCTGCTGGTCTTCGCGCCGAACTGGCGGTGGACGCCTCGGGTCATGGCGTCGCCGTGGGTACCGCTGCTGCCGCTGGCCTGCTACTTCGCGCTCGTCCTGCCGCACTTCGGCGAGTGGGGGCGGGCGATGCTCTCGCCCGACCTCGGCGTGCTGCGGACGCTGCTGGCCACGCCGTGGGGCGCCGGGCTCGTCTGGGCGCACCTCATCGCGTTCGACCTGTTCATCGCCCGGTGGATGTACTTCGAGGGGCGCGCGAAGGGGATTTCGCCGTGGATCGTCAGCCCGGTCCTGGTGCTGACGATCTTCCTCTCGCCGTTCGGGCTGGTGGTGTTCCTGCTGGTTCGCGGCGCCCGGTTACGCTCCCGGACATGAGTGAACAAGAGGCCGCGGCCGCCATCGCCAAGCGCACCGGCGTGGACGCGCACGACATCGCGGTGGTCCTGGGATCGGGCTGGCGCCCGGCGGCGGACGTCATCGGGGAGTGCGAGACGGAGATCCCGTTCGCCGAACTGCCCGGCTTCACCACGCCCGGCGCGGTGGGCCACGGCGGCACCATCCGCTCGCTGAAGATCGGCGACAAGAACGTCCTGGTCATGCTGGGGCGCACGCACTTCTACGAGGGCAAGGGCATCGACCCGGTGGTGCACAACGTGCGCACCGCCGCGGCGGCCGGCGTCCGGTCGGTGCTGCTGACCAACGCGGCCGGCGGGCTGCGCGAGGGGTTCCGCGTGGGTCAGCCGGTGCTGATCTCCGACCACCTGAACCTGACCGCGCGCTCGCCGATCGTCGGCGCGAACTTCGTCGACCTGACGGACCTGTACTCGGCGCGGCTGCGCGGGATCGCGAAGGAGATCGACCCGTCGCTGGAGGAGGGCGTCTACGCAGGCCTGACCGGGCCGCACTTCGAGACGCCGGCCGAAATCCGCATGCTGCGCACGCTGGGCGCGGACCTGGTCGGCATGTCGACGGTCCTGGAGGCGATCGCGGCCCGCGCGGCCGGCGTCGAGGTGTTCGGCCTGTCCCTGGTGACGAACCTGGCGGCCGGCATGACCGGCGAGCCGCTGAACCACCAGGAAGTCCTGGAAGCGGGCCGCGCGGCGGCCACGCAGATGGGCTCCCTGCTGCGCGAGCTGGTCACCCGCGCCTGAGGGCCGGGAGCTGGGCGGCCACCTCGGCCGGGGACGGCATCGCCGCGACTTCCCCGGCCAAGGTGCGGGCCGCGTCGCAAACCGCGGAGTCCGTGAGCAGGTGACGGGCTTTCGCGGCCACCGCTTCAGCTGAGACGTCGGCGGCCAAGAGGCGGTCGCCGACGCCGGCCGCCACGACCGCGTCCGCGTTGCTGAACTGGTCCGCTCCCTGCGGCAGCAGCAGCTGCGGGCGGCCCGCGCCGAACGCGCCGAGCGTCGTGCCGCTGCCGCCGTGGTGGACCACCAGGTCCACGTGCGGGAGCAGCGCCGCCTGCGGGACCCACGTCGCGAGCCGGACGTTCGCCGGGACCTCGCCCAGCTCCGCCGGGTCGACCGTCGGGCCCGTCGCGACCAGGACGTCGACGTCCAAACCGGACAGACCGGCGATCGCCGCGCCCAGCACGCCCGCGTGGCCCATCGCCGTGCCGAGCGTCAGGTACACCAGCGGCCGCGAGCGGTCCAGCACGCCCGCGGGCAGTTCGCCCGGCTCGCTCCAGCCGACCGGCCGCAGCGGGACGCGCGTCGCGCGCGCCAGGAAACCCGGCTCCTGCACCGATTCCGGGCAGATGTCGATGAACGGCCCGCCGAACGCGAGGTCCGCACCGACGGCGATCCCCAGCTCCGAACCGTGCGCGCGGATCGCGTCGCGGATCCGCGTCACCATCGGGTCGTCGCTCGACACGCGGCCGAACCCGTGCGCCACCACGGGGATCCCGGCCTGCATCGCGGCGAACACACCGCCGGAGTTGCCCGATTCGCTCACGACGAGGTCGGGCCGGAACCGCGGGAACAGCGGCAGCAGGTCGGCGACGAACCGCTTCGGCATCAGCTCGCCGAAGACCTTCGCGACGATCGGCCCGAGCACCTCCGGCGGGACCTCGCCCGGCGGGCGCCGCGGGCCGGGCGGCCCGGACTCGGCGAAGGCCTGCCCGAACGCGTCCCGGATGGCGAGCCCGGCGGCCGCCGTCTCCAGGCCGGCTTTCGTCAGCTGCGGCAGGAAGTCTTCCGAGGTGGCGAAGACGACGTCGTGGCCCGCGTCGCGCGCGGCGACCGCCAGCGGGACGAGCGGGAACGTGTGACCGAAGGACCCCAGTGAGGTGAAGAGCAAGCGCACTCCCCCGACCCTAGCCCGTAGGCTGGCGCGGTGACGATCGATTCGACCTTGCGCGACGCCGCCTTCCGCTGGATCGCCGACGACCCGGACGACGACGCGCGCGCCGAGCTGCAGAACGTGCTCGCGAAGGCGATGGGCGGCGACGCCGGTGCCGCCGACGAGCTGGCCGACCGGATGGCCGGGCCGCTCGAGTTCGGCACCGCGGGGCTGCGCGGGCCGGTGCGCGCCGGGCCGAACGGGATGAACGTCGCCGTCGTCACGCGGACCACTGCCGGGGTCGCGGAGTGGCTGACGGCGCACGGGCACGCCGGCGCGCTGGTCGTCGTCGGCCGGGACGCGCGGCACGGCTCGGAAGCCTTCGCGACCGCGGCCGCCGAGGTCCTCGCGGCGGCGGGTTTCGACGTCAAGGTCTTCCCGAAGCCGCTGCCGACGCCGGTGCTCGCGTTCGCCGTCGGGCGCCTCGGCGCGGTGGCCGGCATCCAGATCACCGCGTCGCACAACCCGCCCGCCGACAACGGGTACAAGCTCTACGACGCCACCGGCGGCCAGATCGTCCCGCCGTCCGACGGCGAGATCGAGCGGGCCATCCAGGCCGCGCCCGCCGCGGTGAGCGTGCCGCGGGCACCCGGTGCCGAGGTCGTCGACCTGGTGGACGCCTACCTCGACGAAGTCGCGACGCTGCCGATGGGTGCCGAGCGCGCGGTGCGCGTGGCCGCGACGGCGTTGCACGGCGTCGGCGCCGACACGCTGCGCGCCGCGTTCGAGCGCGCCGGGTTCACCGACCTGCACCTCGTGGGCGACCAGGCCGCGCCGGACCCCGACTTCCCGACCGTGTCGTTCCCGAACCCGGAGGAGCCGGGCGCGACCGACCTGCTGCTGGCCCTGGCGTCCGAAGTGGACGCCGATCTCGCGATCGCGCTCGACCCGGACGCCGACCGCTGCGCGCTGGGCGTCCGCGAGCGGGACGGCGGGTGGCGGATGCTGCGCGGCGACGAGACTGGCGTCCTGCTCGGCTCGTACGTCCTGTCCACAGTGGACCGCACGGTGCTGCCGGACCCGCTGGTCGCCACGACGATCGTGTCGTCCTCGATGCTCGGCGAGATCGCGAAGGCCGAAGGCGCCCGCTACGCCGAGACGCTGACCGGGTTCAAGTGGCTGGTCCGCGCCGGCGAAGGGCTCGTCTTCGCCTACGAGGAAGCGCTCGGCCTGTGCGTGAACCCCGGGTTCGTGCGCGACAAGGACGGCATCGCCGCCGCGACGCTCGCCGCCGGCTACACCGCGCGGCTCAAGGCACAGGGCCGCACGCCGCTGGACGTCCTGGACGAGCTGGCCGGGCGCCACGGCGTCCACCTGACCGACCAGGTTTCCCTGCGGGTGACCGACCTCGCCGTCCGCGGGCAGCTGATGGCGAAGGTGCGCCAGGCGCCGCCGGCCGAGCTGGGCGGCGTCGCCGTCGCGCTCGAAGACCTGCTGCCGGACGCGGACGTGCTGCGCCTGACCGGCGAAGGCGTGCGCGTGGTCGTCCGCCCGTCCGGGACCGAACCGAAGCTGAAGGCGTACCTGCAGGTCGTGGCCCCGGTGACGGGTTCGCCGGCCGCGGCTCGTGACGAGGCGAGCGCGAAACTGAGCGCGTTGCGGGCGGCCGTCGAGGAGCTGCTCGCCTGATGCCGCGGCTGCTGATCGTGCACCACACGCCGTCGCCGTCGACGCAGGCGCTGTTCGAGGCGGTGCTGGCGGGCGCGAGGCACCCGGACATCGAGGGCGTGGAGGTGGTCCGCCGCGCGGCGCTCGCGGCGACCGTCCCCGACGTCCTGGAGGCGGACGGCTACCTGCTGGGCACGCCGGCGAACCTGGGCAGCATGAGCGGGGCGCTGAAACACTTCTTCGACACCGTCTACTACCCGTGCCTGGACGCGACGCGGGGCCGTCCGTTCGGGTACTGGATCCACGGGAACAGCGACACGTCGGGAACCGAACGCCAGCTGCTGTCCATCACCACGGGACTGGCGTGGGAGAAGGTGGCGGACCCGGTGATCAGCACGGGCGAGCCGGACCAGCGGACCTTGGCAGCGTGCACCGAGCTGGGCGGCACCGTGGCCGCCACACTCATGGCGTAGAAAGTAAAGGGGCCTGTCACCGGAAGCCCTGGGGGTCGACCTCCGGCAACAGGCCGTGACCAAGGGATCGCCGCGAGGGCGTTCGACCTTGGCAGCTGAAGCGTACTACACCGGGGCGATCATGACGAGCCGAGAAGACACGACAGCCTCTCGTCTTGCGGTTCCGTACACCCCCAGGGTACGGAGAGCAAGACGAGAGGCGTGCCAACTGTAAACCACTGCATACGATAGCTGTCAACATGTGCGTACAGTGGTTTCCCGGCTAGAATTTTCACGGTGGAAACCTAGGGGGCGGACATGGCACGGGAACGCACTTTCGCGGAACGGCTGAGCGCCCTGATCGAGGCGGCTCGGGTGGACGGCCGCGCGCCGCACAGCTACCGGGAGATCTCGGCGGCGGTCGAGCGGGCGGGTGGGCCGGCGATGTCGCCCGCCTACCTGCAGCAGCTGGCGACGGGCAAGCGCGTCAACCCGAAGATCCACTATGTTGAGGCCTTGGCGAAGCTGTTCGGCGTGCCCGTCACGTACTTCTTCGACGAAGAGGTCGCCGCGCCCCCGGCCGGGGAAGCGCAGCTGATGGCGATGCGGGCGCAGGAGCTCTCCCCGCAGGGGCGACGGCAGGTGATGGACCTGCTGGAGCTGGTGGAGCGCTACGAACGGGCCGAACGTGAGGGCCGGAACCCGGAGGACGCCGCGCGATGAAGGAACGGGAGCTGCGCCGCCGCTGCCGCAAGCTGCTGAAGCAGCTCGACATCGGCCCGCCGCTCGACGTCGAAGTGCTCTGCGCGCGGCTGGGCGACCAACGGGGGAAGCCGATCCGGCTGATGGCCTACCCCCTGGAGGTGCCGGGCCCGTTCGGGTGCTGGATCGCCACCTCTTCGGCGGATTACATCTTCTACCAGGCCGAAACCACGAAATCCCACCAGGACCACATCATCCTGCATGAGCTCGGCCACATGCTGGCCGACCACCACCCGCACGGCGACGCCGAGCCCGCCGACTTCCTGCGCGGGCCGGTTCCGGATCTTGACCCGGATGCAGTACACCGCGCACTGCGGCGCTCGTCCTACGATGACGCCCACGAGTGGGAAGCCGAGACCGTCGCGACCATCATCCTCGAGTGGGCGTCGGTCCTGAACTACACGATCCCGCGGCGTGCTGCGGACCGGGATCTCCGCCGGATCCAGGGGACGCTCGGCGATCACCAAGGGTGGTTGTGAGCACACTGTTCAGCCCCGTGAACGTTCTCGCGATGGTGCTGTTCGCCGCCGCGCTCGCGTGGCGGATCTACCAGGTGCAGCGCGCGCCGACGGTGCCGAACTGGGCCGTCACCGCGTGCGTCGCCGGGTTCGCCGCGGCGTTCCTGCTGCAGCAGGAGGTCGTGTCCGACGAGGTCGACGCCGTGTTCGGCCGCGGCGCGGCCCGCGTCGCCAACAACGCGCTGCTGGCGTGCGCGGTGTGCGCGCTGGTCATCTTCTTCCTCGGCTCGGCGCTGGGCCCGCGGCGCTACCGGCGGGTGGCGGTCGAGCTGGTGCCGCTGGCCGCGGCGATCACGCTGATGGTCGTGACGATGGCACTGACGCAGCCGGAGCTGCGCGGGCTCCCGCTCGGGCCGTCGACGATCCACGACAGCGGGGTCGCGAGCTTCTACCTCGGCGCCGGCCTCTACCTGATCTACGGCCTGATCGCCTGCACGACGTGGATCGTCCGCTACCAGCGGGTGGCCGACCGCGACCTGCGGATCGGCCTGCGGCTGGGCGCGATCGGCCTGGCCAGCGCGGCGATCGGCAGCGTCTTCCGCGCGCTGTACATCGTGGTGGCGTGGGCGTTCGGCCCGGTCGTCAAGATCCTGCTGCTGCTCGGGGTGCCGTTCGTGATCGTCGGCGGGATGCTCTTCCTGCTCGGCGTCACCTACCCCGGTGTGCGGGCGCGGGTTTCGGCGTTGCGGCGGCGGCGCCAGCACCGCCGCGAGCACGAGGCACTCGGTCCCTTGTGGACGGTCCTGGTGCAGGCGTTCCCCAGCATCGTGCTGCGGACGCCGCCACGCCGTCGCGGCGAACGCCTGTCGCCGCGCAGCATCCACCGCGTGCACTACCGCCGGGTGATCGAGATCCGCGACGGCCTGGTGCAGCTGTCGCCGTACCTGGACGAGGGGTTCGGCGAAGTCGTCGCGACCGATCCGCGCTCCGCGGCGGCGGCGTTGAAGGCGGCGCTGGCGCGGCACGCGGCCGGCGAGGAGAGCGACGGCCAAGCCAAGCAGGTCCTGCCCGCACCGGCGGACGACATCGAATCCGACGTCCGGCCGCTGCTGGCGCTGTCGGCCGCGATGGAGCCGTGACGTGGACACGGTGATCACCGCCGGCCGGGTGCTGCCCCGGCCCTCGGCGCCGGTCGTCGACGGTGCGGTGCTGGTGCGCGACGGCGTCCTCGTGGCGGCCGGCCCGCGGGCGGAGGTGCTGCCGCTGGCCGCGCCGGACGCCACCCGGCACGACTTCCCGACCGGGACCGCGCTGGCCGGATTGTTCAACGTCCACGTGCACCTGGCTTTCGACGCTTCCCGGGAGATGCTGGCGCGCTTCTCCGAGGGCACCACGATCGAAGACGCGCGTTCGCGGTTGACGTCGATGCTGCGCACCGGCGTCACGACGGTGCGGGACCTCGGCGACCGCGGTCACCTGGGCGCGTCGGTCCGCGAGTCGTTCGCGGACGAGGTGGCCCCGCGGCTGCTGGTGTCGGGACCGCCGATCACGGTGCCGGGCGGGCACTGCCACTTCTTCGGCGGCGAGGTCGCGTCCGACGACGGGATCCGCGCGTTGATCGACGCGAACGCGGAAGCGGGCGCCGACGTGATCAAGGTGATGGCCAGCGGCGGCCAGATCACCGAGGGCGGCGCGGACATGTGGGAATCGCAGTTCTCCGAGCGCGAGCTTGCGGTGGTGGTTTCGCACGCGGCGTCGCACGGCTTGCCGGTGGCGGCCCACGCCCACGGCGCGGACGCCATCGAGGCGGCGGTCGCGGCGGGTGTGTCGACGATCGAGCACTGCAGCTTCCTGACCGGGCCGCGGTCGTTCGACCGGCGCGACGCGGTGGCCGCGCGGATGGCTTCGGCGGGGATCTCGGCGTGTTCGACGAGCAGCCGCAACTGGCGGGTGATCGTCGAGAAGCTGGGCGACGAAACGGCCCAGGCGATGTACGGGCGGCTGCCGTGGCTGGAGGAGCACGGCGTCCGGCTGCTGGCGGGAACGGACGCGGGGCTGCCGGGATCGGTGTTCGACGACCCGGTGGGGGCGTTGGAACTGTACGAATGGCTCGGGTTTTCCCGGCGGCGGATCCTGGAGATCGCCACCTGTGATTCGGCGGCCGGGCTGGGGCTGGCGGAGGTGACCGGGCGGCTCGAGCCGGGCCTGGCCGCGGACGTGCTCGTCGTCGAGGGCGACCCGCTGGCGTCGCTGGCCGCGTTGCGGAACCCCCTGCTGGTGCTGGCCCGGGGCCGCCAGGCCTAGTTTCCCGATCGGGGAATGCCTAGTTTGGTGATACCGTTTTAAAACAGTGTTACCGTAGCTTCCACCACCCCGCGAAGGAGTCCCCCCGATGCACGGACCCACCCAGCTCTTCACCGTGATCGCCCTGGTCTCGCTGCCGACCGTGATGTACGGCGGCTACGCGCTGATGGGCGTCCTGCGCGACCGCAAGCTCACCGAACACCAGCGCGCGATGTTCCGCGCCGGCCACGCCCACGCCGGCGTCCTGCTGGTCCTCGCCCTGGTCGTGCTGCAGATCCTCAGCCGCACGACCCTTTCGGACACCACGCTGTGGATCACCTGCTTCCTGCTGCTCTTCGGGATCCTCGCCCAGTCCGGCGGCTTCTTCCTCCACCTGCTCCCGAACCGGGGCAAGCTCGGCGGGCGCGTCACCAGCGCCGGCGCCGTGCTGCTGGCCGCCGCCGTGCTCATCACCGCTTACGGGGTCGCCTGAACCGGTCGTTAAGCTGGTGACGTGCCTGAATACCTGCCGACCGCGCCCTACAAGGGGACCCGGGACTTCCTGCCCGCCGAAATGTCCGTGCGTACCCAGGTGTTCGGTCATCTCTACGACGTCCTGGAGCGCCGCGGCTTCCTCCGCTACGACGGCCCGATCCTCGAATCGGCCGAGATCTACGAGCGGAAGTCCGGGCAGGAGCTCGCCGACAAGCAGCTCTACACCCTCACCGACAAGGGCGGGCGGCGGCTCGCGCTGCGCCCGGAGATGACGCCGTCGGTCGCGCGGATGATCGCCGGGAGCGCGAAGTCGCTGTCGTTCCCCGTGCGGTGGTACAGCCACCCGAACTGCCACCGCTACGAGGCGCCGCAGCGCGGCCGCGTCCGGGAGCACTGGCAGATCAACGCCGACATCTTCGGCTCGGACAGCGCCAACTGCGAGATCGAGATCTTCGAGCTGGTGCACGACATGATGGCCGCGCTCGGCGCGACGCCGGACATGTTCGTGCTGCGGGTCAACGACCGGAACCTGCTGACGTCGGCGCTGACCGACGTCGCCGGCGTCTCCGAAGACCACCTGGCCCAGGTGTTCGCGCTGGTCGACCGCTGGGAGAAGTACCCGCGCGAGAAGCTGGCGGAGAGCGCCGCGGAGATCGGGCTCTCGGACAAGCAGTTCGAGAAGCTGGCCGAGACGCTCGCCATGGGCGAGGCCCTGCTCGAGGAGATCCCGGCCGAGGTGCGCGAGCGGTCGAACCTGGTGAAGGTGCTGAACAGCAGCGCCGGTTCGCTGGTGCAATACGAGCCGCTGATCGTGCGCGGGCTGGCGTACTACACGTCGACCGTGTTCGAGGTCTTCGACACCTCGCCGGAGAACCGCCGCGCGCTGTTCGGCGGCGGGCGGTACAGCGACCTCGCGTCGATGTTCACGCCGCAGCAGATCCCGGGCATCGGGTTCGGCATGGGCGACGTGACGCTGATCGACTTCCTCGACACGCACGGCCTCACCCCGGCGCCGCGCAGCGAGGTCGACGTCATGGTGATCCCGGTGACCGAGGACCTCTCCGACGCGGCCCGCTCGGTGGCGGCGTCCCTGCGCGGCGCGGGCCTGCGCACGTCGACCCCGATCGAGCACCGCAAGCTGGGCAAGGAGCTGACCCGCGCGGACAAGGCGGGCGCGGCCGCGGTGGTGATCGTCGGCCAGGAGGACTGGGCGGCGGGGAACGTGACGGTCCGCAACCTCGCGACCCGGGAGCAGAACCCGGTCGCGATCGCCGACGCCCCGGCGGCGGTCCAGGCCCTGCTGAGCTGAAAACGGTTCGACGCCCCTGGCACGCTGAGGGGGTGTTGGACCTCGACCTGCTCATCGCCGGCGACGTGCGGCGGTGGGCGGACTTCGACGTGGAGCTCCGGCGGACCTACTGGCCCGCCGGCACCCGCTGCACCCCGCGGGAAGCGCTGGTCGTCGCCGCGTGCTCCGGCGACGGCTACCTGCGGGAGGCCGCGATTCACCGGCTGGCGGTCAGCCCGGACCCCGAAGCGCTGCCGCTGCTGCTGGTCCGCTGCGTCGACTGGGTCCGGCCGGTACGGGAAGCCGCCCGGAAAGCCGTACTGTCCAAACTGGACGGTGCGTCCCTGCGCGCGGCGCTGCCGCTGCTCGGCGTCCTGCGACGGCGCCAGGTCGACGACTGGGTCACCACCCTCTTCCGCGACCGGCTCCCGGACCTGCTCGACGCCGCGCTGGCGGTCGGAGACCGGGAAACCCGCCGCTGGGCCCACCGCGAGGCCCTCGGCCTCCTTTCGCGCGAGCGGCTGCTGGACATCGCGACGCGCGACGAGGACTTCGTCGTGCGCACGATCGCCGGCACGGCGTTGCTCGACCGCGGCGAATGCGTCGAGGAACTCCTGGCCGCCGGGGCACCGAAGATCCGGATGCGGGCCCTCACCATGACCGGGCGGGCCGAGGAGCACTTGACCGACCCGGCTTCGGCCGTGCGGTCGATGGCCCAGGCCCTGGTGCTCAAGGCGGGCGGCGACCCGGCCGCCCGCTACCGCGCGCTGCCGGTTTCGTTCGGCATGCTCGCCGGGCTCGGCGAAACCGGCACGGCCGAAGACGCCGGGCTGCTGGAACGCCAGCTGACCGACGACCGCCCCCGGATCCGGCGGGTGGCCGTCCGCGGATTGCGCCGGATCGCGCCGGAATCGTCCGCGGTGCTGCCGCTGCTGACCGACCCCTCCCCCGCGGTCACCCGTCAGGTGGTGGAGTTCCTGCGCGGCCGGTTCGTGGAGGTCACCACGCTCCGGGAACTGCTCGCGGCGGACCGCCCGGTCCACACGCGACGAGCGGCCGCGGCGCTGCTGCGCGACCGCGACACCTGGGTACGCCTGCACACCGACCTCACGTTGCTGGCCGACGCGGACCTCGGCGCCGACGCCGAGCACGACCTCCGCGCCTGCCACCAGCACCTGGCCCGCGTGTGGACGCAACCCCCGGCGCGGCTGCGGGCGCAGATCGAAGCCGCCTGCGGCGACCTCGATCCCGCGATGGCGCACGGAATCCGCTTCCTCCTGGACTCGGCGCGGTATCGAGCGTGATCAGGCGGAGCCGGCCCGCCGCAGCCGCAGGGTGAACGTCGCGCCGGCGCCCGGGCGGCCCACCGCCGCGATCGTGCCGCCGTGGCCCGTCACCACTTCACGGACCAGCGCCAGGCCCAGCCCGAACCGGCGGCCGTCGCCGTCGGATCCGCGGGCGAAGCGCTCGAAGATGCGGTCCGCGTCCGCCGCCGGGAAGCCGACCCCCGTGTCGCGGACCCGCAGCTCCACGTGCCCCTCGTCCGGCACACCCAGCCACACCTCGATCGACCCGCCCGGCGGCGTGTGCCCCAGCGCGTTGTCCAGCAACGCCGACAGCACGCGCCGCAACGCCGTCGGGACGCCTTGGACCACGTACGGCCGCCGCTCGCGCGTCACCGCCAGCCGGACCCGGCCCTCGTCCGCGCGGACCGCTTCCGCCTCGACCGCTTCCTCCGCGAGCGAGCCCAGTTCCACCAGCTCCAGCGATTCCCGGTCGCACGCCCGCGCCGACAGCAGCAGGTCCTCGACGACTTCGCCGAGCTCCCGCGTGCCGCGCACCAGCTGGTCGAGGTCGGCCGCGTCGCGGCCGGACGCGCGCCGGGCCAGCAGCTGCGCCCGCGTGTGCAGGCGGGTCAGCGGGGCGCGCAGCTCGTGGGACGCGTCCGCGACGAACGTGCGCTGCCGGCGCAGCGCGTCGGCCAGCGGCCGGATCGCCCGGCACGCCAGCACCCGCCCGCACAGCACGGCGGCGAGCAGGGCCAGCACCTCGGCCACCACGAGCCCGGACACCAGCGACGAGCGGTCCTGGATCTGGTACAGCTCCTCGAAGAACGCCTGCGAGACGACGCCGCCGCGGTTCTCGACGCGGATCGTGTACGTCATGTCGCCGATCGAGCGCCGTTCCGTGTGGACGTCCCCGGCGGCGGGCACCGTCGCGGTCAACGCCGGGATCGGCATCCCGGCCGGCGGACGGCCCGCGGGTGCGTGCAGGGCCGGGGTGAACAGCCAGACGCAGCCGGGCGGCGTCTCGGCCGGACCGAGCTCGACCGTCCTGGCCAGCGTGCGGTCGGCTTCGGCGTGCTGCCGGGTCAGCAGGATCGCGTAGGCGATCCCGCCCGCGAGCGTCACCAGCAACGACACGACCACGGCGATCTGCGCGGTGATCGCCCACCGCGCCCGTCGCAGGGCCCGCTCTTCGGGGTCGGGTTTCATACCGCGCCGATCTGGTAGCCGAGGCCGTGCACCGTCCGGACGACGTCCCGGCCGAGCTTCCGCCGCAGGTAGTAGACGTAGGTGTCCACAATGGACTCTCCGGTCGAGTCGGCGAAGACGGATCCGCGCAGCGCCGCCCGCGGGTGGATCGCCTTCGGCCGCTGCGCCAGCGTCCGCAGCAGCTCGAACTCCCGCCCGGACAGCGTGATCCGCTCCCCGCGCGGCAGCACGACCTCGTGCCGCTGCAGGTCGAGGGCCGCCGCACCCAGCGGCAGGCTTTCCGCGCCTTCGAGGTCGCGGCGACCGAGCGCGCGCAGGCGAGCCAGCAGCTCGTCGGCCTCGAACGGCTTGACGAGGTAGTCGTCGGCACCGGCGTCGAGCCCGCCCACCCGGTCGGCCAGCTCGCCCAGCGCCGAGAGCACCAGGACGCGCGTGGTCACCCCGTGGGCCCGCAGCTGCCGCAACAGCTCCAGGCCGTCGAGCACCGGGAGCCTGCGGTCGATGATCAGCACGTCGTAGTGCCCGGTGAGCCCGAGGTGCAGCCCCCGTTGCCCGTCGTGCGCCGCTTCGGTCTCGTAGCCTTCGTCCGCGAGCAGCTCGGCGAGCATGCCCGCCAGCTCGCGGTCGTCCTCCACGAGCAGCACTCTCGGTTTCGTCGCCCCATCGTGCACAAACCCATACTGGCAGTTATTTTCTGAATTTGAACTATCAACTTTTCCCGGTCACCGGGACCGGTTCCGCCATCAGGAGCACCTCGGTGCTCCCCTTGCGGGTATCCCGGCGGTCGAGCCAGCTGAGCACCGGCGCGGTCATGATCGTGGTGACCAGCGCGACGAGCACCAGCACCGTGAACAACGCCGGCGAGACGATGCCCGCGGCGAGCCCGACGTTGAGCGCGATCAGCTGCATCAGCCCGCGGGCGTTGATCAGCGCGCCGACGCGCAACGCCACCGGCTGTGACTCCCCCACCAGCCGCGCCGCGCCCCAGCAGGCCCCGAGCTTGCCGACGATCGCGACGACCACGCACAGCACCGCGAACGCGAGCAGCTTCGGATCCGCGAGCAGCGCGAACCGGGTGTTCAGGCCGGAATAAGTGAAGAACAGCGGGAGGAACACGATCCGGCCGATCGGCATGATCTTCGCGAGCACGGCGTCCGCGGCGGGCACGCGGGGGAACACGATGCCGACGCAGAAGGCGCCGAACACCGCGTACAGCCCGATGACGTCGGTGAACCAGGCGGCCGCGAACAACGTCAACGCCGTGATCAGCATCTTCTGGTCGGCGGAGATCCGGTCACTGCCCATCGCCTTCGCGAGCACCCGGCGCCCGACGAGCACGAGCAGCAACGCGAACAGCAGGCCGCCGCCCACGGCCAGCGCGACCGGCCCGGCCGAGTCCGCGTGCATGCCCAGCACGACCGCCAGCAGCACCCACGCCAGGACGTCGTCGAGAGCGCCGCAGGCCAGTGCGAGCGAGCCGAACCGGGTGCCGCCGAGACCGCGTTCGGTGATGATCCGGGCGAGCATCGGGAACGCGGTGATGGCCAGCGCGACCCCGACGAACGCCGCCGACGTCGCGAGCGAGACACCGTCCTTGCCGATGCCGGCCCAGCTCGTGCCGAACACGGCGACGCCGACCCCGAGCGCGAGCGGCACCACCGTGCCCGCGGCCGAGATCGCGCCGACCGACTTCGCCGAGCCGCGGATGCTGCGGAGGCTGAACTCGTACCCCGCGCCGAACATGTAGATGACCAGGCCGATCTGGCCGCCGACGTAGAGCAGCGGGCGGATGCCGTCCGGGAACAGCGCCGTCTGCACGCCCGGGAGGACCAGCCCCAGCAGTGAGGGGCCGAGCAGCACGCCGGAGATCATCTCGCCGACCACCGGTGGCTGGCCCAGCCGCACCGCGACCACGCAGACGAGCCGGCACACCACGAGGATGACCGCGACGGCGAGGAAGAACGTGGGTGCCGCTTCGGACGGGGTCATCGGTTGCCTCCGGCGAAGTAGGTGGTGCACAGGGCTTGGCGACGGGCGTCGAGGACCATGTACGTGCCGAACACGAGCTGCGCGAAGCTGCGCCAGACGTCTTCCCAGCGGTCGCGCACCGCGAGCCACACCAGCGGGAAGCGCTTCCGGCGGGCGCCGCGCGGGGTGAGCAGCGCCGGGCCGCGGTTGGGGATCGAGCGCGTGTGCGCGGCCGTCGAGGCGAGGCTGAACCGGCGCAGCACTTCCCGCGTCACGACGCGCATGGTCGGCGGGGCCAGCCCGCGGGCCGGGCAGGCGCGGTTCTGCGCGACGCCGAACGGGATGAAGTCGTCCTTTCCGGACTGTGCGGCGTAGCCCGGGTAGCTGAAGCACAGCACCGTCCCCGCCGGGATCGTGAGGTGGTCCAGCTCGATGTCCGCGGTCGAGATCCGGTGCGCGATGCCGAACAGCGGGAACTCGCGCAGGCCGTCGTCGATGACGCGGTCGAGGTAGGCGTCGTCGTCCGGGTGCTCGGCCAGCCGGCGCTGGACCTCCGGGCGGTGCGCGATGATCATCAGCAGGTGCGCCATCGCCTCGGACATCTGCACGACGGCGGTGTTGAAGAACGTCCCTTGCAGGTAGTACGCCTGCTCTTCCGGGGTCAGCGACTCCGGCAGCGGGTGCGGGATGTCGGCGAGGCGCCGCCGCAGGTACTTCGTCAGCCGCGCGCGGCGGCGCATGTTGCGCGGCCGCACGCACTTCAGCGCCGAGACGACGTCGTCGGCGTGGCCCACGATGAGGTCGCGCGCCTCGGGCGGGCACGGTTCCTCGAACACCAGCTCGTAGTACAGCTCGGCCCAGATCGGCATCATCTCGTCGCGCAACCGGACGAGACCGGGCCGGACGTCGTCGAGGACGTGCGCCGCCACCCGCCGGGCCAGCTCCTCGGAGTCCTTTTTGGACCGGACCAGGATGTGCCGGGTGCACTTGGCGACCTCGTCGTAGCGCGGGCCCGCTTCGAGGTGCTCCTGGTGGACCTGGGGTCCGGGCGCGAGCCAGTACCAGAACAGGTCGGACAGCGCGGCGCCGCGGCTGCGCCCGTTCGCCGCCGGGTCGGCGTAGACGCGCTTGAAGTCCGCGGCGCCGACCTGCTCCCCCGGGATCGTCACGGCGTCCTGGCCGTTGACCAGCGCGAAGATCCTCATCCGCAGGGCGACGACGCGGGCGGGCAGCCACGTGGGCGCGGTGAGCGCGGCGGCGGTCGCGAGCACTTTGCCGATCATCGCCGCACCTGGTCCGGGGTCAGGTCGGCCGGGTGCCGGCCGCCGCACATCGCCAGGGCCTGGTCGAAGTCGTCGCGCAACAGGTCCAGGACCTGCGTGACGCCTTCGCGGCCGCCCGCGGCCAGCCCCCAGACGACCGGCCGGCCGACGCCGACCGCGTCCGCGCCGAGGGCGAGCGCCTTGACGACGTCGGTGCCGCGCCGGATCCCGCCGTCGAGCAGCACCGGGATCGCCCCGCCGACCGCCGCCGCGATCTCGGGCAGCACGTCGATGGTCGCGGGCACGGTGTCGAGCTGGCGGCCGCCGTGGTTGGACACGACGATCCCGGCGACGCCGTGGTGCACGGCCAGCCGCGCGTCCTCGGCGTGCAGCACGCCCTTGATCAGCACCGGCAGCTTGGTCTTGCCCCGCAGCCACGCGATGTGGTCCCAGTTCAGCCCGGCCGACATGACGATCTCGCGGACGTGGCTGATGTTGCCGCCGCTGCGGTTTTCGCCGATGTTGCGCAGGTTCTCCACAACCAGCCCCGGCGGCAGGTCGTGGAAGTCGTTGCGGTCGTCGCGTTCGCGGCGGCCGAGCACCGGCGAGTCGACGGTGACGACGAACGCCTTGACGCCCGCGTTCTCGGCGCGGCGCACGATCGCCTCGGTGAACTCCAGGTCCGGCTGCAGGTAGAGCTGGAACCACAGCCCCGGGTCCGGCGCGACCTCGCGGGCCGCCGCGGCGATGTCCTCGATCGCCGTGGTGGCGGCCATGCTGACGATCATGATCGTGCCCGCGCGGGCCGCCGCCCGCGCCGTGGCGAGTTCGCCGTCGGCGTGCGCGAGCCGGTGGAACGCCGTGGGCGCGAGGAGGATCGGCATCGACGAAGGCGTCCCGAGCAGCTCGACGCTCAGATCCCGTTTGTCACTGCCACGCAGGACGCGCGGGAGCAGCCGCAGCTTCCTGAACGCGGTCTCGTTCTCCGCCACGGTGATCTCGTCCTGGGCGCCGCCCGCGAAGTAGTCGTAGTGCACCGGGTCGAGGCGCTGCCGGGCCGCCGCCTCGAACTCCGCGACCGTGCGCATCACAGCTCCCGCGTGAAGAACGCGGTCAGCGGCTCGACGTGCACCTCTTTGTCCCACTCGTTCTCGAGGTTCTCGGTGACGTGGTGGGTCGCGACGAGCTCGCCGCGGCGGTAGTGCCGGACGATCGGGTGCAGGTAGTGGCCTTCGCCGTGGTCGTTCGCCTGGTCCTGGGCGGCGCGCGCGACGAAGTCGAAGGGGTCGATCTTGTCGTGGTCGGGGCCGTAGTCGAGGGTGACGACGTAGGCGTCTTCGGGCGGGTTCGCGAGGACCCGGTCGACCGGCACCTCCTCGAGGTAGCGGGCGGTGTCGCCGTCGACCACCAGGACGTCGCCGAGGAAGCCGAACTGCTGGTACAGCGCGGAAGTCCGGTTGATCCGGGTGATCACGGCGTCGGTCAGCGCGTCCGGCTTGGCGGGCAGTTCGGTGCCGGGCCACGGCTTGCCGTGGTAGCGCTCGTCGAGCACCTTGGCCAGGGCGCGGACGCCGTAGCGGAAGCCGTGGATGAACGCGCTGGTGGCCTTCTTGAAGTCGCGGACCTGGGTGATCGTGCCGGCGAAGTGCAGGCCGGGCACGTTGACCGACTCCCAGTCCGGCGTCTGCGCGGGAAAGCGGTCGTCGATGGTGAGCCGCGGGCGGCAGTCCTCGTCGAACAGCGACGCGTCGAAGCGGAAGCCGGTGCAGCCGATCACGCGGTCGTAGCGGATCTCCTTGATGACCTCGTCGGCGCGGGCGAACGCGAACTTGACGTGGTAGCCGTCGGCGTCCCTGCGGATCTCGCGGACGTCGCCGTCGAGGATCGCGTGCTGGAGCTTGAGCTGGTACATGTCGAGGATGCCCGCGTTGTAGGCACGCAGGTGGCCGACGAAGTGCGTGCGCCAGGCGAGCTTCACCGGCCGCGGGCCGCCGACGTGCACGACCGCGGCCGTCTCGATGAGGTTGTCCGCGGTCTCGAACGCGGAATTGCCCTTGCCCAGCACGAGAACGCGCTGGTCGGTGAAGCCCTTCGGGTCGACGTCGACGTCCACGTACTGGTCGATCAGCTCGACGCCGGGGAACTGCGGGATGTACGGCTTGGTGACGCCGGTGGCCATGACCAGCCGGTGCGCCTTGAACTCTTCGTCACCGGCGGTGAGAACGAAGAGAGCGCTTTCCGGATCGCGACGGATGCGCGTCACCCGGGTGTCGTAACGGACGTTGACTTCGTGCTTCGCCGCGTAGTCGGCGATGTAGCGGAGGAAGTCGGGAGCGTCCGGGAACAGCTTTTCGCTGTAGTCGGTGAAGAGGACCGGCTCGGCGTCGCCCTCGGCCAGGATCGAGTTCCAGTCCATCCGCATGCGCAGCTCCGGGTCGGTGTACCCGGTGTGCTTCTTGTTGATGGAGATGAGGGTCCGGTGCCGGGGGAAGGTCTCGAAGAAGTGACCGGGCGCGGACCCGCCCTCCAGCACGAGGTACCGGTGCCCGGCGTGGCCGAGGTGCTGCCCCAGCTGCACCCCCGCGGGCCCCGCCCCGACGACCAGATAATCGAGCACTTCCTCCACCACGACCTCCTGAGGCTCGGCACCGACCTTGATCGGCGCCGAGCCTGCTCCGGAGATCTCAGAAAAGGCTCAGAAGAGCGTTACTTCCCGGCCGCGCGGGCCAGTCGTTCCGGGTAGCGCTCCCCCGCGATCGCGTCCGCGGGAGCCGCCGCCTCGATCGCGGCCAGGTCGTCCGCCGTCAGCTCCAGCGACGCCGCGGCGACGTTCTCCTCCAGGTACTTGCGGCGCTTCGTCCCCGGGATCGGCACGACGTCTTCGCCCTGCGACTGCACCCACGCGAGCGCCAGCTGCCCCGCGGTCACGCCCTTCTCCTCCGCCAGCTTGCGCAGCGCGTCGACGATCGCCATGTTGCGCGCGAAGTTGTCCTCGGCGAACCGGGGCAGGCCGCGGCGCATGTCGTCCTCGGGCAGGTCCGCCACCGACTTCACCGCACCGGTCAGGAATCCGCGGCCCAGCGGCGAGAACGGCACGACGCCGATGCCGAGCTCCCGGCACGTGTCGAGGATTTCGCCCTCGATGCCGCGGGTCCACAGCGACCACTCGCTCTGCAGGGCCGTCACCGGGTGCACCGCGTGCGCGGCGCGGATGGTCGCCGCGCTCGCCTCGGAAATCCCGGCGTACCGGATCTTCCCGGCCTCGACGAGCTCGCCCAGGGCACCCCACGTCTCCTCGATCGGCGTGTCCGGGTCGACGCGGTGCTGGTAGTACAGGTCGATGTGGTCGACCCCGAGCCGGCGCAGCGACTCGTCGCACGACTGCTTCACGTAGGCGGCGTCCCCGCGGGCCCCCATGGCGCCGTCGGTCCACACGATGCCGAACTTCGTCGCGAGCACGACCTCGTCGCGGCGGCCGGCGATCGCCCGGCCGACCAGCTCCTCGTTGACGCCGGCGCCGTAGACGTTCGCGGTGTCGAGCAGCGTGACGCCGAGGTCGAGAGCCCGGTGGATCGTCGCGATCGACTCTTCGTCGTTGTCGCGGACGCCGTAGGCCTGGCTCATCCCCATGCAGCCGAGGCCCTGGGCCCCGACCTCCAGACCGCCGAGCTTCCTGGTCTTCACGCGGAAATCTCCTCCCTGCCGGGTTCCACGCCGAGCACGTTGCGCTCGACCTGGGCGTAGTTGTCGATCTTGTAGTCGAGGATGTCGAGGCACCCCTGCAGCTCGGCGATCCGCTCGGCGACCGACCGCCGCTGCTCCACCAGCAGGGCCTTGCGGCGGCCCGCGCTGGCCACGCCGTGGCGGCGCAGCGACGCGTACTCGCGCATGCTCTTGATGGGCATCCCGGTGGTACGCAGCTTGGTCAGGAAACCGAGCCAGTTGAGGTCGTCGTCGGAGTACGCCCGGCGGCCCGCGGTGTCCCGGGCGGGCGGGTCGAGCAGTTTGATGCGCTCGTAGTACCGGAGGGTGTCGATGGACAGTCCGCTACGTCGAGCGGCTTCCGCTATCGAGTAGCTCATGAACCGACACTACGACCTGGAGTGCACTCCAGGTCAACTCTTCACCCTGGTCATCCATAACAGCGTTGTACTACGCTCTGTGGATGGCCCGGCCACGCACGCATGACGAAGCCCTCCGGCTGAAGCTCCTGGACCGCGCCGGCGAGCTCATCGCCGCCGACGGGCCGAAGGCGCTTTCCCTGCGGAAGCTGGCCGCCGACGCCGGCACGTCGACCACCGCCGTGTACTCCCTCTTCGGCAGCAAACCCGATCTGGTGAACGCGCTCTACACCGAGGGCTTCCGCCGCTTCGGTGCCCGCATGGCCGGCACCGCGCTGACCGGCGATCCGGTCGAAGACCTCGTCGCGCTCGGCAGCGCCTACCGCGCCAGCGCGCTGGCCGACCCGAACCTCTACGGGATCATGTTCACCAGGTCGGTGCCCGGGTTCGAGCCCAACGAAGACGCCGAGAAGCTCGCCCGCAAGACGCTGGAACCGCTGGAGGCGATCATCCGCCGCGCGATCGCCGACGGCGTCTTCCTGGACGTCCCCCCGGAGACGGTCGCGGTCGGCTGCTGGGCCTTCGTGCACGGGCTCGTCTCCCTGGAGCTGACCGGCAACCTGCCGGAGGAGTTCGACGTCACGGGCTCGTACGAGACGGCCCTGCGCGCGAACGCCTCCGGCTGGCTGCGGTCTCAGATCAGCCGCAGCGACCCGTCGTAGACGACCTTGCCCTGCGCGTCGCGGGCTTGGACGTGAGCCGTCGCTTCCGGCGTGAGGCTGATGTTCCCCGGGATCCAGGCGGCGACCATGCCGTCGACGACGTCGGCCTCGACGCTCGTCCCGATGCCGAAGTCGATGGTCGCCTTCGCCGCCGTCAGGGGCAGCGCCGCGACGTACGGGTGCCGCGCCGCTCCCGGCGGGGCACCCGACTCGGGGTGGCCCAAGGTGTCCACGGTCAGGGTGCGTGCCGCCTGGGTGTGCGGCCCGGTGAAGTCGGGGAAGGCCCGGGAGTTCGACGCCGGCCGCCGGTAGTCGGGCTGGGTCTCGCAGACCACGACGCGGTCGCCCAGGCGGCCCATGACCACGCGGTAGTCCCCCGCCTCGAGCAGCGGTCCCGGCACATACGCGGCCGCGTCCGGGATCACCTCTTCCGAGGTGTTCAGGCACTCGTCCAGCGCGCGGCCCGCGGGTGAGACCCGCTCGGCGGTCACCGGCCGGTCGATCGCCATGACCAGCCAGGACGGTGCCTGGGGCAGCGCGGCCGCACGTGGGGCCTGCGGGTGTTCGACGGTGAGCGTCGTCGTCCACAGCGCGGTCCGGGTCATGGCGACGAACTGGCCGCTGACCGGGGACGTGCGGATCGACTGCGACATGTTCTCCCCGCGCTCGGTCCGCGAATCGAGGAACGCGTTCGCCGCTCCCGGGTCCGCCACCCCGGCGACCACCCCGGTCGGGCTGTGCAGCAGCAGCCCGACGTGCGTGCCCGGCGCGTACGAAGGCGTGGCCGCCGGGTCCGACAGCGTCACGGTCGTCTCGGTGGTCTCGCAGAACATCGGCTTGCCGGCCGCGGTCGCCGCGACCACCGCGTCCGCCTCCAGGACTTCGGTGAACAGCGGGACCCACTCGGCGCGAGGGGGCACGCGGTCGGTCTTGCCCGCTGCCTGTACGGCCGCCCAGCAGCGGTCCAGCGCGGCCGTCGCCACCTTCGGGTCGAGGGTGAGCCGGTTGTCCGGGTCCGGCGGCGGGCCGGCGACGGGCTGCTGCCGGTACGTCTTCGTCGCGACGACCGCGCCCGCGGCCAGGACGAGCACCGCGGCCGCGGCGGCGTACCAGACGTGCTTGGTCCGCCGCGGTTCCCGGATGCCGGCGCGGACTTCGGCGAGCAGCCGGTCGCGGACGTCGTCCGGCAGCGCGCGCCGCGGCGGGAGTCCGAGGTCGTCGCTCATTTCTCCGTCTCCTTCAGCAGCGTGCGCAGCCGGGCGCGGGCCCGGGACAGGTGGGCGCGGACGGTGACCTCGGCGACGGCGAGCGCGGCGGCCGCGTCGGCGACGCTCAGGTCGCCGAGCAGGCACAGTTCGACGACCGCGCGCTGCGCCTTCGGCAGCGCCCGCACGGCTTCGACGATCTCGCGCAGCCGCTCCTCGCCGTCGAGCCGCTCGGCCACCGCGTCGGCGTGGTCGGACACCACCGGCGGGTCCGGGATCTTCCGGAGCAGCCGCAGCCGCCGTCTCGCGCCGCGGTGCTCGTCGCGGGCGGCGTTGCCGGCCACCGTGTAGAGCCACGGCAGGGCGCTGTCGCGCACCAGCGTCACGTCGGCGCGGCGGCGCCAAGCGGTCAGGAACGTGTTCGAGGTGAGGTCCTCGGCGGCGCTCCACGACCCGGTCAGCCGGTAGGCGTGGTTCCAGACCGCTTCGGCGTGCCGCTCGAACAGCTCGCCGAAAGCCGCCTCGTCACCACCGGAAGCCCGGTCCCACAGTGCCCGGTCACCCACCGGCGCCCCCGTCGCATGGCTGGTCACACCCCTCAGTGGCCGGCACCGGCCGGATTGTTGCGCGCAACTTCCCCGGACCGGACGGCCACTTCCGGTCGTGATCATCGAACAGGTCCGGACCACGGACAAGCGGTTGCCCGCCGCCGTCGCGTGCGTGTCGGCCGCGGTCTTCCTGCTGGCCCGGCCGCACCTCGTCGACGACACGTTCATCACGCTCGCCTACGCGCGCAACCTCGCCTTCCACGGCCACTGGGGTCTGCTTGCCGACGCGACGTCGAACTCGGCCACGTCACCGGCCAACGTCCTCGCCCTGGCGGCCTTGACCTTCGTGGTGCGCGACGCCGTCTTCGCGGCCGGAGCGCTGTACGTGCTGAGCCAGGTCGCGCTCGTCCTGGCCCTGCGGCGGCTCGGCACGGCGTTGCCGCGCTGGTTCCCGGCGCTGACGTTCGCGGCGCTGACCGTGAACCCGCTGCTGCTGTCGTCGATCGGGCTGGAGGTCGCGCTGGGCTCGGCGGTGCTCGGGTGGGTGACGGTCTTCGCCATCGAACGACGTCCGCTCGCCTTCGGCATCGCCGCGGGCGCGCTCGCGCTCGTGCGGCTCGACCTGCTGATCTTCGCCTTCGTCCTGGGCTTCTCCGTGCGGTCCGGGCGGGCGGTGCTCGGCGCCGCCTTGGTCGCGCTGCCGTGGTTCGTGTTCAGCTGGGTCGTGCTCGGCGCGGCGGTACCCGACACGGTCGTGATCAAGACGCTGCAGGGCGCGCAACGAGCGTGGGGCGAGTGGAACTTCGGTAACGGCCCGCTCTTCTACGCCCGGACGGCCGGGTGGGCGACCGCGTTGTCGTTCCTGCCGCTCGCGTCGCTTCCCCTCGCGTTCCGGCTGCGGCCGCCGTTCGGATCGCTTGCCTTGGGCGGCGCGCTCTACTACGGCGCATACGCGCTGTTGAACGTTCCGCCTTACCACTGGTACTACGGTCCGGTGATCACCGCGGCGACGGTGTGCGCCTGCGCGTGGGCGGCTTCGCACCGCGTCGCGACCGGAGCCGTTCTCGCCGTGGTGGCCGCTTCTGTGGCCGCGTACGCGATTCCCGGCCTGCCGCGCGAGTTCGCGCCGCTGACGTCCAATTACGCGTCCACCGCCCGCTACGAGGAGATCGGCCGCGACCTGCGCGCCCTGGCCGGCGGCCGGGTGATCGGCAGCGCCGGTGAGATCGGCGTGCTGGCGTACACGTGCGAGTGCGCGATCGTCGACGTCTTCGCCGACCGCGGCCTGCTCCCCGCGGCGATCGAAGCCCGTGGCGCGTCGAGCCGCTGGGTCCGCGCGGCGCTGCGGGTGGACTACGCGTTCTTCGACTTCGACGTCCGGCCCCGGCGGCCCGTCCTCGTGCTGCGCCGGCTGCCGGGCCCGCCGCCGGACGCGCTCGCGCACTGGACGATCGACGCGCCGACGCTCGGGAAGCAGGAGCTCTACCTGGTGCCGAACTGAGCGTCCGCCAAGTCCAGCTCCGCGTGTTCGCCGCCCTCGAAGTCGGCACCCTCGTCGAAGACCACGCGCGAGAACTCGAACCGGCCGCCGGAGCGGACCCGGGTGAAGCGGACGTCGGCGGCGAAGTGCGCCCGGGAGAAGAACGCGCCTTCCTCGAACACCGACCGGTCGAAGTTCACGATGTCGCCGAACTCCGTGCCGTAGAACCCCACCTGGCCGGCGAAGCGCGTGCCGCGGATGTGGAGCTGGCCGACGAACCGGGCGCGGCTGAAGTCGGCGGCGGCCAGGGTGCAGCCGCTCAGCCGGAAGTCGACGAGCGTGGCCCGCTGCAGGTCGATCGCCATCCCCGGCCAGAAGCCCGCGGCGTCGTGGCTCAGGTGCGTCTTGAGCAGCTCCTGCACGGCCAGCCGGACGAGGAGCTCGCCCTCGCCGGGGTCCTCGCCCAGGTCACGGGCCGAGCTGCCCTTGAGACCCCGGGGCGGGGCCTTGAACGGCATCCGCAGGTACGCGCACAGCACGTTGACGATCGTCTGGCGCTGCTTCGGGTTGTCCTGCCCGAGCCGCTCCAGCGCGTAGAGCCCGCCGAGCCGCACGGGCGCCTTGTCGTTGCCGAGCTGCTCGACGGCCTTCGTGTACAGCTCGGTGACCCGCCGCTCCTCGAGGTCGCGTTCGGTCACGCCCGCGACGCGGGTCGTCTCGGCGAGCTGCAGCTCCAGCGTGCGCTGGCGGCGCGTCGCCAGCCACAGCGCGAAGACGCCGCCCGCGCCGGCGCCGATGCCGAACGCCGTCTTGACGGCGTCGATGCGCACCGGCGCGTCCGGCGCCCCGGACCAGCCCAGCAGCAGCCACAGCAGCCCGGCCGTGACGAGCGCGACGGCACCACCGGCGACCGCGACCCAGCGCCACTTGAGGACCGGCAAGGCTCAGACGGCGCCGTACTGGCGGTCACCGGCGTCGCCGAGACCCGGGACGATGAAGCCCGAGTCGTTGAGGCGCTCGTCGATGCTCGCGGTGACGACGCGGACCGGCAGGCCGGTCTTCTCCAGGTGCGCCAGGCCTTCCGGCGCGGCGAGCGCGCAGATCGCCGTGACGTCGTCGGCGCCGCGGTCGGTGAGCAACCGGATCGTGTACTCCATCGAGCCGCCGGTGGCGAGCATCGGGTCGAGCACCATGACCGGCCGGTCGGACAGCGACTCCGGCAGCGATTCGAGGTACGGCGTCGGCTTCAGCGTCTCCTCGTCCCGCGCGAGGCCGACGAAGCCCATCTGCGCGTCCGGGATCAGCTTGTGCGCCTGGTCGGCCATGCCGAGCCCGGCGCGCAGCACCGGGACGAGCAGCGGCGGCTTGGCCAGCGTGTAGCCCTCGGTGCGGGCGACCGGGGTGTGGATCCGCTCGGTCTTGACCGGCACGTCCCGGGTGGCTTCGTAAACCAGCATGACGGTCAGCTCGTGCAGCGCGGCCCGGAACGCGGCGCTGTCGGTGCGCGCGTCGCGCATCGTGGAGAGCCGGGCCTTCGCGAGGGGGTGGTCGACGACGTGCACATCCATGCGGGTCAATCTAGCCGTTTCGCGAAGCTCTTCACCCAGCCGCGCTGCCAGGGCGTTTCGACGGCTCGTTCGTGGTAGTGCTGCCTGGTCCAGGCGACGGCCCGGTCCGCGGGCACGCCGGAGAGGATCGCCAGGCAGGCCATCACCGTGCCGGTCCGGCCCGCGCCGCCGTAACAGGCGACTTCGACGGTTTCGACCTTGGCCCGCGCGTGCAGCGCCTTGATCTTTTCGCGGGCGTCCGCGGGCTTGGCGGGCAGCAGGAAGTCCGGCCAGGTGACCCATTCGTGCGGCCAGGTGATGCCCCCGCCGTGCTTGCGCCGCAGCCGGCTCGTCCCGAGGTACAGCCCGAAGTCCGGCTCGGGTTCGTCGGGTCGCGGGCGGGCCAGGCCCCGCCCCCTCACGCGGGTGCCGTCCGGAAACTCGACCATCGGGTCAGTGTCCTCCTGAAGTGGGACACCGCGAGTGGTTTTCGCCGCTAAGCTCCGCCGGGTGAGCGAACTGACGCCCGACCAGATGCGGGCTTCCGACGCGGACCGCGAACGCGTCGCCCAGGTGCTGCACAACGCCCTCGCGGAGGGGCGGATCACGGTCAACGAGCTGGAAGAGCGTCTTTCGACGGTCTACGCGGCCAAGACGATCGGCGAGCTCAAGCCCGTGACGGCGGACCTGCCGTCGACGTCGGCGGCGGTCCAACCGGCGGCTTCGCGCGCCTTGGGCTTCCCGGACCAGCGCATCGGCGGCCACCCGGGTTCCCCGGTGTCGATCGGCGTGATGTCGGGAGCGGTCCGCAAGGGCAGCTGGGTCCTGCCCCCGCAGCACACGAGCTTCGCGTTCTGGGGCGGCGCGGAGATCGACCTGCGCCAGGCCCGCTTCGCCGACCGCCAGTGCACGATCACGGCGGTGGCGATCATGGGCGGCATCACGATCACGGTCCCGGACGACATCAACGTCGACGTGACGGGGATCGGGTTCATGGGCGGGTTCGTGCTGGAGGACAAGTCGGGGGCACCCCCGGCACCCCCTACCGCGCCGACGGTGAAGATCAACGGGCTGGGCTTCTGGGGCGGGGTCGTGGTGTACCGGAAGCCGGCTCAGCGGACCGAACCGCCGCGGATCGAAGGGTCTTAGAGCAGCCCGGCGAGGTCGACGTTCACCGTGAAGGGATCGGTCACGGTGAACGGCCCGTCGTGCACGGCCGCCGGAGCGTAGGTCTTGGTAGTCGGGTCGAGCTGGTAGCGGAAGACGCGGAGCTTTTCGGGATCGTCGGTGTTCTCGACCCGCCAGAAGTGCTGGATGCCACCGGCGGCGTACTCGGCCGGCTTGTCGATCTGGTCGGCGGTGACCGAACCGGGTGACATGACTTCGACCACGAGGGCACAGTGCGCCGGTCGCAACACCATCTCGTCGGGCAAGGACGCGTCGTACACGACGATGTCCGGCCGCCGGTTGAGCAGCGGGACGTCACGGAGCCGGAGGTCAACATCGGTCGAGACCTCGAACTGCGGACCGCAAGCGTCCTCGAAGGCGTGCGCCAGCCGCCGTGCGAAGTTCTGATGCGAACGGCGTGGTGAGGGGTTCACGAGGATAGCTCCATCGACGATCTCGATACGCCGGCAGATCTCTTCCGGCAACGCATCGTAATCGTCCACGCTCAACCCCGCGGGCGGTAGATCCATCCAGCCCGGCAGAGCGGTCATTCTCACGCTTCCTCGCTGGCCTACGCCATGGTGTTCGCGGTAAGAGCGGATCAGGTGCAATCTTCAACATGATGATCCACCAATTCCGTCCTCAGCGTAGCTGACTGGGCTGCATAAATGCAGCTTGGCGACGCTCGGGGTAGCGTAACCCCGCTCATCGGCACGACGATTCCGATCATCGCCGCCGATCTGTTGCTTGTCTTCGCCGCCGCGCTCACAGCGCAACCGCCACGTCGCGGCGCGAACAGCCCGCTCACCCCACTCGCGTTACATTTGCAACCTCATTGTCACACTGGGTGACCCGCCTCCGGACCCCGCGAGCTGCCGGGCCCGCCGCCTAGACTCAGGCGCATGACAGCCACGACCAGCACGTCAGCGGCGCCGGCCACCCCGGCACCGCTGGTGGACGCGACTCGCGACGACGCGAGCCTGCGCCGCTTCCTGCTCGGGCTGCCCGGTGTCGACCAGGTCGGCGTCGAGCAGCGCGCGGCGGGCCTCGGCACGCGCAGCATCAAGAAGGACGCCAAGCGGTGGGCCATCGACACCGCCATCTCCATGGTCGACCTGACCACCCTGGAGGGCGCCGACACCCGGGGCAAGGTCCGGGCGCTCGCCGCGAAGGCCGTCCGCCCGGATCCCGAGCGGCAGGACACCCCGCGCGTCGCCGCCGTCTGCGTGTACCCGGACATGGTCGCCACCGCCGTCGAAGCCCTCCAGGGCAGCGGCGTCCACGTCGCCAGCGTCGCCACCGGCTTTCCCGCCGGGCGCACCAGCCGTGAGATCAAGCTGGCCGACACGAAGATCGCCGTCGACGCGGGCGCGCACGAAGTCGACATGGTGATCGACCGCGGTGCCTTCCTCGAGGGCCGGTACATGGACGTCTTCGAGGAGATCCAGGCCATCAAGCAGGCCTGCGGCGACGCCCACCTCAAGGTCATCCTGGAGACCGGCGAGCTGGCGACCTACGACAACGTGCGGCGCGCGTCGTGGCTGGCGCTGCTGGCCGGCGGGGACTTCATCAAGACGTCCACCGGCAAGGTCTCCCCCGCCGCGACGCTGCCGGTCACGCACATCATGCTGCAGGCCGTCCGCGACTGGCACGTCCGCACCGGCGAGCTGCGCGGCGTCAAGCCCGCGGGCGGCATCCGGACCACGAAGGACGCGATCAAGTACCTGGTCGCCGTGCACGAGGTCGCCGGCGAAGAGTGGCTGACCCCGGACCTGTTCCGCTTCGGCGCGTCCAGCCTGCTCAACGACCTGCTGCTGCAGCGCCGCACCCAGGTGGACGGCCACTACAGCGGCCCCGACTACGTGACGGTGGACTGATGCCTGTTTTCGAGTACGCCCCGGCGCCGGAGTCGCGCGCCATCGCGAACCTGAAGGACTCCTACAAGCCCTTCGTCAACGGCGAGTTCGTCGACGGTTCGGGTGACCCGCTGAAGACGATCAACCCGGCCACCGAAGAGGTCCTGGCCGAGGTCGGCACCGCGTCGAAGTCCGATGTGGACATCGCGGTCAAGGCCGCGCGCAAGGCGTACGACTCGGTGTGGTCGAAGATGCCGGGCACCGAGCGCGCGAAGTACCTCTTCCGCATCGCGCGGCTGATCCAGGAACGCTCGCGCGAGCTGGCGGTGCTGGAGAGCCTGGACAACGGCAAGCCGATCAAGGAGTCGCGCGACTCCGACGTCCCGACGGCGGCGGCGCACTTCTTCTACCACGCCGGCTGGGCGGACAAGCTCGAGTACGCGGGATACGGGCCCGACCCGAAGCCGCTGGGTGTCGCGGGCCAGATCATCCCGTGGAACTTCCCGCTGCTGATGCTGGCCTGGAAGATCGCGCCCGCGCTGGCCACCGGCAACACCGTGGTCCTCAAGCCGGCCGAGACGACGCCGTTGACCGCGCTGGTCTTCGCGGAGATCTGCCAGCAGGCCGAGCTGCCGCCGGGCGTGGTGAACATCCTGCCGGGCGCCGGCGACATCGGTGCGTCCATTGTGGAGCACGGCGGCATCGACAAGATCGCGTTCACCGGCTCGACCGAGGTCGGCAAGGCGATCCAGCGCCAGGTCGCGGGCACGCCGAAGAAGCTGACCCTGGAACTGGGCGGCAAGGCGGCGAACATCGTGTTCGAGGACGCGCCGCTCGACCAGGCCGTCGAGGGCATCGTCAACGGCATCTTCTTCAACCAGGGCCACGTCTGCTGCGCGGGCTCGCGGCTGCTGGTCCAGGAGTCCATCGCCGAAGAGGTCCTCGACAAGCTGCGCTACCGCGTCTCGACGCTGCGCATCGGCGACCCACTGGACAAGAACACCGACATCGGCGCGATCAACTCGGCCGAGCAGCTCGCCAAGATCCGCGGGCTCGTCGAATCCGGTGACGCCGAGGGCGCCGAGCGCTGGACCAGCCCGTGCCCGGTGCCGGACCGCGGGTTCTTCTTCGCCCCGACGGTGTTCGCGAACGTCCACCAGTCGATGCGGATCGCGCGCGAGGAGATCTTCGGGCCGGTCCTGTCGGTGCTGACGTTCCGCACCCCGGACGAGGCCGTCGCGAAGGCGAACAACACGCCGTACGGCCTTTCCGCGGGCATCTGGACCGAAAAGGGCTCCCGGATCCTGTGGATGGCGAACCAGCTGCGCGCCGGCGTGGTCTGGGCCAACACCTTCAACCGCTTCGACCCCGCCGCCCCGTTCGGCGGCTACCAGGAATCCGGCTTCGGGCGCGAAGGCGGCCGCACCGGGCTGGAGGCGTACCTGAATGTCTGACCGGATTTCCGTCGCGAAGACGTACAAGCTCTACATCGGCGGCAAGTTCCCGCGTTCGGAGTCCGGCCGTGTGTACCCGGTGACGGACGGCAAGGGCAAGTTCCTGGCGAACGCGGCGCACGCGTCCCGCAAGGACGTCCGCGACGCGGTGGTGGCGGCCCGCAAGGCGTTCGGGGGCTGGTCCTCCGCCACCGCCTACAACCGCGGCCAAGTGCTGTACCGGGTGGCCGAGGTCCTGGAGGGCCGCCGCGACCAGTTCGTCGCGGAAGTGTCCGCGTCCGAGGGTCTCGCGACGAAGAAGGCGGAGTCCATTGTGGACGCGGCGGTCGACCGCTGGGTCTGGTACGCGGGCTGGACGGACAAGATCGCGACGGTCCTCGGCGCGGCGAACCCGGTGGCGGGCCCGTACTTCTCGTTCACGGTCCCGGAGCCGACGGGCGTGGTGGGCGTCCTGGCGCCGCAGCAGTCGTCCCTGCTGGGCCTGGTCGAGGTGCTGGCCCCGGTCCTGGCCACGGGCTCGACGGCGGTGGTGGTGTCGAGCGCGGAGCGGCCACTGCCGGCGATCACGCTGTCGGAGGTCCTGGCGACCTCGGACGTCCCGGGCGGAGTGGTGAACATCCTGACGGGACGGGCAGCGGAGCTGGGCCCGTGGCTGGCGTCCCACGGCGACGTCAACGCGCTGGACCCGACGGGAGCGTCCCCGGAGGACCGGGTGGCGCTGGCGCGCGAAGCGGCGAACACGGTGAAACGGGTGCTGACGGTCCCGGCGGCGGAGCCGGACTGGACGGCCGCGCCGGACATCACCCGCCTGCGGCGTTATCTGGAGGCCAAGACGGTCTGGCACCCGCTGGGCGTCTGAAATCGCGAGGGGGTCGCCACCACGAGTCGGCGGCCCTCTCGCATTCCGGTCGGCGCGCACTTCGATCACCGGTACAGTCCCTGTCGGGTACGTAGCGTGACGCATCGGGGAGGGTGCAAGTGCCGGACGACGAAGAGTGGGCGTTCGAAAACGAGATCGACCTCTGGGACGACGACGAAGGCCAGCCGCAGGTCGAAGCCGAGCGGGAGCCGGACGGCCCCACCGGACGCGACGCGGATGCGGTCGTGACGGTGACCGTGTCGCCCGACGGCGAGATCCAGCAGGTCAGGCTCGCCGGCGACTGGAAAAGCAAGGTCGATCCCCGCGGCCTGCACGCGAACGTGCTGGCGGCGGCCAACGCGGCGACCATCGAAGCACTGGGGCGACGCGCACGGGAAGTCCGGGAGAACCCGCCACAGCGACCTCGGGGGAACGCGGACGAGACTCCGCTGAACGCGCGAGACGTTCTTCGGCTCAGCGATGCCGTGCGAGCCGAAGTCGACGGGGTCTCGGCCCGCCTGGCCCTGATCGACCGCCCGGTCGACGCGACGAGTTCCGGTGGACACGTCACGGGAACCGCTCAAAGCGGTCGCTTCGTCAGCCTGGACGTCGATTCGACCTGGGCATCGGCCGCGAGGAACGCCGAGATCGAAGCCGAGTTGACCGAGGTTCTGAAGTCGCTCCACCACAGTTCGGTGCCGGACGGCACGACCCGCCAAGTGGGGAAAGCCACGGCCGAACTCCTGAGTTTGATCCACGATCCCGACCGGTTGATCCGCCGGGTTCGGCTAGCCAGTTCGCAGCCGGGAACAACGGGAAGGGCCGAGGGCTGATGAGTGATGTCGAAGTGGCTTTGGAAGCTCTGCTGTCGGACGCGGCAGCTTGGGACGAGGCGGCCGGCGGCCTGGGAGAGGCGGGCGCCGTGGTCGCGCCGCTGGGTCTGACACCCGCGGATGTCATGAGCTACGCGGCAGGCCGGGGCTTCCACTACCAGTACGGGCTGATCCTCGCCAAGCTCGAAGACTCGCTCCGCCGAGGCGCGCTCAACTTCCACCGGATATCGGACAGCTTGCACCGGGGCGCCGCGATGTACCGGGTCTCCGAGGAAGAGCACCGGCGGAAGCTGCGTCAGGCCGGCGAACGCTGACGGCACGAGGGACGAGAACGATGACCAACGACGTGATCGACCAGGCGCTCGCCGGGTACGACAAGTTCAGGCAACTCGTCGAAGAGCTGTTCCAGAGGGCCCGTGATCTCCTGTCTTGGATCCCGGACGCCTTCGCCGATCTGATCAAGCCGATCCAGGACGGTCTCACCTTCATCGGCGACAAGGTGGCCGAGTTCGCCGCCCTGCACGAGAAGTTCGAACAGGACAAGGGTGACCCCGACAAGCTCCGGGCCTACGCCGTCGAGTGGGGTGACAAGTTCACCCAGCGGCTCGACGCGGTCGCCGGCTCGCTGGATCCGGAGTCCTTGAAGACCACGGTGCACTGGAGCGGTCCTGCGGCCGAGACCTACAAGATCGCTCTTTCCCAGCAGCTCAAGAAGGTCGACGCCGCCAAAGAGCTCGGCAGGCAAGTGCGTGACTCGCTCACCAATCTCGCCAATGCCGTCGAGACATTCTGGCTGACCTACAACTCGATCATTTGGGGCTTGGTCGGGGCGACCGCGGCCGCCATCGTCAGCGCGATGACCGTCGTCGGGCTGCCCGCCGCGCTCGGCATCCTCGCCACGGAGATCGCGGCCGGCATCCCCGCGGTGTTCGCGATCATCGGGGTGATCGACACGACGGTGGACACCATCCAAGACGAGCTGGTGGCGCTCCACGACAAGGCCGATGACCTCGGCGCGGGCTGGCACCAGACCGACACGAGCACCATGTCGCACCCGGGCGATTGGCGAACCGCCGGATGATGGGACCCGCTTCAGCCGCCGGTGTCTGGATCCCGCCTCGCATGGCCCAGCGTTTCCGCGGCTCCTGCCTGGTCCTCGGCTTGCTCACGCTAGCCGCGGGCGTGCTGGTCGGGTTCGGGATCCCGGTCGGCGGGTTCCTGCTCCCCGGCACGGCCGGCGCGATGGTCCTCAGCACGGTCGCGACCGGCCTCTTCCTCGGCCTGTTCCTCGTGGTCTCCGGCGTGACGATGACCTTGGCGCGAGGCTGGGTCGCGACCCTTCCCCAGGGCTATCTGCTCAACCGCCAGAAGTCGGCCACGGCGCTCTACGCGCTCGGGGTCCCGGTCGGCGCCGGCCTCTTCACGTCGTTGATCTTCTACGTGACCTTCATGGGCCGCTTTACGTGGTCGGCCGAGGGTGCCACCAGCACCGTCCACGTCGTGACGCCGGGCATCGCCGCCTACCTCTGTCTCCCGGCTGTCGCCGTCGTGCTGTGCGCGGTCAACTTCCTCGTCGGCCTGCCTTTGTTCCGGCCTTCGCCCCGAACCATCCAGCGGTACGCCCGCTAGCTCATCGTCACCGAGAAGTCCGTCAGCGTGAAGCGCGCCTTTCCGCCGCCCGTCGAGCAGAACTCGATCCCGTAGCCGATCTGGTTCACCGTCGGGTTGGGTGGGATCAGGCCCTTGCCGATCGCCCACGCGATCATCGCCTTCAGGTCGATGCTGCCCGCGTACTGCGTCGACCGGGACACGAACGCCACGTACCCGTCGTCGTCCGCCCAGACGTCGTACGTGAAGCCGCCCGCCGAGTACGTCGACAGCTTGTCGCCCGACGGCTGCTGCTTCAGGTTCTCCGTCCACACCATCAGCTCGCTGACGCCCGCCCCGTCGCCCACGCCGTTCAGCCACAGGTCGTACGCCACGTCGTAGATGCCGACGCCCGGGCCCCGGCCCGCGAACGTCGAACGGATCACCGAATAGTCGTTGAACGGTTTGCCGTTCTGGTTGTTGATGTCCTTGTGGACGTTCGGATAGGTTTTCACCGACGTCGAGTCGGGCTGGCTGGAATCGACGTACCAGTTGTCGTACGCGCACGCGCGCAGCGTTTCCGGGCCCGCCTCACCCGCGTTCCACATGTTGTTGTGGACGTAGTAGCCGCCGTCCGACCAGCCACCGTCGGCCTCGGACGTGGTGAACTCCGGGCTGCGGCAGCCGCGCACCGGGGTCGTCGACGGCGGCGTCGGAGTCGGTACCGCCGAACGGGAAGACGGCGTCGGCGAGACCGAGGCCGAGACCGGCGGTGCGGCCGTGGCACTCGAAGGAGGCGAAGGGGACGCCGGTGTCGAAACGGGAGCGGCCGCGCCGGCCACCGGGCCGGCACCGCAGCCCGCCACCACCAGAAAGGGAATCGCCAACAGCAAGGTCGACATTCTTCGTCGCATTTTTCCCGCCCGCAGCCACAATTCGGCAGAACGAGGCGGAACCCTAACACGAAAAAGCGGAAATCAGGCGTGGTCGTCCGCGGGGTCCAGATCGTGCGAAGTGATCGGGCGGCCCGGCAGCTCGGTGCCCGGCCGCGCGCTGAGGCCGTCGATCATGATGCCGACGCACCGGCGGGCCGCCATCTCGGCCACCTCCGGCGACTTCGCCCGCATCTGCCGCAGCAGCGTCGCGAACAGGATCGCGATGTCCCCCGATCCGACGTCCGGCCGGAGCCTGCCTTCGGCCTGCGCGCCGTCGACGAACTCGTCCATGACCACCAGGATCTCGTCGCGCAGCCGGCGGACCTCGGGGTCGTGCTTGAGGATGGCCAGCGCCCGCGGCGACACCATCGCCAGCTGGACGCTCAGCTGCAGCTCCACCGACTGCCGCAGTAGCCGCTCGAGCGCGCGCCACGACGACGTCTCCTCGGCGGCGATCGCCCGCGCGTCGACCAGCACCCGCTCGAAGTTGTCCATCGCGACCGCGCGCACCAGCGCGTCGCGGTCCGGGAACCGGCGGTAGAGCGTCCCGACGCCGACGCCGGCCGCCCGGGCGATCTCCTCCATCGGCACCTCGGGACCGGAGACGGCGAAGATGGTCTTCGCGGCGGCCAGGATCTGGTCGCGGTTGCGGCGCGCGTCCGCCCGCAGGGTGGTCTCGGGGTCTGCCGTCATGCCGTTCGCCTTCCGCTGAATCGCGCGGCCTGATTCTCGCATGGTCAAGCGGCCACACACCGGATCCGCACCGGGTCACCCGTTAGCTAGTGGACGACTTCCTTCCACTTCGGTACCTTGGGGCTAGAACCGGAATGTAATCCTCCGCATACTTTACGTCCGCTTTAGGGGGCCCGAAATGACCGAAGTCGCCGAACCCACCACGCAGGGCGACGTCTTCCCGCTCGTCCGCACGTGCCCGTTCGCCCCGCCGCCGGCGTACGAGAAGCTGCGCGAAGCGGGCCCGGTCCAGCGCGTCGGCCTGCCCGACGGCTCGGAAGCCTGGGCGATCACCCGCCTGGAAGAGGTCCGGCAGATGCTGACCGACCCGCGGTTCAGCTCCAACCGGTTCAACCCGGGCTTCCCGATCCTGACGAAGCAGGGCCGGCCGCAGCGCCGCCGCTTCACCGCGTCGCTGATCAACATGGACGCGCCGGAGCACACCACCGCCCGCCGCGAGGTCGTCGGCGAGTTCACCGTCAAGCGCATGAAGGCGCTGCAGCCGCGGATCCAGCAGATCGTCGACGAGCACATCGACGCCATCCTCGCCGGCCCGAAGCCCGCCGACCTCGTCTCGGCGCTGTCGCTGCCGGTGCCGTCGCTGGTGATCTGCGAGCAGCTCGGCGTCCCGTACGCCGACCACGAATTCTTCCAGTCGCGCAGCTCCACCCTGCTGAACCGGGAGGTGACGCAGGAAACGCGCATGCAGGCCGTCGAAGAGATGCAGGGCTACCTCGACCAGCTGGTCAGCGCCAAGGAAGCCGACCCGACCGACGACCTGCTCGGCCGCCAGGTCCGCAAGCAGCGCGAAGAGCACGGGGACGTCGACCACGACTCGCTGGTCTCGCTCGCGTTCCTCCTGCTCCTCGCCGGGCACGAGACGACGGCGAACATGATCTCGCTCGGCACGGTCGCGCTGCTGGAGAACCCGGACCAGCTCGAGATCATCAAGAACGACCCGGGCAAGACACTCGACGCCGTCGAGGAGCTGCTGCGGTACTTCACGATCGCGGAGTTCGCGACCTCGCGCGTCGCCACGGCGGACGTCGAGATCGGCGGCCGGCTGATCCGCGAGGGTGAGGGTGTCCTCGGCCTGAGCTACTCCGGCAACCGCGACGAAAGCGCGTTCGAGGACGCCGACAAGCTGGACCTCGAGCGCGGCGCCCGCCACCACGTCGCGTTCGGCTTCGGCCCGCACCAGTGCCTCGGCCAGAACCTGGCCCGGATGGAACTGCAGATCGTCTTCGACACGCTGTTCCGCCGCATTCCGGAGCTGAAGCTGGCCGCGCCGGTCGACCAGCTGCCGTTCAAGCACGACTCGCAGATCTTCGGCCTCTACTGCCTGCCCGTGACCTGGTGAGGGGGACGCCATGACCACCGTCGAAAAGCACGAGTTCCCGATGACCCGCACGTGCCCGTTCGCGCCGCCGCCGGCGTACGAGGAGATCCGCGAGGGCGGCTCCGTCGAGCGGGTCCGGCTGCCCGACGGCGGCCACGCCTGGGTGGTCACCCGGCTCGAGGACGTCCGGACCGTGCTGAACGACCGGCGGTTCAGCGCCGACCGGCAGCACCCGGACTTCCCGCAGCTGGTCAAGGGCGGGTTCCGGCGCCAGGGCGACGAGCGCACGATGATCACGATGGACGCGCCCGAGCACGGCCCGGCTCGCAAGGCCGTGCTCGGTGAGTTCACCGTGCGCCGGATGGAGGCGCTGCGGCCGCGGATCCAGGAGATCGTCGACGGGCAGATCGACGCGCTGCTGGCCGGGCCGAAGCCCGGCGACCTCGTCGAAACGCTGTCGCTGCCGATCCCGTCGCTGGTGATCTGCGAGATGCTGGGCGTGCCCTACGCCGACCACGACTTCTTCCAGACCCACACGGCGAAGCTCATCAAGCGGGCGACCCCGCCCGAGGAGCGGCGGGCGGCGTTCGACACCATCCGCGGCTACATGGCGGACCTCATCGCGGAGAAGGAGCAGAACCCGCCGGACGACCTGCTCGGGCGCCAGATCGTCAAGCTGCGCGAGGACGGCACCTACCGCCGGGAGTCGCTGGCCGCGACCGGGTTCCTGCTGCTGGTGGCCGGGCACGAGACGACGGCGAACATGATCTCGCTGTCCACCGTGGCGTTCCTGCGCAGCCCGGAGCAGCTCGCGGTGATCAAGGCCGACCCGGGCAAGACGCTCGACGCCGTCGAGGAGATGCTGCGCTACTGGACGATCGTCGACGCGGCCACCGCGCGCCTGTGCGTCGAGGACATCGAGGTCGGCGGGCAGCTGATCCGCGCCGGCGAAGGCGTCCTGGCGCTCGGCTACGCGGCCAACCGCGACCCGCGGGCGTTCGACGACCCGGATTCCCTCGACATCGAGCGGGGCGCGCGCCACCACGTGGCGTTCGGCTTCGGGCCGCACCAGTGCCTGGGCCAGAACCTCGCCCGGATGGAGCTGCAGATCGTGTTCGACACGCTGTTCCGGCGCGTTCCTTCGCTGGAACTGGCGGCTCCGGTGGACGACCTGCCGTTCAAGGACGACGCGAACATCTACGGGCTGTACCGGCTGCCGGTGACCTGGTAGAGATCGAAGAGCCATCCCACCACAGTCAGGAAGCGACCACCATGAAGATCATCGCGGACACCGGCAAGTGCGTCGGCGCGGGTCAGTGCGTGCTCACCGAGCCCGCGCTGTTCGACCAGAGCGAGGACGACGGCACGGTCATCGTCCTCGACGACCAGCCCGCGGGCGAGCTGGTCGAGAAGGCCCGCGAAGCGGTGCACGTCTGCCCCAGCCAGGCCCTTTCCCTGCAGGAGTGACCACCCCCGGTCGTGAGTGAGAAACAGTGTTCTAACCCTGTTTCTCACTCAC
>NZ_JBSGJA010000043.1:0-43458 GCF_053605345.1 Amycolatopsis sp. NPDC003865 | reverse complement strand
TCCGACATCACCCGGGAAGATCTTCAGCGCGTAGAAGGGAGCGCGGTCGACCGGGCCGAGCGCGGGGTTGGGCCGGTGCCCCGGGTCGCCGAGATCCGCCGCCGCGGCCGCCCGCCCCGCCGCCGCGGCCACCCCGGCCGAGCGCGCCCGCTGGCTGGTCGCGGCCGCCGACGCCCTCGACGCCGCCGCCGGCGACCTCGTCCCGCTGGCGCACGAGGAGACCCACCTGCCGGCCACCCCGCGGCTGGCCGGCGAGCTGAAGCGCACGACGTTCCAGCTGCGCCTGTTCGGCGAGGTCCTCACCGACGGCGAGTTCCTCGGCGCCACCGTCGACCACGCGGACCCGGACTGGCCGATGGGCCCGCGTCCGGACATCCGCCGCGTCAAGACCGCGATCGGCCCGGTGCTGGTGTTCGCGGCCAGCAACTTCCCGTTCGCGTTCAGCGTCGCGGGCGGCGACACGGCGTCCGCGCTCGCCGCGGGCTGCCCGGTGATCCTCAAGGCGCACCCGGGCCACCCCGAACTGTCCGCGCTGACCGGCCGGATCCTGCGCGAAGCCCTGGTCGGCGCGGGCGCGCCCGAGGGGATCTTCGACGTGATCTTCGGCCAGGAGGAAGGTGTCACGGCGCTGAAGGACCCGCGGATCGCGGCGGCGTCGTTCACCGGGTCGATCCCCGGCGGGCGGGCGCTGTTCGACATCGCGAACGCGCGGCCGCGGCCGATCCCGTTCTACGGCGAGCTGGGCAGCGTCAACCCGGTCGTGGTGACCGAGGCCGCGATCGCCGCGCGCGGGGAGGCCGTCGCGAAGGGGTACGCCGGGTCGTTCACCCTCGGCGCCGGGCAGTTCTGCACCAAGCCGGGGCTGCTGTTCCTGCCGGAGGACCACAACCTGACCTCGGTGCTGCAGGAGGCGCTGGCCGGTGCCGCGGCGCAGCCGATGCTCAACGACCGCATCGCTTCCGGTTACGCGGACAAGCTTTCTTCGCTGAAGGAGGTCCCAGGTGTCGAGGTGGTGTCGTCGTCGGATTCTTCCGCGCCCGCGTTCACCCCGACACTGCTGGCGACGACCGGCAAGCAGTTCCTCGAGGGCGGCGACACGGTGCACGAGGAGTGCTTCGGGCCGGCGTCGCTGATCGTCACCTATGCCGACCAGGCCGAGCTGCTGCGCCTGCTCGACGTGATCGAACCGGGGCTCACCGCCACGATCCACGGCGAGGAGTCCGACGCGGACTGGATCCGGCCGGTGCTGCCGGCGTTGGCCCGCATCGCCGGGCGGCTGCTGTGGAACGACTGGCCCACCGGCGTGACGGTGAGCTGGGCCCAGGAGCACGGCGGCCCATACCCGGCGACGACCGCCCCGACCACGACGTCCGTCGGCACCGCGGCGATCGAGCGGTTCCTGCGGCCGCTCGCGTGGCAGGGCTTTCCGGACGCGTTGCTGCCCGAACCCCTCCAGGAGGCCAACCCCTGGCAGCTGCCCCGCCGCACCGACGGCTCCCGCTGACCGAGCCGCTCCCGCGGACCCGCTGACCCGGCCGGCCCGCGGGGGCGCCCCCGGTTTCCACGTTACCGTCTGGCACCGACAGTTTCGGTGCCGCTGAACCCGCAGCCCTCGAACCCGCGGGGGCGCCCCCCAGTTTCCACTTTACCGGCCGGCACCGACAATTCCGGCGCCGCCAACCCGCAGCCCGCGGGGGCGCCCCCCGTTTCCAGCCTATCGCCCGGCACCGACAGTTTCCGGTGCCGGAAACCGCCGCCGCACAACTGAATCCCGTTCCCTGTAAGCCGAGGATGTCTTCCTGGGAGGCATTGCCATGCCCGTGAACCGGAGAAACGCGCTGCGCGGCGGCGCGCTGGCGGCCGCTTCGACCGTGCTGCTCACCCGTCCGGCCTTCGCCGCCGGTGGGAAGCCCGCGGCCGCGGGCGGGGTGCCCGTCGCGACCGCGCCGATCGTCGCCGCCTACCGGCAGCTGCAGACCGGCATCAACCGGCCGTCGCCGGAACGCACCGCCGCGCTGGTCAACCTGGGCCGCGTCGCCAAGGCGTACAACGCGAGCCTGTCCGTCGCCGGCGGTGGTGCTCCACTGTGGACGGACCTGCCGCTCGGCCCGGGCAGCGACTACACGACGTCGATGTACGCCCGGCTGCGCGCGATCGCCGTCGACTGGGGCACCCCTGGCGCCGCGCTGTCCGGCGATCCGGTGGTGCTCGACCGGATCAAGGCGGCGCTCGAGCTCATCTACGCCAGCCAGTACAACGAGAACGTCGGCGAGATCGGCAACTGGTACACCTACGAGATCGGCATCCCGTACTATCTGCTGCACACGCTGTCGGTCGTCGCCGACCAGCTCACCGCGGAGCAGCTGGCCCGCTACCTCGCTCCGGTGAAGCGGTTCGTCGGCAACCCGAACCTGCGCGCGAACAACGCGTCGGTGATCGAGACCGGCGCGAACCGCGCGGACAAGGCGCTCATCTCCATCGTGTCCGGCGCGCTGCTCGGCGACACCGCCTGGATCAAGACGGGCATCGACGCGCTCACCGACGTCGCGGGCGGGGGAGCGGCGAGCGTCGTCGCCAAGCTCGACCGCGCGGCCGGCGACGGCTTCCACGTCGACGGCTCGTTCATCCAGCACGACACCATCCCGTACCCCGGGCACTACGGCACCGTCCTGCTCACCGCGCTCGCCGGCGCCATCCACGTCACGGCGGGCACCGAGTACGCGCTGCCGCAACCGTTGAAGGACAAGATCTACGCGCTGGTGGCGGACAGCTTCGCGCCGTTCGTCTACGCGGGCGCGCTGATGGAGCCGGTGCGCGGCCGGATGCTCTCGCGCCAGGGCGAGACCGGCCACGACATCGGCCACCAGCTGACGGTCGCGACGCTGGTGCTGGCCCGCACGGCGTCCGGCAAGACGAAGACCGACCTCAACGCGCTCGCCGCCAAGTGGATCAACGAAGGCACGTATGCGCCGTTCCTGAAGATCCCCGACCCGGAGCGGTTCGCGCCGGGGCCGGACCTGGTGGCGACGCCGGGCATCGAGTTCGCGCAGGACATGCTGGCCTCGGGCGCGCGCCCCGCGCGGGTCACCGCGACGCACCGCGTCTTCGGCCAGCAGGACCGGATGGTGCACGTCACCGACGACTGGTCGGCGTCCCTCGGCGTCAGCTCGACGCGGATCTCGCGCTACGAGTCCATCAACGGCCAGAACCTCAAGGGGTTCTACGTCGGCGACGGCGTGCTCTACACCTTTCTACCCAACGCCAAGGGCCACTACACCGACGCCTACTGGCCCACCGTGGACCCGCTGCTGCTGCCGGGCACGACCGAGAACGACGGCCCGGTCGACCCGAAGTTCGGCGGCGTGCCGGTCGGCCCGAACGCGCACACCGGCGGCGTCCGCTGGGACGCCCGCACCGGCGCCTACGCGCTCGACTTCAAGTCCTGGGACGGCTCCCTGGTCGCGAAGAAGTCGTGGTTCTTCACGCCGTCCGGGATCGTCTGCCTGGGCGCGGGGATCACCAGCACGTCCGGCAGCGCAGTGCGCACGACGATCGAGAACCGCAACCTCGGCGAAGGCGGCCGCGGCGCGCTGCTCGCGGACGGCCGGCGCGTCCCGACCGACCTCGGCAAGGTCTCGGCGCTGCGCCGGACGCGCTGGCTGCACTTGGAGAACGTCGGCGGGTACGCGCTCTTGGACGACGCTTCGGTGACGGCGCTGCGCGAGGACCGCACCGGCGCCTGGCGCGACATCGACACCGGCGCCAACACGAAGGGCACCACGACGCCGAACACGCGCCGGTACCAGAAGCTGGTGCTGGAGCACGGCGTGAAGCCGGTCGACGCGACCTACGCGTACGCGGTCCTGCCCGGCGCGTCGGTGATCGGCACGCTGACGGCGTCGTGGGCGTGGCGCGTGCTCTCGAACACCGCGGTGGTGCAGGCGGTGCGCGTCGCCGACGGCACGGTGCTGGCGAACTTCTTCGCCGCCGGCTCGGCCGGTGACGTGCGGGTGTCCGGACCGGCTTCGGTGGCGGTCGGGCGGCGTCAGCTGGCGGTGTCGGACCCGACGCAGACGCAGGACAGCGTGACGGTGACCGTGCGCGGCAAAGCCGTGACGGTGCCGCTGAAGGGCACCTTCGGCGCCACGACGGTGGTGCGGCTGTAGTGGTCCTCCCCGCCGGGCCGGTGCCCCGACCCGGTCCGGCGGGGTCCCCAGCTCGGTTAGGCTGGAATCCATGACCGAACACGTCGACGTCGTGATCGTGGGGGCCGGGCTGTCCGGGATCGGCGCGGCCTGCCGGCTGCAGGAGCGGCTGCCGGGCAAGACGTACGCGGTGCTCGAGGCGCGGGACACGATCGGCGGAACCTGGGACCTGTTCCGGTACCCGGGCATCCGATCCGATTCGGACATGTTCACCCTCGGTTACCCGTTCCGGCCCTGGCGGGACCCGAAGGCGATCGCGGACGGCCCGTCGATCCTGTCCTACATCCGCTCGACGGCTTCCGAACACGGGATCGTCGACCGGATCCGCTTCGGCCACCGCGTGGTGCGGGCGTCGTGGTCGTCTTCGTCGGCGCTGTGGACGGTCTCGACGGCGCACGGCGCGACGTTCACGTGCCGGTTCCTGTACCTGTGCAGTGGTTATTACTCGTACGAGTCCGGGCACGTGGTCGACTTCCCGGGCCGCGCGGAGTTCGCCGGGGAGATCGTGCACCCGCAGCACTGGCCGGAGTCGCTGGACCATACGGACAAGCGGGTGGTGGTGATCGGCAGCGGCGCGACGGCGGTGACGCTGGTCCCGGCGCTTGCCGGGCAGGCCTCGCACGTGACGATGCTGCAGCGGTCACCGTCGTACATCGTGGCCCGGCCGGGCAGCGACGCTCTGGCCGACCGGATCCGGGCCTTGCTGCCGGAGAAGCTCGCGCACCGGGTGGTGCGCGGCAAGAACGTGGTGCTGGGGACGCTGTTCTTCCAGCTGATGCGGCGGTTGCCGCGCCGGGCGTCGCTGGCGCTGCGCAAGCGCGTGGCCGCGCAGCTGCCGGCGTCGATCCCGGTGGACCCGCACTTCGTGCCGTCGTACGACCCGTGGGACCAGCGGTTGTGCCTGGTGCCGGACGCGGACCTGTTCCGGGCGCTGCGCTCGGGCAAGGCGGACATCGTGACCGACCGGATCGCGCGGTTCACGGCTTCCGGGATTTCCCTGGAGTCGGGCCGTTCGCTGGACGCGGACATCATCGTGACGGCGACGGGGCTGCGGCTGGTGGCGTTCGGCGGGATCGCGCTGACGGTCGACGGCCGCGCTGTCGTACCGGGTGATCAGCGGGCGTACAAGGGGATGATGTTCGGGGGCGTGCCGAACCTGGCGTGGTGCGTGGGGTACACGAACAACTCGTGGACGCTGCGGGCGGACCTGACGTCCCAGTACGTGTGCCGGCTGCTGGAGTACCTGGACCGGCGGGGCTACGCGTTCTGCGCACCGGACGAGGAATCGGCCGCGGCGGCGGGCCGGCCGCGGCCGATCGTGGACCTGGCGTCGGGGTACATCAAGAGGGCCGCCCCGGGCCTGCCGAAGCAGGGCGAGAGGCGGCCTTGGCTGATGCGGCAGAACTACCTGCTGGACTTCGCGGACATGCGGCTGGGCCGGGTCGACGACGGGGTGATGCGGTTCGGCCGCGCGGAAGACCGGGCGGCGGCAACGCACTGAGCGGCTCGGCGGGCTGCCGGTCGGCCGTGGAGCTGGCCGCGTGGCTGTGCTGCGCGGGGCGGCCTGGCTTTGGCCGCTTGGCCGGTCGCCGAGACCGCCGCGGCCGGGCCGTCCGGCCCGGCCGCGCGTACACCCCCGTCGGCGCTTGTCAGCCCTGGCGGGCCTTGTTGCGCGGGTTGTCCTTGTTGATCACCAGCACCTTCGTCCCCCGGCGGATGACCTGAGCACCCGGCTGGCGGGCGAGCGAGCGGATCGAGCTGCGGACCTTCATGGCGAGCCGTCCTTCCTGCGGGATCTGCGTCCCACATCCCCCTCAACTACCCGCCCCTCAGTTTCATTCCGCAACTCAGCTGGTCTCACGCGCCACCCAGGACTGCAGGTCATCACCCCTCACCGCCGCTGCCATCAGCTCCGGGAACTGGTCCGGCGTGCACGCGAACGCCGGGACGCCCAGCTCCGCCAGCGCCGCCGCGTTCTCGTGGTCGTACGACGGCGCTCCCGAGTCCGACAGCGCCAGCAGCGTCACCACCTGGACCCCCGCGCCCACCAGCTCGGCGATCCGGTGCAGCAGCTCCTCCTCGTCGCCGCCCTCGTACAGGTCGCTGATCAGCACCAGCAGCGTCCGCTCGGGCCGGCCCACCAGGCCCTGGCAGTATGCGATCGCGCGGTTGATGTCCGTGCCGCCGCCCAGCTGGGTGCCGAACAGGACGTCCACCGGGTCCGTGAGGTGCTCGGTCAGGTCCGCCACCTCCGTGTCGAACGCCACGAACGACGTCTGCAACGCCCGCATCGACGCCAGCACCGCACCGAACAACCCCGAGTACACCACCGACTCCGCCATCGACCCCGACTGGTCGACCGCCAGGATCACGTCCCGCTGCACCGCCTGCTGGCGCCGCCCGTAGCCGATCAGCTGCTCCGGCACGATCGTGCGCAGCTCGGGGGAGTAGTGCTTGAGGTTGCGGTGGATCGTGCGTGCCCAGTCGACGTCGCCCGGGCGGGGCCGGTGCGTGCGCGACGCCTTGTCCAGCGCCCCCTTGATCGCCGCCCGGGTGCGCTCGGCCAGCCGCTCCTCCAGTTCCTCGACGACCTTGCGGACGACCTCGCGCGCGGTCTCCTTCGTCTCCTCCGGCAGCACGCCGTTCAGCGACAGCAGCGTGCCGACCAGGTGCACGTCCGGCTCGACCGCCGACAGCAGCTCCTTCTCCAGCAGCATCCGGGTCAGCCCCAGCCGGTCGACCGCGTCGCGCTGCATCACCTGCACGACCGTGCTCGGGAAGTACCGCCGGATGTCGCCCAGCCAGCGCGCGACCCGCGGTGCCGACGCGCCGAGGTTGGCGCTGCGCGGCCCGCCCGTCGCTTCCTCGTCCGGCTTGTCGTAGAGGGCGGCCAGCACCGCGTCGACGCCACTGTCCTCTTCGGACAGCTGGGCGTCGGCCAGCCCCGACCCCTCACCCGCACCCTCGGCGCCGAGCACCAGCCGCCAGCGGCGCGCGCGTTCCGTATCCGCGCTCACGCCCCCACCCCCAACAGCGTCGCCAGAACCGGCAGCACGCGCTCCGCCCGGTCTTCGTCCAGTTCCTCGGCTGCCGCGACGACCGCCGCGGTGCCGTCGAGCCCGGCCGCCCGGTGCCCGATCGCCCGCTTCTCGGGCCCGCTGAACGCGCCGAACGTCCGGCGCAGCAACGGGAGCACCTCGGTGAAGACATCGGCGGGGATCGCCGCGAGCCACGCATCGATCACCCGCAGCAGACCTTCGTCGTGCACCAGCAGCAGCGCGCCACCGTCGAAGAACCCCTCGACGTACGCCGCGCCCGCCGACGGCGCGATGCCCGGCGTGAGCGCCCGGCCCAGCCGCAGTTCGATGTCGAGCGCGTCGAGCAGCCCGGCATCGTGCAGGATCCGGGTGAGGCGCCCGGCCAGCAGCGGCGGCAGCGACGGCCGTTCGGCCAGCCGCGCCAGCGCCGCGAGCCAGCGCTCCTTGGCCTCCTCGCCCAGCAGCGACGTCGCGTCGTGCACGCCGTCGACCAGCTGGGCCATCCGGGCCGCGGCGTCGTCGTCGATCCCGTGCGTCGCCGGGGGCAGGCCGGCGCAGATCCGGTCGAGCATGCGGTCGGCGACCGCGCGCAGCGCGCCGGTGTCGGTGCCGCGCACGTTCCCGTAGCGCGTCGCCCTGGCCAGCGCGGGCAGCGCCGACATCAGCCGCGCGACGTCCGCGTCCGCCGCCGCCCGCGCGTCGAGCGCCGCGAGCGCCTCGGGCAGCGCCTCCGGCAGGTCGGCGAGCAGGCAGTTCTCGACGGCCGTGGTCACCTCGTCCAGCGGGGGCGTGCCCTCGACGGCGCCGCGGACCGCGGCGGTGGCCGCCGACGGCACGGTCGTGCCGTAGACCGCGGCCGCCACCAGGTCGACCTCGAACGCCGGCTCCCAGGCCAGCGCCCAGGTTTCCCGGAACGTGCCCTTGTTCCGCCGCGCCGACGCCTCCCGGCTGCCCCATTCGATGCCGAGGATGCGGAGCCGGTGCAACAGCTTCGAACGGTCGAGCCCGCCGGGCGTGCGCAGGTCGAGGTCGAGCTCCTTGACGATCGGGTCCTTCTTCAGCCGCAGGCGTTTCGCCGTCGCGGTCAGGTCCGCGGCCAGCGGCGGCTGCGGCACCCGGTCGGGCACCTCGCCGAGCCGTTCGCCGACCACCAGCCGCCGCGTGACGAGCTCGACCTGCACCTCGTCGCCGCCGCACAGCACCGACCGGGTGGCTTCGGTGACCTCGGCCAGCCCGGCCGAGGACCGCCCGCGCAGCGTGGCCAGGGTGTCGGCGAGCCGGACCGCCTCGATGACGTGCGCGGTCGAGACGGGCAGGTCCTCCTCCCGCAGGACCGCCGCGACCCCGGCCAGCCAGCGTGTGGTGACGTCTTCGGCCGTGGTGAAGAGGTGGTGGTACCAGCCCGGCGACCGCACGCCCGCGCCGTAGCCGCTGGCCGTCGCGAGCCGGCCGTGGGTCCACGGGACCCAGGTGCACGCGACCTTCCGCTTCGGCAGTCCTTTGAGGACGGACGAGTCGTGCGACGCCGGCGGCAGCGGATCGGCCAATGCGGGCACGTGCCACGCGCCGCAGACGACGGCGATGTTCTCGAAGCCGTCCTTGCGCGTGCGGCGCAGCACCGAGCGCATGTACGCCTCACGCCGCGCTTCGTTCCCGCGCGGCGGGTCCTCGTCCTCGCGCACCGCCTTCATCGCGTCCGCGATCACCTCGAACGGGTTTTCGCTGTCCCGCCGGGACTCCACGACGTCGTCCCACCAGCGCTCCGGGTCGTCGTAGCCACCGGCCGAGGCCAGCAGCGCCAGCGGGTCCACCGGCGGTCCCGCGTGCTCGTCCGGGCCCGCGGCGAACGTGTGCGCGGCCGGGAGGTCGCAGAACCGCACCGGGATCCCGGCTTCGCGCGCGTAGGTGAGCGCCTGCCACTCGGGGCTGAAGACGGCGAACGGCCAGAACGCGGCGCGCGAGACGTCGTCGGTCGCGTACGCCAGCAACGCGACCGGCGGCTGCATGGCCGGGTCTTCGGTCAGCTCGACCAGGGCGTCGGCTTCGGGCGGACCCTCGATCAGCACGACGTCGGGCTCCAGTTCGGCGAGCCGCGTCGCCACGGCCCGGGCGGATCCCGGACCGTGGTGGCGGATGCCGAGCAGGTGAGTGGTCAAGAGATCTCCTGACCGGCCCGGTAGAAGTCGGCCCAGCCGTCGCGCTCGCGGACGACCGTTTCGAGGTACTCGATCCAGATCGCGCGGTCGGCCACCGGGTCCTTGACCACCGCGCCGTGGATGCCGGCCGCGACGTCGTGCGGGCGCAGCACGCCGTCCCCGAAATGGGCCGCCAGCGCGAGCCCGCCGGTGAGCACGCTGATCGCCTCGGCCGTCGACAGCGTGCCGGACGGCGACTTCACCGCCGTGCGGCCGTCTTCGGTGCGGCCTGAGCGCAGCTCGCGGAACACCGTGACCACGCGGCGGATCTCGGCCAGCTCGGCGGCTTCGGCGGGCAGCTGCAGCGACGTGCCCAGCTCGGCGACCCGCCTGCTGACGATCTCGACCTCCGCCTCGGCGCTGTCCGGCAGCGGCAGCACGACGGTGTTGAACCGCCGCCGCAGCGCGCTCGACAGCTCGTTGACCCCCTTGTCACGGTTGTTCGCCGTCGCGATCAGGTTGAAGCCCGGGCGCGCCTGCACCTCGGTGCCCAGCTCCGGGATCGGCAGGGTCTTCTCGGACAGGATCGTGATGAGCGAGTCCTGGACGTCGGCCGGGATGCGGGTCAGCTCCTCGAGGCGGGCGAGCTTGCCGTCCCGCATCGCGCGCAGCACCGGGCTTTCGACCAGCGCGGCGGCGCTCGGGCCTTCGGCGATCAGCCGGGCGTAGTTCCAGCCGTAGCGGATCGACTCCTCGGACGTGCCCGCGGTGCCCTGCACCAGCAGCGTCGAGTCCCCGCTGATCGCGGCGGAGAGGTGCTCGGACACCCACGTCTTCGCCGTGCCGGGCACGCCGAGCAGCAGCAGCGCGCGGTCGGTGGCCAGCGTCGCGACGGCGACCTCGATCAGCCGCCGCGGGCCGACGTACTTCGGGGTGATCACGGTGCCGTCCGGCAGGGTGCCGCCGAGCAGGTACTCGACGACGGCCCACGGGGACAGGTTCCAGTGGGGCGGCTTGGCCCGGTCATCGGCGGCGGCCAGCGCGGCCAGCTCGGCGGCGTGGTCCTGTTCGGCGTGCGGCCGGAGGACGGTGGGGGCGGTCATGCGAGCTCCTCGTACATTTCGCGGCGGAAGTTCAGCGTTTCGGTGAGCGCCCGGCGCCACGGCCCGGCGTCCATGGTCAGGCGGGTGGTGGCCAGCGGGTGGCGCAGGCACTGCGGCGGGACCGCGCGGGCGATCACGACGGCGGCGTGCGAGACCAGGCGGTGGTCGTCCTGGCGGGCGATCCAGTCGAGCAGGGCGGTGCCCAGCTCCTTCGTCCACGGCCGGGGCAGCTCGTGCACCAGCCGCGCGAACGACTCGACGGGCAGCCGGCCGATCAGGTGCCCGACGGTGGCGGCCTGGCCGGCGGGCCCGAGCACGCCGAGCAGCGGCGGCGTGGTGCGGCCGCCGGGGTCGGCGCCGATCAGGGCCTGCGCCCAGGTTTCGTCGCGCTGGCGCAGCGCCGCGGTGGCCCACGAGTCGCGCAGGACGCCGGCCGGGCAGCCCTCGACGGTCATCCGGACGACCTCGGCGGGCGGGCCGAACTCGGTCCAGAAGGACAGGGGAGCGGCCGCGACGAGCGTGCGCAGCCGGACGGTGCCGTCGCCGCGTTCGCCTTGCGGGACAGTGACTTCCAGGACCCGGCCCCGGCGGCGGACCAGCGGCCGCAGGCGTTCGGCCATGCCTTCGCCGTACCGCGTGCCGGGCAGGCGGCCGAGCAGTTCGGCGGCCCGTTCCCGGACCGCCGCGGCGCGGTCGGTGAGAGCGGCTTCGAGGAAGTCCTCGTCCTCGGCGACGAGGTGGCCGGCGAGCACGCCGAGGAAGTCCGCGCGGACGTCGGCGGGTTCGCTCTTCCAGGAGCCGAGGAGGGCTTCGCGGGCCGCCGACGGATCCTGGGCGAGCTTGGCGGCGAGCCAGCGGCGGCGCTGGGCGAGGCTGCCGTACTGCCAGACGTCGGCCGCTTCTTCCGCGGGCGCGCAGAGGTAGGACCAGTCGGGGTTGCGCTGCCCGAGCCACGCCCCGACGGACCCGGCGACCGCGACCAGCGGACCCCGCAGGGCGGCCTTGCTCCGGGCGGCTTCGGCGAGCAGGGGGAGGGTTTCGGGCGGGACGCGGTAGTCCGTGCCGGCGACGATGCCGAGCCACTCCAGGAGGAGATCGGGATGGCTGGCGGCGAGCAGGCGGGCCAGGCGTTCCCGGGCCGGCGGCGGCACGAAGGGACGCTCGTCCGGGGCCGCGACGGGCAGCGGCCGGACGTCGTGCAAGGGCTGCCGGCCGGCCCGGCGGTAGGTGGTGAGGACGGCCGCCGCGGTGAGGAGCTGTTCGGCGGGGTCGGTGCGGTCCTGGACGAGGTCCTGCACCGCCGGCGGCTGGGACGCGGGGTCCAGCGTGCGGCGGCGAGTGCCCAGGAGCGCGGTGCCGACGAGGTCTTCCCAGGCTTTCACAGCCGCACCGCCCGGTCCTCGTGCCAGCAGGTCAACGGCCGCAGTCCCGCCGGGCTCCACTCGCCGGCCACCGTCAGCGGACGGCCCGCCGACATCGCCAGCAACGACCACGGCCACGCGTACGGCACCAGCGGCAGCGCCGTTCCGTCCTTTTCGGACAGACACCAGCCGCCGCCGTGTTCTGCCGGTGTGACACCCGACAGCAGGACCGGCCAGCGCTCCAGCCACGGGTCCGCCGCCATCGCCCGCGCGTACGATCCCAGCGCCTCCGAAATCGACCCGCCCGAAGCTTCCGGCGCCGCCGACGGGATGCCGCGCTCCACCACCAGCGCGCGCAAGGGGGCGGCACCCGGGTAGAACGCCAGCTCGGCGGTCAGGAAATGGCCCGGCGGCAACGAAGAATCCAGCGGACGGCCCGGCGGCGCGAACGACAGCACCAGCGCGTCCCGGCCCGTGGCACGCCCGCGCAACCACGTCCGGCGCGTCAGCAGCCGGTCGTTCTCCTCGTCCGCCGCGCCCGTGATCAGCCACTCGTCCGACACGCGCTCGCCGCTGTCCAGCACCCGGGCCGTCTCGACCGAAAAGCCCAGCCGCGTCCGCACGGTTTCGGCCAGGGACGGCGGCAGGGAATCCAGCCGGGTCGCCGAATCCGCCAGCAGGTACACCAGGGAAAGCTCGCCCAGCAACGCCTCCGGCCAGTCGCGGCGGCCGACGATCCCCGCCGCCCGGCGCAACCCGCCCGCCAGGCCGGACGCCTGCGCGTCGACCATCCGCGCCGCCACCGTGCGCAGCTCCTCGCCGCCGCTGCGCTCGAACCCGGCGAACCCGGCGCCGATCCGGTCGGTCAGCCAGATCTTCAGCTCCGCCACGCCGCCTTCGACGCGCGCCGCCCGCTCCGAAGCCCGCCGGGCGGCCGCTTCCTCGTCCTTCGGCCCGGCGGCCTCCGCGCGTTTCTCCGCGCGCCGGGCTCGGTCGGCGCGTTCGGCCAGCCACGTGTGCACCCACTCGGGTGGCGCGGCCGAATCGATCTTTCCCGCCGCCCACAGCAACAACAGCCCCAGTGCGTGCTTGCACGGGAACTTCCGGCTGGGACAGGAGCACCGGAACGCGGGCTCGGCGAGCTCGACGCACGTCTGGTACGGCTTCTTGCCACTGCCCTGGCAGAAGCCCCACACGGCGTCTTCGGACGCACCCGCGCCCGACCACTTCGCCGGCGTGGCCAGCGCCCGGCCCGCCTTCTCCGACGCGGGATCCGGCGCCAGCCCGGCCACGCGTTCCGCGGTCCACGGCACCGCCGTCACCACCTGTCCCCCCACTGTCCGCCCTCGCTTTCCGGTACTCGCTGAAGCATGCCAGCACCCACCGACAATTTCCGGAACCCGACTATTCTAGTGCTAGAGTAGAGACGTGCTGACCGACTCGGAGCTGACCGTCCTCGGCCTCGTCGTCGAACGGCCGAGGCACGGCTACGAGCTGGACGAAGTCGTGTCGGAGCGCGGCATGCGCGAGTGGACCGCCCTCGGCTTCAGTTCGATCTATTACGTCCTCGGAAAACTCCGCGACCGCGGCCTGGTCGCCGAAGTCGCGGAAGAACGCGCCCACGCGAAGGCCAAGAAGACGTACACGGCCACCGACGCGGGCCGGCGTGCCTGCGCGGCGGCCGCGGAGGCGGCCATCGCCGAACTGCGCCCGGTGCACCCGCCGGTGCTGGTCGGGCTGGCCACCAGCCCGGCGATCCCGCCCGGCAGGCTCGCGGCCGCGCTGGCCCGGCGCGCCGAAGCCGTCGAGGAGCGCTTGGCCGAGGTGCGCCGGGCCGCGCCGGCGGACGCCCCGCCGTTCGTCCGGGCGATCTTCGACTACTCCATCACCCAGCTCGAAGCGGAAGCCGCCTGGCTGAGAGGACTGTCCTGATGCCCTACGACGTCAAGAAGGACCTGAAGCGGCTGTACGCGCCGAAGAACACCGACTGGGCGCTGCTCGACGTGCCCGAGCAGCAGTTCCTCGCCATCGACGGCCGGGGCGACCCGAACACGGCGGAGAGCTACCGGAAAGCCGTCGAAGCGCTCTACGCCTTCGCATACACGATCAAGATGACGGCGAAGCGCACCGGCGAGGACTTCGTCGTGGGCCCGCTGGAAGGCCTGTGGTGGGCCGAGGACTACGCCGCGTTCACCGTGCGCGCGAAGGCGTCCTGGCAGTGGACGATGCTGATCTGCCAGCCCGCGTGGATCGGCGAGGACGCCGTCGAGGAAGCCCGGGAATCGGTGCGCCGCAAGAAGAAGATCGACGCACCGGTCCGGCTCGAGAAGCTGCGCGAGGGCCGGTGCGCGCAGGCGCTCCACATCGGCTCGTACGACGACGAAGGCCCGCTGCTCGCCCGCCTGCACGGCGAGTTCCTCGAGCGCGAAGGACTCGAGCCGGCCGGCCTGCACCACGAGGTCTACCTCGGCGACCCGCGCCGGACCGAGCCGGCGAAGTTGAAGACCGTGCTGCGTCAGCCGGTCGGCTGATCCAGCTCGGCGAGGCCGCTTTCCCAGCGCGCCCGCCGTTGCTCGGACGTCTGCTCCCACCACGGTTCACCGCGCTCACCCAGCGCCACCTTCGCCGTCTGCGTGCGGGCTCGGTCTTGGACGCGCCGCGCCGCCATGAGGTGCTTCTGCAGGCGGTCGCGGACGTCGTCCGGGATCTCCGGGTCCGTCGCGCGCCACCGGCGGCCGTTCACGACGATGTACCGGCCGTCCGGCGTGTGCTCGGGCATCAGTACTCGGTGGAGACCGGCCAGGTGTCGTCGTGCAGCAGGCGCTTGAGGATCTTGCCCGTCGCGTTGCGGGGGAGGTCCGGCACGAAGTACACGTCGCGCGGCACCGCGAACCGGGCCAGCCGCTGGTGGATGTAGGCCCGGATGTCCTCCGCGTGCAGCGAGGCGCCGCGCCGCGGGACGACGTACGCCGCCAGGCGCTGGCCCCACTCCGCGTCCGCCACGCCGACCACCGCCGCGTCGTGCACGCCGGGCAGGGCCACCAGCGCTTCCTCCACCGGGCGGGGGAACACGTTCTCGCCGCCGGACACGATCATCTCGTCGGCCCGGCCGGTGACGAACAGGCGGCCCGCCGCGTCGAGGTAGCCGACGTCGCCGGTGGCCATCAGGTCCGCCGCGCGCGCCGGGTCCTTGCCGTTCGTGTAGCCGTCGAACAGCATGTCGTTGCCGACGAAGATCTGGCCTTCGCCGCCGGGCGGGACGGGCTTGCGGTCCTCGTCGAGGATCGCGACGCGCGTGCCGAGCGGGCAGCGGCCCGCCGTGGTCGGCGCCGCGCGCAGGTCCGCCGGGGCGGCGATGCTCGCCCAGGACACCTCGGTCGAGCCGTAGAAGTTGTAGAGGACGTCGCCGAAGGTGTCCATGAACTGCGTGACGAACGAGCCGGACATCGCCGAGCCGCTGCTCGCGACGATCCGCAGCGACGACAGGTCGTAGCGCGCGCGGACGCGCTCGGGCAGGTCCATGATGCGCTGCAGCATGATCGGCACGGCGAACAGCGCGTCGCACTTCTGCTCGGCGATCGCCCGCAGCGTCTCCTCGGCGTCGAACTTGCGGATCAGCGCCAGCGACGCCCGCAGCGCCATGCCGAGCTGCATCGCGGCCAGGCCCCAGCTGTGGAACAGCGGCGCCGCGACCAGGATCCGGTCGCCGGCGCGCAGCGGGATCCGGTCGAGGATCGCCGCGGCCGTCCCCATGCCCTTCGGCGTGGGGCGCCGGGCGCCCTTCGGCGTCCCGGAGGTCCCGGACGTCAGCACGACCACGCGGCCCGGCCGCTCGACCGGCTTGGGCGGGTCGGCGGGCGCGGCGTGGATCAGCTCGTCGACGGTGGGGTAGCCGGTCTCGGCGTCCGGCCACGTGCTGATCCGGGCGAACTCGCCCGGGACGTTCGCGATGGTCTGCGCGAACTCGTCGTCGGCCAGCACGGCCGCCGGCTGGTGCTCGGCGATGACGTCCTTGACCGAAGCCGCGGACAGGCCCGTGTTGAGCAGGATCAGGTCGGCGCCGAGCTTGCTGGCGGCGACGAACGACTCGACCATCGCGGCGTGGTTGCGGCACATCAGCGCGATCCGGTCGCGTTCGCCGACGCCGAGCTCGCTCAGGCCGTTCGCGAGCCGGTCGCTGCGCTCCTGGACCTGCTTGAAGGTGCGGAGGCTGCGTTCGTCGTGCAGGGCGGGCTCGTCGGGGACGCGGGCCGCGGCGGCCTGGTAGCCGCCGGCGATGGTGGCGCCCCACTGGGCGAGCGAGCTGAGCTGGCGGGCGATCTTGTCCGGGCGGCCCGCGGACAGGACGCCGGCGCGCACCAGGACGCTCGTGGTGCGCAGCTTCGTGGCCTTGTTGCCGTCGCGGTCGGCGTCGGGATCGGGCTTGCCGGCGAGGTGCAGGTCGAGGCGCCGGGCGAGGGCACGGACGTCCTTCTTCACCGACGACACGAGATCGACGTGCGACGGCGGCAGCATCATCCGGACGAACAGCTCGGTCTTGCCGCCGGCCAGGGGTCTCAGCTCGAGCGAGACCCACGTGCCCTCGTCGGGGACGCCGCACCACACGACGTGCTCGCCCGGCCGGTACACGACGGCCTGAACCTGCGCCTCCATCATCGGCCCGCGTTCGGGCACGATCCGGATCACGCCCCGGGGCCCCCGGCCACGCGCGGCGTGCTCGACGATCTCGCACCCGGCGATCTCCGGCACGAACCGCGAATACCACTCCGGCGAACCGACGATCTGCCACACCACATCCGGCGTGTGCCCGACCACGGCACTCGCCTCGACCACATCGTCACGCATCTTCTGCCCTCACCGCAGTGTCACCGAACACACGTTCAGGTCACGGAGACGTCACAGTAACAGCAAACGGGTGATCCCGGATACTCCGAACGGCCAGATACCGGAGAGTAACGGACACTCGTAGTAGGTCTTCCTAGTGTCCACTGTGGAGTGATTAACGCCGTTCACCGAGCATAACGGCCACGGGCTGTGTGCGCAGGCCTCCGTGGGCGTCCGGAATGACTCATTCAAGACGTCCGGCGTCCTGGATGACTCATTCAGGACATGCGGGGGCATACCGGGCGACCAGCTCCGCGCCCAGCCGGGCGAGTTCGGCCTTCACGGACTCGGGACCCTCCACTTCGACCAGTGCGCCCCACCCCGCCAGCTCCTGCGCGATCATGATCGGCGCGGGCGCCGCGACCCGCGCGCGGACCCGGTCGCCGGGCAGGTCCGCGACCAGCTCGCAGTGCCGGCCGAACCGGTCGCGCAGCACGCCGAAGTGACGGCGGTCGAGCACCACGTCCGCGGTGAGCGGCGACCGGCGCTTCTCGATCTCCTCGACGACCTCGTCCCACACCTTCGCCAGTTCGAGGTCCGCCGGGCGATCGGCGGGCTCCTCGGTCGGGACGGGCGCCGCGATCCGGTCCACCCGGAACGTCCGTCGCCCGGCCGGGGTCCCTGCGACGAGGTACCAGACGTCGTCCTTGTCGACCAGGCCCCACGGGTCGACGAGCCGCTCGCGCCCGCCGTAGGTGAACCGGACGCGCCGGCGTGCGATCACGGCGTCCCGCAGGAGCTCGACCATCGGCGGCCGCTCCTTCACGCGCTCGCCCCAGCCGGCCGGGTCGACGACGATCGCCTCCGCGGCCGCCTCGGCACCGGAGCGGAACGTGCCGGGCAGCGCGCCCATCAGCTTGCGCAGGGCCGACTTGACCTCGGGGGACGCGGCCGCCGCCGGCCCGGCCAGCAGGAAGAGGGCCTGGGACTCGCGTGCGGTCAGGCCGGACAGGTCGGTGCGCGCGCCGCCGACCAGCTGCCAGCCGCCGCCGCGGCCCGGCTGCGGGTAGACGGGCACGCCCGCGGTGGAGAGGGCTTCGAGGTCACGGCGGGCCGTCGCGACGGAGATTTCCAGCTCCGCGGCGAGCTCGGCGGCCGTGACGCGGCCGCGCGTCTGCATCAGCAGCAAGGTGGCGACAAGACGGTCGGCGCGCATGGCGCCAGTGTCGCAAACAAAGTGCTCGCTTGATGAGCACTTTGGCTCCGCATGATGGCGTCAGACCGCTTGAGAGGAGCAGAAATGCTGCGAGGAATGGCCACTGTTTCGTACTTCGCCGACGACCACGCGGCCGCGCAGGCCTGGTACACCGAGTTCCTGGGGATCGAGCCGTACTTCCAGCGTCCCGGGTACGCCGAGTTCCGGATCGGGGACTACCGGCACGAACTCGGGCTGATCGACCGCAAGTACGTCCCAGCGAGCGTGGGCGGGGCGAGCGGCGAAATCGTCTACTGGCACGTGGACGACCTCGACGCCACCGTCGCCCGGCTGAAGGAACTGGGCGCGAAGGAGCACGAGCCGATCACCGAACGGGGACCCGGGTTCGTGACGGCGTCGGTCGTCGATCCCTTCGGGAACGTCCTCGGCGTCATGACGAACGCGCACTACCTCGCTGTGCTGGCGGAACGCTCGTGAGGCGGTAGGCCTCCTTCACGCACTTGTCACACCGCTCGTGCCGGACGGTCTTGTCCGCCGGATCGGTGCCGTAGAACGGGAAGCAGCCCGCGCCGCAGCTCGCGTAGTAGATGAGGCCGAGCCGGACCTCGCCGCGGCCGACGTAGTGCGCGAGACGGCGGCGCGGATCCGGCCCGCACTCGGGGATCCAGCCGTGGGCGGGCAGGCGGGCGGCGGCGATGTCGTCGAGCGCGCCCGCGCGGCTGACGAGGTCCGCGCCGAGACAGGTGAGGCGCTCGCCGAGATCGCGCATGCCGTCCGCGCGCAGGGGCGGGCCGGTGAGCCAGGCGAGGTCGCCGGGGAGCGTCTCGGCCAGGTCGCGCAGCCGGGTCAGGAGGGCGTGGTCCGGGTCCATGACCTGCAGGAAACCTGACGCGGATTTGTGACACCAGCCGACGAGCGGCCGCGGGAACTGTCGGACCCCGGTGACAGAATGCGCTCATGGCGACACCCTTCGCGACACCCCGGGCGAGAGCGCTCGGCTTCGGGCTCAGGTCCTGTCGGACGGCCCGGAACCTCGGCGTGCGCGAGCTGGCGAGGTTGATCGGCGTGCTTCCGCAGGAACTGTCCAATTGGGAGTACGGGAAGCGGATTCCCAAGGTGGAGCAGGTGGGGCTGCTGTTGGGGGTGCTCGTGGTGGAGCCTGGGGAACGGGCCCGGCTCCTCGACCTCGCCAAGAACGCGGCCGAGGTCAGCTGGCTCGAGAACTTGATTCCCGGCCGCAAGAACTTCACTTACGTGGAGTACGAGCGTGAGGCGAGTGCGATGTTCGGCTGGGAGCCGGTGTTCGTGCCGGGACTGTTCCAGACCCCGGCTTACACCCGGATCGTGCTGGCGGGCCTCGGCCTGCCGGCCGAGCAGGTCGAGCGGCAGGCCGTGGCCAGGCAGGCTCGCCGGCAAGTGCTCACCGGTCCTTACCCGGTTCCGTACGGAGTGGTTCTCGGCGAGGCGACATTGCGGCCGGGGTTCATCGAGCCACCGGTCATGGGCGACCAGTTGCGGCTCCTGCTGAACCTGTCGCGGCGGCGGAACATCTCGCTGCAGGTCCTCCGCGGAAGTGTGCAGTGCCATCCAGGGCTTTGCGGTCCCTTCGCGATCCTCGACTTCGAGCGGCTGCCGTCGATCGTGTTCGTGGAGCAATTCCGGGCGAGCGCCTACCTCTACGCTGCGGAGCAGGTCGCCGACTACCGGGCCGCCGCCAAGACCTTGGCGGCGCTGGCCCTGAGTGAGCAGGAGAGCTGCGCGCTCATCGAGGAGGTGATCGCCGAACTCGGAGGCATGGATGGGTGAGTGGCGGATCTCCCGCTATTCAGGCAAGGACAACTGCGTCGAAGTGGCGCTCGGACCTGCGGCAAAAATCCGCGACACCAAGGACCGCGCCGGCGGCACCCTCGAAATCTCCACCCGATCGTGGGATGCCTTCGTGATCAGCGTATGTACGCGAGACCCATCGGATCTTCGCCAGGTGTAGCTCCCGCGCACATAGCCCGCGACCGGGGTCACGCTTACCGTTCCCGTCCATGACCAGCGATCTGGACGGGCGCACCGCCCTCGTCACCGGCGGGGCCTCGGGCATCGGCCTGGCCTGCGTCCGGGCTCTCGCCGCGGCCGGGGCCAAGGTGCACGTCGTCGACTTGGACTCCGACCGCGCCGAAGCCGCCGCCACCGAGGTCGGGGGCTGGGCGCACGCCGCCGACCTCACCGATCCCACCACGATCGACGGCCTCCCCGCCGAAGCCGACATCCTCGTCAACAACGCCGGGATCCAGCACGTCGCTCCGCTCGAAGACTTCCCGCCCGACGTCTTCACGCGCATCCAGTCCCTCATGGTCACCGCGCCCTTCCTGCTGATCCGGCACGTCCTTCCCGCGATGTACGCGCGGGGCTGGGGCCGGATCGTCAACATGTCGAGCGTCCACGGGCTGCGGGCCTCGCCCTACAAAGCCGCCTACGTCGCCGCCAAGCACGGGCTCGAAGGCCTCTCGAAGGTCGCCGCCCTCGAAGGCGCCGCGCACGGGGTCACCAGCAACTGCGTGAACCCCGGCTACGTTCGCACCCCGCTGGTCGACAACCAGATCGACGCGCAGGCCGCCGAGCACGACATCCCGCGCGAGGACGTCGTCTCCGAAGTGCTCCTCAAACGCGCCGCCATCAAGAAGCTCATCGAAACCGACGACGTCGCTTCCCTGGTGACGTGGCTGTGCTCGCCGCACGCCGGCCACGTCACCGGGGCGTCCATCCCGCTCGACGGTGGCTGGACAGCCGCCTGAAACCCACAAGGAAGTGGAGCCCGCAGTGAGCCAACCCCACCGGTCGGCGATCGCCAAGATCGTCGGCGCGAGCCTGATCGGCACCACCATCGAGTGGTACGACTTCTTCCTCTACACCTCGGCCGCCGCCCTCGTCTTCAACAAGCTGTTCTTCCCGACGGCGAACCCCCTCACCGGCACGCTGCTGGCCTTCCTGACCTACGCCGTCGGGTTCCTGGCCCGCCCGATCGGCGGCCTCGTCTTCGGCCACTACGGCGACCGGCTCGGCCGCAAGAAGCTCCTGATCGTCAGCCTGGTGCTGATGGGCGGGTCGACGTGCCTGATGGGCGTCCTGCCGACGTACGCGAGCGCCGGCGTCGCCGCCCCTCTGCTCCTCACGCTGCTCCGGCTCGTCCAGGGCTTCGCGCTGGGTGGTGAGTGGGGCGGGGCCGTCCTGATCGTCTCCGAGCACGGCGACGACCGCCGCCGCGGCTTCTGGGCGAGCTGGCCGCAGTGCGGCGCGCCCGGCGGCAACCTCCTGGCCACCGCCGTCCTGGCGATCCTTTCGGCCACCCAGTCCGACGCGACGTTCCTGTCGTGGGGCTGGCGGGTCCCGTTCCTGCTCTCCGGCGTGCTGCTGCTGATCGGGCTGTGGATCCGGCTGGCCGTCGCGGAGTCGCCGGTGTTCCTGGCCGCGCAGAAGCAGGCCGAGAGCCGCGCCGAGAAGCACGTGCCGGTCGTCGAGGTCTTCCGCGACAGCTGGCGCCAGGTGCTGATCACGATCGGCGCGCGGATGGCGGAAAACGTCTCGTACTACGTGCTGACCGCGTTCATCCTCGTGTACGTCACGACCGGGCTGCACCTGCCGAAGGGCGTCGGCCTGACCGCGGTGCTCATCGGCTCGGCCGTGCACTTCGTGACGATCCCGCTGTGGGGCGCGCTGTCCGACCGCGTCGGCCGCCGGCCGGTCTACCTGTTCGGCGCGATCGGGATGGCGTTGTGGGGCTTCGCGTTCTTCGCGCTGCTGGACACGAAGTCGTCGGCGGTGATCGTGCTGGCCGCGACCGTCGGGCTGGTGCTGCACGGCGCGATGTACGGCCCGCAGGCCGCGTTCTTCGCCGAGCAGTTCCCGACGCGGGTGCGCTACACCGGCCTCTCGGTGGGCGGGCAGCTGTCGTCGATCGCCGCGGGCGCCGTCGCTCCGCTGATCGCCGTCGCGCTGTTCTCCGCGTGGGGCAGCACCGTGCCGGTGTCGCTGTACGTCGCCGCGATGTGCGTCCTCACGGTGATCGCGCTGCTCTCGGCCCGCGAGACGCGCGGCGAATCTCTGCACGACGACGACGTCCAGGCGGAGACGGCGGCCGTTTCGCCCTAGCATGACGGCCGTGACCGCACCTTCCGACGCGCTGCGCCGGCTGCTCGACCTGCTCGCCTCCGGGGCGAGCAGCGAGCAGCTGGCGCACGTCGTCGTGGCCGCCCGCGCCGAAGGCACACTCGGCGCGGCCGACCTGGCCGCGCTCGCCAGCGCGGGGGAGCTGGCGCTGCGGATCCGCGAGACGCTCGCCGAGCACCGGCGCCGCGAGGCCCAGCTCGGCGCGCTGTTCGACACCGCGAGCGAGCTCGCCGCACTGTCCGATCCGGACACCGTGCTGCGGTCGATCGTCCGGCGGGCGCGGGCGCTGCTGAACGTCGACGTGTCCTACCTGTCGCTGAACCGCGAAGCCGAGAACAAGACGTACGTGCGGGTCAGCGACGGGTCCGTGTCAGCGGAGTTCCAGCAGATCGTGCTCGGCATGGGGGAGGGTCTCGGCGGGCTGGTCGCGCAGACCGCGCGGCCGTACGCGACGGCCGACTACTTCAACGACGACCGGTTCAAGCACACCCGGCACATCGACTCCGGCGTCAAGGACGAGGGCCTGACCGCGATCCTCGGCGTCCCGCTGGCCATCGGGCCGAAGGTGCTGGGCGTGCTGTTCGCGTCCGACCGCGCGACGCGGGAGTTCAGCCCCGACGAGGTGGCGCTGCTGTCGTCGCTGGCCGACCACGCGGCGATCGCCCTGGACAGCGCGAACCTGCTCGACCAGACGCGCCGGGCCGTCGCGGAGCTCAACGAGGCCAACGCGACCATCCGTGCGCACACCGAGGCGATGGAACGCGCCCAGGACGCCCACGACCGGTTGACCGACCTGGTGCTGCGCGGCGGTGACCTGCCCGACGTCGCCGCGGCGGTCGCCGGCGTGCTGCACGGCGACCTCACGGTGTACGACGCCGACGGCACGCTCCTGGCCAGCTCGGCTTCCCCGGCGCCCCTCGACCCGGACGCGCTCGCGGCGGCCCGGGCGGCCGGACGGGCGGTGTCCACAAAGGACGCGTGGGTGTGTGGCGTGCAGGCCGGTCCCGAACTGCTCGGCAGCCTGGTGCTGACCGGACCCGACGGGTTGAGCGACCCGGATCGGCGGCTGTTCGAACGCGCCGGCGTCGTGACGGCGTTGCTGCTCATGCTGCGGCGGTCGGTGGTCCGGGCCGAGGACGAGGTCCGCGGCGAGCTGCTGACCGACCTGCTCACCGCGCCCGACCGCAACCCGCGGGCGCTGCTCGCGCGGGGCCGCCGGCTGGGGATCGACCTGTCGGCGCCGCACGCGGTCCTGGTCGCGCACGCGGACGGCGGCTCGCGACGGCGGCTGGCGAGCGCGGCCGCCCGGCACGCGACGCTGGTCGGCGTGCACGCGGAGGAGGTCGTCCTGCTGGGCGCGGGTGACCCGGACGAGCTGGCCCGCCGCGTGGCGGCCGACCTCGGCGCGGCGACCGGCCGCCCGGTGACGGTGGGGGCGGCGGGCCCGGCGAGCGGCCCGTCGGCGATCGCCGCGGCGCACGGAGAGGCGGCGCGCTGCGTCCGGGCGTTGCTGGCACTGGGCCGCACCGGCGAAGGCGCGGCGATGGCGGGGCTCGGGTTTCTCGGGCAGCTGCTGGGCGACCACGCGGACCTGGACGGGTTCGTCCGGCAGACGCTGGGGCCCGTGCTCGATTACGACGCGCGGCGGGGGACCGAACTGGTGGCGACGCTGCGGGCGTACTTCGCGAGCGGATCGCAGCTGGCACGGACGAAGGACGTGCTGCACGTCCACGTGAACACGGTGGTGCAACGGCTGGAGCGGGTGGCGTCGCTGCTGGGGGAGGACTGGCAGGCGCCGGACCGGGCCCTGGAGATCCAGCTGGCCCTGCGGGTGCACCGCCTAGGTGGCTGAGGCGAACGCCTTCGACCGCCACACGACGATCGCCGATGTCAGGCCGCCCGCCGCCGCGATGAGGACCGCCGCCGGCACCATCCCGTGGTCCAGCCCCAGCCCGCCCAGTGCCGCGCCCGCCGCGATGCCGATCTGGAACGCCACGATGTACACCGCCGAAGCCAGGTCCGGCCGGTCCTTCGCCACCCGCAGGACCGCCGCCTGCAGGACCACGCCGATCCCCGCCGCCGGACCCGCCCAGGCCACGATCGCCGTCCCCGCGACCACCGGTCCCGAGGACACCAGCAGGCCCAGCATGCAGATCGCGAGCCCGGCCGTCGTGACCAGCGCCGTCGCGCGCGGGTGGTGGTCGATGTGGCGGCCGATCAGCACCAGGCCGAGCAGGCCCGCCACTCCGTGCGCGAAGAGCAGAGCCGAAGTCGCCGGACCGGTGAGGTGGACGTACCGCGCGATGATCGCCGTGATGTAGGTGAACGCCGCGAAGTGCCCGGTCACCACCAGCAGCGTCGTCACGTTGACCGGGAACTGCGCGCGGTCGACGGTGATCCGGGAGCCGGAAGCGGGGGCGACGGCGAGCATCGGGGCGACCGTCACCCGGATGACCAGCGCCGTCACCGCCGCGACCGCCGCCACCGCCAGGACCGCGAGCCGCCAGCCGAGGGTCGCGCCGAGCCACGAGCTCGCCGACAGCCCGAACAGGAACGCCAGGGAGTTGCCCGCGAACACCACCGCCGTCGCGCGGCCGCCCCGGCCGGGCCCGAGCAGCCGCGCGGCCATCGAGGCGACGACCGACCAGAACACGCCGTGGCCCGCGGCCGCCACCAGCCGGGCCGCGATCGCGACGCCGTAGTCCGGCGCGACCGCCAGGACCACGTTGGACACCACGATCATCCCGAGCGTGACCAGCGCCGTCGTCCGGCGGTCCCAGCGGGACGTCAGCGCGACCAGCGGCACCACCGAGACCGCCACGACCAGTGCGTACCCGGTCATCAGCAGCCCGATCGCCGAATCGCTCACCCCCAGCCCGGACGCGAGCTGCGGCAGGAGCGCGACGGGCAGGTTCTCCGAGGTCACGGACACGAAGCAGGCGGCGCCGAGCGCGCCCAGTGCCAGCCTCGTCCGGGGTTCGACGAGCATTGTTTAACGATACACAGCTAGGGTGGCCCCATGTCCAGACCGACGATGGCCGACGTCGCGCGCCGGTGCGGGGTCTCGGCGATGACCGTGTCGTACTGCTACAACCAGCCCGACCGGGTCGCGCCCGAAACGCTGCGCCGCGTCCGCGAGGTCGCCGCCGAGCTGGGCTACCGCGGGCCGGACCCCACCGCGCGGTCGCTGCGCCGCCGGCACAACGGCGCCATCGGCGTCGTGCTCGGCGAGCACCTCGCCTACGCCTTCGAAGACCCGCAGGCCCGCCGGTTCCTCTCCGGCGTCGCCGAGGTGTGCCGCGAGCGCGGCAGCGGTCTCAATCTGATCCCGACGACCGGCGCCGGGGACGACGCCGAACGCGTCCGGTCGGCGTCGGTCGACGGCTACATCGTGTGGACGACCGTCGACGACGATCCCGTGCTCGACGTGGTGAGCGGGCTCGGCAAGCCGGTCGCGATCCACGGCGGCCCCGCGTTCGCCGGCGCGCGGGTGGTGACCATCGACAACCGGGCGTCCGCGCGGGAACTCGCCGCCCGCACCTTCGCCGGTGCGCGCCGGCCGGCCGTGCTCAGCTTCCCCTTCGACCGCGATCGCCGTCCCCGGCTGGAAACCGCGCCGGCCCCGGAAACCATCGCGTTCCCCGTCACGCGGGAGCGGCTCCAAGGCGTCTACGACCACCTCGGCGACCCGAACGGCTTGCCGGTGGCGGTCGTCGCGCGCAACGACCGTGACGAAGCCGCGAAGCAGGCCGAGGCGCTCCTCGACACCGAGCCCGACGCGGTGATCGCCATGAGCGACCAGCTCGCTTTCGCCGTCCTCGACGCTGCGCGCCGCCGCGGCCTGCGGGTGCCGGAGGACCTCGCGGTCGCCGGGTGGGACGACGACCCGGACGCCGGGCGCGCCGGGCTCACGACCGTCGCGCAGTCGCTGTTCGACCAGGGCCGGGACTGTGCCCTGATCGCGCTCGGCTCGCGGGTGGCCGACCGGCCCGCGGAGTGGGCGACGACGGTCCGGACGTCTACCCGCTGACCTTCACCACGAGCTTTCCCCGCCGTGGCCCGCGTTCGGCGGCGGCGTGCGCGGCGGCCGCGTCGGTGAAGACCGCCTCGACCGGCACGCGGAACCGGCCCTCCGCGAAGAGCTTTCCCGCCTGGACGAGGCCGTGGCGCCCGTCCGGCTCGCCACCCAGCACCCCGGTCGACACGCGGACGCCGTGGGACGGGCCGGTGAAGTCGGCGAGCGTGACGACCGACGACGGCGTCCCGGTCAGCTCGACCAGCTCCGGCAGCGAGCCCTTCCCCGCGACGTCGAGGGCCGCGTCGACCCGGCCGGGCACCCGGGCGGGCAAGCCGGGTCCGTACGGAACCGGCGTCGCGCCCAGGCTTTCGACGAACTCGAGGTCGCGGGCCGTCCCGAGCACCCGCGCACCCCGCGCGAGGGCCAGCCCCACCACGAGGCTGCCGACGCCGCCGGACGCGCCGTCGACCAGCAGGGTCATGCCGTCGCGGACGTCGAGGAGGTCGAGTGCGCGGGTGGCCGTCTCGATGCCGGAGGCCGCCGCGCCGGCCTGCTCCCACGGCATCGACGGCGGTTTGGGGGCCCAGAACGCGAGGACGGCGAACTCGGCGGTTGCGCCGCCGAGCCGGGCGACGTCGACCGCGCCGAACACCTCGTCGCCGACCTCGGCTCCCGGGCCCGCTTCGTCGACGACACCCGCCGCGTCGACGCCGGGGACGTGCGGCAGAGCGATCGGCGACCGCGACTTCCCCGCGCGGATCGCCAGGTCGACCTGGGACACCCCGGCCGTCCGCACGCGGATCCGGACCTCGCCGGGACCGGCGTGCGGCTCCGGAACCTCGCCTGCCGACAGGACTTCCGGCGGGCCGAACCGCTCGAACCGGGTTGCGAACACGGCGCCTAGGCTAGGAAAGATCAGCCGCGTCGAACGGGAAGTGAGAACCGTGGCCGACGAACTGACTCGGAAACGCCGGGCGGACGCCGAACACAACCGCCGTCACCTCGTCGCGGTCGCGCACACGGCCTTCGCGCGCCACGGCCCGGACCTGCCGGTGCGGGAGATCGCGCGGCGCGCGGGCCTGGCGCCGGCGACCGTCCACCGGCACTTCCCGTCCCGCGCCGACCTCCTCGCCGCCGTGCTCGACGGCCAGGTGGACCGGTGCGAACGGCAGCTGCGCGCCGCGATGGCCGACCCCGACAGCCGCCGCGCGCTGACCCGCACGTTCCACCGCTTCGGCGAGTGGCGGGCCGAGGAGCCGGGACTCGCCGAAGTGCTGAGCGGCCCGAAGTTCGCCGACCGGCGCCGCGCGCACGCCGAAGCGTTCGCGCGGCTGGTCGAGCGGGCCCGCGCCGACGGCGTCCTGCGACCCCGGGTGACGATCGAGGACGTCCGGCTCGCGCTGACGGCGTTGACGTCGGCGCGGACGGGCGAGTCGGCGCGGCGGCTGACTTCGGTGCTGCTGACCGGGCTGCTGAACTGATTCGCCCGTCCGGACCTGGTGGTACCCGGCCGACCGGGTGAGGATGGCCGGACGCACCGACCAAGGAGGACTCGTGAACGAGTTCGAAAGCGCGCTCGCGGCGGCGTTCGGGACCGGGCCGGCCGAGGTGCCGGGGCTGACGGTGGTCCCGCTCGACGGCCTTGCGACGGCCGGGACCCAGCTGCTGTCGGTGTGGGGCTCGGTCAGCCCCTGCCTGACCGACGGTCCGGAACGGGGCACGGCCACCGGGTGACCGGCCTGGTCGGGTTCAAGCGGCACCTCACCACCGCGGTGGTGCCCGGCGACGCGGTCTACGTGCTGTCCGAAGACGGCACCACGGCGGTGCGCGGGCCCCACGTCGAAGCGCTGGTCCCGTTGCTCGACGGCACCCGGGACCTCGCCGCCCTCCGCCGCGACCTGCCCGAGGACGTCCCCGCCGAGGAAGCCACCGGGGTGCTGGCGCGGCTCGCCGAGGAGCAGCTGATCGGCCTGCGGACGCCCGGCACGGCCTACTGGGACGCGGTCGGTGTCGAGCCGAAGTCCGGCACCGTCGCGCTCGTGGGCGTGGGGCCCGAGGCTTTCCGCGCGGCCGGGCTGACGGTCGTCGACCGCGACGCCGACCTGACCGTGGTGCTGTGCGGCGACTACCTCGACCCGGCACTGTCCGAAGTGGACGCCGAGCACCGCGCGACCGGACGGCCGTGGCTGCTCGCCAGGACCATCGGTGCGCGGGTGTGGATCGGCCCGTTCTTCACCCCCGGCACCGGTCCCTGCTGGCACTGCCTCGCGACGCGGCTGTGGGGCAACCGGGCGGCTGAAGCCCACGTGCGGGACGCGCTGGGCTTGCCGGGCCCGGTCCCGCGCCCCGAGGTCACGCTCCCGGCGCTGTCGGCCGTCGCGGTCGGCCTCGTGGCGCTGGAAGCGGTCAAGTGGCTGGCCGGGCAGCGGTACCCCGGCCAGCGTGCATTGTGGACGTTCGACAGCCGGGACCTGACCGGGGAACGGCACGAGGTGCGCGTCCGCCCGCAGTGCGCGTCCTGCGGGAACCCGGAACTGGTCCGCGAGCGGACCCGCCGCCCCGTGGTGCTCGGCGGGCGCCGCGCGGCGCCGCCGGAACAGGTGCTCGAGACGTATCGCCACCTGGTCAGCCCGCTGACCGGCGTGGTCAAGGAGCTGAGGCGGGACGGGCCGGCCTTCTTCAACTCCGTCCGGTCCGGGCCGAACGTCGTGCGGGGGCTGCGGGGCGCGGACCGGCTGGAGACGGCGCTGCGCGCGGAGAACGGCGGCAAGGGCGTTACGCCGCTACAGGCCGAAGTCAGTGCGTTGTGCGAAGCGCTCGAACGGCACAGCGCCCGGTACGACGGCGACGAGGAACGCGTGCGCGCCGGCTTCCGCTCACTGGGCGACCAGGCGGTGCACCCCGACACTTGCCAGCTCTTCCACCCGCGGCAAGTCGCGGACCGGGTGCGCGGGAACGCGCGGCACGGCCCGTTCCAGTTCGTCGGCGAGCCCTTCGACGAGGACGCCGAACTGGACTGGACGCCGGTGTGGTCGCTCACGCGCGGCGAGCACCGGCTGTTCCCGACCGCCCTGCTGTACTTCGGTGCACCCGGGCCGGCGTCCGTAGTGGCCGATTCGAACGGCAGCGCGGCGGGCAGCACCCTCGAAGACGCGGTGGCGCGCGGAATGCTGGAGGTCGTGGAGCGCGACGCCGTCGCGCTCTGGTGGTACAACCGCACCCGGCAGCCGGGCGTCGAGCTGCCCGGCGACCCGTGGACCGTCGAGCTGCGCGAGGTGTACGCCGGGCTGGGCCGCGAGGTGTGGGCGCTGGACGTGACGTCCGACCTCGGTGTGCCGGTGGTGGCCGCGGTGTCCCGGCGCACCGAACCGCCCGAAGAGATCATGCTGGGCTTCGGCGCGCACCCGGACCCGGCGGTCGCGCTGCGGCGCGCGTTGACGGAGCTGAACCAGCTGATGCCCGCGGTCCTCGACGGCCGGTTCGGGGACGACCCGGACGCGGCGCGCTGGCTGCGTGAGGCGTCGGTGGCCGACCAGCCCTACCTGCTCCCGGCGCCGTCCGCGGCCGGTGCGCCGACGGATGTCCTTCCGGTGCGGGCGAAATTGGAGCGTGCCGGGCTCGAGGTGTTCGTGCTCGACCAGACGCGTCCGGACATCGGCCTGCCCGTGGTCAAGGTGATCGTGCCGGGGATGCGCGGGTTGTGGGCGCGGTTCGCGCCCGGCCGGCTCTACGACGTGCCGGTGCGGCTCGGCCGGCTGACCGAGCCGCGTGGCTACGACGACCTCAACCCCTTCCCGATCTTCCTCTAGCACTGCCCGTCGGCGAGGACCCAGTACCCCGGGGACGTCTCGCGCAGGGCGTGCGTGGTGAACGTGTTCCACAGGCCCATGGCCTGGTCGGAGCCGTTCGCGTAGACCTGGCCGGAGATCTGGTGCGCGCGGCCCGCCTGCGTGTGGGCGTAGTTGCTCGCGTTCACGCAGGTGCCCGACGGCTGGGTGGACGTCGACGTCGTGGTGGTCGTCGCCGGCGGAGTCGTCGTGGTGCCGCCGGAAGCCTTGTCCAGGCCCCAGAACACGCCCGTGTAGTAACTGGAGCAGATGCCCGCGAGGAAGTACGCGCCGGTGCTGCCGCACTGCGTCGCGCCGGTGCCCGGGTCGACGGCGGTGCCGTGGCCCATCCCGGCGATCGAGTACAGCTGGACCTTGTCGGCGTAGTTCGTCAGCGTCGTGCTTCCCGGCAGGGACTGGGTGCTCGTCGGGGTCTGGGAGACGCCGTGCACCGCCGTCCACTGGTCACGCAGCTCGGTGCCGTTGACCGGGTAGACCGTGTAGTCGCCGGTGCCCTGCCAGATCGCGACGCGCGGCCACGGGCCGCCGTAGCCGGGGTACTGGGCTTTGGCCTTCGAAGCCCACTGCGCCGGCGTCAGGTTCTGGTTGTTCTGCTGGCAGTTCGTCGCCTCGGTGACGCTCGTGGCGCACTGCGCGGGCAGCCCGGCGTCGATGCCGCCGCCGGCGAAGACGTCCGGGTAGGCCGCGAGCAGGTCCGCCGTCATGCCGCCGCCCGCCGACAGGCCGGTGACGTACACCCGCGAGCGGTCCGAGCCGTGGTCGGCGATCGCCTTGTCCACCATGGCCTTGACGGAGGCGGCCTCGCCGTTGCCCCGGGTGTCGTCGGCGGTGGAGAACCAGTTGAAGCACTTGAGCGAGTTGTTCGACGTCGACTGCTGGGGGAACACGACCTCGAAGCGCCACTTGTCGGCCAGCTCGGGCCAGCCGGAATGGGCGTAGTAGTCCGACGCGCCCTGCGTGCAGCCGTGCAGGGCGACGACCACCGGCCGGCCGGTTTCGAGCCCGGACGGCGTGTAGGTGTACATCGCGAGGGCGCCGGGGTTGGCGCCGAAGTTCGAGACCTGGACCAGGGACGACGGCGGTGGATCGGCGCTCGCCACCCCGACGGTGGTGAGCACGGCGGCGGTGATCGCGGCGAGTCCGGCGAAGGCGAGCTTGCGCATGGGGAAGTCCTTCTCGTCGTTGAGAGGGTTTCCAGCGACGCTAGGTCGGTCTCGCGGTCCGGACCATGTGTCCTGCCACCACATCCCGGCGGCGATTCATGGTGACCGCCGGGGTGGCTCTCGCCGGGCGCACGCGCTTGGGTTCTCTTTCATCGAGACCGGAGGTGGACCGTGCGCAGATGGCTGGTTGTGGTTCTGGCGGGGGCGCTCGCGGCGGGGCTGCCCGCTTCGGCGTCGGCTTCGGCCGGGGACTGCCGGGTCACCGTGCCCGGCGCCGAAAAGTCCGTCTCCGTCTGCTTGGACGACCTGACCACGACCGGGACGGTCGTGTCCGGGCACACGGTCCAGGCCGACTGGGCCGGGCTGACGTCGGCCGGGCTGCCGACGTACGGCAGCGTCCCCGGCGTCCAGGTCGACGGGTACTTCCCGGACACGTCGACGACGAACGCGAACAACGGCTGGAACCACGACGCGCAGTTCGTGCTGCGGCTGCCGTCCCGATGGAACGGCGGCCTGGTCGTCTCCGGCTCGCCGGGCGTCCGGCGCCAGTACGCGAACGACCGCGCCATCGGCGACCAGGCGCTGGCCGAGGGCTACGCGTTCGCCGCGACCGACAAGGGCAACACCGGCGCGGCCTTCTACGACGACGGCGTCCGGCCGGGCGACGCGCTGGCCGAGTGGAACACGCGCGTCACGCAGCTGACGCTGGCGGCCCGCGCGGCCGCGGTCGCGCACTACCGCCGTCCGGTCACGCGCACGCTGGCGGCGGGGCTGTCCAACGGCGGCTACCTCGTGCGGTGGCAGCTGGAGAACCGGCCGTGGCTCTACGACGGGGGCGTCGACTGGGAGGGGACGCTGTGGCGTGCCGATGGACCGAATCTGCTGACGTTCCTGCCGCCCGCTCTGCGCGCGTACCCGGCTTACGCGGCGGGATCGGCTTCGGCGCACCAGTCCATTTTGGACGCGGGATTCGCGCCGGGCTCGGAGTTCCTGTGGGACTACCACTACCGCGTCTACTGGGACCTGACCCAGCGGATCTACCGGGAAGAGGTAGACCCGTCGTTCGACGGCTCGCTTTCGGCGGGCATTCCTTTCTGTGCCTCGGGAACGCCGTCTTGTGACGCGGACTACTCGTATGCGTCCCGGCCCGCGTCGGTGACCCGGGCGGTGGAGCGGATCTCGCTGACCGGGCGGATCGGCAAGCCGCTGCTCACCCTGCACGGCACGCTCGACACCCTGCTGCCGATCACGCGGGACTCCGACGTCTACGACCGCATGATCACGGCGGCGGGGCGCGGGGCGTTGCACCGCTACTACCGGGTGGAGGGCGGCAACCACGTCGACGGGCTGGTCGACGCTTACCCGGACCGCCTGCGGCCGCTGGGCCCGTGCTTCCGCACGGCGTTCGACGCACTGGGCGGCTGGCTGCGCGGGGTGCGCCCACCGGCGTCGGCCACGATCCCCGTCCCGTCCGGCGCGACCCCCGCCGACCTGGCCCGCACCTGCTCGTTGACCTGAGCCCTCGGGTCAGTCGCCGGTGATCAGGTGGGTGGCCAGGGCCGGGCTGAACGTGCCTGCCGGGATGCCCGTTCCGTAGCCGCAGCTGCCGTCGGAATCGCCCGGGACCTTGATCCACAGCTGCATCTCCGGGCCGCCGCCCAGCTGGGACGGGGTGCCCAGCTTGCGCACCGGCGGGTTGCACCACTCGCTGTCCGTGCCGTGGCCGTTGCCGTTGCGGCTGGTGTCCACCACGAACGGTGCCGCGTAACCCAGGGCCGCGTCGACCGCCTTGCCGTACGTCGTCGAGTCGGCTGTCGTGGAGAAATTGGACACGTTCAGCACGAACCCGTGGATGGACTGCACACCCGCCGACCGCAGGCGGGCGGCCATCGTCGCCGCCGGGATCCAGGTCGCGTTGCCGCCGTCCAGGTACGCCCACGTGTTCGGCGCCTTCTGCGCGAACTGCGCCGCCGCGTAGTCCAGCAGGTCCAGGCGGGTCTGGCGGGCGTCGCCGGGCAGGCAGTCGAGCTGGGCGAGCGCGTCCGGCTCGATGATCACGACGGCCGGCTTGCCGCCGATGCCGTCGGCGAACGCGGAGATCCAGTCGCGGTAGGCCTGCGGACTGCCCGCGCCGCCGGTCGAGTCGCCACCGCAGTCACGGCCGGGGATGTTGTAGGCGACCAGCACCGGCAGCTTGTCGGCGAGGTCGGCGGCGTAGGTGTACCGGTCGACGGACGCGCGGATGTCGCCGCTCCAGGTGCCGAACCAGCGGGCGCCGGGCTTGGTCGCGATCGCCGTCCGGATCGGGCCGGCCAGGCTGTCGCCGGGGTGGTCGCGGACCCAGACCGCCGGGTTGGAGTCCGGGTCGACGTAGAAGCCGTTCGTCTTCTCGAGCGGGGTGCCGTCGGCGGCGACGGCCGGGGAAGCGAGCCCGGCGAGCGCCAGCGCGGCGGCCACGAGGAGGGTCGTTGTGCGCATTCGGCGAGTGTGCCGAGGCGGTGTACAGGGAACGTACAAAAAGGAAAGTGAACCGGATCCCGCCGCGGGCCGTACTACCAGGTGAGGGGCTCGTTCCGGCTACCCGAAAACCGGCCTTGACCTGCTGTTTCACCGCCCGGACGGGGCACCCCGTTCGGCCGCTTGCGGGAGCGTTGCCCCTCGTTCATGATGGGGCTCCGGGGTCCGCGAAAACATTCGTTCACGTCGAATATCCAGGTGTCGGCCATGCTTCGGAAGAACCGCAAGTCCGGAAGTGAACGCCATGCTGCTACCCGTCGCCGGGGCCTCCTGATGGCCGCGGACCTGCCCGGTTTCGCCATCGTCGCCGGCCTGCTGCTGCCGGCGCTCGCCGCGGCCGCCTGGGCGTACGCGCTCGAACGCCGTCCCCGCCGGACGGACCCCGGTGCCGACACCGAGCCGGACTGGACGGTGGCCGGCATCCAGGCCCGCCTCCGCTTCGAGCAGGCGGCGGTGCGGCTGGCCGAGGCGGGCACGATCGCGCTGCCGACCCTGCCGATCCCGGAGCAGACGGGCCGCGACTCGTCCCCGGACCGGCTGCCGTGGCGGGTGCCGCGCACGCTCCCGCCACCACGGCCGCCGTCGGGCCGCTTCCTCGTGCCCCGGCTGGCGTTCGCCGCCCCGGACACCGAGCTGATGCAGCGCATCCTCGACGGTCTGCGCAAAATGGACTGACCCGCTGTCGATCCCCGGGTCCGCCGTTCGTACAGGAGGTGACCAGCTCCCCGAACGGAAGGACACCGGGATGCGCTCGATCCACGTCACCATGAACGTCACCCTCGACGGCGTCGTGCAAGGCCTCGGCCGGCCCGACGAGGACACCCGCGGCGGCTTCGCCCACGGCGGCTGGGGCACCCGGTACCAGGACGACGTCATGGCCCGGGAGATGGCCGAAGGCATGAACCGACCCGGTGACATGCTCTTCGGGCGCCGGACCTGGGAAGACTTCGTCACCGCCTGGGCGCACCGCGACGACGGCAACCCCTTCACCACGCACCTGAACGCCGTCACCAAGTACGTCGCCTCGACCACCCTCGCCGACGCCGGCGCCTGGCAGAACTCGATCCTCCTGCCCGGCGACGCCGAGAAGACAGTCGCCGGGTTGAAGGCCGAGCCAGGCCGGGACCTCTCCGTCGTCGGCAGCGCGTCGCTCGTGCGCAGCCTGCACGCCGCCGGCCTCGTCGACCGCTACACGCTGCTGATCTGCCCGCTGACCCTCGGCGAAGGCCGCCGTCTCTTCGACGGACCGGCGCCGCTCACCGAGTTCACGCTCACCCGCAGCGTCACGACCACGAAAGGTGTGCTCATCGCCCACTACCGGCGTCGCTGAGCGCCGCCGGGGACTCGGCCTCCGGGATCAGCAGCCGCGGGGCGCCCGAGCCGTCGGCCGGGACCGACCAGACGTCCGCGTGGCCCGGCCCGCGGGGGACGCTGTAGCCGATCGTGTGGTCGTCGAGCCACGCCGGCTGGTCGTCGACGCTGCGGGTCTCGGCCAGCGGCGTCACCTTCGCCGCCGCCAGGTCGAGCACCGACAGCCGCCACCCGCGCGCCGGGTCACCGTCCACAGCGGACTTGAACGCCACGCGCGTCTGGTCCGGTGACAGCGACGGGCATTCGACGTTCTCGCGCAACGTCCGGACCGTGTGCGCGGCGAAGTCGCCCTCGACGAGGTAGCGGCGTCCGGCCGTCGACATCGTCGCGTAGAAGTGGCGGTCGTCGCGGGTGAACGTGACGCCCCAGAAGTTCAGGTCCGCCGCCTGGTACGGCTTGCCGTCGAGCGTCACGGCGTAGTCCTCGAGGGTGCCGGCGAGGTCGCCGGTCGCCGTGTCGAGGATGCCCGCGCGGGTGGAGAACATGCCGCCGTTGTAGGAGTCGCCGGTGACGAACACCGTCCACGCGAGCATCCGGCCGCTCGCCGACACCCGCGCCCGGTTCGGCAGCCCGACCAGCGGGATCTCGCGCTTCGAGGTCAGCCCGGCGTCGAGCACGACCAGCTGGTAGGTGGTCAGGTCGCCGTCCGGACGCAGGCAGAGCCCGGTGCCGCCGGCGGCGTAGACCCGGCTGCAGGACAGCGGCGACACCGTCCGCGCGCCGCCCGGCTCGGTGGCCGACACCGTGGCGACGTGGCCGCGGTCGGCGTCGGCGGTGCTGCGGAAGAGCAGCCTCGGGCCGGGGGAGAGGCTCACCGCACCGGTCGCGGTGACGTCGTGGCCCCGTGCGCTCGCGAACCCGACGTACGCGACCGCCGCCCCGGCCAGCACGACCACGCCGGCGATCGCGATGAGGATCCGGGTCTTCACGCGGCCGCCTTCCGCGGGGAGAGGACCACGAACGTCACGGCGATCGCGAGCACGGCCGCGCCGGCGGCGAAGCCGATCGCGAGCCCCGGTCCCCAGAACTGCCACGCCAGTCCGAAAAGGACGGACGAGGCGAAGTACGCGAGCGCTTGCGCCGTCTGCACCAGGGAAATCCCTGTGGTGCGCAACGACTCCGGCAGGAGCGGGCCGGCCAGTGCCATCAGGACGCCGTCGGTCGCCGCGTAGAACGCGCCGTACAACGCCAGCGACAGGACGAACAGCGGCCAGCCGGACACCGGACCGGCCAGCAGCAGGTAGACGAGCGCGAGCGCGCCGTAGCCGCCGAGCACCACCGGGAGCCGCCCGACCCGGTCGGCCAGCGCGCCCAGCGGCGCGGCCAGCAGCAGGTAGCCGAGGTTGGTACCCACCGCGAGCAGCGGGAACCAGCCGGTCGCGATGTCCTCCTTGTGCTGCAGCAGGAGGTAGACGAACCCGTCGCCGACGGTCGCCAGCCCGAGCACGCAGGCCGCCACGAGCAGGCGCCGCACGCCGCTGCCGCGCAGCAAGGCGGCCGCCGCCCGCGGGGACACCGGGTTCGCCGCGGCTTTCGGCGTCCGGTGGTCGCGGACGAACAGCACCAGCAGCAGGACGCCGATCGCGGCGACGCAGAAGCTGACGACGAACACGGCGTCGAACGCCTCGGGGTTCGTCGCGCCGACCGCGGCCAGCACGGCGAGCGCGACCAGCGGCCCGGCGAACGCGCCCAGGCTGTCCATCGCCCGGTGCACACCGAAGGCGCGCCCGAGCAGCGGTTCCGGCGCCGACAGGGTGATCAGCGCGTCGCGCGGCGCGGTCCGGAGGCCCTTGCCGGTGCGATCGAGCGTGATCACCGCGCCGATCGCGGCCGCCGACGACCCGACGGCCAGCAGGCCGAGCTTCATCACCGCCGACAGCGCGTAGCCGGCGCCGGCGACGACCTTGCGGCGGCGGACTCGGTCGGCGACGTACCCGCCGACGATCCGCAGGAGCGCCGTCGCGCCGGTGTAGAGGCCGTCGACCAGGCCGTACGCGGCGGGGCTCAGGTGCAGCCCGAGCACGAGGTAGACCGGGAGGACCGCGGTGACCATCTCGGAGGAGACGTCGGTGACCAGGCTGACGGCGCCGAGCGCGAAGACGTTCGCGCCGACCGCCGAGAGCTTGCCTTTGGTGGTGTGCTCTCGGCGGCCGATGGTGGCGAGGTACACGCGGCTACTGCCAGACGTCGAGGATCGGCGACTTGCTCGCGGCGCCGCCGATGCCCGGCAGGCCGTAGGACGCCTCGATCGTGCGCAGCACGGTGTAGTGGTTGATCGATTCGCTGTAGCTGCCGACCTTGACGTGCGCGCCGGTGAAGCTGGTGAAGATCTGGTTGACCGACGTGCCGCTGTCCTCGTCGAAGGTGGTGATCAGCAGGCTGTTGTGCGTCTTGGCCCACTGGGCGTAGGCGTCGAGGTGGTTCTTCAGCCAGGTGTCGCCGGTGCCGATGGAGCAGTCGTGCATGTCGTTGCACATGTCGGGCGTGACGAACGAAACGGTGGGCAGCTGGGTGAAGTCGGACGGGAAGCTCGAGTAGCGGACGTTGCTCGCGGCCGGGACGTTCGAGAAGTCGACCCAGCTGTTGTGCTTGCGCCGGTAGGTGCCGCTGGAGCAGCCGGTGTAGCCGTCCGAAGGCATGGCCTCGGAGTAGCCCTTGAAGGTCTTGCCAGCGCCGATCAGCTGCTGGCCGAGGTTGGCCTTCGCGCCGAGGTCGGCGGGGCAGCTGTCGTCGGTGATGCCCTGCGTCGCGCCGGAGAAGAGGGCGACGTAGTTGGGCTGGCTCGGGTGGGTGATCGCGAAGGAGCTGGTGAACTTCGCGCTCTGCGAAGCGAGGGTGTTGAAGTAGGGGGCGCTGGAACTGCCGTTGATCGAGGAGTACTTCTTGTTCTCGAACATCACGAGGACGATGTGGTCGAACACCGGCACGGTGGCCGCCGCGGGCTGCACGGCCGGCTCCGCCGTCCGGGTGACGACCGAGGTCGTGACCGCGCCGGCCGTGACGAGTGCGGCGGCGGCGAACACGGCGAAGATCCGCTTGCGGATCATGGGTCCTCCAGCGTGTGGTGGGTGCGGGCGCCTCATGATGCCGACGCCGGAGGGCCGGTGCGTGCCGTGTCGTGGTCCGGTTCGTGAACTCCAGGGAACCTCCGGCGGACAAGGGAAAGACTGGGTTAACCGTTCACCGGTGTCAACCTCCTTTGGTAGGTGTCCACTGTGGAGAGTCAGGGAGTTGACAGGTCGCTCCCAGCCCGTTCAAAGGAACGGTGCCGAGACTCGATGCCATGGACCCCTACACGACCGGCGGCGCGGCCCGCCGCGAGCACGGCCGGCGCAAGGCCGCACTGGTCACGGCCACGGTGGCGGTGCTGGGCGCCGCCGCGGCGGGCGCGATCGGCTTCGGCCTCTCGACGGCCTCCGCTTCGGACGACACTTCGACCAGCACCTCCACCTCGACCGGTTCCCAGGACCAGCTGCAGTCTTCGGACAGCGGGCTGAGCCCGGGGTTGGGCAGCGCGCACACGGGCTCGGGTGCGTCGTGACGACGGCGGCGCGGGCGTTCCCGGCACTGGGCACGACGGCGGAGGTGGTGGTCACCGACCCCGCCCTGCTCGGTCCGGCCGTGGATCTGCTGGAGGCGGAACTGGCCGCGATCGACCTGGCGTGCAGCCGGTTCCGGGAGGATTCGGACATTTCCCGGCTGCACGAGACGCCGGGGCGTCAGGTCCGGGTCGGGGCACTCCTGGCGGCGGCGCTGGACGCGGCCCTGCGGGCGGCCCGGTTGACGGACGGCCTGGTGGACCCGACGGTCGGGGCGGCGGTCCGCGCCCTGGGTTACGACCGCGACTTCGCCTCGGTCGTGAGCGGGAAACCGGGTTCCCGCGCACGACCTGCTGGAGCGGAGCCGGTTCCCGCGCCCGGCTGGCACCGCGTGCTCTTCGATCCCGCGCGGCGGCTCGTCGTCCTGCCGCGGGGAGTTCAGCTCGACCTCGGCGCCACCGCGAAAGCCCTCGCCGCCGACCGGGCGGCCCGGCGGATCCACACCTCGCTCGGCTGCGGGGTGCTCGTCAACCTCGGCGGTGACCTGCGCACCGCCGGCCCGGAACCCGACGGCGGCTGGCAGATCGCGCTCGGCGACGACCACGCCGAAGCCGTCGTCCGGCCCGACACCACCGTCGCCCTGCACCGCGACGGCGCCCTCGCCAGCTCCGGCACCACCCGGCGGCGGTGGCGCCACGGCGACCGGACGGTGCACCACATCGTCGACCCGCGCACCGGGGACGCCGCCGAACCCCGGTGGCGTACCGTCTCCGTCGCCGCCAAGTCCACTGTGGACGCCAACACGGCGAGCACCGCCGCCGTCGTCCTCGGCGAGGACGCGCCCGGCTGGCTCGCGCGGCGACGGCTGCCCGCGCGGCTCGTCGGCGCCGGCGGCGACGTCGTCACGACGCCCGGCTGGCCCCGCGAAAGGGAAGCCGCGTGATGTGGTACTTCAGCCGCGCGACCGGTCTCGTCTCGCTCGTCCTCTTCACCACTGTCGTCGTCCTCGGGGCACTCGGCGCCGGCCGGTTCGCGACGCGGGCGTGGCCCCGCTTCACCGTCGCCGCCGTGCACCGCAACGTCGCGCTCACCAGCGTCGCGTTCCTCGTCGCGCACATCGCGACGGCGATCCTCGACGGCTACGTGCCGCTGGGCTGGCTCGACGTGCTCGTGCCGTTCGGCTCGGCCTACCGGCCGCTGTGGGTCGGGCTCGGTGCCGTCGCGATCGATCTGCTGCTCGCGATCGTCGTCACCAGCCTGCTGCGCACGCGCATCCCGGCGCGGGCCTGGCGCGCCGTGCACTGGCTGGCCTACCTCTGCTGGCCCGTCGCGCTGGTGCACGGCTTCGGCATGGCCGAGGACGACGCCGCGTACGGCTGGATCGTCGCCCTCGACGTGCTGTGCGTGCTGGCCGTGCTCGGCGCCGTCGCCTACCGCGCCACCCGTCAGGACGCCGACACCGCGACCCGCAAGCTCTCGCCGCTCGGAGGCACCCGATGACCATCCTCCCGCCCCACCGCCTCGACCTGGCCGGCCACCGGCGCCGCCACGGCGTCCTGCCCTGGGTCGCCTACCACGGCGAAGACGGCCGCGACCGGCTGATCGAGGCGGTCGCCGCGGCGGACCTGCGTGGCCGCGGCGGCGCGGGCTTCCCGACCGCCGTAAAGCTGCGTTCGGCCCGGAAACCGCGTTCGATCGTCGTCGCGAACGGGTGCGAAGGCGACCCGCTCAGCCACAAGGACGCCGCGCTGCTCACGTTGTCGCCGCACCTCGTGCTCGACGGCGTGCAGCTGGCCGCGCACGCCATCGGCGCCGTGGAAGCCGTGCTCTGCGTGCACGCGGGGAGCCCCGTGCGGCCGAGCGTCCTGGCGGCGCTCGCCGAACGCGACGACCGCGTGCCCGTGCGCGTCGAGGAGGTCCCGCGCCGGTATGTCGCCAGCGAGGAGACCGCGCTCGTCCACCACCTGACGTCGGGGGACGCACGGCCGCTGGGCAAGTCGCCGCGGCCCGGCGAACGCGGCGTGCGCGGCCGGCCGACGCTCGTGGACAACGTCGATACGTTGGCGCAGCTGGCTTTGGTGGTCCTCCAGGGCCCGCGGCACTACCGCGCGGCGCGGTCCGAGCTGGTCACGGTGACCGGCGCGGTCCGGCGGCCGGGGGTCGTGGAGGTGGCGGCGGGGGCGTCGCCGGCCGCGGTGCTGGCGGCGGCGGGCGGTGAGACCGAGCCGGTGCGGGCGGTGCTGTCCGGCGGCTACGGCGGGACGTGGACTTCGGACTTCCGGTCCGGGCTTTCGGGCATCGCGGCGGTGTACGCGCTTCCGGCCCGGGTGTGCGGGCTCGAGTACACGGCGAAGGTGCTGGCGTTCCTGGCGGCGGAGTCGGCCCGGCAGTGCGGGCCGTGCATGTTCGGCCTTCCCGCGATCGCGGCGGACTTCGCCGAGCTGCTGCGCGGCGGTCCCGCCACGGACCGGCTGGCCCGCCGGCTGCCGTTGCTGAGCGGCCGCGGGGCGTGCGCGCACCCGGACGGCGCGGCCCGCCTCGCGGCCAGCGCGCTGCGGGTGTTCGAGGCGGACGTCGTCGCGCACACGGCCGGTGGCCGGTGCCGGACCCTGGAGCGTGTCGCATGAGGGTGACAGTGGACCCGATCGGGTGCCGGGCGCACGGGTTGTGCGCGGACCTGCTGCCGGAGGCCGTCCGCCTCGACGAGTGGGGTTACCCGATCGTCGCGTCCGGGCCGGTACCCCAGGCGCTGCTGGCGGAGGCCCGCCGAGCGGCGGCGGCGTGCCCGGCGCTGGCGCTGCGGCTGCGGAAGGACTGAGCCTGCGAGAGCAGCGACCGGCACGGGTTCAGACGGTGTGCGCGTTGCGGCGCAGCAGTTCCGCGGCGACGAGCGGCGCGATGCCGGTCGACTTCAGCGCGGCGTCGACGACCGGCACCGCCGTTCGTGGGCGGCCCACGGTTCCGGGCGGCCCCGGTGTGACATCGCGGCGGGAAAACCGGTCGTCCGGGCGGCCCGCCGGTCGTTAACCTCCGGGTATGAAGCTCATCGACCGGATCCGTGGTGCCCGGCTCGTCGGCGTGCTCACCGGGGCCGGGATCTCCACCGCGTCCGGCATCCCCGACTACCGTGGCCCGGACGGCGTCTGGACGCGCTCGCCGGGTGCCGCCAACGCCTTCACCGTCGAGAACTTCATGGCCGACGCCGGGGTCCGCGGGGAATTCTGGCGCGGCTACCGCGGTCACGCGGCCTGGCGCGCCGAGCCGAACGCCGCCCACCGCGCCCTCGCCGATCTGGATGGCGGCGGTACTGCCGTGCGGGTGCTCACCCAGAACGTCGACGGCCTGCACCAGAAAGCCGGCCTCGCCGCGCGGAAGGTCCTGGAACTGCACGGAACCATGCACACCACGCGCTGCACCGCCTGCGCGGCCCGGGTCCCGACCACCGAGGTGCTGGAGCGCCGCGAGGAAGACCTGCGGTGCCCGCGGTGCGGTGGCATCCTGCAGCCCGACGTCGTCCTCTTCGGACAGAGGCTGGACGGCGAAGTCCTCGGCCGCGCGCGGAACGTCGCCGCCGCGAGCGAGGTGTTCCTGGCCGTCGGCAGTTCGCTGCAGGTGGAGCCGGCCGCGTCGCTGTGCGCGGTCGCCACGGGGGCGAGGGCGACGCTCGTGATCGTCAACCGGCAGCCCACGCCGTACGACGAGGACGCCGACTTCGTGCTGCGCGACGACATCGAAACGGTGGTCCCCGAACTCTGCGCGGCGGTCCGCGCGTGATCCGCGAAGCCCGCGACGGCGACTGGCCGGGCATCTGGCCGATCGTCCACGACGTCGTCACCGAGCAGCGGACGTTCGCCTACGACCCCGCGATGACCGAACCCGAGGCCCGGCGGACGTGGCTGCTGCGGCCGCCGGCCCGGGTGGTGGTCGCCGTCGAGGGGGAGCGGGTGACGGGCACGGCGAACATGTACGCCAACCGGCCAGGGCCCGGCAGCCACGTCGCGTCCGGCAGTTTGATGGTGGCGAAGGAGGCGCGCGGCACGGGGGTCGGCCGCGCGCTCGCCACGGACCTGGTCGCGTGGGCGCGGCGGAGCGGGTTCGCGGCCGTCCAGTTCAACGCGGTCGTCGAAGTGAACACCCCGGCGATCCGGCTGTACGAAAGCCTGGGGTTCGTCACGCTGGGCACGGCGCCGGGCGCGTTCCGCCATCCGGAGCGCGGCGACGTCGGCCTGCGCATCCTGTGGCTGGACTTGCGCTGACGACCGTCGCGGTCTCCCGGGGCCGCGGCGGACGGCACCCCGGGAGACCGAACACTCAGGCGGACGCGAGCGGCACCGTCGCCAGCAGGTGGCGGGCCGCGACACTCGCGCCGTCCCCGCGCACCCGGCCCGAGAACGCCTTCGCCCGCGAAGCCACCTCGGGCCGCAACGCCACTTCGAGGGCCGAAGTCAGCGCGGAAGCCGTCGGCACGCCCGGGGCGGTCGCCGCGCCGAGGGCGAGCGTGCGGATCCGGTCCGCGTGGTAGTGCTGGTCGTACATCTGCGGTACCACCACCTGGGGCGCGCCCGCGCGGGCGGCCATCGTCGTCGTGCCCGCGCCGCCATGGTGGACGACCGCAGCCACCCGCTCGAACAGCGCCTGCTGGTTGATCTCGCCGATGCCGAGGCAGTCGGGCGCGTCGGCGGCGACGAGGTCCGCCCACCCGCGGGCGACGACCGCCCGGCGGCCGTGCGCCCGCGCCGCGGCGAGCGCGGCCTCGGCGACCTCGCCCGGCGCGCGCATGCTGCCGAACCCGAAGTACACCGGTGGCTCGCCCGCGTCGAGGAACTCCAGCAGCTCGTCCGGGAGCGGCCGCTCGTCCGGCCAGGTCCAGGCCCCCGTCTGGACGATCCGCGGATCGTCCAGACAGGGGGGCCCGCCCCCCCCCCGCGGGGGCGGCCCGCCCCCGCCCCCCCCCCCCCCCAC
>NZ_JBSGJA010000042.1:0-43615 GCF_053605345.1 Amycolatopsis sp. NPDC003865 | reverse complement strand
AAGGGTTGTGGGAGAGTAGGACACCGCCGAACTCAACATAGGAAAAGGCCCCGGTCGAGACGGACACCCGTCTCCCGGGGCCTTTTCGCATGCCCGCTCACCGCCTCGCACGCTCGCAAAGGATGGCCGACGGCGCCGCGGGAGCCCGCTGGCCGCCGCGAAGAGAAAGTGATCCGGCCGCGCGAAGGTCGCGGGCCCGCCGGCAGCAGCCAACTCACCTCGGCGCACTGTGAGCGGCCCGCAACCGGAGCCTGCCGCTCGAAAGCCGAGCCTGCGCCCGCGGGCGTAGTCGCGAACAGGGCCGCCCGAGGCCCAGATGCGGGCCGCAGCAGCGGGCCTGCGCGAGACCGTTCACGGCCTGCCCCGGCTTGAGCGGTCCGTCCGTGTCCACCCTCACCGGCCACGCATCCTCGAGCGGCAGGCACGAAAAAGGGCCGGAGCTCCACCGAGCCCCGGCCCTTTCCCCGCCGACGAACGACCAACCGACCCAACCCGCCGGCTACTTCAGCGCCGACCCGGCCTGCCAGTCGGCCCAAGACTTCGACCAGTCACCGTAGAGATCCCAAACCGGCAGCTGCGGCCCACCCGAGTTCGTCACCTCGACCACATCCCCCAGCCCCATGTTCTGAAAGAACCACTGGGCGTTGGCCCCGTTGAGGTTGATGCAGCCGTGCGACACGTTCGAGCTGCCCTGCTGCCCCACGCTGTTCGGGTTCTCGTGGACGAACTCGCCGTCGTTCGAAATGCGCTCCGACCACTTCTCGTTGGACCGGTACGCCTTCGGGTCCGGCGGGCAGACCCCGTACGTGCACGAGTCCATCGTGTAATTGGCCTGCTTGTCCGAAATGACGTGCGCGCCCAAATGCGTCGGCGTCGCGTCCTTGCCCATCGAGATCGGCATCGACTTCACCATCGCGCCGTTGTGGAAGATCTGCATCTGCTCGGTGTTCCCGTCCGCCTTCGCGATCCAGGAATCGTGGACCTTGTACGTCTCCGTGCGGTCCTCCGCGCCGAACACCCCGCCGCCGAAGTCGACGCCGTAGATCTTCGCCGTCACCTTCAGCGTCGTGCCGGCCTTCCAGTACTCCTTCGGCCGGTAGTGGACGTTCGAATCGTCGATCCAGTACCAGCTGCCCTCCTGCTTCGGTGTCGACTCCACCGTCAGGGCCTTCTCCACCGCCGCCTTGTTCTTGACGGCGACCTTGCCGAAGCTGAACACGATCGGCTGCCCGACGCCGACACCCGTGCTCGCCACCGCGGACGGCGCCGGGATCAGGTTCGCGTTCGCCTGCTTCTTCGGCGACAGCGTGGTGATCTGGTTGTCCTGCTCGACCGCCTTGCCGTCGGCGCCCTGGGCGTGCGCGACGATCTTGTACGTCGCGCCGTAGCCGAGGGGCTCGGTCGACGTCCAGCTGGCCCCGTCGTCGGCGAGCTTGCCGGCGACCTTGGTGCCCTTCGCGGTGTTGGTCACCGTGACGTCGAGGAGCTTTCCGTTGGCCGCCTTGACGACGACGGGCGTCGCCGGGCTCACCCCCGTGCCGCCCGCGGGTTCGAACGACACCGCGACCGGCGTCGCGGACGTCGACGCCTGACCGGACGCGGGTGCCCCACCAGCGGGCGAACCGCCGTCGTCGTCGGACGAGCAGGCGGAAAGCAGCAGTGCTCCGGCGAGGATTCCGGCCACCGAAAGTAAAATCTTCTTGGGGAGCATATTGTCTCTTTTTGGGAATTGGGATCGGCGGGCATTCGTCATTCAAAACTACGCGATAGCGATGACGTTCTTCCCGGCGGTTCGGTGCATCGGCGTGACGCGGATCACGTGACGACGAGGCCCGGCGCCCCGTAAAGTCCCGGCCCGCTCACCGAGATCCCGTCGAGGAACTCCCGCGCGGCCGAATACGCCTCTTCCGCCAGTGCTTCGGTGTGCCCGAAATCGAGCGGGTTCACACGTACCGGCGCCGGCCCCGGCAGGTACACCACTGGCACCGAAGCCGCCGCCACCGGCGCTTCCAGCACCGCCTGGTTCCGCATGCTGATCATCGCGGTGAACATGATCACCTCGGCGAACGTCCGCGGCGCGTCCGGCAGCTTGCCCGGGAACGCGCAGTCGAGCACCACCAGCGACTTCGCCCCCATCGCCAGCGCCTGGCGCATCGGCACGTTCGCGACGAGCCCGCCGTCGTAGAGCAACCGCCCCTCGTGCTCCACCGGCGGGAAGATCCCCGGGATCGCGCAACTGGCCAGCAGCGGCTCGAGCAGCCGCCCGGACCGGATCAGCAGCGGCTCGGCCGTGTCGACCTGCGTCGTCACGACGCCGAGCGGCAGCGCCAGGTCCTCGAAGCGGGTTTCGGCGCCGAGGTGATCGGCGATGATCCCGGTCAGGCCGCTGTTGGGGAAGAGGTGCGTCTTGCTCTGCGTCAGCGTCCGGACGCGGCTCACGACACCGCCGGGGAACGCCTCGGCCCGCGTCATGTGCGCCCAGATGCCGTGCAGGCGCGGCAACGGGTCGCCGCCGGGCAACGCGAGCACCGCCGCGTTGAGCGAACCGACCGACGTGCCCGTCACCAGATCGGGCGACAGCCCGGCTTCGCCGAGCGCGCGCAGCATGCCGACCTGCATGGCGCCGAGGCTGCCGCCCCCGCCGAGGACGTACCCGAGGGGCCGGGGAAGATCCGCGAGACTCATACCGCCGAATGTAGTAAGCCCGACTTTCGCAGGTCGTGCGGGCCGTGAAGACGGCGTTAGCCTGCTGGACGTGGCCGAGCTGGAGCTGCGCCATCTCAGGGCCGTCCGCGCCGTCGCGGACGGCGGCAGCGTGAGCCGTGCCGCGACCGTCCTCGGCGTCAGCCAGCCCGCGCTCACCGCGCAGCTCAAGCGGATCGAGCGGATCCTCGGCGGCGACCTGTTCGTCCGCGGCCCCAGCGGCGTCCGCCCGACCGAGCTCGGCCGGTTCGTGCTCGCCCGCGCCGACGCGCTGCTGTCCGACATGCAAGCGCTCGTCGCGTCCGCACGGCGGCACGGCGAAAGCGGGCCGGAAACGCTGCGGATCGGGTACGTGCCGCTGCTCATCATCGGCCGGTTCATCGAAGAACTGGGGGAGCGGGAGCTCGACGTCCAGACCTACGCCGAACCGGCGTCGCTGACGCTGCTGAAGCTGCTCTCGACCGGCCGCGTGGACGTCGCGCTGCTCGAACGGTTCGACGGCACCGAAGCGCACCACTTCGCGGGACTGACCGTCCGGACGCTCGCCACCGAGCCGATCTTCGTCGGGATCGCCGACGGTCACCCGGCGATCCGCGACGGCGTCGTCGACCTCGCCGACCTGGCCGGCTGCGACTGGATCCTCCCGCCCCCGCACGAAAACTGTGTGCGCGTGCGGTTCCTGCAGGCGTGCGCGGCGGCCGGGTTCAGCCCGCGCGTGCGGCACTTCACGTCCGAGGCGGGCACCGCGGGAACGCTCATCGCCCAGGGCGCGGTCTGCCTCGCCCAGGCCGCGTCCGCGCCACCGCCGGGACTGGTCGCGCTGCCCCTGCGCGGCGACCCGCTGTGGACCACGCTGCTGTTCGCGACGCGCGAGGACGACGCCCGCACGCCGACCACCGACGAGGTGTTCCGGTGCGCGGAAGCCGCGTATGCGGCGTCGCGGCACCGGAATCCGCATTTCGCGCGCTGGTGCGGGCTCGCGCCCGCTCGCTAGGCGGCATAACGCCGGTGTTATCCCCGCTGGGATTACTGCCCGGCGCGGCGACGGGAGACGCTCACGAAGTCCCCACCTGTTGCCGACAAGGAGCAACGAATGCACTTCAGACGAGCAATGGCGCTCGGCGCGCTGTGCGCGGCCCTCACCGGCCTGCTCTCCCCGCCCGCGAGCGCGACGACCGAAGCGACGACGTTGTCGATCAGCCAGCTGGTCCAGGAACAGAACCAGTGGTGCTGGGCCGCGAGCGGCCTGACCATCGCACGGTTCCTGGGCTACGGCACGAACGTCAGCCAGAACACCTTCTGCGACTACTCGCGCGGCTACCCGGCCGGCTCGCAGTGCCCCAACCAGGCCGGCGAGCTGACGTACGTCCAGCGCGGCTACCAGGCGCTCGGCCTGCGACCCGGCACGGTGACCGGCGCGCTCAGCCTGGCGTCGGTGCAGACCGAGATCGGCGCGCGCCGCCCCATCGAGACGGGCATCTACTGGACCGCCGGCGGCGGGCACGCCCAGGTGATCTACGGCTACGACGCGAGCGGGCTCGTCTACTACGGCGACCCGTGGCCGAGCAGCCAGCGCTACAGCGCGATGGCGCACTCGAGCTACGTCCGCAACAGCCAGTTCCAGTGGGCGCAGTCCCTCTACCGGATCGGGGCGTGAGATGAATCTCTTCCGTGGATTCGGGGTGCTGCTCGCGGGTGCGGCGCTGGCGATCGGTTTCGGCGGCACGGCTTCGGCTTCGTCGTCGCCCGCCGATGACGTCGTCGCGGCGGTCCGCGCGGCGCAGCCCCAGCTTTCGGCGTTCTACGGCCAGCTCGACCGGCGGGCCGGGGTGGCGCGAGCGTCCGCCGTGACGCCCGAGGTGACGGGGTCGCCGGTGGCGGTGCACTCGCTCGACCCGGCTTTCGTGGCCGGGACACCGGGGGCGGCGCCGGCTTCGTTCGCGTACTACGCGGTGCGGACGTCCGCGACGGGCCGGCAGGCGACGGTGTGGGTGGAGCGCGCGGCGGACGGCTGGGCCGCGACGAACTTCACGACGGGCACCGAGGAGCTGACGTACCCGGCGCAGGCCGGCGGCGACCTGGTGTTCACGGAGCCGCAGGTGAACGCGTGGTACCGGGTGCGCGACGGCCGCGTGCTGGCGCTCAACGACCCGGCCCGGCAGCGGGTCGGCGAGGGCGTGCCGGTGGCGGCGTACCAGCAGCTGGTGCACCGGCTGTACGGCGACAAGCTGCCCGGCTCGGCGTACCGGGCGCAGGGGAAGCTGGGCGGGTATGACCTGGCGGCCGCGCCGGTTTCGGTGCCGGACAAGGGAACCTGGCCGTTCGTGGCCGGCGGGGTGCTGCTGGCGCTCGGCTTGGTCGGCTGGGCCACCGGCAAGGCGGCGCGCGCCCGCCGCTGACGCCGGGAGGGTGCGGCTCGAGGTGGTTCGGGTCGCACCCTTGGCCTGGCGCTGGGTCAGGGGACTCGCTCGGGCTCGGGCTTCGGCTCCGCGGCCGTCAGGGCCTTCCGCTTCTTCATGCGCAGCAAGAAGAACACCGCCACCGCCGCGAGCGCGCCCACCACGATCAAGCCGCCCGTGTTCAGTGCTCCCTCGATCCGCTTCGCCGCTTCACCCAGTGCCGCGCCGATGCTGATGTGGACCAGTGACCAGCAGAACGCTCCCGCCGCCGCGGCCGGGAGGAACCTGCGGAACGGCAGCCCCGATGTTCCCGCCGCCGCCGGGGTCAGCGTGCGGATCACCGGCAGGAACCGCGCGAAGAACACCGCCCACGCGCCACGGCGTTCCAGCACCGACGTCGCCTTGTCCCACGCGTCGAGGCCGTACTTGCGGATCAGCTTCGTCTCGCGCAGCCGCGGCCCGAAGCGGCGGCCGATCGCGTAACCGAGCGCGTCGCCCGCTGTCGCGCACAGGGTGACGACCAGCCAGAGCGCCAGGAACCGGGACAGGGTGTTCGCCGTGGTCGCGGCGATCAGGAGCCCGGATTCGCCCGGGGCCAGGAAACCCAGCCCGATCGTGCATTCGGCGAACACCAGCCCGCCGGTCGCCGCGACGAGGCCCGGTTCCGGGAGTCCTTGCAACCAGCTGAGGAGGTCCGAAACCAGGGCCATGCGACCCACTTTACCGATCCTTTAAGGACCGTGGGGTGACGTGCGTCACCGCGCCAGCAGCGACGCGGCTTCCTGTGCGGCCGGCCCTTCGGCGGCCAGGTGGGCCAGGTTCTCCGGCAGGACTTCGCCGCGGTGTGCCTTCGTCTGCGCGTAGAGCCGCCCGGCGCGGTAAGACGACCGCACGAGCGGGCCCGCCATGACGCCCGCGAAACCCATCGCCTCCGCGGCCTTGGAGTGCTCGACGAACTCCTCCGGCTTCACCCACCGGTCCACCGGGTGGTGCCGAGCAGAGGGACGCAGGTACTGCGTGATCGTCAGGATCTCGCACCCCGCATCGACCAGATCCTGCATCGCCGGAGCCACCTCGTCCGGAGTCTCGCCCATGCCCAGGATCAGGTTCGACTTCGTCACCAACCCGGCCTCACGCGCGGCAGTGATGACCTCCAGCGACCGCGCATACCGGAACCCCGGACGGATCCGCTTGAAAATCCGCGGCACCGTCTCCACGTTGTGGGCAAGGACCTCCGGACGCGACCCGAACACCTCAGCCAACTGCTCCGGATCCGCATTGAAATCCGGGATCAACAGCTCGACACCGGTACCCGGGTTCAACGCATGAATCTGCCGCACGGTCTCGGCATACAGACACGCCCCGCCATCGGAGAGGTCATCACGGGCGACACCGGTCACCGTCGAATACCGCAAACCCATGGCCTGCACCGACTCCGCGACCTTGCGGGGTTCAGTCCGATCGAGAGCAGCGGGCTTGCCCGTGTCGATCTGGCAGAAGTCACACCGCCGCGTGCACTGATCGCCACCGATCAGGAACGTCGCCTCACGGTCTTCCCAGCACTCGTAGATGTTGGGACACCCCGCCTCTTCACAGACGGTGTGCAGACCCTCACGACGAACCAGACCCTTGAGCTCGGTGAACTCCGGCCCCATCCGCACCCGCGTCTTGATCCACGACGGCTTCTTCTCGATCGGCGTCTCACTGTTGCGGACTTCCAGACGCAGCAGCTTCCGGCCTTCTGGCGCAGCACTCACGCCCTCAACCGTACGCCCGTCCGGGCTACGCGGGGTCGGGGGTGACGCCGGTCAGCTTCGCCGTCAGCTCCCACAGCGCCGACCCCAGCGACTCGCTGCGCGCGGCGGCCACCGTCGGGACGCGCGCCGGGTATCCGCGCAGGTTGCCGAGGCCGCGGGGGCCGAAGTAGGCGCCACCCTCGACGCCGTCCGCCGTCGCCGCGTACAGCTGCGGGAGGGCGCCGATGCGGGTGTTCTGGGCGAACAGCACCTCGCCGACGCGGTGGCCGCCCGCGATCAGCGAACGCACCACCGGGTTCGAGTACGACCGCGCCATGCCGCTGCCGAGCCCGGTCGCGGTGTAGCCCGGGTGGGCGGCGACGCTGAGCACGGCCGAGCCGGCCGCGCGCAGTCGGCGGTCCAGTTCGAGCGCGAACACCTGGTCGGCGAGCTTCGACTGCCCGTACGCGGCGGCCGCGTTGTAGCGGCGGTGGTCGCCGTTCGGGTCGTCGAGGTGGATGCGGGCGCCGACGGCGGCCAGGCTCGACAGCGTGACGACGCGGCCGCGCAGGGCGGGCATCAGCAGCCACGTCAGCGCCGCGTGGCCGAGGTAGTTGGTGCCGAACTGCAGCTCGAAGCCGTCGGCGGTGCGACCCCGGGCGGTCGCCATCACGCCGGCGTTGTTCACCAGGACGTCGAGTGCGTCACCGGTCAGCTCCCGGGCCGACGCGGCGGCCGCGCGCACCGAGGCGAGCTCGCTCAGGTCCAGTGGGATGAGCTCGGGCTCGGCGCCCGCGGCGGCCGTCTTGACGATCTTCAGCGCCTTCGCCCCGCGTTCGGCGGAGCGGCAGGCGAGGAGCACGCGAGCCCCCTTGCTCGCGAGCACCTCGGCGGTGCGCAGCCCGAGCCCCGAGTTCGCTCCGGTGACCAGTGCGGTCTTGCCGGTCTGGTCGGGGATGTCGGCTTCGGTCCAGCGCTCCGTCATACGTGTTCTTTACACCGTTTACGCACTGGGCGCGAGCAGCCGCCGCAGGGTTCCCATCATCGGGGCGCGGCGGCGGGTTTCCGAACGGCTCGTGCGCAGCAGCGCCTCGAGCGCGTAACCCACCTTGGTGATCTCTTCGGCCGGCTCACGCGGATCGGCCAGGCCGGCCGTGACGGCGAGCATCCGCAGCTCGCCCTCGTGCATCTTCCGCAGCGACGCGTGCCGCTCGTAAGCCCCGTCGAGCACCGCGCGCAGCGTCTCGTGCTCGTCGGCGGCGGAGCGCCACGCCCGCGTGACGGCGTCGACGTGGTCGCCGAGACCGTCGGCGTCGTCCGGGTCGGTGACCTCGGCGCGCAGGCGGCCGCTCAGCGTCCTCGTCCACTGGTACTGCAGCGCCAGCAGGACGTTCTCCTCGGTGCCGAAGTGCTCTTCGGCGCCGGGGACCTCCTCCAGCGGCAGCGGCTCGGCCGGGTTGCGGCCCGCCAGGCGGACGGTGGCTTCGAGGATTTCCTGACGTCGGTAGAAGTCGGTCCAGCTCATCGTGTGGCTCCCCTTCCGTGGCCCGGGTCATACCGCGGGTCTGCGGCATACTCCCGGTACGGACCTGACGAGGCGAACATACCATGAGTACGGAGAGATCCTCCGGGCGTAAGGTTGTGAAGGTGGCGACAATGAGGTCCAGACGACTCGACTACTCCGAGTCGACGCGGTCGGCGTTGGTCGACAGCGCGGTCGAACTGTTCACCAAGCGCGGGTACGCGGGTACCTCGCTGGACGAGATCGCCAAACGCGCCCGCGTCACGAAAGGCGCGCTCTACCACCACTTCAGCGGCAAGCAAGCCCTCTTCGAAGCCGCGTTCGACCAGGTCGAGAGCCTCGTCTACGACCGGCTCGACAAGATCATGCACGGCGACGGCTCGCCGTGGGAGCGGGCCCTCGGCGGGCTCAACGCGTTCATCCGCGCCTGCCTCGACCCCGCCTACCAGCGGATCGCCATCCACGAGGCGCCGGTCGTCATGGGGTGGGAACGCTGGCGCGAGGCCGAGGAGCGGTGCAGCTTCGGCCTCGTCCGCTCCGGGCTGCAGTCGCTGATCGACGCGGGCGAGGTCGAACCCGTACCGGTCGAGGTGACCGCGCGGCTGCTGTTCGGCGCGCTGTCGAGCGCGGCGACCGAGATCGCCAGCTCGCCGGACCCGAAGAAGGTCGGCGCCGAGATCGAGGACGTCATCGTCCGCATGCTGGTACGGCTGCGGCGCACGGAGCCCGACGTCTCTATAGGCTGACTTTCGTGGACTTGAGGATCTTCACCGAGCCCCAGCAGGGGGCCAGCTACGACGACCTGCTGCGCGTCGCCAAGGCGACCGAAGCCGCCGGCTACGACGCCTTCTTCCGCAGCGACCACTACCTGAAGATGGGCTCGGCCGACGGCCTGCCCGGTCCGACCGACGCGTGGATCACCCTCGCCGGCCTGGCCCGCGAGACCAGCCGGATCCGGCTCGGCACGCTCGTCACCGCGGCGACGTTCCGGCACCCGGGCCCGCTGGCCATCTCGGTCGCGCAGGTCGACCAGATGTCCGGCGGCCGCGTCGAGTTCGGCCTCGGCTCGGGCTGGTACGACGCCGAGCACGAGGCGTACGGCCTGACGCTGCCGCCGCTCAAGGAGCGGTTCGACCGCTACGCCGAGCAGCTCGAGATCGTCACCGGGCTGTGGAAGACGCCGGCGGGCTCGACGTACTCCTTCAAGGGCGAGTACTACTCGCTCACGGACTCGCCCGCCCTGCCGAAGCCCGCGCAGTCGCCGGCGCCGCCGGTGATCGTCGGCGGCCAGGGCAAGAAGCGCACCCCGCAGCTCGCGGCCCGCTTCGCGGACGAGTTCAACCTGCCGTTCGTCGGCACCGAGGCGGCGGCCGCGCAGTTCGCCCGCGTCGACGCGGCGGCCGAGGAGATCGGCCGCGACCCCAAGGAGATCCTGCGGTCGGTGGCGCTGACCATCGCCGTCGGCCGCTCCGAGGAGGAGGTCTCGCGCCGGGCTTCGGCGATCGGCCGGGACCTGACGGAGCTGCGGGCGAACGGCCTGGCCGGGACGCCCGCCGAGGTCGTCGACCGGATCGGGCAGTGGCGGGAGAAGACCGGGATCACCCGCGTCTACCTGCAGCTGCTGGACCTGTCCGACCTGGACCAGCTCGAGCTGGTCGCGGCCGAAGTCGCCCCGCAGCTGGACTGAACGCGGACCGGGCGCCTCCCGTGGGAGGCGCCCGGTGCGGTCAGTTCTGCAGGGCGAAAGTCACACCCGCCGCCTTCGGGGCCTCCGGGCGGGGGAGCCAGCGGTCCTCGCTCACCGGGAGCTCGCCGTCCAGGGCCGCCAGTACCGCGTCGCGGGCCAGGGGTAGGACCGCTTCCACGCTCACGTCCCGCTGCAGCTCGTACGACAGCGACGTCACGCCCGCGTCGCGGATGCCGCACGGCACGATCGTGTCGAACGCCGAGAGGTCCGCGTTGCAGTTCAGCTCGAAGCCGTGCATCGTCACGCCGCGCTGGACGCGGATGCCGATCGCCGCGATCTTGCGCTCGATGCCGCGCTCGTCCGCCGGGATCCACACGCCGCTGCGGCCCTCCACCCGGCCGCTGTGCACGCCGAGGGCATCGCACACGTGGATCAGCGCCTCCTCCAGCCGCCGCACGTAGTGGACGACGTCGATCGGGTCGCCGAGCTTCACGATCGGGTAGCCGACCAGCTGGCCCGGGCCGTGCCAGGTGATCTTGCCGCCGCGGTCGACGTCGATCACCGGCGTGCCGTCGGCCGGGCGGTCGGCGGGCTCGGTGCGCTTGCCCGCGGTGTACACCGACGGGTGCTGCAGCAGGAACATCGTGTCCGGCGCGGTCCCGTCGGCGCGCTCGGTCAGCCGGCTCCGCTGGAGCTCCCAGGCTTCGGTGTAGTCGATCGTGCCGAGCTCCCGGACGTCGACGGGCTCGGTGCTGGCGCGGCAGGAGGTACGGGAAGAACTCACCCGTCGAGGCTACGCCCGTCACCCGGGGGAAGCAGCCGCAAGGCGCACGCTGAGAGCAGCCCGACACCGGTCACCGCCAGCACTGCGCCGATCGTGTCCGACACCCAGTGCACGCCCAGCAGCACCCGGCAGGCGGCGCACACCACGACCGCCACCGCCGACGCCAGCAGGACCCGCTTCACCAGCCGCGGCCACAGCCACGCGCACAGCAGCACCAGCACGAACCCCGTGCTCGCCACCGACGTCACGTGGCCGCTGGGGTAGCTCAGGTCCGGGTAGTCGCGCGGGCGCTCCCGCAGGAAGAGCGGCTTGGCCACGACGCTGGTCAGCCGGCACAGCAGCAGCACGACGGCCAGCCGCACGCACAACCCGGTGTGCTGCCGCTGTCGCAGCGCCAAGGCAAGCAGCGCCGCACCGAGCACCCAGGGGAGTACCGGGCCGAGGACGTCGCTGCCGATCTGCGCCGCGGTGCCGAGCGGTTGCGTGTAGACGCCGTGGAGGGCGTTCGCCACCTGGGAATCGAGGGCCAGGGGCTGCCGCGCGACGCCCAGCCCGAGCAGGACGAACGCGGCGGCGAACACCAGTCCGACGACCAGCCAGCGCTGCAGGGGAACGCTCATGCCGCGGCGAGCGCCCGGTCCAGCGTCGGGTGCCGGAACGCGTACCCGGACCGCTCCAGCACGGCCGGGACGGCTCGCTGCCCGAACAACGCCATTTCCTCGCCGGCCTGGCCGAGCACGGCCTTGAGCGCGAGGCCCGGGACCCACCACGGCGCCGGGCGGCCCAGCGCGCGGCCCACCGCGCGGGTGAACTCGGCGTTGGTCACCGGCTCCGGGCCGGTCAGGTTCACCGGACCCGACACGTCCGTCGTCAGGGTGTGGGCGATCGCGCCGACCTCGTCTTCGAGGGAGATCCACGACATGTACTGGCGGCCGTCGCCGAGCCGGCCGCCCAGGCACAGCCGGAAGAGCGGGCGCAGCGTGCCGTAGAGGCCGCCCTTCGCCGACAGCACCAGCCCGGTCCGGAGGTGCACGACCCGCGCGTCGCCCGCCGGCGCCGTCGCCGCTTCCCAGGCTTCGCAGAGTTCGGCGAGGAATCCCTGCCCGCGCGGCGCCGATTCGTCCACTGTGGACTCGTGGGTGTGGCCGTAGTAGCCGACGGCCGACGCGTTCACCAGCACGCCGACCCCGTGTTCGGCGACGGCTTCGGCGAGCACCTCGGTCGGCTCGACCCGGCTGTCGGTGAGCTCCTGCTTGCGCATCGCGCTCCAGCGGCCGGGGAACAGCGGCTTGCCACCCAGGTTCACGACGGCGTCCACGCCTTCGAAGGCGCCGTCCGCGATGGTCCCGGACGGCGGGTCCCAGCGGAACTCGCCGCCGCCGCGCGCCTCCCGCCGCACCAGCGTGCGGACTTCGTGGTTCTCGCGCCGCAGGCGGTCGCCCAGCGCCGACCCGATCAAGCCGCTCGCTCCGGCGATCAGTACTCGCATGCCCCGATCGTTGCGCATCCGCTGCGCGGCCGCACTCCCGGACACGGCGAAGGCCGCCACGGAAAGTCCGTGGCGGCCTTCGTCAGCGGTGACTTCAGAGGCCGAGTTCGCCCTCGAAGTTCCCTTCTTCCAGGCGCTGCTTGATCGTCGTCAGGAAGCGGCCCGCGTCGGCCCCGTCCACCAGGCGGTGGTCGTAGGTCAGCGGCAGGTACGCCATGGACCGGACGGCGATCGTGTCGTTGCCGTCGGCGTCCGCGATCACGACCGGGCGCTTGACGACCGCGCCGGTGCCGAGGATGCCCGACTGCGGCTGCACGATGATCGGCGTGTCGAACAGCGCGCCGACGCTGCCGATGTTCGTGATCGAGAACGTGCCGCCCGACAGCTCGTCCGGCTTGATCTGGCCCGACCGCGCACGGCCCGCCAGGTCGGCGATCCGGTGCGCGAGCCCGGCCAGGCTCAGCTCACCCGCGTCGTGGATCACGACCGAGAGCAGCCCGCGCTCGGTGTCCACCGCGATGCCCAGGTGCACGGCGCCGTGGTAGGTGATCTCCTTCGTGTCCTCGTTGTAGGACGCGTTGACGTTCGGGTGCTGCTTGAGCGCCTCGACCGTGGCCTTCGCGAAGAACGGCAGGAACGTCAGGTTGACGCCCTCGCGCTCCTTGAAGGCCGCCTTCGCCCGCTGGCGCAGCTTGGCGATCTTCGTGACGTCGACCTCCTGGACCTGCGTGAGCTGCGCGGCGATCTGCAGCGACTCGCGGGTCTTGGTGGCCGTGATCTGGCGGATCCGGCTGGCCTTCTGGACCGTGCCGCGCAGCGCGGCGAGCTCCGGCGACACCGGGGCCGCGGGACGCGCGGCCGGCGCCGACGGGGCGGCAGCGGCGGCCGGAGCGGCCGCGGCGGGCGCCGGGGCGGCCGCCTTCTGCTTCTCCTCGGCCGCGGCCAGGACGTCCTGCTTGCGGATCCGGCCGCCGACGCCGCTGCCGGTCAGCGACGCGAGGTCGATGCCGTGCTCCGACGCGAGCTTGCGGACCAGCGGGGTGACGTACGGGCCGTCCGCCGAACCGTCCTTCGCCGCGGCGGCCGGGGCCGACTGCGTGGCGGCCGAGGCCGGGGCGGCCTGCGGCTTCGGCTCGGGCTTCGGTTCCGGCTTGGGCTCGGGCTTCGACTCCTGAACCGGCTCGGGCTTCGGCTCGGGCTTGGGTTCCGGCTTCGGCTCGGGCTTGGGCTCCGGCTTCGCCTCGGCCTTCGGCGCCGCGTTCGCGTCGCCGATCACGGCCAGGACGCCGCCGACCTCGACGGTCTCGTCCTCGCCCGCGCGGATCTCCAGCACCGTGCCGGCCACCGGCGACGGCACCTCGGTGTCGACCTTGTCGGTGGAGATCTCGAGGAGCGGCTCGTCGACCTCGACCGAGTCGCCGACCGCCTTCAGCCAGCGGGTGACGGTGCCCTCGGTGACGCTCTCGCCCAGCTCGGGCAGCTTCACCTCGGTGCCTTCGCCGCCCGCGGCCGGCGCGGTGTCCGGCTTGCTCGGCGCGCTCTCTTCGGCCTGGGCCTGCGGCTCCGGCTCTTCCTGCGAGGGCTCCGGCTCGGACTTCTCTTCCTGCGCCGGGGCGGAGGACTCGGGGACACCGCCGGACCCGTCGTCGATGACGGCGAGCTCGCCGCCGACCTCGACGGTCTCGTCCTCGGCGGCGCTGATCTTCACGACCGTGCCCGCCACCGGGGAGGGCACCTCGGTGTCGACCTTGTCGGTCGAGATCTCGAGCAACGGCTCGTCGACCTCGACGGTGTCGCCCTCCTGCTTAAGCCACCGGGTGACGGTGCCTTCGGTGACGCTCTCCCCGAGCTCCGGCAATGTGACGGAGTAGGCCATCGTTCGCTGACTCCTCTTCCAAGTTCTGCGTGGTCTGGATTCTGCTGGTGGGACGTCAGCTGTGCACGTGCAGCGGCTTCCCCGCGAGGGCGAGGAACGCTTCACCGAGGGCCTCGGTCTGGGTGGGGTGCGCGTGGATGAGCGGCGCGACGTCCTCGGGGAACGCCTCCCAGCTGTAGATCAGCTGCGCTTCGCCGATCAGCTCGCCGACGCGGTCGCCGACCATGTGGACGCCCACGACCGGGCCGTCCGGGGCCTTGACCAGCTTGACCCCGCCGGAGGTCTTGAGGATCTGGCTCTTGCCGTTGCCGCCGAGGTCGTAGGTGAACGTCGTGACGTCGGCGCCGTACTTGTCCTTCGCCTGCGACTCGGTCAGCCCGACCGACGCGACCTCCGGGTGCGAGTAGGTGACCCGCGGGATGCCGCTCTCGTCGATGACGCGCGGGTTCTGCCCGGCGATCTCCTCGGCGACGAAGATGCCCTGCTGGAAGCCGCGGTGCGCGAGCTGCAGGCCGGGGACGATGTCGCCGACGGCGTAGACGTTCGGCAGGTTGGTGCGCAGCCGCTCGTCGGTGATGACGAAGCCGCGCTCGATCTTGACGCCGGCCTCCTCGTAGCCGTGGCCGGCCGAGTTCGGCCCGCGGCCGACGGCGACCAGCAGCAGGTCGGCCTCGATGGTCTCGCCGGACTCCAGCGAAACGCTCACGCCGTTGTCGTCCTGCTTCGCGCCGGTGAACTTCACGCCGGTCTTGAAGGCGATCTTGCGGCGGCGGAAGGCGCGCTCGAGCTGCTTGGACGCGAACTCGTCCTCGTTCGGGACCAGCCGCGGCAGCGCTTCCACGATCGTGACGTCGACGCCGAAGGAGGCCCAGACGCTGGCGAACTCGACGCCGATGACGCCGCCGCCCAGCACCACGACCTTCTTGGGGACGTAGTCGAGGGCGAGGGCCTGCTCGCTGGCGATGATGCGGCCGCCGAGCTCCAGGCCGGGCAGCGTGCGCGAGTACGAGCCGGTCGCGAGGATGACGTTCTTGCCGGTGTAGCGGGTGCCGTCCACCTCGACGGTCGTGCCGCCGACGAACGTGCCGCTGCCCTCGACGAGGTTCACCTTGTGCGCCTTGGCCAGGCCCTGCAGGCCCTTGTACAGGCGGGCGACGATGCCGTCCTTGTACTTGTTGACCCCGGCGATGTCGATGCCCTCGAAGGCGGCCTTGACGCCGACGGCTTCGGCTTCACGGGTCTCGTCGGCGACCTCGGCGGCGTGGAGCAGGGCCTTGGTCGGGATGCAGCCCCGGTGGAGGCAGGTCCCGCCCAGCTTGTCCTTCTCGATCAGCGTGACGGAAAGGCCCAGCTCGGCCGCGCGGAAAGCCGCGGCGTAGCCGCCCGATCCGCCTCCCAGGATCACAAGGTCGGCGGAGGTGTCGGTCACTTCAATAACTCCTCGGCAAGCGGTGGGGTGGTGCTCTGTCGCCGCGCGCGCCCGGTATAACCGCGCGCGCGACATCCGCCATCTTGTCACTACGCCGGACGGGGCTGCGACCTAGCCGGGTGTGCGACGCCGACCACACGCGGACATCGGGATAATGAGTGGCGTAGGTCTCGGGAGGGAAGGTGGTCGTGGTGGGGCTCTTCGACTCGCTGCGCAGGCGGGGCAAGGGTGGTCAGCGGGCCGGTACGCTGCGGAAAGCCAGCTCCGAGGACACCCGGCACCTGGAGGAGTGGGTGGCTTCCCGGCGGGGTGTCGAGGCCTTCGTCGAGCCGAAGACGAACGTCACCGAGACCACTGTGGTGTTGATCGCCCACGACGGCGAATGGACCCGGCGCCGGATCGGCAGCCTGGAGGCGGCCCAGCAGTTCGGCCACCGCCGGTCGATCCCGGTCTACGAGGTCGCGCGCGTGGGGTACCCGAAGCGGATGCGCGAGTACACCGAGCGGAAGAAGCGCGGGCAGGTCTAGAGGTCGATCCGGCCGACGACCTCGCCGTTGAAGGTCTGGCCGGTCGGGCGGAAGCCCAGCCTGAGGTAGAAGTCCTCCGGGCCGCCCTCGGCCGGGATCCACAGCACGGTGGCGGCGGTGTTGCCGCGTCTTCGGGCTTCTTCCAGGACCGTCTCCACGGCGAACCGGCCGTAGCCGCGGCCCTGGACGCCCGCGCCGACGTTGAGCCGCCAGATCCCGCACCGGAAGAAGTCCAGCTCGGCGCCCGGGTCGAAGCCGCCCATGACGAACGCCACCGGCTCGCCGTCGTCCAGGATCAGGCGGGGCCAGGCCACCTCGGGCTGCGTGTACGCCTCGGCGAGCGAGACCGCGACCGGCGCGACGAAGTCCTTCTGGTGCGGCTCGACGGCCAGCTGGCACGCCGCCGCGACGTTGCCCGGGGTGATCGGCTCCGCGGTGAGGGTGGTCACCGGGCTCAACCTAGCCTGCCTGGGTGAGCAGGGTGGCGTGCTGGACCAGCGCCGCGCGGAACGACGGGTGGACCGTCGTGCCCAGCACCGGGTCGACCTCGACCACGTGCCCCGCCGACAGCAGCAGCACGGCGGGCTCGGCGAGGACGACCACGCCCCCGTCGGCCCGCAGCTCGGCGGTGCCGAGCAGCCGCGGGAACACCACGTCGGCGGGCAGGCCGTCGCAGGTGCGCAGGAACTCGCGGAGGTCTTCGGGCAGCTCGGTGCCCAGCCGGAGTTCGGCCGAGCGGATCGCCGCCTCCGACGCCGGGGGAGGGAGCGGGCTTCGGCCGCGCAGGAGGGGCGCGGGCCGGGGCTCGGCCGCGCCGCGCGGGAGCGGCTCGCCCACCGCTCTGAGCCGCATGATCTCCGCGATCAAGTCCGGCCAGCTGCCCAGCTCCGGCGGGTACCGCTCGTGGAGGGCGGCGATCAGCGCGCCCGCGCAGGCCGGCGCCCAGTCCCGCAGGCCGAGCGGGTCCGCGCCCGCGACCAGGGCCGGGGCCAGCGCACGCGTTGCCGCCAGCGTCGCCACGTCCGGATGCGGCCCGGCGAGGGAAGCCCAAAGCTCCAGATCACCTTCGGCGAGGGCCGTGCGCACCCGGTCCGGGCGGCTCGGCGCGACCTGCTCGACCACCTCCGCGACCAGGCCGGGCGGCAGGACACCCGCCAGGTCGGAGACCGGACGACGCAACGACACCGCGTGCGCGCGCTCCTGCGCGTCGAGGTCGAGCGGGGGCAGGCCCCCGGCCCAGTCCGGCCGCCCGCCGCGCGCCTCGAACAGCATCGCCCAGGCGCGCGCCCGCACCGGGTCGGTGGCCAGCGCGGTCACCGGTCGTTCGGTCCGGGCCAGCCACTGCGTGACCAGCCGGTCGGCTTCGTCGAAGGCACCGGCGACCGCGAGCAGCAAGGCCGCGTAACCCACCTGGTCGTCGACGCGCCCCTCGGGCGCGGTCAGGACGTCGCGGACCGCCGCTTCGAGGTAGTCCTGCACCCCGCCGACCTTAGCCGAGGGCCTGCTTCGCGCCCGGGTGCAGCGGGACCGGATCGGTCCGCGGCGCCAGCTGCTTCGTGATCTCCTTCGCCGCCGGGTGCACCTTCGCCAGCTCGGCCTGCTTGTCGAAGATCAGCTTGGTGATCGCGCACGCGTTGCCCGCCGGGAAGTCCTCGCGCACCAGCAGCAGGTTCGGCACCACGACCGTCGGCACGTCCGACGGCTGCGCGTAGGTGGCCGCCGGGATCACGCCCTGGGCGTAGACCTCGTTGACCTGCTTGAGCTTCGGCAGCAACGGCGTGATGTCGAGGAACTTCACCTTGTCCTTCAACGAGGTGGTGATGTCGGTGATCTGCGCGGTCGGCAGCCCGCCGGACCAGACGAGCCCGTCGAGCGTGCCCGCCTTCATGCCGTCCGCGGTCTTGGCCAGGTCGAGCCGCTGCGCCTGGACGTCGGTGTCCTTCAGCCCGGCCGCCTGCAGCAGCCGGTTGGCGATCACCTCGGTGCCGGACTTCGGCGAACCCGTCGAGATCCGCTTGCCGCGCATGTCCGCGACGCTGTCGATGCCCGAGTCCGTGCGCACCAGCACCTGCGTCGAGTTCGGGTAGATCCGGGACAGCGCCTGGATCTTCTGCGGCTTGCCGTCGAAGGATCCCTTGCCCCGCACGGCGTCCGCGGCGGTGTCGGCGAGGGAGAACGCGACGTCGTAGGTGCCCGCCACCAGCTGCTGGATGTTCTGCACCGACGCGCCGGTCTCGGCGGCCGTCGCGCGCAGCTTGGTGTTGCCGCTGATCAGCTGGGCCAGCCCGCCGCCCAGCACGTAGTAGACGCCGCCGCTGTTGCCGGTGGCGATGGTGATCCGGCCTTCGCCCGCTTCGCAGGACTGCGTCCCGCTCGCGGCGGGGGAGCCGGTCTGCTGTTTGCCGCCGCAGCCCGTGACGGCCAGAGCGAGTACCGCGGCAGCGGCCAGTGCGCGTTTCATGCTGTCCTCCTCTTGACGACGGCGTGGGCGAGCACGGCGACGACGCCGAACGCGGCGCCGACCGCGATCGGCACCGGCTCCAGGTAGAGCAGGCACAGGGCGGCGGGCACGAACAGCAGGCGCACGCCCACGCTGACCGGCCCGAACAGCCAGCCACCGGTGACCACCGCGAGCGCGGCGACGGCCAGCGCGGACACCGCCGCCACCCACAGCACGGTGAGGACGTCGGACTGCAGCAGCAGCGCCGCGCCGTTGTCGGTCAGCACGAACGCGATCGGCACCAGGAACGCGGGCAGCGTGTACTTCCAGCACTGCCACATGGTTCCCAGCACCGACCCGCCGGTGATGGCCGCGGACGCGACGGCGGCGAGCGCGGTCGGCGGCGTGACCTCGGAGAGCACGGCGTAGTAGAAGATGAACATCGCGCGCTCGGCGTCGGCGACCCCGAGCGTCTCCAGCGCCGGGCCGATCACCACCCACGCGATGATGAAGCTGGCGGTGACCGGTACCGCGAGCCCGAGCACGCCGACCGCGACGGCCGAGAGCAGCACGGTCAGGATCAGGATCAGCGTGCCGTTGTCGGTGAGCGCGCCGGCCAGTTCCACCAGCGCGTCGGCGAGTTCGAGGCCGAGGCCGGTCTTGGTGATGGTCGAGGTGATCACGCCGGCCGCGGCGCACACCGCGATCACCGGGAGCGCCCCGCGCACGCCCGCCGAGAGCGCGTCGACCATGTCCTTCGCCCAGCCCTTGACGTCGTGGCGGCGGGCGATGAGCGCGAACAGCGCGGCGACCCCGGTGGCGTAGACGACCGCGGCGAACGGCGGGATGTCCAGGGCCAGGAACACGACGATGATCGCCAGCGACAGGAAGTGGTAACCGCCGCGCAGCAGCAGCTTCCCGGGACTGCCGTGCGGGACGTCGACGGGCTCGGCCTCGAAGCGCCGCGCGTCGGCTTCCATCGCGAAGACGATGCCGAGGTAGTAGAGCAGCGTCGGCACGGTCGCCCAGATCAGCACGGTCAGGTACGACGTCTGCAGGTACTCGGCGATGATGAACGCGGCGGCGCCCAGCGTCGGCGGCGAGAGGATGGCTCCGATGCCGGACGCGGCGAGCAGCCCGCCCGCGTTTTCCCTGGGGTAGCGGGCTTCCTTCAGAATCGGCCAGGTGATCGAGCCGAGGCTGACCGCCGTCGCGGTGCCCGAGCCGGAGACCGTGCCGAGCAGGAAGCCCGACAGCACGGTGGTCCGGCCCGGTGCCGTCCGGGACTTGCGGAAGGCGGCGAAGGAAATGTCCACGAAGAACTGCCCCGCGCCGGAGGCGTTCAGGACGGCGCCGTAGAGGGTGAACAGCACGATGTAGCTGCCCGCGACGTCGAGGGGGGTGCCGTAGAAACCGCTGGCATCGTTGTAGAGCGCGTTGACGATCTGGCTGAAGTCGATGCCCGCGTGGGCGATGCCCCAGTTCTGCGGGAGGTAGCCGCCGTAGTAGGCGTAGGCGAGGAAGAGCAGGCAGACGATCGGCAGCACCAGCCCGGTCGTCCGGCGGGTGGCTTCCAGGATCAGCACGAGCAGCAGCGCGCCGGCCACGACGTCCGCCGGGGACAGGGTGCCCTGGCGGTTCAGGAAGTCGTCGTACCCGACGAGCACGGGGTAGAGGCCGACGGCGAGGGCGAGCACCGCGAGGGCCCAGTCGGTCCAGCCGGGGTCGTCGCGGCCGCGCAGCCGCGGGCGGTAGCAGAGGAAGACCAGCGGCAGCGTCACGCCGAGGAAGAGCACGAGGTAGAACTGGTTGCCCTTGGCGAAGGGGAAGAACACCTGCTTGAGCACGAGGATCGCGACGGCGAGGGCGACGAAGTAGACGACGCGGTCGGGGACGCGGGAGAGGGTGCGCGCGGGCCGTTCTTCGTCGTGCTCGGCGGCGATGGCGGCGGCAGTGTCCTCTTCGACCGGCCCGGTGGTCACCCGGCTACGGTACGGTGTCGCGGATCACACCGAAAGCGGCAAAGGGATCATCCCTGCCCAGATCGGTCGTGAGTGAGAAACAGTGTTCTAACCCTGTTTCTCACTCACGACCGGTGGTGGCAAGGTCAGCCGTTGGCGGCGATGTCCGCCAGCACCGCGGCGATCGTCCGGACCGGGACGCCCGTGCCGCCCTTGCCGGTGTAGCCCCACGGCGAACCGGTGTTGAACGACGGGCCCGCGATGTCGATGTGGACCCAGTCGAGGCCGTCGGCGACGAACTCGCGCAGGAAGATCCCGGCCGCCAGCATGCCGCCCCAGCGGTGCCCGGTGACGTTGGCCAGGTCGGCCAGGCGCGAGTCGAGGTCGGCGCGCAGTTCCTCCGGCAGCGGCATGGCCCAGCCGTTCTCGCCGGTGGCCTGCATGATCGCGGCGACGCGGTCGCGGAAGTCGTCCGAGCCCATGACGCCCGCGGTGCGGTTGCCGAGCGCGACGACCTGGGCGCCGGTCAGCGTGGAGGTCTCGATCAGGTAGTCCGGGTTCTCCTCGGCCGCGCGGACCATCGCGTCGACCAGGACCAGCCGGCCCTCGGCGTCGGTGTTGAGGACCTCGACGGTCTTGCCGCCGTACATGGTCAGCACGTCGCCCGGGCGGTACGACGTCCCGGACGGCAGGTTCTCCGCCAGCGGGATGTGCGCGACGACTTCCAGCGGGTACTTGAGCTTCGCGGCCAGCACCACGGACGCGAGGACGCCGGCCGCGCCGGACATGTCCGAGGTCATGTGGTCCATGTTCGCGGCGGGCTTGAGCGAGATGCCGCCCGAGTCGAACGTGATGCCCTTGCCGACCAGGGCGACCTTCTTGGCGGCCTTGGCCGGCTTGTAGCCGATGCGCACCAGGCGCGGCTGGCGGGACGAGCCGCCGCCGACGCCGAGGATGCCGCCGAAGCCCTTGCGCTTCAACGCCTTCTCGTCGAGGACCTCGAACTCGAGGCCGTTGTCCTCGGCCAGCTTCTTCGCGCGCTCGGCGAAGGAGGCCGGGTAGAGGTCGTTGGGCGGGGTGTTGATGAGGTCGCGCGCGGTGAGGACGGCTTCGGCGATGGAGCCGGCCGCCTTCAGCGTCGCCTTGTGCTCGCGGGCGGTGCCGCCGGACGGGCTCGCGAAGTCGACCTTCGCGACCGGGGCGTCACCCTTCTCGGAGCGGTAGGCGGTGAAGACGTAGGAGCCCATGACCGTGCCCTCGACGGCGGCCTGCAGGTCGAGCTCGGACAGCGTCACGAACGCGCGGTCGGTGCCGGCCAGCGCGCGGCCGGCGGCGCCCGCGGCGCGGCGGACCTGCTCGGGGGTGACGCCGTCGCCGGCCTTGCCGAGGCCGACCGCGAGCACGACGCCCGCGGGCAGCTTGCCCAGCGTCGGGATCTTGACGACCTCTTCGGCCTTGCCGCTCGCGCCGAGGGTGGCGAGCAGACCGGCCAGGCGGCCGTCGAAGGCGGCGTCGACGGCGGCCGCGCCGTCGGCGAGAAGCGGGCCGTCCTCGCCGGCCAGGGTGCCGATGACGACCACGTCGGCGCGCGTCTTGGCCAGTGCCTCCCCGGTGTTGTCGGACAGGGCGAGCTTAGGCACGGTCACTTCTGGCTCCTCGCGCGTTCGCGGTGGTACCGGGCGCCGGCCCGGTCGGGATCGTGAGCCATGCTAATGACGGCGGAAGCAGGGGTGAACAGAGGGCGAGGAGGGGCCGCGTGCGGCTGGGCGGTGGGCTGCTGGTGGCGCTGGCGGCCGGAGCGGCGGGCGCGGGCTGGTGGCTGCTGGCCGGGCTGGTGCTGGCGGGCATCGCCGCGGGCGTGACGGCCGGGGTCCCGGAACCGGGGGATGCCCTGGTCGACCGGGTCGTCGTGGCCGTGGCCCGGCTGGCCGAGGTGGCGGTCTACGCGATCGCGTTCGGCGCCTACGTCTTCCCCTCGCACCGCGAACTCGCGGCCGCGGCGTTCGCCGTGGTGGTCGCCGGCGCGGGGGTGGCCGGGCTGAAGATCCCGACCTTCGTCGTACGGATCGCGGGCGGGCTGCTGCTCGCCGCCGGGCTCCTGCTGGTCGCGCTGTGCGTGGCCGTGGCACCGGTGGCGACCGCGGGCGGCGGCCTCCAGCCGCCGGACTTCGCGGGCGTGCTCGTCGCCGCGGTGGTGTTCCTGCCCTTCCTGCGCCCCGGCGGCCGGGAGTACGCCGGGTGGCGCGTGCTGCTGCTCGGCGCCGTCGCGGTGCTGGCCGCCTTCGCGGCGCTCTACCAGCTCGGCGCGGTCCGGCTCGGGCTGTCGCTGACGTCGGTGCGCGACCTGCTTTCCGCCGCCGACGCGGATTCCCTGCAGCCGCTCCTGACGGTCGTCGCGGTGGTCGCGACGGTGGTGCCCGCGCTCGGCGCCGGCGCCGAGGTCCGCGAGCGGGCCGAGGTGCGCGGGTCGGCGGGGGTCGCCGTCGCCGCCGTGGCCGCGTACTTCCTGCCGGCGCTGCCCGTGCTCGTCGTCGCCGGGCTCGCGACCGTGATCGAGCTGCTACTGGGCGTACGCGCGCGCAGGTACAGTGGGTCACGTGAGTGATCGACGCTGGCGGCCGGGGGAGACCGTGGTCGAACGGTTCCACCGCCCCGACGGCTCGATCGGCCAGGTCCACCCGCTGCGCGTCCTCGAAGACGACGGCCGCGTCCTGCTGGCGTGGCTCCCGGCGGGCACGCCGATCGTCGGCAGCAGGCTCGCCGACGGCCGCCTGATGCGGGACGCCCCGCTGGACCAGCGGTTCCGCATCCCGCGCGTGCCGGTTCCGGACTTCTGGCACGGCGCCTCGACGCTGCGCCGGATCCCCGAGGACGAGTGGTCGTCGGTCTGGTGGTTCTTCGACCTCGAAGGCCGGTTCAAGAACTGGTACGTCAACCTGGAGATCCCGCTGGGCCGCACGCCGGGCGCGGTCGACCGGATCGACGGTGTGCTCGACGTCGTGGTCGAGCGCGACGGAAGCTGGCGCTGGGACGACGAGGACGAGGCCGAGGCCGCCCTGGAAGTCGGCCGCCTGACGCTCGAGCAGTTCGACCGGCTGCGCGCGGAGGGCGAGCGGATCGGCGCGCTGGCCGAGCGCGGCGCCTACCCGTTCGACGGCACGGACACCGACTTCCGCCCGGACACCGGCTGGCCGGCGCCGGAGCTGCCGGCGGAGCTCAGCCCGCGGTCAGGATGAGGATCAGCGCCAGCGCCGCGTTGACGACCGCGAGGATGACGACCGACTTCGTCGGGATCACCTTCGGGAACACCGTCTTGCCGTGGATGCTGCGCCACCAGACGATGCCGAAGACCCCCGCGACGAGGCCGAGGAAGCCGCCGAAGCCGCTGCTGAGCACGGCCCAGCCGACCATGCCGAGCAGGCCGACGCCGAACGTCAGCAGCACCGCGGTGACGAACGTCTTGACGTCGGCCCCGCCGGTCTTGGGCCGGGGCACCGGCTGCGTGGAGTAGCTCACGCCGTCATCCTAGAGTCTCCGGGGCGGGGGCGCGGGAGACCCGGAACAGTGGGACTTCCGACTAACGCGCCTCCGACCAAGCGGTATCGTCTAACCATGACGACCACGACGCAGTTCGCCCATGTCCCGCACCCGAGTCCTGCGAGCGCGGACCGTGTCGCGGAGGTACTCGAGAAGCCCGGTTTCGGGGTGTACTTCACCGATCACATGGTGACCGTCAAGTGGTCGAAGGCCGAAGGCTGGCACGACGCCCAGGTGGGCCCCTACGCCCCGTTCACCCTCGACCCGGCGACGTCGGTGCTGCACTACGGCCAGGCCATCTTCGAGGGTCTCAAGGCCTACCGCCAGCCGGACGGCACGATCGCGTCGTTCCGCCCGGACGCCAACGCCGCGCGGTTCCGGCAGTCGGCCGAGCGCCTCGCCATGCCGCAGCTGCCGGAGGACGTCTTCGTCGAGTCGCTGCGGGAGCTCATCGCCGTCGACGGCCGGTGGGTGCCCACCCGCCAGGGTGATTCCCTCTACCTGCGGCCGTTCATGATCTCGACGTCCACCGGGCTCGGCGTCAACAGCCCGGCCGCCGACTACGTGTACACCGTCATCGCGTCCCCGGCGGGGTCGTACTTCGCCGGTGGCGTGAAGCCGGTGAGCGTCTGGCTGTCGACGGAGTACGTGCGCGCGGCGCCCGGCGGCACCGGCGCGGCGAAGTGCGCGGGCAACTACGCGGCGTCGTTCGTGGCGCAGGCGCAGGCCGTCGAAAAGGGTTGCGACCAGGTGGTCTGGCTCGACGCGGTCGAGCGGCGCTGGGTCGAGGAGATGGGCGGGATGAACCTGTTCTTCGTCTTCGGCTCCGGCGAGAACGCCCGGGTGGTCACGCCCGAGCTGACCGGCTCGCTGCTGCCGGGCGTGACGCGCAAGTCGTTGCTGCAGCTGGCTTCGCGGCTCGGGTACAAGGTCGAGGAGCGCCGGATCTCCACCGAGGAGTGGGAGAAGGCGGCGGCCTCGGGCGAGCTGACCGAGACGTTCGCGTGCGGCACGGCGGCGGTGATCACGCCGGTCGGGCACGTGAAGCACGCCAACGGCGAGTTCACGATCGCGGACGGCCGGCCGGGCGCGCTCACGATGAAGCTGCGCGAAGAGCTGACCGGCATCCAGGAAGGCACCCACCCCGACGTCGACCACTGGATGGTCCCGCTCGGCTGAGTGTCCTGACGAGGAACGGCCCCCGCGGTTGCCACGGGGGCCGTTTTCGTCGGCTCAGGTGGCGGTGGCGGGGATGACCGGGCCGGAGACGCCGGCCTGCTCGTGCGTCGCGGTTTCGGCGAGGACGCGGGCGGCCATCGACAGCAGCGGCAGGGCGGTGACCGCGCCGGTGCCTTCGCCGAGGCGGACGTCCAGTTCGAGCAGCGGGCCCAGGTCCAGGTGCTCCAGCGCCAGGGCGTGCGCGGGCTCGGCGGTCCGCTGCCCGGCGACCCACCAGCGGCGCGCGCCCGGCGCGAGGTCTTCGGCGACGAGCGCCGCGGCGCACGCGACGAGCCCGTCGAGCACCACCGGCGTCCGGCGGGCCGCGGCCTGCGCCAGGAACCCGGCCATCGCCGCGATGTCCGCGCCCGCCGTCGTGCGCAGCAGGGCGATGGGGTCGGCCAGGACCGCGCGGGCCCGGCGCAGCGCGTCGCGCACCGCGGCGGCCTTGCGCATCCAGGCGTCGTCGTCGATGCCGGAGCCGCGGCCGACGACCGCGACCGGCTCGCTGCCGGTCAGCGCGGCCACCAGCACCGACGCCGGGGTGCTGTTGCCGATCCCGAGGTCGCCGGGGATGAGCAGGTCGGCGCCGCCGTCGACCTCCGCGTCGGCGATCGCGATCCCGGCGCGGACCGCCTTCTTGGCCTCGTCGGCGCTCAGGGCGTCCTCGACGTCGATGGAGCCGGAGCCGCGGCGGACCTTGAACTCGCCGATCGAGCGGGTGGCGGGCGCTTCGGTGTCCACGGCCATGTCGACCACGCGGACGCTCGCGCCCGCGGCGGCGGCCAGGACGTTGATCGCGGCGCCGCCGGTGAGCATCGTGCCGAGCAGCTGCCCGGTGACCTCGGCGGGATAGGCGGAAACACCCTTCGCGGCGACGCCGTGGTCGCCGGCGAAGACGATGACGCGCGGCCGGGTGAACGGCCGCGGCGGCGACTGGCCCTGGCAGGCGGCGATCCAGACGCCCAGCTCTTCGAGCCGCCCGAGCGACCCGGCCGGCTTGACCAGCTTGTCGTGCAGGGCGATCGCGTCGGACCGGGCGTGGTCGTCGGGCGGGGTGATCTCGGGGAACTCGATGCTGTCCGGCTCCACACCAGGCCCTTTCTCGTCCACGGCAGCGCTCATGACAACGCTGTGGCCAACCTACCGGCAGCGCGCCGGCCTCCGGCGGCGGCCGGTCGCCTCGGACATCGGTGCGGTCGCGGGAGATGCGTGGTGGCGGAGGAGGCGCGTGGCGGCGGCAAGGCCGCGGCCGCGGGGAGGCGCGCGGCCGCGGCCTCGTCCTCGCGCGGCCGGTAGTCTCGCGGCTCGTGGAGACGACGGCGGCCGCGGTGGTGCTGGCCAGCGGCGCGGGCACCCGCGTCGGCGCGAAGCTGAACAAGGTCTACCTGCCCGTGGCCGGCCGCCGGGTCGTGGCCTGGTCGCTCGAGGCCTTCAAGCGCGTTCCGGGGATCGGCGTGCTCGTGCTGGTGATCCGGCCGCAGGATCGCGAACTCGCCGACGAGGTGGCCGGCGACGACGTCGAGATCGTGCACGGCGGGGACACCCGCCAGGCCTCCGAGCTCAACGCGCTGCGCCACCTCGCCCCGAGAATTACAGGCGGCCGGGTCGACGCCGTGCTGCTGCACGACGCGGCCCGGCCGCTGGTCCACTCCGAGCTGATCGGCTCGGTCCTGACCCGGACACGCGAGGACGGGGGGGCTGTGCCGGGCCTGGCCGCCGACGACGTCGTCGGAGTGGATGCCGGGCACCTGGTCGCCCAGGTGCCCGGCGCGATCCGAGTCCAGACGCCTCAGGGCTTCCGGGCCGGACCGCTGCTCGAGGCCTACGAACAGGCCGAGCGCGAGGGCTTCGTGGGTACGGACACTTCGTCCTGCATGGAGCGGTTCTCCTCCCTGCCGATCCGCTGGGTCCCGGGTGCTCCCGAGAACCTCAAGATCACCTATCCCCACGACCTGGTGGTCGCGGAGCGCCTGCTGGCGCGCTAAGCGCAGGCGGGTGGCCCGCCGTCGTCCCCTTCCCTCGGCTCCGCGGTGCCCGTGGGCCGGATCGTCACGTCGTGGCGCAGCTCCGGCGGGATGTGGCACTCCGGCTGTGGCCGCAGTGCCTGCAGCGGCGCGCCCGGGGTGCCGGGCTCCGCGAGGGTGAGCACCGCCCGCAGCGTCCAGACCGGGGTGGCGTGGTACTGCCACGTGACCACCTTCGGGCTGAACACGTCGGTGCCCGGGAACAGGGGCACGCGGTAGGCGCTCGCCCGGTGCTCGTCCCGCAGGACGATGACGTCCGCGCAGGTCGGCCACCGGTGCACGGCCGCGTAGATCTCCGGGGCCTCGCGGCCGCCGAACAGGTGCAGCACCCACTTGCGGCGCCGGAGTTCCTCGAGGAGTTCCTCGAGGCCCTGGCCGCTCGAGCCGGTGTGAGGTGTGGGCGGGGACACACTTTCGAGGGTAACTTGCGTACTAGAGCGCAGTCCAGCACGTGTACTAGTACACCTGGGTGGTTCTGAACTGGCCTTTGTGGGAGACACCCCGGCGTGCTAGAACACTTGTGCGTAATCCCTGTGAGGAGCCGCCTTGCCCACCCTCGACCGTCCTGAGCCGCCGTACCTGCAGATAGCGGGCCGGATCCGTGACGACATCCTGTCCGGCCGGCTGCAGGAGGGCGACGCGGTGCCGTCCGCCCGCGAGATCGCGCGCACGTGGGCCGTCGCCATGGCGACGGCCACCAAGGTCCTCGCCACCCTCCGCACGCAGGGCCTCGTGCGGCCGGTGCGCGGCGTCGGCACGGTCGTCGACCGCGGCGGCCTGCACCGCACGGCCCGCGACCGCACCGCCGCTTCGGCGCGCACGGGCCGGATCTACCCGCCCGGCCACTTCGCGGTGATCCGCTCGGCCGGCCTCGAACCGGCGTCCGAGCGCGCCGCCGCCGCGCTGGGCCTGGAGGAGGGTGCTCCGGCGATCCGGCGGCGTCGTACCACCTACGGGCCGGATTCGCGGCCGCTGTCGACGTCGACTTCGTGGTTCGACGGCGCGCTGTCGGCCAAGGCGCCGGCGCTGCTGGTGCCCGAGCGGATCGTCGAAGGTACGTCGGCCCACGCGGCCGCGCGCTTGGGCACGAAGATCGCGACGACGCAGGAACGGCACGCGGCGGGCCGCGCGGGCGAGGAGGAGGCGGCCGAACTGGGGCTGCCCGCCGGGTCCCCGGTGCTGCTCGGCCGGAGCACCTTCCTGGCGGCCGACGGGACGGTCGTCGAGTACGGTGAGTCCGCCGCCCTGCCCGACCACTGGGTTTTCTACGAGTACACGACTGAGGACGGCGAATGAAGCACATCCACGCGGGCAAGGTCCGTGACCTGTACGAACTCGAGGGCGGGGACATCCTGCTCGTCGCGTCCGACCGGGTTTCGGTCTACGACGTCTCGCTGCCGACGCCGATCCCGGACAAGGGTGCGCTGCTCAACCAGCTGTCGGCGTGGTGGTTCGAGCGGATGGCCGGCGTCGTCCCGAACCACGTGGTGTCGACGACCGACGTGCCGGAAGAGTTCGCCGGCCGCGCGATGCGCTGCAAGCCGCTGAAGATGGTGCAGGTCGAGTGCATCGCCCGCGGCTACCTGGCCGGCCTGGGCCTGCGCGAGTACCAGCGCGACGGCAAGATCTCCGGCGTCGCGCTGCCGCCGGGCCTGGTCGAGGGCGACAAGCTGCCGGAGCCGATCTTCACGCCGACGACGAAGATCTCCGACACCGGCCACGACGAGTTCATGACCTTCGACGAGGTGCTGAACGAGATCGGCGAAGACACCGCGAACCGGCTTCGCGAGCTGACGCTGGAGATCTACACCAAGGGCGCCGAGCACGCGGCGAAGCAGGGCGTGATCATCGCGGACACGAAACTGGAGTTCGGGTTCGACGCCGACGGCACGCTGACCCTCGGCGACGAGGTCCTGACGTCGGACTCGTCGCGGTTCTGGCCGGCCGACGAGTGGGAGCCGGGCCGCCCGCAGCACGCGTTCGACAAGCAGTTCGTCCGCGACTGGTCGCTGACCACCGGCTGGGACAAGACCGAGCCCGGCCCGGAGGTCCCGCCGGAGATCGTCGAGCAGACGCGGCAGCGGTACACGGAGGTCTACGAGCGGATCACCGGGAAGACCTGGGTCCGTGGGTGATTACGACCCGTACAAGCTGATCGACGAGGTCGAGACGCTGCTGGTGTCGCACGGCTTCGCGCCGGAGCGGGTGCTCGGGCGCGGAGGCGACCGGCTGGCGGGTGCCAGCCGCCTCCTGCGCGGGTTCGGGCTGCAGCCCCGGCTGGCCCCGGAAGACGCGTTCGAGCTCGACGTGCCGTTCCAGGGCCGGATCAACCAGGACTAGGGGCTCTTGGTCAGGCTCGCGTCGCGCTCGACGACGTCGCCGAGGACGTCGTCGATGGCCTTCAGCAGGTCGGCGTCGAGCTTCTTGCCGGCGGCCTTGACGTTCTCGTGCACCTGCTCCGGGCGCGAAGCCCCGATGATCGCCGAGGCGACGTTCGGGTTCTGCAGCACCCACGCGACGGCGAGCTGCGCGAGGGAGAGGTCGGCCTGCTTCGCGAGCGGCTCCAGCTCGGCGACGCGCTTGAGCACGGTCTCGTCGAGGAAGCGGGCGACCATGTTGGCGCCGCCCTTTTCGTCGGTGGCCCGCGAGCCGGCGGGGTAGTCCTGGCCAGGCTTGTACTTGCCGGTGAGGACGCCCTGCGCGATCGGCGACCAGACGATCTGGCTGAGGCCTTCGCGCTCCGAGGTGGGGATGACCTGGTCCTCGATGACGCGCCAGAGCATGTTGTACTGCGGCTGGTTGGAGACGAAGGGGATCTTCAGCTCGCGGGCGAGGGCGGCCCCGCGGCTGATCTGCTCGGCGGTCCACTCCGAGACGCCGACGTAGAGCACCTTGCCCTGGCGCACGAGGTCGGCGAAGGCGAGCATGGTCTCTTCGAGCGGGACGGTCCGGTCGAAGCGGTGCGCCTGGTACAGGTCGACGTAGTCGGTGCCGAGCCTGGTGAGGGACGCGTTGGCCGACTCCGTGATGTGCTTGCGGGACAGGCCCTTGTCGTTGGGGCCCTTGGGGCCGGTGGGCCAGAAGACCTTGGTGAAGATCTCGAGGCTTTCCCGCCGCTGGCCCTTCAGGCCGCGGCCCAGGACCGATTCCGCCGCGGTGTTCGCGTAAACATCGGCGGTGTCGAACGTCGTTATGCCGGCGTCGAGCGCGGCCTTGATGCAGGCGTGGGCCTGGTCTTCCTCCACTTGGGAACCGTGGGTGAGCCAGTTGCCGTACGAGATCTCACTGACGTTGAGGCCGCTGCGGCCGAGACGACGAAACTCCATGGGTGGCAGCTTAGGCGGTAATCGTTTGCTTTGCTAACGATCCTGGAGTGACTCCAGCCTCGCTCGGGGCCGCCGAAGGTCGCCGGCGGGCTGTGTATCCGACCCCGACAAGCAAGAAGCCGGGTCGAGCATCGCTCGACCCGGCTTCTCGAAAACCGCTCAGTTGGGGATCGGGTCCCCGGGCTTCAGCCGCGGCTTGGGGACGCGCAGCCGCCGGATCTGGGACGCCCGCACGAACGCGTACCAGCCGATCGACCGGCCGCTCACCGCTTCCTTCGGGAACTTCTCCCGCGCCAGCTTCGCGATCTTGCGCCCGTTCACGAAACCCTCGATCGCCATCACCAGCAGCAGCGCCGTGCACAGCAGCGTGATGTACGACTGCACCTGGGGCAACGGCACCAGCAGCGCCAGGAACACCAGGATCGCCAGCGGCATGAACAGGCCCAGCAGGTTGCGCCGCGTGTCGACCAGGTCGCGGACGTACGCCTTCACCGGCCCGCGGTCGCGGGGGAGCAGGTACTTGTCGTCGCCCGCCATCATGCGGTCGCGGCGGAGCTTGGCCGCCGCGCGGCGGTCTTCCTTCGTCTGCGGGTTCGACTTGCGCAGTTCCTTGTTGCGCTTCATCGCCTCGCGCATGGTGGTCGGCGGTGGCGCGACCGGGCCGCGCTTCTTCGCCTCCGCGTCACGCCGCTTCGGCGTAGCCTTGCCCTTACCGGGCGTGAACGCCTTGCCGCCGACGTCGACGGCGTCCGTCGTCTCCGGCTCTTCGGCGGCGGTGTCTGTGGTGCTTCGGCGCAGGAACCTCACCTCACCAGGGTATTGCAGGCGTCACGCGGCCGTTCACCAGGTCGATCCATGTGCGACCATGGTGGGGGAACAGAACGGGCGCTCCGGGTGTTGAAGACGTCAGCACGAGGAGTATCCGCAGTGAGTTCGAACCTAGAGGGAGTGCCATGACGACCGCTGAGCACGCCGGCGCGACGCAGGCCGAGACCGCCGAGGAGACCCACGGCGTCACGTTGACCGACGCCGCGGCTTCCAAGGCGAAGGCCCTGCTCGAGCAGGAGGGCCGCGACGACATGCACCTGCGCATCGCCGTCCAGCCCGGTGGCTGCGCGGGCCTGCGCTACCAGCTGTTCTTCGACGAGCGCACGCTCGACGGCGACCTGTTCCGCGACTTCGACGGCCTCAAGGTCGCGGTCGACCGGATGAGCGCGCCGTACGTGTCGGAAGCTGTCATCGACTTCGTCGACACGATCGAGAAGCAGGGCTTCACGATCGACAACCCGAACGCCACCGGCTCCTGCGCCTGCGGCGACTCGTTCCACTGAGCGGTACGCGAAAAGGCCCCGCCGTCCCGAGGAGGGAGGGCGGGGCCTTCTTCGTCTCTGCGGACTACACGTACGCGTCGAGCTCGGCCACCTGGGCGTGGCACGCCTCGTCGACCTCCCACGGCTCGGCCGTGACGCGGGGCAGCGGCAGGCGCTCGGCCTGCAGTGTTGCCGGGATGAGCGCGCAGTCGGCGATCAGCTCGGACAGGGTCTCGGGTTCGGTGACGGCGTTCACGATTCGTAACGCTATTGATCCGCTCTCGACTGGAGAAGGAGTACCAGCCGGTAGTGTCGGCTGGGCACGCGCGAACTACCCGGTTGGGTCATGACCCGGGGGTAACTTCGCGCCTTTTGCCGTGAGGTCGAGCACAAAGGAGCAGCCGGTGGCAGACAGGGCCAGGATCGCGGTGTCCGGCAGTATCGCAACCGACCACCTCATGCATTTCCCGGGCAGGTTCGCGGAGCAGCTGGTCGCCGAGCAGCTGCACCGGGTTTCGCTGAGCTTCCTCGCCGACGACCTCGTGGTCCGGCGCGGTGGCATCGGCGCGAACATCGCCTTCGGCCTCGGGGTGCTCGGCGTGCGCCCGGTGCTCGTGGGCGCCGTCGGCGCCGACTTCGCGGACTACCGCTCCTGGCTGGAACGGCACGGCGTCGACACGTCCGGCGTGCACGTGTCGGAGGTCGCGCACACCGCGCGGTTCGTCTGCACGACCGACGAGGACCTCTGCCAGATCGCGACGTTCTACGCCGGCGCGATGGCCGAGTCCCGCAACATCGAGCTGCAGCCGATCGCCGAGCGCGCCGGCGAGATCGGCCTGGTGCTGATCAGCCCGGACGACCCCGAGGGCATGGTCCGCCACGCCGAGGAGTGCCGTCAGCGCGGGTACGCGTTCGCCGTCGACCCGTCGCAGCAGCTGGCCCGGATGACCGGCGAGCAGGCGCGCGCGTTCGTCGCCGGCGCGAAGTACCTGTTCAGCAACGACTACGAGTGGGAGCTGCTGCTCCAGAAGACCGGCTGGACCGAGGCCGACGTCCTCGACCAGGTCGGCCTCCGGATCACGACGCTGGGCGAGAAGGGCGTCGAGATCGTCGGCAAGGACGGCGTGGCCCTGCAGATCGGCGCGGTCCCCGAGCGCGCGAAGGCCGACCCGACGGGTGTCGGCGACGGCTTCCGCGCGGGCTTCCTGGCCGGCCTCGACGGCGGCCTGAACGTCGAGCGCGCGGCCCAGCTGGGCTCGCTGATCGCGGTGCTGGTCCTGGAGACGGTCGGCACGCAGGAGTGGACGTTCGACCGCGCGGACGCCCTGGCCCGCATCGGCGAGGCCTTCGGCCCCGACGCGGCCGAGGAGATCTCCGCGGTCCTGCCCGCCTGAGTCCCGGAACGCGAGAGGCCCCGCACCGAGCCGGTGCGGGGCCTTCTCACGGGAACGTCAGAGCTTGACCGGGTACACCGGCTCCGGGACCTCGGGCTTGATGCGGTGCTCGACGAAGATGCCGTGCCACAGCATGAACACGATCAGCGCCCACAGCTGGCGGCTGCGGTCCAGCTGGCCCGCCTTGTGCTCCTCCAGCAGCGCCAGGATCGCCTTCTTGTCCAGCAGCTCGTCGGTCTTCGAGTCGTTGATGATCCCGCGGGCCCAGTCGTACATCTCGTTGCGCAGCCACAGGCGGATCGGGACCGGGAAGCCGAGCTTGCGCCGGTTCAGCACGTGCGCCGGGATGATCTTCGCCAGGGCCTGGCGCAGCGCGTACTTCGTGGTGCCGTGGGCGAGCTTCTGGTCCAGCGGGATCGACGCCGCGACCTTGAACACCTCGGCGTCGAGGAATGGCACCCGCAGCTCCAGCGAGTTCGCCATGGTGACCTTGTCGGCCTTGACCAGGATGTCGCCGCGCAGCCAGGTGTAGAGGTCGACGTGCTGCATGCGGGCCACCGGGTCCCAGCCGCGCGAGACGTCGTACCAAGGCGCCGTGACGTCCTTGAAGCCCACGCCCTCCTGGTACGAACGAAGCACGTTGCGCAGCTGGTCGTCGCGGAAGTTGCGGGCGTTGCCGTAGTAGCGGTCCTCCAGCGGCAGCGCGCCGCGGCGCAGCAGGTCCTTGCCGCGGGTGCCCTCGGGGATCTTCGTCGAGACCTTGCCGATGAGCTTGCGCATGCCGCCCGGGATCTTCTCGAACGGCGCCAGCGAGATCGGCTCGTTGTAGATCGTGTAGCCGCCGAACAGCTCGTCCGCGCCCTCGCCGGACAGCACCGCCTTGACGTGCTTGCGGGCCTCGCGGGCGATGAACCACAGCGGGACCAGCGCCGGGTCGGCCACCGGGTCGTCGAGGTACCAGACGATGAGGGGGAGGACCTCCATCATCTCGTCCGCCGACACCGTGCGGACCACGTGCTTCACGCCGATCGCGGCGGCCGACTCGGCGGCGACGTCGACCTCGGAGTAGCCCTCGCGCTCGAACCCGGTGGTGAACGCGATCAGGTTCGGGTTGTGCTCCTTGGCCAGCGTGGCGGTGGCCGTGGAGTCGATGCCGCCCGAGAGGAAGGCGCCGACGGTGACGTCGGGGTCGGAGATCATGTGCTTGCCGACCGAGTCGCGCATCACATCGGCGATGCGCTGGTGCAGCTCCTCGGCCTCGGCCTGCGTGGTCACCGGCTTCGCGGTGAACTGCGGGTGGAAGTAGCGGGTGAACTTCACCTCACCGCCGGGAGCCACCTCGAACGACGTCCCGGACTCGACGCGGCGGATCGCGGTGTGCAGCGACTCGGGCTCGGGCACGTACTGCAGGACCAGGTAGTGCTGCAGCGCCTTGCGGTCCAGCTCCTGCGCGACGCCGAGGGTGTCCGACAGCTCCAGCAGGCTCTTCTTCTCGCTGGAGAACGCCACCCCGCCGGGGCCGGCCGAGTAGAACAGCGGCTTGATCCCGAACGGGTCGCGCGCGCCGAAGACCTTCTTCTCCTGCGAGTCCCAGATCATGAACGCGAACATGCCGCGCAGGCGCTTCACCCAGTCCGCGCCGAGGTAGTGGAACCCGGCGACGATGGCCTCGCCGTCACCCTCGGTCTCGAACTTCGCCCCGTGCTGCTCGGCCAGCTCGGCCCGCAGCTCCAGGTAGTTGTAGATCTCGCCGTTGAAGTTCATGGTGTAGCGGCCCGGCGCCTCCGGCGGGCCCCAGACCAGCGGCTGGTGGGCGTGCTCGACGTCGATGAAGGCGAGCCGGTTGAAGCCGTAGACGACCTCGGCGTCGGCCCAGGTGTCCTGCTCGTCGGGGCCGCGGTGGCGCTGGCAGCGCATGGCCGCGCCGACGGCGTCACGCGCGTTCGCCGCGCCGGTCTCGGTCGCGCAGATCAGTCCAAGCAGGCCGCACACGGGTACTCACACACCTTCGGAGTTCTCACCGGGCTGGGGAAGTGCCCAGTATGCCGGGCAGGCCGTGGCGAGTAACACGCGCGTCGACGGTTACCCCTTAGTCAGCGGGACGGGCCAACTCGGCTAGGCTCCGCCTGTCACAAAGATCGGTCGTAGGAGGCTCTGGGTGAAAGGGCGAGGCGCAGTGGGACAACCCAAGCGCACCCTGGGGAAGCGGACCGTGCGCGTCGCCGCGCTGGCCGTGCTGGTCGCGCTGACCGCGACGGGCTGCTCCGGCGACGAGATCCTGCGGTTCGGCTGGCCGGTCGGCGTCACGCGGCAGGCGAACGAGATGCGCACGCTGTGGACCTGGACCGTGGTGGCCGCGCTGGTCGTCGGCGCCATCGTGTGGGCCCTGATCTTCTGGACCGCGGCGTTCCACCGCAAGAAGAAGACGGCCGACGGCGAGCCGGAGGAGCTGCCCCGGCAGTTCCAGTACAACATCCCCCTAGAACTGTTCACGGTCGTCGTCCCGACGATCATGGTCTGCGTCCTGTTCTTCTTCACCGCGACGACGGAGTCGAAGGTCCTGGACAAGGTGCCGAACCCGGACGTCAAGGTCCAGGTCGTGGCCTTCCAGTGGAACTGGGAGTTCAAGTACGAGGACGCCAACGCGGCGAAGCCCGACGGCAGCGGCCAGGTCAGCACGGTCGGCTCGTCCGGCGAGATCCCGCTGCTGGTCCTCCCGGTCGGCAAGGTCATCCAGTACGACCTGATCTCCACCGACGTCATCCACTCCTTCTGGGTCCCGGAGTTCCACTTCAAGCGGGACGTCATGCCGAACCCGGACAAGAACAACCAGGACAGCTCCTTCCAGAACACGATCGACCGCGAAGGCTCCTTCGTCGGCCGGTGCGCGGAGCTGTGCGGCACCTACCACTCGGTGATGAACTTCGAGGTCCGTGCGCTGTCGGCGGACAAGTACGACCAGTACATCGCGCTGCGCAAGCAGGTGAACCCGGCCACCGGCCAGACGTTCACCGCGTCGGAAGCGCTTGCGAAGATGAACTGCGGCGAGCTGTGCACCCCGCACGCGGTGACCACCCAGCCGTTCAACACCGACCGCACGGCGCGGACCGCGTCCAACTGACGCCGTCGTCACACAGGGAGTAGGAAAGACCCATGAAGGTCGAAGCCCGCATCTTCTTCATCGTGGCGATCTTCGCCGTGTTCATGGCGGCCGTGTACTGGGTGTGGACCGCGCTGGCCGCGACCCACGGGGCCGAGCCGGTCGGCATCGTCGCGCTGTTCCTCACCGGTGGCCTCGCGTTCCTCGCGGGCAGCTACATGCAGTTCGTCGCCCGCCGCATCGAACCGCGCCCGGAGGACCGCGAGGACGCCGAGATCAGCGACGGCGCCGGCGAGCTGGGCTTCTTCAGCCCGGGCAGCTACTGGCCGGTCGGGATGGCCGCCACCGCCGCCCTCGCCGCACTGGGCCTGGCGTTCTTCCACATCTGGCTGCTCGTCATCGCGCTGGTCGCGCTGCTGATCACGATCGGCGGGCTGGTGTTCGAGTACCACACGGGTCCGTCGCACGACTGACCTGCGCTTTTTCCGACTGGCCGCGGCGCTGAGGACTCAGGGCCGCGGCCAGTACCGCGAGCATCCCCAGCGCCTCCGGCCAGGTCGGGCGGTGGCCGTAGAAGGCGACGTCCACCAGCACCGCGACCACCGGGTACAGGTAGGACAGCAGCGCCACCGTCGTGGTCGGCAGCTTGCCGATGCTCGCGTACATCAGCACGTACATCAGTGCCGTGTGGACGGTGCCGAGCAGCACCAGCCACAGCAGTCCCCGCGGTGACGCCGGCAGCGGCGTGATCAGCAGCACCGGCGCCAGGACGAGCGCGCCCACCGTCGTCTGGACGGCCGCCAGCAGGTGCGGGCGGATGTGCTTCAGCTGCTTCGCCACGAAGGACGCGCCGGCGTAGAGCAGGGCCGCGCCGAGCGCCAGCCCGATCCCGGCGAGCTGCACGGGCTTGCCGTCCTCACCGTGCGCGGACAGCGAGATCAGCGCCACGCCACCGAACGCGATCGCGGCCCGGACCAGGTGGCTCTTGGCCACCTTTTCGCCCAGGAACGCCGCCGCCAGACCGACCAGGATCAGCGGCTGCGTGTGGTAGACGACCGTGCTGACCGAGATCGACGACAGCGCGTAGGACGCGAACAGCAGCACCCAGTTGCCGACCAGGAACAGTCCGCCGAGGACGGCCAGGCCGAGGTCACGCCGCGAGGGCCGCCAGGCGGGCAGCCAGCCGCGGGCGAAGCACCAGATCACCAGGAGCGCCCCGCCGACGAAGCAGCGGGCGAAGGCGACAGCGGGGGCGGCCGCGCCGCTCTCGAGGACGACGGCGCCGATCGTGCCGGACATCGCCATCGCCGCGGACCACTGGAGCAGCGGGCGGGTTTCGGAGTTCGTCATGGCGTCCAGGTTCGTCCGGACGGCGTCGATCAACCAGTGTCAGAGATGACAACGGCCGCAAAACTTGTGACATGCTTGCCGTCATGGACGTCAACCGGGTCGCGGTGGTGCTCGCCGACCACGTTTCCCCGTTCGAGCTGGGCGTCGCGTGCGAGGTCTTCGGCACCGACCGCACCGCCGACGGCATCGAGGGCTGGGAGTTCGGGGTCTGCTCACCGGCGGGTTCCCCGGTGGCCAGCTGGTCGGGCTTCGGCCTGTCCGGTCTGCGTGACCTGGACTTCGCGGCCTCGGCGGACCTGCTGATCGTGCCGACCTGCGCTCCTCGGACGGCGCCGCCGCCGGCGCCGGTGCTGGACGTCCTGCGCGACGCGGCGGCGCGGGGCGCGTGGGTGGCGGGGTTCTGCGCGGGGGTGTTCACGCTGGGCTACGCGGGCCTGCTGGACGGCCGCCGCTGCACGGTCCACTGGGTCTACGAGGCGGAGTTCCGCGCCCGCTTCCCGGCGGCCGTGGTGGACCCGCAGGCGCTGTACGAGGACGACGGCGGGATCCTGACCAGCGCGGGCACGGTGGCGGCGGTCGACCTGTGCCTCCACCTGGTGCGCCGGCTCCGCGGCGTCACGGCGGCGACGACGCTGGCGCGCCGGATGGTGGCGGCGCCGTTCCGGGCCGGGGGACAGGCGCAGTTCGTCCAGGCGCCGGTCCCGTCGGTCCCGGACGACTCGGTGGTCGCGGAGGCCCTGGAGTGGGTGGAGCGGCGGCTGGACCGGCCGTTCACGGTGGCCGAGCTGGCGCGGCGCAGCGGGCTGGGGGAGCGGACGTTCCTGCGCCGCTTCTCGGCGGCGACGGGCACGACCCCGCACCGCTGGCTGACCGAGCGCCGGCTGGACCGGGCGCAGGCGCTGCTGGAGGAGGGCCGGCTGTCGGTGGAGGACATCGCGACGGCGTGCGGCTACGCGTCGGCGGCCGCGCTGCGGCACCAGTTCAGCCGGCTGCGGGGCACGAGCCCGACCTCGTACCGCGCGGCCTTCCGCGGGTAAAGGTCAGGCGAACGCGATCCAGCGGTCCAGCAGTGCCGCCGCGGCCCCGGAATCGATCGCCTCGGCCGCCCGCGCCAGCCCGCCGCGCAGGTCGTCCTCGAGGGACCCCGAGAACCCGGTGAACGCCGCCAGCGCCGCGGCCGCGTTGATCAGGACCGCGTCCCGCACCGGGCCCGGCTTGCCGCCCACCAGCTCGCGGACCACCGCCGCGTTCGACGCCGCGTCTCCGCCGCGCAGGTCGTCCGCCGTCGCGCGGGGCACGCCCACCGACGCCGGGTCGAACGTCGTCTTCGTCACGGTCCCGTCCGACACCACCCACACCGACGAGGTGGTCGTCGTGGTGATTTCGTCCAGGCCGTCGTCGCCGCGGACGATCAGCGCGCGGGTGCCGCGGCGGGCGAACACCTCCGCCAGCACGTGTGTCTTGTCCTCGTACGCGCAGCCGATCAGCGCGCTGCCCGGCTGGGCCGGGTTCGTCAGCGGCCCCAGCAGGTTGAACGTGGTCGGGATGCCGAGCTCGCCGCGGACCGGGCCCGCGTGCCGCAGCGCCGGGTGGAACGCCGACGCCAGGAAGAACCCCACGCCGACCTCGGTGAGGCTGCGCTGGACGTCTTCCGGCGGCAGCGAGATCGTCACCCCGAGCGCTTCCAGGACGTCCGCCGCGCCCGACTTGGACGACGCGCTGCGGTTGCCGTGCTTGGCGACCGGCGCGCCCGCCGCCGCCGTGACGATCGTCGCCATCGTCGAGATGTTGACCGAGTTCGAACCGTCACCGCCGGTGCCGACGATGTCGACGGCCGGGCGGTCCAGCTCGACGCGCTTGGCGTGCGCCAGCATCGTGGCCGCCATCCCGGCGATCTCCGACGGCGTCTCGCCCTTCGCGCGCAGCGCCACCGCGAACCCGGCGATCCGGGCCGGGCTCGCCGCGCCGCTCATGATCTGGTCCATCGCCCACGCCGTGTCCTCCTCGGACAGGTCGACGCGCGCGACGAGCTGCTTGAGCAGCGGCGGCCAGGTGCGGGGGACCGGGGTGGTCACGGGCTCAGCCGTTCACGACGGGGACCCGTCGCAGCACGTCGGCGACGGTCTCCGCGGCGGTCAGCGGGTCCAGCGGGTGCACCAGCACGGCGTCCGCCTGCGACCACGTCGCCAGCCACCGGTCGTCCTTGCGCCGCACGGCGACCACGATCGGGGGGCACTCGGTGATTTCGCTCTTCAGCTGGCGGCAGACGCCGATGCCGCCGGTCGGCTGCGCTTCGCCGTCGAGGATCGCCAGGTCGACGGTGCCCGCGTCCACCTCGGACAGCACGTCCGCGATGCCGGCCGCCTCGACGTAGTCCACGCGCGCCAGGTCGGCGGCGGGCCGCCGGCCGACCGCGTTCACGATCGCTTCGCGCACCTCCGCCTTGTGGCTGAACACCAGGACCCGCATCGACCGCTCGCCCATCAGGCACGCCTCCATACTCGTGACCGCACGTCTGCCTGGATCGTATCGGCCGAGACCGACATCACGCGGGCGCCTCCGGCTGGAGCGCGTCCCAGCCCAGCGCGTCGCCGCCCAATCGTTGCGCGAGACCGGCCATCCGGGACCGTTCCTGGGCGCAGTGCAGCGCGTCGAGCACCTGGACGCGGACCGCGAGCGCCCGCGTCAGGCCCTCCGAAGGGGACTGTTCCCGCAGCTCGTAGCCGTCCTGGGCGAGGATCGACGCCGCTTCGGCGACGCGGTCCGGCGGCAGGAGCAGGTGGTGCCGCAGGACGGCCGGTGCCGTGCTGACCCAGGCGGGTGAACCGGCGAGGACGGCCGAGTCCGCGACCACCGGGTCGAAGGCTTCGGCGACGATCTCCAAGCCGGGCGTATCGGGAGTCAGACCAGCGCTTTCCCGCTTTTTGACCAGGTCACGCAGCCGGTCGAGTAAACCCATGAGTAGCTCTCACCTTCCCGGGCATCCGGTGTGATCGGTTACGCAGACGGCTCGCCGTGGACCCACCCGGCGGAGCGGTGGTGCGAGAGGACATAATGCGACGCGTGACAACGGCAGCTCCCACCATCAGTCAGCGGGTCCACTCGCTGAACCGGCCGAACATGGTCAGTGTCGGCACCATCGTGTGGCTTTCCAGCGAGCTGATGTTCTTCGCCGGACTGTTCGCGATGTTCTTCACCGTCAAGGCGCAGAACTCGTCCGGCCAGTGGCCGCCGCCGCTGCACGGCGAGGAGTTCCACCTCAACGTGGCGTACGCGATCCCGTTCACGGTGATCCTCGTGCTGTCCTCGCTGACCTGCCAGTTCGGCGTGTTCGCCGCCGAACGCGGCGACGTCTACGGCCTGCGCCGCTGGTACATCATCACGTTGATCATGGGCGCCATCTTCGTCGGCGGCCAGGCCAACGAGTACCACAACCTGGTCGAAGAGGGGATGACGATCCCGTCCGGCCCGTTCGGCACGGTCTTCTACCTCGCCACCGGGTTCCACGGCCTGCACGTCATCGGCGGGCTCATCGCCTTCGTGTACCTGCTCATCCGCACGAAACTGAGCAAGTTCACGCCCGCCCAGGCCACGTCGGCGATCGTCGTGTCCTACTACTGGCACTTCGTCGACATCGTGTGGGTCGGCCTCTTCGGTGTGATCTACCTCCTTCCGTAGGTCCACCCAGCCGCCACCACCTTCACCATCGGCCTGAACTGACAGCAAGGGTTGCCGCAAGATGACCACCAGCACCAAGTCCTCGGAGCGCCGCTACCGCGCGCGGTCGAAGCTGCGGAGGCGGTTCGCCGGCCTGCTCGCGCTCGGTATCGCGCTGGTGGGCGCCGGCGCCCTGTACGCCGTGTTCGCCCCGGAGCCGCAGACCGCGCAGGCCCAGGGCACGCCGGCGCAGCTGCGCCTCGGCGAGCAGGTCTACAACAACACCTGCATCGCGTGCCACGGCGCGAACCTCGAGGGCGTGCAGGACCGTGGGCCGAGCCTGATCGGCATCGGCGACGCCGCGGTGTACTTCCAGACCTCTTCGGGCCGCATGCCGGTCGCGCGCCAGGAGGCGCAGGCCGAGCGCAAGCCGCCGAAGCTGACCGAGGCCGAGATCGACGCGGTCGGCGCCTACATCCAGGCGCACGGCGGCGGCGTCCAGCGTCCCGCGGAGAAGGGCGAGGCCCTGCGCGGCTCCGACCCGGCCCGCGGTGGCGAGCTGTTCCGCCTCAACTGCGCTTCGTGCCACAACTTCACCGGCCGTGGCGGCGCGCTGTCCGCCGGCAAGTACGCGCCGAACCTGGACCCGGCCAGCGAAGAGCAGATCTACACGGCCATGCTCACCGGGCCGCAGAACATGCCGAAGTTCTCCGACCGGCAGCTGTCGCCGGAGGAGAAGAAGGACATCGTCGCCTACGTGAAGTCGGTGTCGGACGGCAACAATGACCCGGGTGGGAACGGCCTCGGCGGGGTCGGCCCCGCTTCGGAGGGCGTGATCGCCTTTATCGTCGGGATCGCCGCGCTGATCGGCGTGACGTTGTGGATTGGATCGAAGGCATGAGTGCCGAGGGGCCGAAGCCGCCGACGGAGGCGGAGCTGGCTGAGATGGACCGGGACCAGCTGGTCAAGCTGGGCGGCGAGCTCGACGGGGTCGAGATCGTCGAGTACCCGACGCCGTGGCCCGTGGAGGGCACCCGCGCGGAGAAGCGGGCCGAGCGCCTGGTCGCGTTCTGGTTCGGGCTGTCCGCCCTGGCCGGGATCGGGTTCGTCGTCTCGCTCATCTGGTGGCCGTGGCAGTACGAGGCGCCGGACAACGAGAGCGGCCACTTCTGGTACAGCCTGTACACCCCGATGCTCGGTATCACGCTCGGCCTGGCCATCCTCGGCCTGGGCATCGGCGTGATCCTGTACACGAAGAAGTTCGTGCCCGCCGAGGTCGCGGTGCAGCAGCGCAGCGACAACCAGGGCGAGGGGTCGGCCGAGGTCGACCGCGCGACGATCCTCGCGCACCTGGCCGACGCCGGGAACCGCAGCACCATCGCCCGCCGGTCGCTGATCAAGCGCTCGGCGATCGCCGGGGCCGGCGCGCTGGGCCTCGCGGCCGCGGCGCTGCCGCTGGCGTCCTTCATCAAGAACCCCTGGAAGGACACCGAGAACCGGCAGTCGCTCTGGCACACCGGCTGGCAGCCGAACTTCCCGGGCGAGAAGGTCTACCTGCGCCGCAACACCGGCAAGCCGCTGGAGGAGGGCGAAGAGGTCAGCCTGGTCAAGGCCGAGGACCTCGACGCCGGCGCCATGGAGACGGTCTTCCCGTACCGCGACTCCGAGAAGGGCAAGCCGGAGCTGCTGGCCGCGGCGCTGACCCGCGTCGACAACCCCGTCATGCTGATCCGCCTGCGCCCGACCGACGCCGCCAAGGTGGTCAAGCGGGCCGGCCAGGAGGACTTCAACTTCGGCGACCTCTACGCGTACACGAAGATCTGCAGCCACGTCGGCTGCCCGACCTCCCTGTACGAGCAGCGGACCAACCGCATCCTGTGCCCGTGCCACCAGTCGCAGTTCGACGCCCTCCACTACGCCAAGCCGATCTTCGGCCCGGCGACCCGTCCGCTGGCCCAGCTACCGATCACGGTGGACGAAGAGGGATACTTGATCGCGCGAGGCGACTTCATCGAGGCCATCGGTCCGGCCTTTTGGGAGCGTAAGTCATGAGTTCACTCACCACGCCGACCAAGGGGTCGAGCCCGGTCGAGAAGGCGCTGGGCGACGCGGCCAACAACGCCGACCAGCGGTATCACCTGGC
>NZ_JBSGJA010000041.1:0-51628 GCF_053605345.1 Amycolatopsis sp. NPDC003865 | reverse complement strand
CGCCAGTACTTCCCCAAAGGCAGCAACCTGGCCATCCACAGCCCCGAAGACCTCGCCGCCATCGCCGCCCAGCTCAACCGCCGCCCACGCAAAACACTCGGCTGGGACACCCCAGCCGAGCGCTTGGCTAAACTCCTGACCGAAGCCAGCTAATCACCTGCGTTGCAACGACCCCTCGAATCCGCCCGCGGAAGGGGCCTTTCGGCTTGGTGGAAGGTCGCCCGCACCGGCGTCGTCGACGGCGCGGGCGACCTTCAGTCCAGATAGGACGCCGGCACGTCCTCCAGGAGCGCGCGGTGGTCCACCCGCTCGACGACCTCCAGCGGGACCCGGCACGACGGCGGGAACACCGCCGGCGGCACCGGCTTCGTGCAGTCGAAGATCAGTTTCGTCTCCATCGGGCCCTTCTCCTCCCGGTTGTGCCCGTAGGTCACCGGGTTGAGCTGGCCGCCGAGGAAGCCCGGCATGATCGTCAGGTCGCGGTCGGCCTGGAAGCGCGTCGCCAGGCACCACAGCGTCTCGACCTCGTTGAACACGTCGACGTCGTCGTCCACCACGAAGACGTGCTTGAGCAACGGGTCCACCGCCAGCGCCGCGCAGGCCGCCAGCTTCGGCTCGCCCTCGACGCGCTTGCTCATCGACAGGTACAGGTGCGACCGCGCCATCCCGGACAGCGGCAGGTGCACGCCGGTCACCGTCGGCACGGCTTCGGTGACCCGGCGGTGGATGCTGCCCATCCGGGGGAGCCCGCCGAGCATGCTGTGCTCGGTGTGGGCGTTGAAGACGTCGACGAAGATGGGCTTGCGGCGCATGGTGATCGCGGTGATCTTCACGTACGGCTGCGGGCCGGTGCGGGTGTAGAACCGCGGGTACTCGCCGAAGGGGCCTTCGACGGCCGTGGCTTCGGGGTCGGTGTCGATCACGCCCTCGATGACGATCTCCGCGTGCGCCGGCACCTCGAGGTCCACCGTCTTGCACGGCACCATTTCGAGGGGCTCGCCGAGCAGGCCGCCGACGACGTCGAGCTCACCGCCGATGCCCTCCAGTTTGGACACCGCGCCCATCAGCAGCGCCGGGTGGTGGCCGATGACGAGCGCCACCTCCATCGGCTTCTTCTGCTCCCGCAGCTTCCGCAGCACGTAAGCGGTGTGGTGGGCCGGGTTCACCTGGATGCCGACCTGGTCGCGGCCCTGCGCCTGGTGGCGGAAGATGCCCGCGTTGATCTTGCCGCTGTCCGGATCGCGGCAGATGGTCACCGCCGAGGTGATGTACTTGCCCGCGTCCAGTTCCTGGTGCTTGAGCAGCGGCAGCAGGCCGACGTCGATGTCGTCGCCGGTGAGCACGACCTCCTGCACGGGCGCGCTGTCCACGGTGACCGGCTTGATCCCCGAGCCTTCGCGCCGGGCGTATTCGGGCACCATGGAGTGCACGTCCGCGCCGATGCTGCGCGCGAGCCGTTCGTAGGTGCCGTGCAGGTTGATGAGCAACGGGATTTCGGAGCCGCCCACGTTCTCGAACAGCACGGCCGGGAACCCCGGGTAGGCCGGGTCGTCCTCCATGCGGTCGACGACGGCGGTGACCTCGAACTCGGGGTCGACGTGCTTGCGCACGACCTTGACCTGGCCCGGGTCCAGCTCGGCCAGGAATGTCCGCAGATCCTTTGCCATCAAACGCCTTCCGTTCGCGAGGTGGCTCGTGAACCGAGTATCCGCCCCGCTCACGGCGGCGACCGGGCGCGCCCGGCAAGAACTAGGGGAATGCTTCGTCCTCACGCCGGGGCGGCGTCCGGCGGGGGTTCGCGGGTGCTAAATGGTCTCGTCCACGAAGCCGCGCGTCGTCGTACGTCAGGAGAACGACATGACCGTCACCGCAGCGCCGCCCCGCGAAGCCGCGGCGGCCGACCTGGCCCGGTCCTGGGCCGAGGACCCCCGATGGCGCGGAGTCCGCCGGGACTACTCCGCCGAGGACGTCCTGCGGCTGCGCGGCAGCGTGACCGAAGAGCACACGCTCGCCCGGCTCGGCGCGGAGCGGCTCTGGAACCTCTTGCGGAGCGAAGACTACGTCCACGCGCTGGGCGCGCTGACCGGCAACCAGGCCGTGCAGCAGGTGCGCGCCGGCCTCAAGGCCATCTACCTCTCCGGCTGGCAGGTCGCCGCCGACGCCAACCTCTCCGGCCACACCTACCCGGACCAGAGCCTCTACCCGGCCAACTCGGTGCCGCAGGTCGTGCGCCGGATCAACAACGCGCTGCTGCGCGCGGACCAGATCAGCTGGGCCGAGGACGAAAAGGACGCGCCGCACTGGCTGGCACCGATCGTCGCGGACGCCGAGGCCGGCTTCGGTGGCGTGCTCAACGCGTTCGAGCTGATGAAGGGCATGATCGCCGGCGGTGCCGCGGGCGTGCACTGGGAAGACCAGCTGGCCGCGGAGAAGAAGTGCGGTCACCTCGGCGGCAAGGTGCTCATCCCGACCTCCCAGCACGTGCGCACGCTGCAGGCCGCGCGCCTGGCCGCCGACGTCTGCGACGTCCCGAGCCTGGTCATCGCCCGCACGGACGCCCAGGCCGCGAACCTCATCACCAGCGACGTCGACGACCGCGACAAGCCGTTCCTCACCGGCGAGCGCACGCCCGAGGGCTACCACCGTGTCCGCGGCGGCATCGAGCCGTGCGTCGCGCGCGGGCTGGCCTACGCGCCCTACGCGGATCTACTGTGGATGGAAACGTCCAAACCGGACCTCGAGGTCGCCCGCCGGTTCGCCGAGGCGATCAAGGCCGAGTACCCCGACCAGCTGCTGGCCTACAACTGCTCGCCGTCGTTCAATTGGAAGCAGCACCTCGACGACGCGACGATCGCGAAGTTCCAGCGCGAACTGGGGCACATGGGCTACAAGTTCCAGTTCATCACCCTGGCCGGCTTCCACGCGCTGAACCACTCGATGTTCGCACTGGCGCGCGACTACGCCGAAGAAGGCATGACGGCTTACGTCGAGCTGCAGGAGCGCGAATTCGCGGCGGAGGCGGCGGGTTACACGGCCACGCGGCACCAGCGCGAAGTGGGTACCGGGTACTTCGACCTGGTGAGCACGGTCGTGAACCCGTCGAGCAACACGGTCGCGCTGATGGACTCCACGGAAAAGTCCCAGTTCTACTGAGCTTTTCCCCAGTCAGCTGCGTGATAGAACCAATCGACGCCACATCCAGCCACGCGATAAATGGAATTCAGGACGGTCGCTCATGCGCATGCCCGAGAACCTCGAAGACATGGTTTACGGAGTCTATGGGACCACTGAAATCGCCGTGAAGCCCTGCCCGTTCACGCAGGCCGAGATCGACGAGCTCGAGACCACCAACGAAATGCTCATCTACGTGCCCCAGGAGATCTCCGAGGCGCAGATGATCGAGACCGGGAAGCTCAACACCAACTTCCGCTGGGAAGTCGAGCAGAACATGATCAAGAGCCCGATGACCGACGAGTCGCACTGGCTCGTCTGCTCGGCCTCGCCGATCCCGGAGATGCTCGGCCAGAGCACCCAGGCGATTTCCCGGGTCTACGACGAAGAGGGTCTCGACGGCATGGACTTCCGCCGGTACCTCGCCTTCGTGCTCACCTACCGCCACCTGACCAACGAGTACCCGGACTACCGGCAGTGGTGCCTGCTCGTCGGCGGGCACTACGACCGCAGCGGCATTTCGCTGGTCGGCTTCGACAAGTTCGGCAACTTCGGGCACCACGGCTGGATGAAGAACTTCAAGGCCAAGATGTCCGGCGGCCGTTACGTCGCCTTCGCCCCGCGCAAGCACATCAACGCCGAGACCGTGCTGCTCGAGCGCCCGCGCCGCGGCTCGCGCAACAAGGCCACGCACGACGCGGGCACCGACTGATCCCCCCGCGAACCTGGACCTGTGCCGTCACTGGAGGAATGAACCATGGCAGACGACGAGCGCGTGGACATCACGCGAAAGCTCGTTGAGTTCGTCGAGAAGCACCTGCTGGACGGGAAGGACGTGGGCGAGCTGACCACGACCACGCCGTTGCTGGACTGGGGCCTGCTGAACTCGATCGAAACGACCCGGCTGGTCGCCTACATCCGCGAGGAGTTCTCCGTGCGCGTCCCGCCGACGGAGATGGTGGCCCGCCACTTCAAGGACATCGAAAGCATCACCGACCTGGTGACGTCGCTGCGCGCCCCGGTCGCCTGACCCCTTTCCCGACCCAGAAACGGAGAACCCGTGTCCTACGACTACGACGTCGGCATCATCGGCGGTGGCCCGGCCGGTTCCACGGCGGCTTCCTACCTGGCCAAGGCCGGCCTGTCGGTGGCCGTCTTCGAGGGTGAGACGTTCCCCCGCGAGCACGTCGGCGAGTCCCTCGTCCCCGCGGTCATCCCGGTGATGCACGACATCGGCGTCATCGGCAAGGTCGAGGCCGCCGGGTTCCCCCGCAAGTACGGGGCCGCGTGGACGTCTTCCGACACCCGCCCGACCAGCACGCTCGACTTCGACGCCGGTTCGCACGGCCTCGGCGTGGCGGAGATCGCCTACGAGGAGCGCGACCAGGACGGCGTCGACCGCGTCTACGCCTGGCACGTCGACCGCGGCCAGTTCGACTCGCTGCTGCTCAAGCACGCCGAGGAGCTCGGCGCCAAGGTGTACCAGGGCGTCCGCGTCAACCGGGTCGACTTCACCGACCGCGACCGGCCGGTGCTGCAGGCCAAGATCGGCGAGCAGCCGGTCGAGGTCGCCGTCCGCTGCGTGCTCGACGCGTCCGGCCGGCAGACGCTGCTGGGCCAGCAGCTCAAGGTCAAGGTGCCGGACAAGGTCTTCAACCAGTACGCGGTGCACACGTGGTTCGAGGGTCTGGACCGCGCGTCGCTGGCGCGCCGTCCCGAAGACGCCGACTACATCCACGTGCACTTCCTGCCCCAGGAGAACACCTGGGTCTGGCAGATCCCGATCACCGAGACCATCACCTCGATCGGCGTCGTCACCCAGAAGGAGAAGTTCAAGGAGCACAAGGACGACCTCGAGGGCTTCTTCTGGAACTCCGTCGGCACCCGGCCGGAGATGCTGGACGCGCTGAAGCAGGCCCAGCGCGTGCGGAAGTTCAAGACCGAGGGCGACTACAGCTACGGCATGAAGCAGATCGCCGGCGACTCGCTGGTGCTCATCGGCGACGCCGCCCGGTTCGTCGACCCGATCTTCTCCAGCGGCGTGAGCGTCGCGATGAACAGCGCGCGCCTGGCGGCCAAGGACGTCATCGCCGCGCACCAGGCCGGCGACTTCCGCCGCGAGCGGTTCGACAACTACGTGAACACGCTCCGCAAGGGCGTCAACATCTGGTACGACTTCATCTCGATGTACTACCGGCTGAACGTGCTGTTCACCGCGTTCATCGACGACGACCGCTACCGCAAGGACGTCATCCAGATGCTCCAGGGCGACGTCTACGACGCCGAGGAGCCGGCGGCGCTGACCGCGATGAAGGAGTACGTCGCCGCCGTCGAGGCCGACCCCACGCACCTGTGGCACGGGCACCTCGGCAGCCTGAAGGCCTCCTCTTCGGCACTGGCCCTGTTCTAGCTCCCTCCCCGGTCGTGAGTGTCCAGGGCGGTTCCGGCCGCCCTGAACACTCACGACCTCTTTTCCGGCAGCGTGATCGGAGAGGTCAGTCATGTCATCGCTCGACGAGCGCACCGCCGAAACCTCGGTCGCGGCGAGCCGGCGCCGGACCTGGATCTCCTACGTGGCGATGGTGGTCGTCCCGGTCGTGGCCGCGTTCTTCCTGCTGCGCACCGGGGGCGGGGACGGCCACGCGCCGAGCGGGCACACCGGCGGCGCGGCGGATCCGGTGGCCAAGCTGCTGTTCGCGCTGCCGGTGATCTTCCTGGCCTGCCGGCTGCTTTCGGCGGTCGCGAAGCGGCTCGCGCAGCCGTCGGTGATCGGCGAGATCTTCGCCGGCATCCTGCTCGGGCCGTCGTTCCTGGGCTGGGTGTGGCCCGCGGCCTACCACTGGATCTTCCCCGACTATCTGGCCTCGACGATCAACACGTTCGCCCAGATCGGCCTGGTCATCTTCATGTTCCTGGTCGGCTACGAGCTCGACGTCGAGCTGGTCCGCCGCCGCAGCAAGGCCGCGGTGCTGGTCAGCCACGTCAGCGTCGCGATCCCGTTCCTGTCCGGCGTGCTGCTCGCGTTCGTGCTCCACCCCGCCCTCGGCGCCGGCGTCGCGCGGCTGCCGTTCGCCCTGTTCCTCGCGATCTCGATGAGCATCACGGCGTTCCCGGTGCTGGCGCGGATCATCACCGACCGCGGGATGACGAAGCTGCCGATCGCCGCGCTGGCGCTGAGCTGCGCGGCCGTCGACGACATCACCGCGTGGTGCCTGCTCGCGCTCGTCGTCGCAATCGCCAGTGCGACCTCGATGGCCGCCACGCTGGTGACCGTCGGGCTCACGATCGCCTTCTTCGCGCTGATGCTGTTCGTCGTGCGGCCGCTGCTGCGCCGGCTGTTCGCGCCGACGGAGCACGGGCAGAAGGCGCTGCCGACGACGGCCGTGGTGTCCGTGCTGCTGGCCGGGCTCCTGCTGTCCGCCCTGACCACCAACGCCATCGGCATCCACCCGATCTTCGGCGCGTTCCTCTTCGGCGCGGTGACGCCGCGCGGGTCGCTGCCGATCCGCCAGGCCACCGAGCAGATGCACGCGCTGACGGTCACCCTGCTGCTGCCGTTGTTCTTCGTCTACACCGGACTCCGCACGAAGTTCGACCTGATCGGCACCGATCCGACGCTGTGGCTGTGGTGCCTGCTCATCGTCGTGGTCGCGATGCTGGGCAAGTGGGGTGGGAGCCTGATCGCCGCCCGGCTGTCCGGCATCGGCAGGCGGGACGCGTGGTCGCTGGGCGCGTTGATGAACTGCCGGGGGCTGACCGAGCTGGCGGTGCTGAACATCGGGCTCGACCTCAAGGTGATCAGCCCGACGATGTTCGCGATGCTCGTGGTCATGACCCTGGTGACCACGGTGGCCACCTCGCCCGCGCTTTCGCTGATCGAGCGGTACCAGCGGCGCTAGGAGCCGGTCATGCCCGACATCACGTTCCTGCCCTACCCGGCCTACGGGCACATGACCCCGGCGCTGCCGGTGGTCGCCGAGCTCGTCCGCCGCGGCCACCGGGTCACCTGCTTCACCTCCGGCGAGTTCGCGGACCGGGTCGCCGCGACCGGTGCCCGTGCCGTGGACTACGGCTGCGACCTGTCCACCGCCCAGCCGGACATCACCGACGCCGACGAGGCCGCGCGGGCGCCGCTGGACCTGCTCGAACAGAGCATGGCCGTGCTGCCCGCCGTGGAACGGCTGTCCACACCGGACCTCCTCGTCTACGACACGACGCTGTGGGCACCGGGCCGGCTGCTCGCCCGGAAGGCGCGGCTGCCGACCGTGCAGCTGTCGGCCACGGCCGCGTCGAACGAGCACTTCTCGCTGACGAAGGAGAACCAGACCTTCGGTGAGGCGGTCGACCCGGCGCACCCGGCGATCGTCCGGTTCGTCGCGCGGCTCGGCGAACACCTGGCCGGCCACGGCCTGGGAAAGCTGACGCTGGAGGAGTTCTTCACCGGTGGCGACGAGTTCACGCTGGTGTTCCTGCCGCGCGCGTTCCAGCCGGCCGGGCAGACGTTCGACGCGCGGTTCGCCTTCGTCGGGCCCTCGGTCGGCGAGACCGCCGGCTCGTGGACGCCGCCCGCCGACGGCCGGCCCGTCGTGCTGATCACCCTGGGCACGACCGTGAACGACCGCCCGGAGTTCTTCCGCACCTGTGCCGAGGCGTTCGCGGGCGTGCCGTGGCAGGTCGTGCTCACGCTGGGCAAGAAGGTGGACCCGGCCGCGCTCGGGCCGCTGCCGTCCAATGTGGAGGCCCACCGCTGGGTCGCGCACCCCGACGTCCTGCCGCACTGCTCGGTGTTCCTCTGCCAGGGCGGGATGGGCAGCGTGATGGAGGCGCTGTACTTCGGCGTGCCCGTGATCGCCGTCCCGCACCACCCGGAGCAGCACATCAACGCCCGGCAGATCCGGCGGCTCGGGCTCGGGGCGTCCCTGGACAAGGAGACGGTGACCGCCGCGGCCATCCGGGACGCGGTCCTCGCCGTCGACCGCGACGACGCCGTGCGCCGGCGCGTCGACCTGATGCGGCGCGAGGTGCACGCCGCGGGCGGGGCGGTCCGCGCCGCCGCCGAAATCGAGGCGCGGGTCGCGCCCCTGGCCGGAGGGAACCGGAAGTGACCGAGCCGTCTTCACTGCCCGTCAAGCGCAGCTGCCCGTTCGACCCGCCCGACGAGTACCGGGCACGGCCGGGAGTCAGCCGCCTCGCGTTCGAGGCCAGTCCCGGGCCGGCCACGGGCTGGCTGGTGACCAAGCTGTCCGACGTCCGCGCGGTGCTGTCCGACGCCCGGTTCAGCCACCGCAACGACCTCGTCGCGCTCGCCGTGCCGCCGCCGTTCCCGATGGACACCTACGAGCCGGAGCCGGCCGCGCCCGGCGCGTTCCCCAAGATGGACGGGGCCGACCACGCGCGGTACCGCAAGCTGCTCGCGAAGTACTTCACCGTGCGGCGCACCCGCGAACTGGTCCCGGCCGCCGAACGGATCGCCGGCGAGCTGCTCGACGCGATGGCCGCGCGCGGCACGGAAGCCGAGCTGGTCACCGCGTACGCCGAGCCGCTGGCCACCCGGCTGATGTGCGAGCTGGTCGGCGTCCCGGAGGCCGACCGCGAAGAGCTGCTGCGTCACCTCAACGTCGTGGCTCGCATGCGGTACACCCTCGAGGAGCTGATCGCCGCGATCACCGTCGTCGGCGGCACCCTGGAGCGGCTCGTCGACGCGGCCTTCGACGACCCCGGCGACGACATGCTCGGCGAGCTGGCCAGCACCGGCGAACTCGTCCGGCCGGAGCTGGTCAACCTCGCGTGGGCGCTTGTCGGCGGCGGCTTCGACACCACGACGAACATGCTGGCGCTGGGCGCGTTCGCGCTGTTCGAGCACCGTGCGCAGCTGACGCGGCTGCAGACCGAGCCAGGTCTGTGGCCCAACGCCGTCGAAGAGCTGCTGCGCTACCTGACGGTCTCGCACCTCGGTGCGAGCCGCGCGGCGCTGGCGGACGTCGCACTGGGGGAGCACGTGATCCGCGAAGGCGAGACGGTGGTCGTCGCGCTCCCGGCGGCCAACCGCGACCCCGAGCGCTTCCCGGACCCCGACCGGTTCGACATCGGCCGCGTGACCCAGGGCCACGTCGCGTTCGGCCACGGCGTGCACCAGTGCATCGGGCAGCACCTGGCCCGGTTCACCATGCAGGTGGGCTTCCGGGCGCTGTTCGAGCGCTTCCCCGGCCTTCGGCTCGCGGTGCCGGCGGACCAGGTGCCGCTGCGCGACGACATGCTCCACTACGGCGTCCACGCCCTGCCCGTCACCTGGGCACGCTGAAGTCCTTTAGGCACCGCACTAGACCTCACCTGTCCGTCGTGGACAGCGTTGCCGCGCCCGTGGTGCCGTGGACGTCGAGCCACCGTCACAGGAAGGAAGCCGCCCGCCGATGGAGCGTGAGATGACGGGTTTTGCGAGCACTCCGGGTGAGCCGGTCGCCGTGGTCGGGCTGGCGTGCCGCCTGCCGGGCGCGGACGGCCCCGACGCGTTCTGGCGGCTCCTGGCCGATGGCCGCGGCGCGATCACCGAAGTCCCCGAGGGCCGCTGGGACGCCGGGGAAACCGGGGTCCGGCACGGCGGGTTCCTCGACGCGATCGACCGCTTCGACGCCGCGTTCTTCGGCATCTCGCCGCGTGAGGCCGCCGCCATGGACCCGCAGCAGCGGCTGGTGCTGGAACTGGCGTGGGAAGCGCTGGAACACGCGGGCATCGTGCCCGCCACCCTCGGCGGGAGCGCCGCGGGCGTGTTCGTCGGCGCGATGTGGGACGACTACGCCGCGCTCGTGCGCGCGAGCGACCCCGAGTCGATCAGCCACCACACCATCACCGGCGTGAACCGCGGGCTGCTCGGCAACCGCGTCTCCCACTTCCTCGGTGCGCACGGCCCGAGCTTCACCGTCGACTCCGGACAGTCGTCCTCGCTCGTCGCCGTCCACCTGGCGGTGCAGAGCCTGCGCCGGGGCGAGTGCCCGGTCGCCCTCGCCGGCGGGGTCAACCTGATCTTCGCGTCGGAAAACGCCGTCACCACGGCGAAGTTCGGCGGGCTGTCGCCGGACGGGCAGTGCTTCACCTTCGACGCCCGTGCCAACGGCTTCGTGCGCGGGGAGGGCGGCGGGCTCGTCGTCCTCAAGCTGCTGTCGCGGGCTCGGGCCGACGGCGACGAGATCCTCTGCGTCATCCGCGGAACCGCGGTGACCAACGACGGCGCCGGCGACGGGCTGACCGTCCCGGACGCCGATGCCCAGGCCGCCGCGGTCCGGGGTGCCCACGCCGACGCCGGGATCGAGCCGTCCGCCGTGGGGTACGTCGAGCTGCACGGAACCGGTACGAAGGTCGGCGACCCGATCGAAGCGGCCGCGCTGGGCCGGGTCTTCGCCGCCGGCCGGGCCGAGCCGCTGCCGGTCGGGTCGGTCAAGACGAACATCGGCCACCTGGAAGGCGCGGCGGGGATCGCCGGGCTGCTCAAGGCCGTCCTCGCCGTGCGGCACGGCACCCTGCCCGCGAGCCTCAACTTCACGACGCCGAACCCCGCGATCCCCTTCGACGAGCTGAAGCTGCGCGTGGTGGCCGAGCGGGCGGACTGGGGAGGGCACCGGATCGCCGGGGTCAGCTCGTTCGGGATGGGCGGGACCAACGCCCACGTCGTCCTCGAAGCGGCCGAACCCGTCGCACCCCGCGCGGTGGCGGACGCGGCGGCGCCTTGGCTGCTCTCCGCTCGCACCGCCGCGGCGCTCCAGGCTCAGGCCGCGCGGCTGCTGTCGCATGTGGACGACCATCCGGAACTGTCCCCCGTGGACGTCGGCTGGACGCTGGCGAACCGTCGCACGGCGTTCGCGCACCGCGCGGTCGTCGACGGCCGGGACGGGCTGCGCGCGGTCGCGGACGGGCTGGGCGTCACGCAGGGTGTCGCGGCGACGAGCGACGACCGCGTGGTCTTCGTCTTCCCCGGCCAGGGCGGGCAGTGGGCCGGGATGGCCGCGGAACTGCTCGACGCGTCGCCGGTGTTCGCCGCGCGGCTGGCCGAGTGCGCCGCCGCCCTCGCTCCGCACCTGGACTGGGACGTCGTCGACGTCCTGCGCCGGGGGACGCCCTCGCTCGAGCGCACCGAGGTGCTGCAGCCGGTGTTCTGGTCGGTCGCGGTGTCCCTGGCCGCCGAGTGGCGAGCGCGCGGGGTCGAACCCGCGGCGGTGCTCGGGCACAGCCAGGGCGAGCTGGCGGCCGCCGTCGTCGCGGACGCGCTCTCGCTGGACGACGCGGCGCGGATCGTCGCACTCCGGGCCGAGCTGCTCGCCGGCCGGATGGCGGGCCACGGCGGCATGCTGTCGGTCGACCTGCCGGTCGCGGAGGTGACCGAGCTGCTCGCCGCGTACGCCGGCCGGCTGTCGGTCGGCGCGGTCAACGGCCCGGCGACCACGGCGGTCTCCGGCGACCTCGACGCCCTCGACGAGCTGCAGGCCGAGCTGACCGCCCGCGAGGTCCGCACGCGCCGGATCGCGATCGCCTACGCGTCGCACTCCGCGCAGGCCGAGCCGCTCAAGGACGAGCTGCTGCGGCTGATCGCCGGGATCCGGCCCCGGGCGTCGGCGATCCCGTTCTACTCCTCGACCGCGGGCGGCCTGCTCGACACCGGACGGCTCGACGCGGACCACTGGTTCGCGAACCTGCGGCAGCCGGTGCTGTTCGACCCGGCCGTGCGCGCCGCGCTGGACGCGGGCATCGGCGTGTTCGCCGAGGTCAGCCCCCACCCGGTGCTGGTCGGCGGCATCCTGGCGACGGCGGCCGACCACGACCGCCCGGCCGCGGCGGTGGGCACGCTCCGCCGCGGCGAGGGCGGCCCGGCCCGGTTCGCGAAGTCGGTCGCCGAGCTGTGGACCCGAGGCGGCGGCGTCGCCTGGACGTTCCCCGGCGGGCACCGCGTCGACCTGCCGACGTACGCCTTCCAACGCGAACGCTTCTGGCTGGACGGGAATCTCGACGGGAACCTCGACGGGAACACCGCCGGAACTGTCGGTACCCCCCGATACACTGGAGACCGGGGGGCGGAGCCCCGCCCCCGACCCGCTCAAGACCTCCTGGAGACCGTCCGCGCCCACACGGCGCTGGTCCTCGGCCACCCCGGCCCGGCGGCGATCGACCCCACGGCGTCGTTCAAGGACCTCGGCTTCGACTCGATCACCGGCGTCGAGCTGTGCGAGCGGCTGTCCGCCGCGACCGGCCGGAAGGTTCCCGCCACCTCGGTGTTCGACCACCCGACCCCGGCCCGGCTCGCCGGGATGCTGGCCGGCGAAGCCGAAACCCGGACCGAAGCCGCCACCCGCGCCGACGAGCCGATCGCGATCGTCGCGATGAGCTGCCGCTACCCGGGTGGCGTGCGCTCGGCCGACGACCTGTGGGACCTCGTCGAGAACGGCCGGGACGTCATCGGCGGCCTGCCCGCCGACCGCGGCTGGGACCTCGCTGCGCTCTACGACCCCGACCCGGCCGAGGCCGGCAAGTCCTACGCCCGCCACGGCGGTTTCCTCACCGACGTCGCCGGGTTCGACGCGGGCTTCTTCGGTATCTCGCCGCGCGAGGCCCTGGCCATGGACCCGCAGCAGCGGCTGTTGCTCGAGACCGCGTGGGAGGCGTTCGAGCACGCCGGCATCGACCCGGCGTCCTTGAGGGGCAGCCGCACCGGCGTCTACGTCGGCGCCACGAACTCCGAGTACGGCCCGCGGCTGTCCGAAGGCGGCGAAGGCGGGCACCTGCTCACCGGCACGACCGGCAGCGTCGCCTCGGGCCGGATCGCGTACGTCCTCGGCCTGGAAGGCCCGGCGCTGACCGTCGACACCGCGTGCTCGTCCTCGCTGGTCGCCCTGCACCTCGCCGTGCGCGCGCTGCGGGCGGGGGAGTGCACGCTCGCGCTGGCCGGCGGCGCGGCCGTGCTGGCCAGTCCCGGGATGCTCGTCGAGTTCAGCCGCCAGCGCGGCCTTTCCCGCGACGGCCGCTGCCGCGCGTTCTCGGCCGACGCCGACGGCACCGGCTGGGCCGAAGGCGCCGGTGTCGTGGTCGTGGAACGGCTGTCCGACGCGCGCCGCCACGGCCACCCGGTGCTCGCCGTCGTGCGCGGCACGGCGGTCAACTCCGACGGCGCGTCCAACGGCCTCACCGCGCCGAACGGCCCGTCCCAGCAACGCGTGATCCGCGCCGCGCTGGCCGACGCCGGGCTCGCACCGTCCGAAGTGGACGTCGTCGAAGCGCACGGCACCGGGACACCGCTGGGCGACCCGATCGAAGCCCAGGCAATCATCGCCACCTACGGCCAGGACCGCGAACGGCCGCTGCTGCTCGGCTCGCTGAAGTCGAACCTCGGGCACACCCAGGCCGCCGCGGGCATCGGCGGCGTGATCAAGGTGGTGCAGGCACTGCGCCACGGCGTCGTCCCGCGCACCCTGCACGCCGACGAGCCGAGCCCCCGGATCGACTGGTCCGCCGGCGCCGTGACCCTGGCCGCGGCCGGGCAGCCGTGGCCGGAAACCGGCGCGCCCCGCCGGGCCGGCGTGTCCTCCTTCGGCATCAGCGGAACGAACGCGCACGTCATCGTCGAGCAGGTCCCCGAACCCGCCCCGGCGCCCGCCGCCGAGGACGCCCTGGGCGTGTGGGTGCTTTCCGGCCGTTCCGACGGCGCGGTGGCGGACCGGGCGACGGCCTTGGCGGGCACCGAGCACGGCGTCGCGGAGGTCGGCTGGTCCCTCGCGGCGACGCGGACCGCCTTCGAGCATCGGGCCGCGGTCGTCGGCGAACGCGCCGAGCTGCTGGCCGGCCTGCGCGAGATCGCCTCGGGGACGCCGGGCCCGTCCGTGGTCACCGGCGTCACCGGTCCCGCCGGCCGCACGGTCTTCGTGTTCCCGGGCCAGGGTGCGCAGTGGGCGGGGATGGCCGCCGGTCTGCTCGGCGAGTCGCCGGTCTTCGCCGCGCGGTTCGCCGAGTGCGAGGCGGCCTTGAAGTCCTTCGTGGACATCTCGTTGCGGGACGGGGACCTGGACCGGGTCGACGTCGTGCAGCCCCTGTCGTGGGCGGTGATGGTTTCGCTGGCCGCGCTCTGGCAGTCCTACGGTGTCACGCCGGACGCGGTCGCCGGCCACTCCCAGGGCGAGATCGCCGCGGCCGTCGTCGCGGGTGGACTGTCCCTCGAGGACGGTGCGAGGGTCGTCGCCTTGCGCAGCAGGGCGATCGCGGCCGGATTGGCCGGCCGGGGTGGCATGGCGTCGATCGCGGCGGACGCCGAGCGGGTGGAATCCCTGCTGGACGAACGGATTTCGATCGCGGCGTTCAACAGCCCGTCGTCGACGGTCGTGGCCGGAGACCCCGCCGCGCTGCAGGGCCTGGTCGCGCGCTGCGAAAGCGAGGGGCTGCGCGCCCGGCTGATTCCCGTCGACTACGCGTCGCACTCGGCGCACGTCGAGGCGATCGAGGCCGAGCTGCGCGAGGTGCTGGCCCCGATCCGGCCGCGGACCGGGGAGATCCCGTTCTACTCGACCGTCACGGCCGGGCCGGTCGACACCGCGACCCTCGACGCCGGGTACTGGTACCGCAACCTGCGGCAGCCGGTGCTGTTCCACGAAACCGCCGATGTCCTTGCCGAGCGCGGGCACCGGTTCTTCGTCGAGGTCAGCCCGCACCCGGTGCTCGGCGGCGCGCTCCAGGACACCCTGGACGCGGCCGTCGTCGGGACGCTGCGCCGCAACGAGGGCGGCCTGCGCCGGTTCCTGCTGTCGGCGGCCCAGCTCTGGGCGCACGGCCACGACGTCGACTGGTCGGCCCTGTACCCCCGGCGGCGCACGGTGAGCCTGCCCACCTACCCCTTCCAGCGGCAGCGGTTCTGGCTCGAACCGGCGGCCAAGACAACTGACGCCGAATTCTGGACGGCGCTGGAGGAGAACACACTCGGCGTCGCGGAAGACACGCCGTGGCGCGACGCCCGCCTCGCGCTGAGCCGCTGGCGCCGTCAGTCCGATGTGGACAGTTGGCGGCACCGCATCGCCTGGCGCGCCCTGCCGGAGCCGTCCGCGACGCCGTTGACCGGCAAGTGGCTGGTCATCACGCCCACCGCCGGAGTGCTCGACGGACTCGGCGCGGACCTCGTCGAGGTGCCGTCGACCGGCGACCGCGCGACCCTCGCCGAGCGGCTGACCGGCCTGACCCCCGACGGTGTCCTCGCCCTGCCCGCGCTCGACGACGACCCGATCAGCGCGGTCACCCGCGCGGCGGTCCTGGTCCAGGCCCTCGGCGACGCCGGTATCGACGCCCCCCTGTGGTGCCTGACCACGGGCGCGGTCGCCCCGCTCGACACGGACCCGCCGCCGAACCCCGCGCAGGCCGCGGTCTGGGGCTTCGGCCGCGTCGCCGCGCTGGAGCACCCCGGCCGCTGGGGCGGGCTCGTCGACCTGCCCGGCACGGGGGACGCCGGGAACCTGGAGCGCCTGGCCGCCGTGCTGTCCGGCGAAGAAGACCAGGTCGCGATCCGGCCGTCCGGCGTGTTCGCCCGCCGCCTGGTCCCCGCCGCCCTGAGCGGCAAAGCCCCGGCCCGGACCTGGGCGGCCGGCGGCACGGCCCTCGTCACCGGCGGCACCGGCGCGCTGGGCCGGCACCTCGCCCGCTGGCTCGTCGCCCGCGGCGCCGGCCACGTCGTCCTGACCGGCCGCCGCGGCGCCGACACCCCCGGCGTGGCCGAACTCCAAGCCGAGCTGGGCACCCGGCTCACCGTCGTGGCCTGCGACGTCACCGACGTGGACGCCGTGCGCGCCCTCCTCGACGGCATCGACGACCTCCGCACGGTCGTCCACGCGGCGGGCGTCGGGACGCTCGCCGCGATCGCCGACACCGACCCGGACGCGATCGCCGACGTCCTGCGGGCCAAGGTGCTCGGCGCGCAGCACCTCGACGCCCTGCTCGGCGACCGCGAACTCGACGCCTTCGTGCTGTTCTCGTCGATCTCCGGGGTCTGGGGCGTCGCCGACCACGCCGCCTACGCCGCGTCGAACGCCTACCTCGACGCCCTCGCCCTGCGCCGCCGGGCACTCGGCCGGACCGCGCTGTCGGTGGCCTGGGGCCCGTGGGCCGGGGGCGGCATGATCGACGAGGGCCTGCACGACGTCCTGGCCCGCCGCGGGGTCCCGGTCATCGAGCCCGAGCCCGCCCTCGCCGGGCTCGGCCAGGCACTGGACCACGACGAGGCGTTCATCGCGCTGGCCGAGCTCGACTGGCCGGTGTTCGCCGAGGTCTTCACCGCCGTCCGGCCCAGCCCCCTGCTCGCCGAACGGCCCCGAGGGCACGAAGAGCCCGCGGAAGCGACCGGCTGGCTCGCGGCGAAATCCGGCCCGGAGCGCGAAAAGCTGGTGTCCACTGTGGTCCGGCAGCAGGTCGCGGCCGCGCTGGGGCACGCGAGCCCGGAGACCGTCGACGTCCGGCGCGCCTTCAAGGACCTCGGCTTCGACTCGCTCACCGCCGTCGAGCTGCGCAACCGCCTGAACGCGGTGACCGGCCTGAAGCTGCCGAGCACGTTGGTGTTCGACCACCCCACCGTCGCGAAGCTGACCGGATTCCTGCTGGCCGAGACGACGCCGGAAGCCGCCGTGGACGACGCTCGCGCCGTCGAGGACGACCCGATCGCCATCGTCGCGATGGGCTGCCGCTTCCCCGGCGGCGTCACCTCCCCCGAAGAGCTGTGGACGCTGCTGACCGACGGCGTCGACGCGATCTCCGGCCTGCCCGCCGACCGCGGCTGGGACCTCGGTTCGCTCTACGACGCCGACGCGAGCCGCCCGGGCACCACCTACGTCCGCCACGGCGGGTTCCTCGACGGCGCCACCCGGTTCGACCCGGCGTTCTTCGGGATCTCCCCGCGGGAAGCCCTGGCCATGGACCCGCAGCAGCGGCTGCTCCTGGAGGTCTGCTGGGAGGTGTTCGAGCGCGCCGGGATCGACCCGGCCACGCTCCACGGCATCCCGGCCGGCGTGTTCGTCGGCCTGACCGACCAGGCCTACGGCTCCGGTGGCGGCGAGGGCGAGGACTACCTGGTCACCGGCGCGGTCTCCAGCGTCGCTTCCGGCCGGATCGCCTACGTCCTCGGGTTGGAGGGCCCGGCGGTCACGGTCGACACGGCGTGCTCGTCGTCGCTGGTCGCCCTGCACCTCGCGGCGCAGTCGCTGCGCGCGGGCGAGTGCTCGATGGCGCTGGCCGGCGCGTCGATGGTGATGTCGACGCCGAGCCAGTTCCTCGGCTTCAGCCGCCAGCGCGGGCTCGCCCCCGACGGCCGCTGCAAGCCGTTCGCCGCCGCCGCCGACGGGTTCTCCCTCGCCGAGGGCGTCGGTGTCCTGCTGGTCGAGCGGCTGTCCGACGCGCGCCGCCAGGGACACCCCGTGCTCGCGGTCCTGCGCGGGTCGGCGATCAACTCCGACGGCGCGTCGAACGGCCTGACCGCCCCGAACGGCGGTTCCCAGCAGCGGGTGATCCGCGCCGCGCTGGCCGGTGCCGGCCTGCGGCCGTCCGAAGTGGACGTCGTGGAGGCGCACGGAACCGGGACGCCGCTGGGCGACCCGATCGAGGCACAGGCGCTGATCGCCGCGTACGGCCCGGAGCGCGCGCGGCCGCTGCTGGTGGGGTCGCTGAAGGCGAACCTCGGGCACACCCAGACCGCGTCCGGGGTCGCCGGCGTGATCAAGGTGGTCGAGGCGATGCGGCACGGCGTGCTGCCGCGGACGCTGCACCTCGACGAGCCGACCGCCGAGGTGGACTGGTCCGCCGGCGTGGTCGAGCTGACGGACGGGGACCGGGCGTGGCCGGAAACCGGGGCGCCGCGCCGCGCGGGTGTGTCGGCGTTCGGCATCAGCGGCACCAACGCGCACGTGATCCTGGAACAGGCGCCCGAAGAGTCCTCGGTGGACGCACTGCCGGACACCGTGGGCACGTGGGTGCTGTCCGCCCGTTCGGAAGCCGCTGTCCGCGAGCGGGCGGCGGCGCTGGCCGGGACCGAGCACGGCGTCGCCGAGGTCGGGTGGTCCCTCGTGAGCACCCGGTCGGCCTTCGAGCACCGGGCCGCGGTCGTCGGCGACCGGGACGAACTCCTGGCCGGGCTGCGCGAGCTGGCCGCCGGGGGCCCGGTGACCACGGCGATCGAGGGGGAGACCGTGTTCGTCTTCCCCGGCCAGGGCGCCCAGTGGGTGGGCATGGCGGCCGAGCTGCTCGACGAGCCGGTGTTCGCGGCCCGGATGGCCGAGTGCGCGGCCGCGCTGGCGCCGTTCGTGGACTGGTCGCTGACCGGCGTCCTGGGCGACGCGGAGGCCTTGGAGCGGGTCGACGTCGTGCAGCCGGCGTCGTGGGCGGTGATGGTGTCCCTCGCCGCGCTCTGGCGGGCGCACGGCGTCGAGCCCGACGCGGTCGTCGGGCATTCCCAGGGCGAGATCGCCGCCGCCGTGGTCGCGGGTGGACTGTCGCTCGAGGACGGTGCCCGGGTGGTCGCCCTGCGCAGCAAGGCGATCGCGGGCGGCCTCGCCGGACGGGGCGGGATGGCGTGGATCGCCGCCCCGGAAGCCGAGATCGCGCCGCTGCTGGCGCCGTACGACGGCCGGATCGCCCTCGCCGCGGTCAACGGACCGGGCTCGGTCGTCGTCTCCGGCGAAGCCGAAGCCATCGACGCGTTGCTCGCCGGCGCCGGTGAGCTGCGGGTTCGCCGCATCCCGGTGGACTACGCCTCACACTCGGCCGCGGTCGAGGCGATCGAGGCCGAGCTGCGCGAAGTCCTCGCGCCGGTCCGGCCCCGGCCGTCGGCCATCACCTACGTTTCCGGGGTCACCGGCACGCCGGTCGACACGGGCACGCTCGACGCCGGGTACTGGTACCGCAACCTGCGGCAGCCCGTCCGGTTCCACGAAGCCACCCGGACGCTCGTCGAAGCCGGGCACCGGTTCTTCGTCGAGGTCAGCCCGCACCCGGTGCTCGGCGCCGGCATCGAGGCATCCCTCGACGAGGCACCGGATCCGGCCGCCGTCGTCGGCACCTTGCGCCGTAATGCGGGTGACCTCCGGCGGTTCCTGACCTCGCTGGCCCAGCTGTGGGCGCACGGTCACGACGTCGACTGGTCGGTCCGCTACCCGGTCAAGCGGACGGTGAGCCTGCCGACCTACCCCTTCCAGCGGCAGCGGTTCTGGCTCGAACCGCGGTCCGCGGCGCCGGTCGTCCGGTCCGCCGTGGACGACCTGCGCTACGACGTCCGGTGGAGCACCCTGCCCGCCCCGCGGGGGACGAGCCTCGACGCCGGCTGGCTCGCCGTCGTCCCCGCCGGGCACGACTTCGGCGACCTGCTCGGCCCGGACGTCCGCGTCCTCGAAGTGTCCACCGAGGACCGCTCCGGGCTGGCGGTGCTCCTGGCCGCCGAAGCGCCGCCCACCGGCGTGCTCTCCCTGCTGGCGGTGAACGACGAACCGCACGCCGAGCACCCCGTGCTCACCGCCGGGCTCGCCGCCACCGTCCTGCTCACCCAGGCGCTGGCCGACGCGGGTATCGCCGCCCCGCTGTGGATCGCCACCCGCGGCGCGGTTTCGGTCGACCCGGGCGAGCCCCTGGCAAGTCCCGCGCAGGCCATGGCCTGGGGGCTCGGCGGCATCCTCGGGCTCGACCAGCCCGACCGCTGGGGCGGGCTCGTCGACCTGCCCCCGACGGCCGACGCCACGACCGCCGGCCGGCTCGCGGCCGTGCTCACCGGCCACGACGGTGAAGACCAGGTCGCGCTGCGGCCTTCGGGGGTGTTCGCCCGCCGGCTGGTCCGCGCGGCGGCGGCCCCACCCGCTCGCTGGCGGCCGCAGGGCACCGCGCTGGTCACCGGCGGTACCGGCGCGCTCGGCGGCCAGGTCGCCCGCTGGCTGGCCGCCGCCGGCGTGGAGCACGTGGTGCTGGTGAGCCGCCGAGGCGAACACGCGCCGGGGGCCGCGGAGCTGACCGGCGAGCTGTCCGCGCTCGGGGCCAAGGTGACCCTCGCCGCCTGCGACGTCGCGGACCGCGAGGCGCTGCGCGAACTGCTCGCGGAGCTACCGCCGGTCAACGCCGTCGTCCACACCGCGGGCGCGGTCGACGTCGAACGGCCGATCACCGCCGTCACCCTGGCCGACTTCGCGCACCTGGCCGAGGCCAAGGTGCGGGGCGCGCGGAACCTCGACGAACTGTGCGGCGACGTGGACGTGTTCGTCCTGTTCTCCTCGGGCGCCGGGGTCTGGGGCAACGCGGGCCAGGCGGGTTACGCCGCCGCGAACGCGTACCTCGACGCCCTCGCGCACCAGCGGCGCGATCGCGGCCTGCCCGCGACGTCGATCGCCTGGGGCGCCTGGGCGGGCGGCGGCATGGTCGACGAGACCGTCGGCGCGCAGCTGGAACGGCGGGGGGTGCCGATGATGCGGCCCGAGCTGGCCGTCACCGCGATCCAGCCGTCGGTCGACACCGGCGCTCCGGCGAGCGTCGTCGCCGACATCGACTGGGCGAAGTTCACCCCGCTCTACACCGCGGCCCGGCCGCGTCCGCTGCTGCGCGAGCTGCCCGAGGCGCGGCAGGAGTCCCCTGTGGACAGTGACGGAGAGCTGGCCGGCCGGCTGCGGGCCGCGTCGGAAAGCGAGCGCGAGCGGATCGTGCTCGACCTGGTCCGCGCCGAGGCCGCCACAGTCCTCGGCTTCGCGGGCCGGGATGCCGTCCGGCCCGCGCAGACGCTGAAGGAACTCGGGTTCGACTCGCTGACCGCGCTCGACCTGCGCAACCGGCTCGGTGCGGCGACCGGGCTGAAGCTGCCCGCCACGCTCGTCTTCGACTACCCGACCCCGGCCGCCGTCGCGAAGCACCTGCTCGCCGGGCTCGTCGTCGACGAGACCGCCACCGACGAGCTGGACCGGATCGAGGCCGCGCTGGCGGCCCTTCCCCCCGAGCTGGTCACCGCGCGGCTGCGGAAGCTGCTGTGGAAGTGGGACGACACCGGTGCGGCCGAGCCCGACGACCTCGAACTCGACACGGCGACCGACGACGAGATGTTCGCGGCGATCGACCGAGAACTCGGAATCTCTTGACGTGACCGGACAACAGGAGCCGACGCAGATGCGCAACGAGGACAAGCTCCGTGACTACCTCAAGCGGGTCACGGCCGATCTGAAGCTGGCCAACCGGCGCCTGCACGACGTCACCGAGCGCCGCGCCGAGCCGATCGCCGTGGTGTCGATGAGCTGCCGCTTCCCGGGCGGGGTCGCCACCCCCGAACAGCTCTGGGACCTGCTGGCCGACGGCCGCGACGCCGTTTCGCCGTGGCCGGCCGACCGGGGCTGGGACCCGGACCTCTACGACCCCGACCCCGACCGCGTCGGCCGCAGCTACGTCCGCGACGGCTGCTTCCTGACCGACGCCGCGCAGTTCGACCCCGCGTTCTTCGGCATCTCCCCGCGTGAAGCCACCGCGATGGACCCGCAGCAGCGGCTCCTGCTGGAGACCACCTGGGAGGCCTTCGAGCGGGCGAACCTCGACGCGGCAGCCCTGCGCGGCAGCAAGACCGGCGTGTTCGTCGGCGCCAGCAACCAGGGTTACGCGGGCGGCATGGTCACCGCGCCCGAGGGCCTGGAGGGGCTGCTGCTCACCGGCGGCTCGGCCGCCGTGCTGTCCGGCCGGCTCGCCTACACCTTCGGGCTCGAGGGGCCGGCCGTCACCGTCGACACGATGTGCTCGTCGTCGCTGGTCGCCCTGCACCTGGCGGTGACCGCGCTGCGGGGCGACGAATGCTCGATGGCGCTGGCGTGCGGTGCGACCGTGATGGCCAACCCGCGCAACTTCATCGAGTTCAGCCGCCAGCGCGGCCTGTCCGCCGACGGCCGCTGCCGCGCCTTCTCGGCCGACGCCGACGGCACGGGCTGGGGCGAGGGCGTCGGCGTCGTGCTGCTGGAACGGCTCTCCGACGCGCGCAAGCACGGGCACCCGGTGCTCGCGGTCATCCGCGGCACGGCGATCAACCAGGACGGCGCGTCGAACGGGCTGACCGCCCCCAACGGGCTCTCCCAGCAGCGCGTGATCGAGGCGGCGCTGGCCAACGCGCGGCTGGCGCCCGAGCAGGTCGACGTCGTCGAGGCGCACGGCACCGGCACCAAGCTGGGCGACCCGATCGAGGCGCAGGCCCTGCAGGCGACCTACGGCCGCGACCGCTCGCGGCCCCTGCTGCTGGGCACGGTGAAGTCGAACATCGGCCACACCCAGGCGGCGTCCGGGCTCGCCGGCGTGATCAAGATGGTCCTGGCCCTGCGCGCGGGCGTCCTGCCGAAGACGCTGTTCGTCGGCGAGCCGACCCCGCACGTCGACTGGACCGCGGGCGCGGTCTCCCTGCTGACCGAACAGCAGGAGTGGCCCGAGACGGGTGCGCCGCGCCGGGCAGGCGTGTCCTCGTTCGGCGGCAGCGGCACCAACGCGCACGTCGTGCTGGAGGGCGTCGCCGACGAACCCGCCGGCGTTGAAGAATCCACAGTGGACACCGCGGTGTGGGTGCTGTCCGGCCGGTCCGAAGCCGCGTTGAAGGCCCGTGCGGCGGAGCTGGCGGCGCTGCCGGACGCGACCATCGCCGACGTCGGCTGGTCCCTGGCGCACACGCGCTCGGCGTTCGAGCACCGCGCCGCGGTGGTCGGCCGGGACCTGCCCGCGCTGCTCGCGGGCGTCCGCGAGATCGCCGAATCCGGGACCGCCGCGGGCGTCGGCGGCGAGGCCACGGCCGTGGGTGGCACGGTCCTGGTCTTCCCCGGGCAGGGCGCCCAGTGGGCCGGCATGGCCGTGGACCTGCTGGGGGAATCCCCGGTGTTCGCCGCGCGGATGGCCGAGTGCGAGGCCGCGCTGGAGTCCTTCGTGGACTGGAAGCTGACCGACGTCCTCGGGGACGCGGCGGCCCTGGAACGGGTCGACGTCGTCCAGCCGGTCTCGTGGGCGGTCATGGTGTCGCTCGCCGCGCTGTGGGCGGCGCACGGCGTCACGCCGGACGCCGTCGTCGGCCACTCCCAGGGCGAGATCGCGGCCGCGGTCGTCGCGGGCGCGCTGTCCCTGGACGACGGCGCCAAGGTCGTCGCGCTGCGCAGCAAGCTGATCGCCGCCCGGCTCGCGGGCCTGGGCGCGATGGCGTCGGTCGCCGCGCCGGAGGCGAAGGTCGCGACCCTGCTCGCGGACGGGGTGTCCATCGCGGCCGTCAACGGACCCGCGTCCGTGGTGATCTCCGGCGAGGTCGCCGCCGTCGAGGAAGCCCTCGCCCGGGCCGAGGCCGACGGCCTGCGTGTCCGCCGGATCCCGGTCGACTACGCGTCGCACTCCGCCGTGGTCGAGGTCCTCGAAGCCGAACTGCTCGAAGCACTGGCGGACGTCGAACCCCTTCCCGCGCAGGTCACGTTCGTCTCCAGCGTCACCGGCGAGACCGCCTCGACCCTCGACGCCGCTTACTGGTACCGCAACCTGCGGCAGCGGGTGCGCTTCCAGGACGCGACGCGGACCCTCCTCGCCGAGGGACACCGGTTCTTCGTCGAGGCCAGCCCACACCCGGTGCTCGGCGGCGGCATCCAGGAGACCCTCGACGAGGCGCTCGACCCCGGCGCGGCGGCCGTCGTCGGCACCTTGCGCCGCGGCGAAGGCGGCCTGACCCGGTTCTTGACGTCGGCGGCGCAGCTGTGGGCGCGGGGCCACGACGTCGACTGGACGGCCGTCCACCCGCACGGCCGTCCGGTCGCTTTGCCGACATATCCCTTCCAGCGGCAGCGCTACTGGCTGGAGACCCCGGTCGGAACCGCTCCGGCGGACGACGGGTTCTGGACCGCCGTCGAGGACGGTGCCCTCACCGACGAGCTGGGCGTCACCGCCGAAACGCCCTGGCAGGAGGTGCTGCCCGCGCTGGCCGGCTGGCGTCACCGCCGCACCGAGCTGTCCACAGTGGACCAGTGGCGGTACCGGATCACCTGGCACCCGGTTCCCGAGCCGGCCCCGGCGTTGCCCGGCACCTGGCTGGTCGTGGACGCGCCCGAGGTCTGCCTCGACGCCCTGGAGAAGGCAGGTGCGGTCGTCCGGACCCTGCGGGTCGACGAGACCGACGATCGCGCGTCGCTGGCCGAGCGGCTGCGGGACGAGTCCGGCGTCGTGGGGGTGCTGTCGCTGCTCGCCTTCGACGAGCGCGCGCACGCGACGCACCCGGTGCTGCCGGCGGGGCTGGCCGCGAACCTCCTGCTCTCCCAGGCACTCGGCGACGCCGGGATCACCGCGCCGCTTTGGCTGGCGACGCAGGGCACGGCCGCCGTCGTCCCCGGCGACGAGCTGCCCCGCCCGGGCCAGGCCACCACCTGGGGCCTCGGCCGGGTGCTCGCCCTCGAGCACCCCGACCGCTGGGGCGGGCTGGTCGACCTGCCGGAGACCCTCGACGAGCGCGCCGCGACCCGGCTCTGCGCGGTCCTCACCGGGATCGGCGACGAAGACCAGCTGGCCGTCCGCGACTCCGGCGTCTACCAGCGCCGTCTGCGTCGTGCGCCGGTCGAGGGCACCGCACCCGAGTGGCGGACGAGCGGGACCGCGCTGATCACCGGCGGCACCGGCGGGCTCGGCGCGCACGTCGCCCGCTGGCTCGCCGGCCGCGGGGCCGAGCACCTGGTGCTGACCAGCCGCCGCGGACCGGACGCCCCCGGCGCCGCCGAGCTGCGAGAAGAACTCGAAGCGCTGGGTGTCGAGGTGACCATCGCCGCCTGCGACGTCGCCGACCGCGATGCGTTGTCTGCCCTGGTCAGCGGCCTGCCGGAGATCCGCGCGGTGATCCACACCGCCGGTGTCGGCCTGCTGGCGCCGCTGGCCGGCACGACGTTGCCCGAGTTCGAAGAGGGTGCCCGCGCGAAGCTCGCCGGCGCCCGGAACCTGGACGCGCTCTTCGATCGGGCCGGCCTCGACGCGTTCGTGCTGTACTCCTCCGTCGCCGGTGTGTGGGGCAGTGGCGACCACGGCGCGTACGCCGCCGCCAACGCCTTCGTCGACGCGCTCGCCGAGAGCCGCCGCGCCCGCGGGCTGGCCGGCACCTCGGTCGCCTGGGGCATCTGGGCGGGTGACGGCATGGTCTCCGACGTCGTCGCCGACCAGCTCAAGTGGCGCGGCATCCCGTTCATGGCCCCGGAACCCGCGCTGCTCGGCCTCGGTCAGGTCCTCGACCACGACGAGCCGTTCCTCGCCGTCGCCGACATCGACTGGGAGCGGTTCGTCCCGGTCTTCACCGCCGCCCGCCCGCGTCCGCTGCTGTCCGAAGTGCCCGAGGTCGCGGCCGTGCTGGCCGCCGCGTCGGAGGTCACCGAAGAGCAGACCGGCGCGGCGGGTGCGTTGCGCGCCAAGCTGTCCGCACTGTCCGAAGCGGACCAGGACCGCGAACTGCTCGCCATGGTCCGCAAACACGCGGCCGCCGTGCTCGGCTACGCCGGACCGGAGGACGTCGACGCGGCCCGCGCGTTCCGCGAGCTGGGCTTCGACTCGCTGACCGCCATCGAACTGCGCAACCGGCTCACCGCCGCCACCGGCCTCAAGCTGTCCGCGACCCTGGTCTTCGACTACCCGAACGCGACGACCCTCGCCCGGCACGTGCGCGCCGAGGTGCTCGGCGCCCCCGCCGCACCTGCCGTCGCCGCGTCGGCGGTCGCGGCCGACGAGCCCCTGGCGATCGTCGGCATGAGCTGCCGGTTCGCCGGCGGTGTCGGCAGCCCGCAGCAGCTGTGGGAGCTGATGCTGGCCGAGGCCGACGCGATCGGCGAGTTCCCCGGCGACCGCGGCTGGCAGCCCGGCTCGCTCTACGACCCGGACCCCGAGCGCGCCGGCCACAGCTACACCCGCACGGGCGGGTTCCTCTACGACGCGGCCGAGTTCGACCCGGGCTTCTTCGGCATCAGCCCGCGTGAAGCGCTCGCGATGGACCCGCAGCAGCGCGTGGTCATGGAAGCCGCGTGGGAGGCGTTCGAAGACGCCGGGCTCGACCAGGCCGCTGTGCGCGGCAGCCGCACCGGCGTGTTCGTCGGCGCGAGCGGCCACGACTACGGCCCGCGGTTGCGGGAAGTCCCCGAAGGCGTCGAAGGGCACCTGGTGACCGGCGGCACCGGCAGCGTCACCTCCGGCCGCGTCGCCTACACCTTCGGGCTCGAGGGCCCGGCGGTCACGATCGACACCGGCTGCTCGTCGTCGCTGGTCGCCCTGCACCTGGCCGGCCAGGCACTGCGGTCGGGGGAGTGCGACCTCGCGCTGGCCGGCGGGGTCGCGGTCATGTCGACCCCGGCGCCGTTCGTCGCGTTCAGCCGCCAGCGCGCGCTGGCCGCCGACGGCCGCAGCAAGCCGTTCTCCGCCGACGCCGACGGCATGGGCCTGGCCGAGGGCGTCGGCCTGCTGCTCGTCGAGCGGCTGTCCGACGCGCGGCGCAAGGGCCACCGCGTGCTGGCCGTCGTCCGCGGCACCGCGACCAACCAGGACGGCGCGTCCAACGGCCTCACCGCGCCCAACGGCCCGTCCCAGCAGCGGGTGATCCTCTCCGCGCTGGCCGCGGCCGGGCTCGAACCGTCCGATGTGGACGCCGTCGAGGCGCACGGCACGGGCACCACGCTCGGCGACCCGATCGAGGCGCAGGCGCTGCAGGCGACCTACGGGCGCGACCGCTCACGGCCGCTGTGGCTGGGGTCGGTCAAGTCGAACATCGGGCACAGCCAGGCGGCCGCGGGTGCGGCCGGTGTCATCAAGATGGTCCTGGCGATGCGCCACGGCCTGCTGCCGCGGTCGCTGCACTCGGAACGCCCGTCACCGCACGTCGACTGGTCTTCCGGGGCGCTCGAACTGCTGACGTCGGCGACGCCGTGGCCGGACAAGCCGGGACCGCGCCGCGTCGGTGTCTCCTCGTTCGGCGTCGGCGGCACCAACGCGCACGTCGTGCTCGAACACGACCCCACTCCCGAACCCGCCCTCGATCGTGCGCCGGTCCCGGGTCCGGTGCCGTGGGTGGTTTCGGCGCGGTCGGCAGCCGGTTTGCCGGCGCAGGCGGCGAAACTGGCAGGCTTCGCGGGTGACGCGGACATCGCCGACGTCGGCTGGTCCCTCGCTTCGACGCGGACCGCGTTCGAGCACCGGGCCGTCGTCCTCGGTGAGGACCGGGCGGAGCTCCTGGACGGCCTGCGCGCGCTCGGCGCCGGGACGCCGAGCGCGTCGGTCGTCACCGGGGTGGCCGGCCCGGCCGAGCGGACCGTGTTCGTGTTCCCCGGCCAGGGTGCGCAGTGGGCCGGGATGGCCGCGGAGCTGCTGGACTCGTCGCCGGTGTTCGCCGAGCGGTTCGCGGAGTGCGCGGCGGCACTGGGGTCCTTTGTCGACTGGTCGCCGTTCACCGCCCTGCGCGAATCGGTGCTGGACCGTGTCGATGTCGTGCAACCGCTGTCGTGGGCGGTGATGGTTTCGCTGGCCGCGTTGTGGCAGGCGCACGGCGTCACGCCGGACGCCGTGGTCGGGCACTCCCAGGGCGAGATCGCCGCCGCCGTCGTCGCCGGTGGACTGTCCCTTGCCGACGGGGCCAGGGTGGTCGTGTTGCGCAGCAAGGCGATCGCCGCCGGCCTGGCCGGCCAGGGCGGAATGGCTTCGATCGCCCTCGACGCCGAACACGTGGAAAAACTGCTCGCCGAATGGGCGGGCCGGATCTCGATCGCGGCGTTCAACAGCCCGTCGTCGACCGTCGTGTGCGGCGAGCCCGCCGCGCTGGACGAACTGCTCGCGCAGTGCCAGGCCGACGGCGTCCGGTCGCGGCTGATCCCGGTCGACTACGCGTCGCACTCGGCGCACGTGGAAGCGATCGAGAGCGAACTGCGGGACGTGCTCGCCGCGGTCGAACCGCGCACCGGCGACATCCCGTTCCACTCGACGGTCTCGGCCGAGCCGATCGACACCGCGACGCTGGACGCCGGCTACTGGTACCGCAACCTGCGGCAGCCGGTGCTGTTCGCCCAGACCGTCGGAGCGTTCGAAGACGCGGTGTTCGTCGAGGTCAGCCCGCACCCGGTCGTCTCGTCGGCGATCGCCGAGGTCGTGCCCGGCGCGATCACCGTCGGCACGCTGCGGCGCGGCGAGGGCGGCTTGGCGCGGTTCCGCACGTCGCTGGCCGAGCTGCACGTCCGCGGCGTCGACGTCGACTGGGCGCCGGTGTTCCCCGGCGCCCGCCGGATCCCGCTGCCGACCTACGCCTTCCAGCACCAGCGGTACTGGCTGGACGCCCCGGCCGGCGGCCGCCGAGCCAGTGGGTCCACTGTGGACGACTGGCGGTACCGGGTCGAGTGGATCCCCCTCGCCGTCGCCTCCGGGACGGTCGTGGCCGACTGGCTGGTCGTCGCCCCGGCGGGACACGACGCACAGGCCCTCGCCGACGGGCTCGGCGCGCGCCTCCTGACGCTTCCGTCCGATGTGGACCGTGCGCGGTGCGCCGAGCTGCTTCGCGAGGCGGGTCCGTGCGAAGGCGTGCTGTCCCTCCTGGCCGCCGGCGGGCTCGAACCGAATCTGACGCTGCTGCACGCTCTCGGCGACGCCGGGATCCACGCGCCGCTCTGGCTCGCCACGAGCGGCGCGGTCACCACCGGCGCGGCGGACCCGGTCCGCGCCACCGGCCAGGCGCCGACCTGGGGCTTCGGCCGGATCGCGGCCATGGAGTACCCGCAGCGCTTCGGCGGCCTCGTCGACCTCCCGGCCGACCTCGACGCCCGCGCCGTCGCCCGCCTCGCCGCCGTGCTCGGGGCACCGGGTCCCGAGGACCAGGTCGCCGTCCGCGCGTCCGGGGTCTTCGGCCGCCGGTTCGTCCGTGCGGAACCGGCCCGGGCCGGACAGCCGTGGCGGGTGTCGGGCACGGTGCTGCTCACCGGCGGCACCGGCGGGATCGGTCCGCACCTGGCCCGCTGGCTCGCCCGCGCCGGCGCCGACCGCCTGGTCCTCACCAGCCGGCACGGCCGGGACCTGCCCGGGCTGACCGCCGAACTCGCCGACCTCGGCACCGAGCTGACCGTCGTCGCGTGCGACGTCGCCGACCGCGCCCAGCTGGCCGGACTCCTCGACGAGCTGCCGGAGCTGACCGCGGTGGTGCACGCCGCCGCCGTGCTCGACGACGGCGTCATCGACAGCCTCACCCCCGACCGGCTCGCGCACGTGCTCCGGCCCAAGGCCGAAGCCGCGCGGCACCTGCACGAGCTGACCGCGGACCGCGGGCTGGCGGCGTTCGTCCTGTTCTCCTCGCTGGCGGGCACGCTCGGCGGGCCGGGGCAGGCGAGCTACGCGGCCGCCAACAGCCACCTCGACGCGCTCGCCCGCGAACGCCGGGCGGCGGGCCTGCCCGCGACGTCGATCGCGTGGGGCGCGTGGCGCGGTGGCCGCGGCGAAGGCCTGGCCGAGCAGGGCCTGCCCGCCATGGACCCGGAGCAGGCGCTGCTCGCGCTGGGACAGGCCCTGGCCGACGACGAGACCGTGCTGGCCGTCGCCGACATCCGCTGGGACCGCTACCGCAAGACCCTCGCGCAGGGCCGGCCGAGCGCCGCGTTGCTGGGCATTTCCGAAGCCGCGGCGCCGGAGACCGTCGAGACCGGCTGGGACCGGCGCCTGACCGGGCTCGACGTCGCCGAGCAGCACCGCCTGGTCCTGGAGCTGATCCAGGCCCAGGCCGCGGTGGCACTCGGCTACCCCGCACCGGAGGCCATCGAACCCGACCGCGCCTTCCGCGACCTCGGCTTCGACTCCCTCACCGCCGTCGACCTGCGCAACCGCCTGGGTGAAGCCACCGGTCTGCGGCTGCCCGTGACGCTGGTGTTCGACCACCCGACCGCCGTCGCGCTCGCCGAGCACGTCCGGCGCGAACTGGCCGGGGACACCGTGACCGAGACCGCGGCCCCGGTGGTCGTGCACGCCGACGAACCGATCGCGATCGTCGCGATGTCCTGCCGCTACCCGGGCGGCGTCGCCGGTCCCGACGACCTCTGGCGGCTCGTCGCCGACGGGGTCGACGCCGTCGGCGGGTTCCCCGCCGACCGCGGCTGGGACCTCGACCGGCACTACGACCCGGACCCGGACAAGCCGGGCACGTTCTACACCCGCGGCGGCGGCTTCCTGCACGACGCGGCGGACTTCGACCCGGCCTTCTTCGGGATCGCGCCCCGCGAGGCGCCCGCGATCGACCCGCAGCAGCGGCTGCTCCTGGAGACGTCGTGGGAGGCCGTCGAACGCGCCGGCATCGACCCTTCGGTGTTGCGCGGCAGCCGGACCGGCGTGTTCGTCGGCTCCAACTACCACGACTACGGCGCCCGGCTGCGGCACGCGCCCGGCGAGTTCGAAGGGCACCTGGCGACCGGCAGCGCGGGCAGTGTCGCGTCCGGCCGGATCGCCTACACCTTCGGCTTCGAAGGCCCGGCGGTCACGGTCGACACGGCGTGCTCGTCGTCGCTGGTGGCCCTGCACTGGGCGGTCAAGGCGCTGCGCTCGGGCGAGTGCGACCTCGCGCTGGCCGGCGGGGTCACGGTGATCTCCTCGGTCGACACGTTCGTCGAGTTCAGCAGGCAGCGCGCGCTGTCGCCGGACGGCCGGTGCCGCGCGTTCTCCGCGGACGCCGACGGTGCGGGTTGGGCCGAGGGCGTCGGCATGGTCCTGGTCGAACGGCTGTCCGACGCGCGGCGGCGCGGGCATCCGGTGCTCGCCGTGGTGCGCGGGTCCGCGGTCAACCAGGACGGCGCGTCCAACGGCATGACCGCGCCGAGCGGACCCGCGCAGCAGCGCGTCATCCGCGCCGCGCTGGCCGACGCGGCGCTGACACCGTCCGAAGTGGACGCCGTCGAAGCGCACGGCACGGGCACCACGCTGGGCGACCCGATCGAGGCGCAGGCGCTCATCGCGACCTACGGCCAGGACCGCGACCGCCCGCTGTGGCTCGGTTCGGTGAAATCGAACATCGGGCACACGCAGGCCGCGTCCGGCATCGCCGGGGTCATCAAGATGGTGCAGGCCCTGCGCTACGGCGTCCTGCCGCGCACGCTGCACGCCGAGACGCCGTCGCCGCACATCGACTGGTCCGCCGGTCGTGTGCGGCTGCTGTCCGAGCCGGTCGAATGGGCGGCGAACGGCCACCCGCGCCGCGCGGCGGTGTCGTCGTTCGGGGTCAGCGGCACCAACGTGCACACGATCCTCGAAGAGGCTCCCGCCGGTGACGAGCCGGTGGAAGCCGAGACGTCGCAACGGTTCACGGCCTGGCCGGTGTCGGCCCGGTCCGAAGCCGCATTGCGGGATCAGGCCCGTCGGTTGCTGGCGTTCACCCAGTCCGAAGCGGACTCCGCTGCGGTAGCCCGCTCGCTGGCCGCCCGCGCGAAGTTCGGGCACCGCGCGGTGATCGTCGGCGAAACCCTCGGTGAACTCCGCGACGGACTGGCGGCGCTGGCCGCGGACCGGCCTGTCCACAGTGCGCGCGCCGGCCGGACGGCGTTCCTGTTCACCGGCCAAGGCGCGCAGCGGCTCGGCATGGGCCGCGAGCTGTACGACCGGTTCCCGGCGTTCGCCGACGCCTTCGACGCGGTGTGCGCGCACTTCGACGTCCCGCTGCGGGACGTCGTGTTCGGCGACGACGCCGCCCGGCTCGACCGCACCGGCTTCACCCAGCCCGCGTTGTTCGCCCTCGAGGTGGCGTTGTTCCGGCTCCTGGAGTCGTGGGGCGTCCAGGCGGACTTCCTCGCCGGCCACTCGGTCGGCGAGCTGGCCGCCGCCCACGCCGCCGGGGTGTTTTCCCTGGCCGACGCGGCGAAACTGGTCTCCGCGCGCGGCCGGCTGATGGAGGCGTTGCCTTCGGCCGGGGCCATGGTGGCGATCGCGGCCACCGAGGCCGAGGTCGTCCCGCTGCTGGACGACCGGGTGGGGCTGGCCGCGGTGAACGGGCCGGCGGCCGTCGTGGTCTCGGGCGAAACCGAGGCCGTGCTGGCCGTGCGGGAGCACTTCGCCGCGCTGGGCCGCAAGACCAAGCGCCTCGACGTCTCGCACGCGTTCCACTCGCCGCTCATGGACCCGATGCTCGCCGAGTTCGCCTCGGTCGCCGGCGAGCTGACCTACGAGCAGCCGCGGATCCCGGTCGTGGCGGCCGGTGACGTCACGACGCCGGAGTACTGGGTGCGGCACGTGCGGGAGACCGTCCGGTTCGCCGACGGCGTCGCCACGCTGGTCGCCGACGGCGTCACCCGGTTCGTCGAGCTGGGCCCGGACGCGGTGCTCGCCGCGCTCGTCCCGGACTGCGCCGGCCCGGCCGACCCGATCTCGGTTTCCCTGCTGCGCAAGGGACACGACGAGGAACGGTCGCTGCTGACCGCCCTCGCCGGGCTGCACACCGCGGGCGCCGACGTCGGCTGGGCCGCGATGCTCGGCGCCGGCCGGCACGTCGAACTGCCGACGTACGCGTTCCAGCGGGAGCGGTACTGGCTGGACGCGCCGGCCGCGCCCGGGGACGTCACCGGCGCCGGCCTCACCGAACCCGGGCACCCGCTGCTGGGCGCGTCGGTCGCCCTGGCCGGTTCGGACGGTGCGCTGTTCACCGGCCTGCTCTCGGCGTCGAGCCATCCGCTGCTGGCGCAGCACGTCGTGCTCGGCAGCGTGCTGCTGCCCGGGACGGCGTTCATGGAACTGGCCGTGCACGCGGCGGACCGGGTCGGCTGCGAACGCGTCGAGGAGCTGACCCTCGCGGCGCCGCTGGTGCTGCCGGAGACCGGTGGCGTCCGGCTGCAGGTCGCCGTCGGCGGGCCGGACCGGTTCGGCGGCCGGTCGATCGACATCTACTCCCGCGCCGACGGCGCCATGGAGGACGAGCCGTGGACCACGCACGCGAGCGGCACCCTCGCCGCCGCGCCCGCCCCGGCCGCCGGTGACCTCACCGGCACGTGGCCGCCGGCCGGTGCCGAGCCGATCGACCTCGACGGGCTCTACGACCGCATCGCCGGGAACGGGTTCGACTACGGCCCCGCGTTCCAAGGGCTGCGCCGGGCGTGGCGCGCCGGCGGGGAGATCTTCGCCGAAGTCGGCCTGCCCGAGCCGGAGGCCGCCGAGGCCGGCCGCTTCGGGCTGCACCCGGCACTGCTCGACGCGGCCCTGCACACGGTCGCGCTGCGCGACGAAAGCCGCGCGGTCCTGCCCTTCGCCTGGGCCGGGGTGACCCTGCACGCCGGCGGCGCGTCGGCGCTGCGGGTGCGGGTCACCGGCCAGGGCGACGACACGGTCGCGTTGACGGTGGCCGACCAGGACGGGTTGCCGGTGGCCACCGTCGGCTCGCTGACGCTGCGGCCGGTGTCGGCCGAGCAGCTCGACGTCGCACGGTCGGCGTACCACGAATCCCTGTTCCGGGTGGGCTGGGTGATGGCCCCGATCACGCCGGTCAGCCACTCGGCGGCCGAACGCTGGGCGGTCGTCGGGTCCGACGTCGGCGTCCGCGTCACCAAGGCACTCGGGACCGCGGGCGTCCCGGTCGAGTCCTACCCGGACTTCGACGCGCTCGAAGCGGCCGTGATCGCGGGTACTCCGGTGCCCGAGGTCGTCGTGGTGACCAGCGGCCCGCACGACGACGAGGACGTCACGCGCGCGGTCCGGACCGCCACCCACGGCGCGCTGGAGCAGGTCCAGGAGTGGCTGGCGAGCGACCTGTTCGCCGGTTCACGGCTGGTGTTCGTGACCCGGGGCGCGATCGCGACCCGGGTCGGCGAGGGCATCACGGACCTCGCGACGGCGGCGGTCGTCGGCCTGGTCCGCTCGGCGCAGTCGGAGAACCCGGGCCGGTTCGTGCTGGTCGACCTCGACGACCGCGAAGTCTCGTACGCGGCTTTGCCGTCGGCCCTGGCCTGCGGCGAGCCGCACGTCGCGGTCCGGATCGGCGCGATCCAGGTGCCACGCCTCGCCCGCGTCCCGGCGGCGAGCCCGGCGCCGGTCGCGGCGTGGGACCCGGAAGGCACGGTGCTGATCACCGGGGCGACCGGGACGCTCGGCACGTTGGTCGCCCGGCACCTGGTGACCGCCCGCGGCGCCAAGCGGCTGGTGCTGACCAGCCGGCGCGGCCCGGCGGCGGAAGGCGCCGCCGAGCTGGTCGCGGAGCTGACCGCGCGGGGGGCGGACGTCACGATGGCCGCGTGCGACGTCGCCGACCGGGATTCGCTGGCCGGGCTGCTGGCGGCGATCCCCGCCGAGCACCCGCTGACGGCGGTGGTGCACACGGCGGGGGTGCTCGACGACGGCGTGGTGTCGGCGTTGACGACCCGGCAGCTGGACACGGCGTTGCGGCCGAAGGTCGACGCGGCGTGGCACCTGCACGAGCTGACGGCGGGGATGAACCTGGCCGGGTTCGTGGTGTTCTCCTCGCTGGCGGGCACGTTCGGCGGCACAGGCCAGGCGAACTACGCGGCGGCGAACGCGTTCCTCGACGCGCTGGCGCACGTCCGCCGGGCCGAGGGCCTGCCGGCGCTGTCGCTGGCGTGGGGGCTGTGGGCCGAGCGCAGCGGCATGACGGGCAAGCTGGGCGAGGCGGACCTGTCGCGCCTCGCGCGTGGCGGCGTCGAGCCGATGCCGTCGGACGAGGGCCTGGACCTGTTCGACATCGCGTGCGCGCTGGACGAGGCGGTGCTGCTCCCCGTGCGGCTGGTGGTGGAGGCGATGCGCGACCGGGTGGGCGAGGACGCGATCCCGGTGATCCTGCGCAGCTTGATCCGCACCCCGGTCCGCCGCGCGGTCCGGCCGGCTTCGGTCGACCCGGTGGACAGCTTGACCCACCGGCTGGCGGGGATGTCCGAGGCCGAGCGCGACGGGGCGTTGCTGGACCTGGTCCGCACGCACGCGGCGACGGTACTGGGGTACGCGGGCCCGGACGCGATCGAGCCGGACCGCGGGTTCCTGGAGCTGGGCTTCGATTCGTTGAGCGCGGTGGAGTTGCGGAACCTGCTGGGCGCGGCAACGGGGTTGCGCCTCCCGGCGACGCTGCTGTTCGACTACCCGTCGACGACGGTGCTGGTGGAGTACCTGCGGTTGGAGCTGGTCCCGGACGTCCCGGCGGCGATCCTGCCGGCGCTGGCGGAGCTGGACCGGGTGGAGTTCGCGTTGCCGGAACTGCTGGCGGACGCGCAGGCGCGTGCGACGTTGGGGTCGAGGCTGCAGGAGCTGCTGTCCCGGGTGACCGGCTCCGGTCCGGTCACGGCGGTCGAGGAACGGCTGGAGTCCGCGACGGACGACGAGATGTTCGCCCTGATCGACGAACTCGACCTCGGCTGAGCACCGACCGGGGCCCGTCCTCCCTGGGGGCCGGCCCCGGTCCAGTCTATCGCCGACCCCCGGCTAAACGGCCGGGCAAGGCATCGCACAGCCGAACTTGTCCACAACCGACCACCCCTGGGGACAACCAGTCCCGCGAGCGCCAAGTTTAGGGATTTGCGGGTCCCGCATGCGGTTCACTCGGGGCGACCACGCCGTGAACCCGGAGGTACCTGGTGGCACTGTCTGCGGGCAAGGACAAGGACAAAGTCGTCGAAGCGCTCCGGGCGTCCCTGCGGGACAACAAGCGGCTGCGCGAACAGAACGACCGGCTCGCCAAGGCCGCCACCGAACCCATCGCCATCGTCGCCATGGGCTGCCGGTTCCCCGGCGGGGTCGCCGGCCCCGACGACTTCTGGGACCTGCTGAAGAACGGCACCGACGCCATCGGCGCCTTCCCCGCCGACCGGAACTGGACCGCCGAAGAACTCGCCGGCAGCAACACCGCCGAAGGCGGCTTCCTCGACGACGCCGCCGGTTTCGACCCCGGCTTCTTCGGCATCTCGCCCCGCGAAGCCCTCGCCATGGACCCGCAGCAACGCCTGCTGCTCGAAGTCGCCTGGGAAACCTTCGAACGCGCGGGCCTCGACCGCGACGCCCTGAAAGCCAGCAGCACCGGCGTCTTCATCGGCTGTAGCAACCAGGCCTACGGCTCCGCGGACTTCGACACCCTCCCCGACGAAGTCCGGGGCCACCTGCTCACCGGCAGCGCCGTGTCGGTCGCCTCCGGGCGGCTCGCCTACACCTTCGGCCTCGAAGGCCCCACCGTCACCGTCGACACCGCCTGCTCGTCGTCGCTCGTCGCGCTGCACCTCGCCGTGCAGGCCCTGCGCGCGGGGGAGTGCTCGATGGCGCTCGCCGGCGGCGTCACCGTCATGGCCACGCCCGCCGTCTTCGTCGAATTCACCAGCCAGGGCGGGGTTTCCGCGTCCGGGCGGTGCCGGTCGTTCGCCGACACCGCCGACGGCACCGGCTGGGGCGAGGGCGCCGGCGTGCTGCTCGTCGAACGGCTCTCCGACGCGCGCGCGAACGGCCACCCGGTGCTCGCCGTCCTGCGCGGGTCCGCCGTCAACTCCGACGGCGCCTCCAACGGCCTCACCGCCCCCAACGGCCTTTCCCAGCAACGCGTCATCCGCGCCGCGCTCGCCAACGCGGGCCTCGAACCGTCCGAAGTGGACGCCGTCGAGGCGCACGGCACCGGCACCACCCTCGGCGACCCCATCGAGGCACAGGCCCTCCTGGCCACCTACGGCCGCGATCGCGAGCACCCGCTCCGGCTCGGCTCCGTCAAGTCCAACATCGGGCACACCCAAGCCGCCGCCGGCGTGGCCGGCGTCATGAAGATGGTCCTGGCCCTGCGCCACGGCGAACTGCCCCGCACGCTGCACGTCACCGAACCGTCCGGCCAGGTCGACTGGACGCGCGGATCGATCGAGCTGCTGACCGAGCACACCCCGTGGCCCGAGACCGGCACGCCCCGGCGGGCCGGCGTCTCGTCGTTCGGCGTCGGTGGCACCAACGCCCACGTCGTCCTGGAAGCGGCCGAGCCCGCAGCCGAGCGAGCCGAAGCGCCGCGGGGCCCGGCAACGTGGTTGCTGTCCGCCCGCACCGCCGATGCCCTGCGCGCACAGGCCGACCTGCTGCGCAGGACCGTGAAAGACGACCCTCGCGACGTCGGCCGGACACTGGCTGCCCGCACCGCCTGGGAACACCGCGCCGCCGTCGTCGGCGGCACCGTCGAGGACCTGGTCCACGGTCTGGACGCGATCGCGGACGCGACGCCGTCGGCCGAGGTGGTCCGGGGCATCGCCGCGCCGCCGGGCCGGACCGCCTTCGTCTTCCCCGGGCAGGGTGCCCAGTGGGCGGGGATGGCCGTCGACCTGCTCGGACAGTCCCCGGTGTTCGCCGCGCGCCTGGCCGAGTGCGAGACGGCGCTGCAGTCTTATGTGGACTGGAACCTGACCGACATCCTGAGCGATGCGGAAGCCTTGGAGCGAGTCGACGTCGTACAACCGGCTTCCTGGGCCGTGATGGTTTCCCTCGCCGCGCTCTGGCAGTCGGCGGGCGTGCGGCCGGGCGCGGTCGTCGGGCACTCCCAGGGCGAGATCGCCGCCGCCGTCGTCGCGGGCGCCCTGTCCCTTGAGGACGGTGCTCGGGTGGTCACGCTCAGAAGCAAGCTCATCGCCGAGAAACTGGCCGGCAAGGGCGGGATGGCGTCGGTCGCGTTGCCCGAGGCCGAGATGACCGGGCGATTGGACGGCCGGGTCAGCATAGCGGCGGTCAACAGCCCGGGCTCGGTCGTGCTGTCCGGCGAGCCGGAAGCACTCGACGAACTCGTCGAAGCCTGCGTGGCCGAAGGCATCCGCGCCCGCCGCATCCCGGTCGACTACGCCTCGCACTCCGCGCACGTCGAAGCCATCGAGGACGACCTCCGGGAAGCACTCGCCCCGATCACCCCGCGCGAAGAGAACATCCCGGTCTACTCCTCGGTGCTCGGCGACTGGGCCGCCGCCATGGACGCCGGCTACTGGTACCGGAACCTCCGCCGGCCGGTGTTGTTCGACACGGCCGTGCGCGGCCTCGCCGAAGCCGGGTACACGACGTTCGTCGAGGTCAGCGCCCACCCCGTGCTCGCCGCGGCGATCCAGGACACCCTGGACGAGCCCGTCGTCGTCGGGTCGCTGCGCCGAGGCGACGGCGGCTTGCCGCGCTTCCTGACGTCCCTGGCCGAACTGTGGACGCGCGGCGCCGTCGTCGACTGGGCCACCCTCTTCCCGGGCGCGCGGCCGGTGGAGCTGCCCACCTACCCGTTCCAGCGCGAACGCTACTGGCTGACCCCTGCTCAAAGAACCGCCGGAGCGGACGGCGACTTCTGGTCCGCTGTGGACAGTGGTGACGCCGAAGTGCTCGCCGGCTCCCTCGACGTCGACGCGGCGGCGGTCACCGGTGTCCTGCCCGCCCTCGCGCAGTACCGCAAGCGCCGCCGAGAGCAGTCCGTCGTGGACAGCTGGCGGTACCGGATCGCCTGGCGGCCCACGACTCCGCCGGACGCGGTCCTCACCGGCCGCTGGCTGGTCGTCGCCCCCACCGGTCACCCGGTCGCCGATCTCGTCGGCGGACTGGCCGCGCACGGCGCCGAGCCGGTCCTGCTGACGGTCGAGCCCGGCGGGGTACTCCCCGAGCTGCCCACCGAAGGCGTCACCGGCGTCCTGTCCTTGCTCGCCTTCGCCGAGGACGGCCTCTACGCCACCGTCGAGCTGGCCCGGGCCGTGGACAAGCTGCCGCTGTGGCTGCTGACCCGCGGTGCCGTGTCCACCGGCCGGTCCGACCGGCTGGCCAGCCCGGACCAGGCGCAGGTCTGGGGCCTGGGCCGGGTCGTGGCGCTGGAGCACCCGGACCGCTGGGGCGGCCTGGTCGACCTGCCCGGAACGCTCGACGACCGCGCGCTCGGGCGCCTGGCCCGGGTCCTCGCCGACGGCGAGGAAGACCAGGTCGCGATCCGCGCGTCCGGGGTGCTGGCCCGCCGCCTGGTCCCCGCCCCGGCCGGCGCGCCGCGGGGGGAGTGGCGCACGAGCGGAACCGCGCTGGTCACCGGCGGCACCGGGGCGCTCGGCGCGCACGTCGCCCGCTGGCTGGCCGGTGCCGGGGCCGGCCACCTCGTCCTGACCAGCCGCCGCGGCCCCGACGCGGACGGCGCCGCCGAGCTGCGCGACGAGCTGACCGCGCTCGGCGTCGAGGTGACCATCGCCGCGTGCGACGTCGCCGATCGCGATGCCTTGGCCGCCCTGCTGGCCGACATCGAACCCCGCGTCGTCGTGCACGCGGCCGGGGTGGGCCGCTCGGCCGCGCTGGCCGGCCTCGACCGTGCCGAGCTCGCCGAGACGCTGCGGGCGAAGGTCGACGGCGCGCGGAACCTCGACGAACTCCTGCCGGACGTCGACGCGTTCGTGCTGTTCTCCTCCAACGCCGGCGTCTGGGGCGGCGGCGGCCAGGCCGCGTACGCGGCGGCCAACGCACACCTCGACGCCCTCGCGCAGCACCGCCGCGACCGCGGCCTGCCCGCGACGTCCGTGGCGTGGGGCGCGTGGGCCGGGCCGGGCATGACCGGTGACGCCTCCGGCGAGCAGCTGCGCCGCCGCGGCGTCCGCGCGATGGACCCCGCGCTCGCCCTCTCGGTGCTGCGGCAGGCCCTCGCGGCCGACGAGACCTTCCTGTCCGTCGCGGACATGGACTGGGCGCGGTTCGCCCCCGCCTTCACCGCCGCCCGCCCGCGGCCGCTGCTCGACGAGCTGCCCGACGTCCGCCGGGGCCGCGCGGAGGCGGCGGCCCCGGAATCGCGGGTCGACCAGCGCCTTTCCGGGCTGAGCGAGGCCGCGCGGGCCGAGGCGCTGCTCGACCTCGTCCGCGCCGAGACGGCCGCCGTGCTGGGGTACCCCGGACCCGGCTCGGTCGAGCCCGACCGCGCCTTCCGCGACCTCGGTGTCGACTCCCTCATCGCCCTGGAGGTGCGCAACCGGCTCGTCGCGGCGACCGGGCTCAAGCTGCCCGCCGTGGTGCTGTTCGACCACCCGGACCCGCGGCGGCTCGCCGCGCGGCTGGGGCACGAGCTGATCGGCGCCGGCCCCGTGGCGGCCGAGCGGCTCGTGTCCCGGGTGGACGCCGACGACCCGATCGCGATCGTGTCGATGGCCTGCCGCCTGCCCGGGGACGTGCGGTCGCCGGAGGACCTGTGGACCCTGGTCGCGGCGGGCGCCGAGGGCCTGACGCCCTTCCCGGTCAACCGCGGCTGGGACCTCGGCGAGGTGGCCGGCGTGGGCGGGTTCGTCCACGACGCCGACGAGTTCGACGCCGCTTTCTTCGGCATCTCGCCCCGCGAAGCCCTGGCCATGGACCCGCAGCAGCGGCTGCTGCTGGAAAGCGCCTGGGAGCTGTTCGAACGCGCCGGCCTCGACCCGCGCTCGCTGCGCGGCAGCGCCGCCGGGGTGTTCGTCGGCTGCGGCACCCAGGGCTACGCGACCGGCCACACCGAAGCGCCCGAAGAGGTCGAAGGACACCTGCTCACCGGGAACGCCGGTGCCGTCGTGTCCGGCCGGGTGTCCTACGTGCTCGGGCTGGAAGGCCCGGCGGTCACCGTCGACACGGCGTGTTCGTCGTCGCTGGTGGCGCTGCACCTGGCCGCGCAGTCGGTCCGCTCCGGCGAGTCGTCGATGGCGGTCGCGGGCGGCGTCACGGTGATGGCGACACCGGGCGCGTTCCAGGAGTTCGGCAGGCAGGGCGGCTTGGCCGGCGACGGCCGCTGCAAGGCCTTCGCCGACGCGGCCGACGGCACCGGCTGGGGGGAAGGTGTCGCGCTGGTGCTGGTCGAGCGCCTCTCGGACGCGCGGCGGCTCGGTCACCCCGTGCTCGCGGTGCTGCGAGGGTCGGCGATGAACTCCGACGGCGCGTCGAACGGCCTGAGCGCCCCGAACGGCCCGTCCCAGCAACGCGTGATCCGCTCGGCGCTCGCGAACGCCGGACTGCAACCGTCCGATGTGGACGCCGTCGAGGCGCACGGCACGGGCACGAGCCTGGGTGACCCGATCGAGGCCCAGGCGCTGCTGGAAACCTACGGCCGGGACCGCGAACGCCCGCTGTGGCTCGGCTCGGTGAAGTCGAACCTGGGGCACACGCAGGCGGCGTCCGGTGTCGTGGGCGTGCTCAAGATGATCCTTTCCCTGCGCGGCGGGACGCTGCCCAAGACCCTGCACGTCGACCGGCCGTCGACCCGGGTCGACTGGACCGCGGGCGATGTCCGGCTGCTCACCGAGGCACAGCCCTGGCCTGCCGGCGATCGGCCGCGCCGCGCCGGTGTGTCGTCGTTCGGGGTCAGCGGCACCAACGCGCACGTCATCATCGAGGAACCACCGGCGGTTCCCGCTGCCGACGGTGACCCGGAACCCGGCGTGGTTCCGTGGGTCCTTTCCGGACGGACCGAGCAGGCGGTCCGCGACGCCGCGAGCGGGCTGGCGGCGGTCGACGGCGATCCTCTGGACATCGCGTTCGCGCTGGCCGCGCGGTCGGTGTTCGAACACCGGACCGTCGTGGTGGGGGACGACCCCGCGACGGCGCCGATCGTCCTGGCCGAGCCGGGGAAGACGGCGTTCCTGTTCTCCGGGCAAGGTTCGCAGCGCGTCGGCATGGGCGCGCAGCTGTACGAGCGGTTCCCGGTGTTCGCCGAGGCCTTCGACGCGGTGTGCGCGCACCTCGACGCCGAGCTGGACCGCCCGCTGCGGGAGGTCGTCTTCGGCGACGCCGGGCTCCTCGACCGGACCGGCTACACCCAGCCGGCGTTGTTCGCCGTCGAGGTGGCGTTGTTCCGGCTGCTGGAGTCGTGGGACGTGCTTCCGGACCACGTGGCCGGGCACTCGATCGGCGAGCTGGCCGCGGCGCACGTCGCCGGGGTACTGTCCCTCGAGGACGCCTGCACGCTGGTGGCCGCGCGCGCGAGCCTGATGCAGGCGCTGCCCGCGGGCGGGGCGATGCTCGCCGTGCAGGCCACCGAAGACGAGATCGTCCCGCTGCTGGACGAGCGGGTGTCGCTGGCCGCGGTGAACGGGCCCGAAGCCGTCGTGGTCTCAGGTGAGGTCGACGCGATCGAAAGCCACTTCACGGGGCTGGGCCGGAAGGTCCGCCGGCTGACCGTCTCGCACGCGTTCCACTCGGCGGCGATGGACCCGATGCTCGCGGAGTTCGGGCGCGTGGCCGGGGAACTGACCTACACCGCGCCGACGATCCCGCTGGTGTCCACTGTGTCCGGCCGGATCGCCGGCGACGAAGTCCTGCGCCCGGACTACTGGGTCCGCCAGGTCCGCGAAACCGTCCGGTTCGCCGCCGCGGTCGAGACCCTCGCCGGGCTCGGCGTCACGCGGGCGCTCGAACTCGGCCCCGACGGCGTGCTCTCGGCCCTGGCGGCCTTCCCGTCCGCGCCGGTGTTGCGCAAGGACCGCGCGGAGTACCGGAGCCTGCTCACCGCGCTGGCCGACGCGCACACCCGCGGCCACACCGTCGACTGGACCGCGGTCCTGCGCGCGGCCCACCCCGGGCACGTCGCCCGGACGGTCGCCCTGCCGACCTACCCGTTCCAGCGCCGGCGCTTCTGGCTGGAAAGCGGGCCGGCTCCGATCGGGCAGTACGAGGTCACCTGGCAGCCCGTCGCCGACCCGGGTGCGGGCACGCTGCCCGGGAACTGGCTCGCCGTAGCGCCCACCGGCACCGTTCACCTCCTCGACGACGTCCTCGAAGTCGCTCCCGAAGACGATCGGGCCTCCCTGGCCGCCCGGCTGCGGGACCGCGACCCCGCCGGCGTCGTGTCCACTTTGGACCTCCAGGGTCAGCTCGCGCTGGTCCAGGCCCTCGGAGACGCCGGCATCGACGCACCCCTCTGGTGTGTGACGCGCGGCGCGGTCGCGGCGGTCGACGGCGACGAGCCGGATCCGGCGCAGGCGATGGTCTGGGGCCTCGGGCGGACCACCGCGCTGGAACACCCCCACCGCTGGGGCGGGCTCGTCGACCTGCCCGCCGACGGGTCCGTGCCCGCGCACCTCCCCGCGGTCCTCGGCGGTGCGACCGGGGAGGACGAAGTCGCGCTTCGCGGGTCGAAGGTGCTGGCCCGGCGGCTGACTCGCCGCACGGCCCACCCGGCGAAGCCGTGGCGGCCGAGCGGCACCGTCCTGGTCACCGGCGGCACCGGCGCGCTCGGCCGGCACGTCGCCCGCTGGCTGGCCGGCGCGGGCGCCGAGCACCTCGTCCTGACCAGCCGCCGCGGCCCCGCCGCACCCGGCGCCACCGAGCTGCGCGCGGAGCTGACCGCGCTCGGCGCCCGCGTCGACGTACTGGCCTGCGACCTCACCGACCGCGCGGCGCTCGCCGCGACCCTGGACACCGTCGGCCCGCTGACCGCCGTCGTGCACACCGCCGGGGTGCTGACCGACGGCGTGCTCGAAGCCCTCACCCCGGCGCGGCTCGCCGCGGTCGTCGACGCCAAGGCCGTCGCCGCCCGGAACCTGCACGACCTGACCGCCGGGCACCCCCTGGCCGCGTTCGTCCTGTTCTCCTCCTGCGCGGGCACCTTCGGGGCGGCGGGCCAGGGCAACTACGCGGCCGCGAACGCGTTCCTCGACGCCCTCGCCGAGCAGCGCCGGGCCCACGGGCTGGTGGCGACGTCGATCGCGTGGGGACCGTGGGCCGACGGCGGGATGGCCACGACGGCGGCCGCCGAGGAGCACCTCGGCCGCACCGGGCTCGTCCCGCTGCGGCCCGACCGGGGGATCGCCGCGCTGCGGGCCGCGGTCGAGAGCGGCGGCGCGGCGGTCACGGTCGCCGACGTCGACTGGGACCGGTTCGCGGCCGCGCTCACCGCGCACCGCCCGAGCCCGCTGCTCGCCGGTCTCCCCGAGGTCCGGCCCGCCGCGGCCACGGATTCCCTCGGCTCCCGGCTCGCCAATCTGTCCACAGTGGACGCCGAGCGGCTGCTGCTGAAGGTGGTGCGCGAGCAGGTGGCGTTCGCGCTGGGGCACCGCTCGGCCGATGACGTCCCGGCCGGCCGGACCTTCAAGGAGCTGGGGTTCGACTCGCTGACCGCGGTCGAGCTGCGCAACCGCCTCGGCACCGCCACCGGGCTGCGGCTGCCGGCGACGCTCGCGTTCGACTACCCGACCGCGACCGCGCTGGCGGCGTACCTGCGCGCCGAGCTGCTGGGCGCGGTCGACGAAGCACCGGTGGCCGCCGCGAAGGACACCGACGAGCCGATCGCCATCGTCGGCATGAGCTGCCGCTTCCCCGGTGGGGTGGGCAACCCGGACGAGCTCTGGGCCCTGCTCGCCGAGGGCCGCGACGCCGTCACGGAGTTCCCGGCCGACCGCGGCTGGGACACCGCCGCGCTCTACGACCCCGATCCCGACCACGCCGGGACGACGTATGTCCGTGAAGGCGGGTTCCTGACCGGCGCCGACCGGTTCGACGCCGAGTTCTTCGGGATCTCGCCCCGCGAGGCGCTGGCCATGGACCCGCAGCAACGGCTGCTGCTGGAGGCGTCCTGGGAGGCCCTGGAGCAGGCGGGCATCGACCCGCTGTCGGTGCGCGGCGCGCCGGTCGGGGTCTTCGCGGGGACCAACGGGCAGGACTACACCGCGGCCCTGCACTTCGGCGAAGAGAGCGTCGACGGCTACCTCGCCACCGGCAGCGCGGGCAGTGTCCTGTCCGGCCGGATCGCCTACGAGCTCGGCCTGGAAGGCCCGGCGATGACGGTCGACACGGCGTGCTCGTCGTCGCTGGTCGCCCTGCACCTGGCCGCCCAGTCGCTGCGCTCGGGCGAATGCTCCCTGGCGCTGGCCGGCGGCGTGACGATCATGTCCACGCCCGGCCTGTTCGTCGAGTTCAGCCGCCAGCGCGGACTGGCTCCCGACGGCCGGTGCAAGGCCTTCGCCGACGAGGCGGATGGCACCGGCTGGGGCGAAGGCGTCGGCGTCGTGCTCGTCGAACGCCTTTCCGACGCCCGCCGCCACGGTCACCCGGTGCTGGCGGTCGTGCGGGGTTCGGCGGTGAACCAGGACGGTGCGTCGAACGGGCTGACCGCGCCGAACGGCCCTTCACAGCAACGCGTGATCCGGGCGGCGCTCGCTTCGGCGGGGTTGGCACCGTCCGATGTGGACGCGGTGGAGGCGCACGGCACCGGCACGACGCTGGGTGACCCGATCGAGGCGCAGGCGCTGCTGGCGACGTACGGCCGGGACCGCGAAGAGCCGTTGTGGCTGGGGTCGATCAAGTCGAACGTCGGGCACACGCAGGCCGCGGCGGGCGTCGCGGGCGTGATCAAGATGGTGCTGGCGATCCGGCACGGCGTGCTGCCGGCGACGCTGCACGTCGGCGAGCCGTCCCGGCACGTCGACTGGGACAGCGGCGCGGTCTCCCTGCTGACCGAGTCACGGCCGTGGCCGGAGCGCGAAGGTCCGCGCCGCGCCGGGATCTCGTCGTTCGGGGTCAGCGGAACGAACGCGCACGTCATCGTCGAGGAGCCAGCGCGCCCCGATGCGGCCTTGGTGGTGTCGGACGCACCGAAGGCCACATCGGGGCACTCGGGGCCGGTGCCGTGGGTGCTGTCGGGCCGGTCGGAAGCCGCCGTCCGGGACCGGGCGGGTGCCCTGGCCGACGTCTCCGGGGACGACGCCGAGATCGCGTGGTCGCTGGTCGGCACCCGCTCGACCTTCGAGCACCGTGCGGTCGTCCTGGCCGATCACCGCGACGCGCTGCGGGAGCTGGCGGCCGGGGCGCCGGGGCCGTCCGTGGTCACCGGCACCGCCGCGGCCGCGGGCGAGACGGTGTTCGTCTTCCCCGGCCAGGGCGCGCAGTGGACGGGCATGGCCGCCGGCCTGCTCGGCGAGCCCGTCTTCGCCGGCCGGCTCGCCGAATGCGCCGCCGCGCTGGAACCGTACGTGGACTGGTCGCTGACCGACGTCCTGGGCGACGCCGCCGCGCTGGAGCGGGTCGACGTCGTGCAACCCGCGTCCTGGGCCGTGATGGTGTCGCTGGCCGCGCTGTGGCGCTCGGCCGGCGTCGAACCCGACGCCGTCGCCGGGCACTCGCAGGGCGAGATCGCGGCCGCGGTCGTCGCGGGTGGACTGTCCCTCGAGGACGGCGCGAAGGTCGTCGCGTTGCGCAGCAAGGCGATCGCCGCCGGGCTCGCCGGCCACGGCGGCATGGCCTCGGTCGCGCTCGACGCCGGGTGCGTCGCGGAACTGCTGCCGGACGGGGTCGCGATCGCGGCCTACAACAGCCCGGCGTCGACCGTGGTCTGCGGCGAGCCGGCCGCGCTGGACGAGCTGATCACCCACTGCGCGGAGAACGACATCCGCGCCCGGCGCATCCCGGTCGACTACGCCTCCCACTCGGTCTACGTCGAGGGCATCCGCGACGAACTCCGGACCGCCCTCGCGGGCCTGCGGCCGCGCACCGGCGACATCCCGTTCCACTCCGCCGTGACCGCCGAACCGGTCGACACCGCCACCCTCGACGGGGACTACTGGTACCGGAACCTCCGCGAACCGGTCCGCTTCCTCGACACGACCCGGGCGCTCATCGAGGGCGGGCACCGGTTCTTCGTCGAGGTCAGCGCGCACCCCGTGCTGCTCAGCGCGATCCAGGAAACCCTCGACGACACCCCCGGCGTCGTCGTCGGAACGCTGCGCCGCGGCGAAGGCGACCCGCGCCGCTTCCTGACCTCGGTCGCCGAGCTGTGGACGCAGGGACACGCCGTCGACTGGCCGGCCTTCGTCCCGCGGACGCGCACGGTCGGCCTGCCCACCTACCCGTTCCAGCACCGGCGCTACTGGCCGAAGCCCGCGCCACCCGCGGCGCCGGCCGGCGACCCGCTCGACGAGCGGTTCTGGGAAGCCGTGGAACGGGAGGACGTGACGGCCCTCGCCGGCACCCTCGCGATCGCGCCGGAACCGCTCGGCGACGTCCTGCCCGCGCTCGCGTCCTGGCGGCGCACCCGCCTCGAACAGTCCACTGTGGATGGATGGCGCTACCGGATCACCTGGAAGCCCCTGGCGATCACCGAACGCCCACTCGACGGCACCTGGCTGCTCGTCACCCCGGACGGCGGCGACCACCCCTGGCTCGACGCGGCGCCGCGGATCTTCGAGTCCGTGGTCCCGGTGACCGCCGGCGACACCGACCGCGCCACGCTCGGCAAGCGCCTGGTCGACCTCGGCCCGGTGGACGGCGTGCTCTCGCTGCTGGCGCTCGACCCGGCCGGGCAGCGCGGCGTCGCGAACACCCTGCTCCTGACCCAGGCGCTCGGCGACGCCGGGATCACCGCCCCGCTGTGGCTCGCCACGGCGGGCGCGGTCGCCACCGGCCGCGGCGACACGATCACCGCCGCCGGACAGGCGCAGATCTGGGGTTTGGGCCGGGTCGTCGGCCTGGAACACGCCGACCGCTGGGGTGGCCTGGTCGACCTGCCCGCCACGACGGACGAGCGCGACCGGCGGCGGCTGGCCGGGATCCTCGCCGCGGCGGGCGACGAGGACCAGGTCGCCGTGCGGCCGTCCGGGGTGCTCACCCGCCGCCTGGTGCCCGCCCCGCTCGGCGACGGTGCCCCGGCCCGCGACTGGCGGCCGTCCGGCACCGTGCTGATCACCGGGGGCACCGGCGGGATCGGCGCCCACGTCGCCCGCTGGCTCGCCGGCCGTGGCGCGCAACGCCTGGTCCTCACCAGCAGGCGTGGCGAAGCGGCGCCCGGCGCGGCCGAGCTCCGCGACGAACTGGCCGGGCTCGGCGCCGAAACGACGATCGCCGCTTGCGACGTGGCCGATCGCGTGGCGGTAAAAGTTCTGCTCGACGAGCTGGCCGAAGCGGGCACGCCCGTCCGCGCCGTGTTCCACGCGGCCGGGATCGTCCAGGGCACCGCGCTGGACGACACCGAACTCGCCGAGTTCGGCGAGGTGGTGGCGGCCAAGGTGGACGGCGCCGCGCACCTCGACGAACTCCTGGCCGACGTCGACGCGTTCGTCCTGTTCTCCTCCAACGCCGGCGTCTGGGGCAGTGGCGGCCAGGGTGCCTACGCGGCGGGCAACGCCTTCCTCGACGCGCTCGCGCAGCGCCGCCGGGACCGCGGTCTCACCGCCACTTCGGTTGCGTGGGGCGCCTGGCAGGGCGCGGGCATGGCGGGCGACGACGACGCCGAGGAGCACCTGCGCCGCCGCGGGGTCGGTGCGATGCCGCCGGAGCGGGCGCTGCTCGCGCTGGGGCAGGCGCTCGACGGCGACGAGACCGTGCTCACCGTCGCCGACGTCGACTGGGAGCGGTTCGTGCGGGGCTTCACCGCCGCGCGGCCGCGGCCGCTGCTCGACGACCTGCCCGCGGTCCGCCGGGCGCTCGACGCCCAGCGGGCCGAACCGGAGGCGACGCCGGAGTCGTTCACCGGCCGGCTGGCCGGCCTGCCGCCGGTCGAGCAGGAGCGCGTGGTCCTCGACCACGTCCGGGACGCCATCGCCCGGGTGCTCGGGCACACGGGCGGCGGCGAGATCGACGCGCAGCGGCCGTTCAAGGAGCTCGGCTTCGACTCCCTGACCGGCGTCGAGCTGCGCAACCGCCTGCGCACGGCGACCGGCCTGAAGCTGCCCGCCACGCTCGTCTTCGACCACCCGACCCCGTCGGCGCTGGCCGGGTTCCTGCTCGCGGCGCTGGTCGGCGAGGAAGTCCCGCTCCTGACCGAGCTGGACCGGATCGAAGCGCTGGTTTCAGGGGTTTCCCCAGAGGATGCCGCCTTTGGTCAAATCACCAGCCGCCTTCGGACCATGCTGGACAAGCTGGGGGAAGCGCGGGCGTCCGACGACGGCCGTCCCCGGGTCGCCCAGCAGCTCGAAGCCGCGACGGACGACGAAATTTTCGACTTCATCCACCGGGAGCTAGGCAGGTCGTGAGATGCCCGCGCCCGGTGGTGGACCGCACGAGGACCACAAGGGCGAGGGCGCTGGTGAACGAAGAGAAGCTCCGGGACTACCTGAAGTGGGTCACGACCGACCTCGCCGAGACCCGGCAACGCCTCCAGGACCTGGAGGCGGGGGAGCGGGAGCCGATCGCGATCGTGGCGATGGGCTGCCGGTTCCCGGGCGGCGTGACCTCTCCAGAGGAGCTCTGGGACCTCGTCGAGAGCGGCGCCGACGCGATGACGCCGTTCCCCGCCGACCGCGGCTGGGACACCACCGGCGGCGACTACGCCCGCACGGGCGGGTTCGTCGACACCGCCACGACCTTCGACCCGGCGTTCTTCGGCATCAGCCCGCGCGAGGCGCTCGCCACCGACCCGCAGCAGCGGCTCCTGCTCGAAGTGTCGTGGGAGGTCTTCGAACGCGCGGGCATCGACCCCGGCTCCCTGAAAGGCACGTCGGCCGGGGTCTTCGTCGGTTCGACGCCGTCCGGGTACGGCGTGGGCAGCGAGACCGGCGAGGTCGCCGGGCACCTGCTCACCGGCAACGCGGGCAGTGTCCTGTCCGGGCGGCTCGCCTACAGCTACGGCCTGGAAGGACCGGCGGTCACCGTCGACACGGCGTGCTCCTCCGCGCTGGTCGCGCTGCACCTCGCCTGCCAGGCGCTGCGCAAGGGGGAGTGCTCCCTCGCGCTGGCCGGCGGCGCCACGATCATGTCGACCCCGGCGGTCTTCCTCGAGTTCGCCCGCCAGGGCGGGCTGGCCGGCGACGGCCGGTGCAAGCCGTTCGCCGAAGCCGCCGACGGCACCGGCTGGGGCGAAGGCGTCGGCCTCCTGCTGCTGGAGCGCCTGTCCGACGCGCGGCGCCGCAACCACCCGGTGCTCGCCGTGGTCGAAGGCTCCGCCGTCAACTCCGACGGCGCGTCCAACGGCCTGACCGCGCCGAACGGCCCCTCGCAGCAGCGCGTGATCCGCGCGGCACTGGCCGCCGCCGGGCTGGCGCCGTCCGATGTGGACGTCGTCGAGGCGCACGGCACCGGGACCACGCTGGGCGACCCGATCGAGGCGCAGGCGCTGCTGGCCACCTACGGGCAGCACCGCCCGGCGGACCGGCCGCTGCGCGTCGGCGCGGTGAAGTCCAACATCGGGCACACCCAGGCCGCCTCCGGCGCGGCCGGCGTCATCAAGATGGTCCTCGCCCTGCGGCACGGGCACCTCCCGCGGACCCTGCACCTGGACGAGCCGACATCCCACGTGGACTGGTCGGCCGGCGCCGTCGAGCTGCTCGGCGAGCCGATGCCGTGGCCGGAGCGCGACGCGCCCCGCCGGGCCGGGGTGTCCGCGTTCGGCGTCAGCGGCACCAACGCCCACGTCCTGCTGTCGGAAGCGCCGGCGGCCGAAGAGGCCGAAGAACCGCCGGCCGTCCAGGGGCAGCTGCCCTTCCTGGTTTCGGCGCGCGGCGCCGACGCCCTGCGGGAACAGGCCGCGAGCCTGAGGTCCATCGTGGCCGAGGTCGAACCGCGTGACCTTTCGTGGTCGCTGGCCACCGGCCGGGCGGCCCTCGACGACCGCGCGGTCATCCTCGCCGGCGACCGGGCCGAGCTGCTGCGCGGCCTCGACGCGCTCGCCGCGGACGGCGTCGCGCCCGGCCTGGTGCGGGGCACGGTCCGGCCCGGGAAGCTGGCCTTCCTGTTCACCGGCCAGGGTTCCCAGCGCGCCGGCATGGGTGCGGAGCTGCACGCCCGGTTCCCGGTCTTCGCCGCCGCCTTCGACGAGGTGTGCGCGGAGTTCGACCGGCACCTCGACCGTCCACTGCGGACGGTCATCGAATCGGGCGAGCACCTCGACGAGACGGCGTACACCCAGCCCGCGCTCTTCGCGCTCGAAGTGGCGCTGTACCGGTTGGCCGAGTCGTGGGGCTACGTCCCGGACTACCTGCTCGGCCACTCGATCGGCGAGCTGGTCGCCGCGCACGTCGCCGGGGTCCTGTCGCCGGCCGACGCGTGCACGCTGGTCGCGGCGCGCGGCCGGCTGATGCAAGCTCTGCCCGCGGGGGGCGCGATGGTCGCGGTCCAGGCGACCGAAGACGAGGTCGACCTGGCCGGCGGTCTCTCGATCGCGGCCGTGAACGCTCCCGGTTCGCTGGTCCTGTCGGGTGACGAGGACGTCGTGCTGGCCGCGGCGGGCCACTTCGCCGGGCTGGGCCGCAAGACCAAGCGCCTCGACGTCTCGCACGCGTTCCACTCCGCCCGCATGGACGGCATGCTCGCCGAATTCCGGCAGGTCCTCGACGGGCTCACTTTCCACCCGCCGAAGATCGCGGTGGTCTCCAACCTCACCGGGGCCCTCGCCGACCGGCTGACCTCGCCGGACTACTGGGTCGCGCACGTCCGCGAGGCCGTGCGGTTCGCCGACGGGATCGACTGGCTGCGCGACGCCGGCGTGACGGGGTTCCTCGAGCTGGGGCCCGACGGCGCGCTGGCCGCGCTCGCCCAGGAATGCCTGCCGGAGGGTGCCGCCGTCGCGGCGCTGCTGCGCCGCGGTCAGGTCCACGGTCTTCCGGAAGTGGCGGGTGGCCGGCGGCACCCCGCCCATCGGGTCGCCTTCGGGGTACCA
>NZ_JBSGJA010000040.1:0-53390 GCF_053605345.1 Amycolatopsis sp. NPDC003865 | reverse complement strand
CACCCGCTACGACAAACTCGCCGTCCGCTACGAAGCCACCATCCACATCGCAGCTATCGACGAATGGCTCTGACCGACTTCGATACACGCCCTAGGGGCGCTTGGCTTTCGGCAGCCGCCGCACGACGTCGTCGTAGGAGGCGTCGATGAGTTCTTCGAGCTCGGCGCCCGGGACACCGGCCCCCAGGGCGACGCGGTTCCAGCCGTAGCGGCCGAGGTAGTCCATGACGGTGACCGCACCCGGGTGGCGGTTCCGTACCTCGGCGGCTTCTTCGCGGGTGGCCCCGCATTTGACGGCGACGCTGCCGGGTTCGTCCTGCCCGATGAAGGCGAAGCCCTTGCCACCGACCTTCGCGACGAGGACGTGATCGCCGAAGGGGTAGGTCTCCTCGGCCCCGGGCTTGCCGAGACAGTAGGCGACGACGGCGTCGAGGTTCACAGCTCGACCTTCACGAGTTCGAGGTCGGTCTGCGGAAAATCGTCACCGATGCACAGCAATGGCTCGCCGGCGACGAACGCGGTCGCGTACGTGAGGCAATCCCCGAAGTTGAGGCCGGCCGGGTGGCGTCCCTTGCCGAACCGCATGAAGGCCATCTGCGCCGACCGCCAATGGGCGTCGCCGAAGGAGACGATCTCGAACTGACGCTGCTGCAGGAAGTCCGCCAGCAGGGCCTTCCCGCGCGGCCCTTCCTTGTGCACGAGGACCAGGGTGGTCTCGACGAGAGTCGGCGCGCCGACGCGGCAGACCGGCGCGGAGCCGATGACCTCACCGAGCAGCGGCGCCATCGGCTCGCCCATGATCGTCGCGATGATCGCCGAGCTGTCGATGATCACACGCCACCCGGCCCGTACCCGAGGATCTCTTCGCGTTCGGCTTTGCCGATCGGCACGCCGCGGTTCTCGGGGGACACCTGCGGCCAGATCTCTTCTTCCAGGAACCGCACGAACGCGGCCCCCTCCCGAGCCGAGGTCTGCTGTGCCACGAGCTGGTCGCGCCGCAACCGCAGTGCTTCGCGGACGGCACCGGTCTTGGTGTCGCCGGTCAGCGCGGCGACCTCGGCGGCGAGCCGCTCGGCCTCCGGGTCCTTGATGTTCATCGCCATGGTGTAATGGTACCGATGAGGGTGTAATGCTTCCACCGGCTCCTCGTTCGCAGCGGGACTCGGCACCCGACGGGTTCGGCAACCGGCCACTCGCCCGCCGCCGAACCCCTCGGCCGGGCGGGACCGGCGCCTGCCGAGCCCCGGCCTACTTGATGCCGGCCGCGTCCATGCCCCTCAGCTCCTTCTTCAGGTCCTGGATCTCGTCGCGCAGGCGGGCGGCCAGTTCGAACTGCAGGTCACGGGCCGCCTGCATCATCTGGTCGGTCATCTGCTGGATCAGGTCCGCCAGCTGGGCGCGCGGCATCGCCGACACGTCCTTGTCCACCAGCATCCCCGAGCTGCGCACCCGGTCGCCCTGCTCGGGCTTCTTGCCGCGCGAGGAGTTGCGGCCCGAGCCGCCCACCGAGACCTGCTCGGTGTCCTCCGCCTCGCTGTACACGCGGTCGAGGATGTCCGCGATCTTCTTCCGCAGCGGCTGCGGGTCGACCCCGCGCTCCTTGTTGTAGGCGATCTGCTTGTCGCGGCGGCGATCGGTCTCCTCGATCGCGTGCTGCATCGAGTCGGTGATCTTGTCCGCGTACATGTGGACCTCGCCCGAGACGTTTCGCGCCGCGCGGCCGATCGTCTGGATCAGCGACGTCCCGCTGCGGAGGAAGCCCTCCTTGTCCGCGTCGAGGATCGCCACGAGCGACACCTCCGGCAGGTCGAGGCCCTCGCGCAGCAGGTTGATGCCGACCAGCACGTCGAAATCGCCCGCCCGCAGCTGCCGCAGCAGCTCCACCCGCCGCAGCGTGTCGACCTCCGAGTGCAGGTACCGCACCCGGATGCCCAGCTCCAGCAGGTAGTCGGTCAGGTCCTCGGCCATCTTCTTCGTCAGCGTGGTGACCAGGACGCGCTCGTCCTTGTCCGCGCGCTCGCGGATCTCGTGGACCAGGTCGTCGATCTGGCCCTCGGTCGGCTTCACGACCACCTTCGGGTCGACCAGGCCGGTCGGCCGGATGACCTGCTCGACGAACTCGCCGCCCGCCTGGCCCATCTCGTACGGCCCCGGCGTCGCCGACAGGTACACCGTCTGCCCGATCCGGTCGGAGAACTCCTCCCAGGTCAGCGGCCGGTTGTCCACCGCGCTCGGCAGCCGGAAGCCGTACTCCACCAGGTTCCGCTTCCGGGACATGTCACCCTCGTACATGCCGCCGATCTGCGGGACCGTCTGGTGCGACTCGTCGATCACCAGCAGGAAGTCGTCCGGGAAGTAGTCGATCAGCGTCGCCGGCGCGGACCCCGGCCCGCGGCCGTCGATGTGCCGCGAGTAGTTCTCGATGCCGGAGCAGAACCCGACCTGCCGCATCATTTCGATGTCGTAGGCCGTGCGCATCCGCAGCCGCTGCGCCTCCAGCAGCTTGCCCTGCTTCTCCAGCTCGGCCAGGCGCTCTTCGAGCTCCTTTTCGATGCCCTGGATCGCCTTTTCCATCCGCTCCGGGCCGGCGACGTAGTGCGTCGCCGGGAAGATCCGGACCTCGTCGACCTCCTTGACGATGTCCCCGGTCAGCGGGTGCAGGTAGTAGAGCTTCTCGACCTCGTCGCCGAAGAACTCGACGCGGATCGCCAGCTCCTCGTACGCCGGGATGATCTCCACCGTGTCGCCCCGCGCGCGGAACGTGCCGCGCGCGAACGCGATGTCGTTGCGCGTGTACTGCACGTCCACCAGCGCGCGCAGGAAGACGTCCCGGTCGAGCTGCATGCCGACCGCCAGCTTCGACGACCGGTCGAGGTACGACTGCGGCGTGCCCAGGCCGTAGATGCACGAGACACTCGCGACCACGATGACGTCCCGCCGCGACAGCAGGTTCATCGTCGCCGAGTGCCGCAGCCGCTCGACGTCGTCGTTGATCGACGAGTCCTTCTCGATGTAGGTGTCCGTCTGCGCGATGTACGCCTCGGGCTGGTAGTAGTCGTAGTAGCTGACGAAGTACTCGACCGCGTTGTGCGGGAACAGCTCGCGCAGCTCGTTGGCCAGCTGCGCGGCCAGGGTCTTGTTCGGCGCCATGACCAGCGTCGGCCGCTGGACGCGCTCGATCAGCCACGCCGTGGTCGCCGACTTGCCGGTACCGGTGGCACCCAGCAGCACGATGTCTTTTTCGCCCGCTTTGACCCGGCGTTCGAGCTCGTCGATGGCCGCCGGCTGGTCACCGGCGGGCTGGTAGTCACTGACCACCTCGAAGCGGCCGCCGGTCCGGGGGATCTCCGAGACGGGCCGGAAGTCGGACTGGGCGAGCACGGGGTGTTCGGTTGCGAAAGCCACGTCGACCAGAGTACGACCCACCACCGACAATTTCCGTCGGCCCTGGTCAGGAGGGTCGGAATACCGTCACGGACGTGACTTCGCCGCCGGTCACGGCGCAGTGCAGGACGGCGCCGGGCACCGAGTCGTCCCCGAAGCATGAGACCAGGACGCGGTCCGGCCCGGTCGCCTGGACCTCGGTGCGCGGCAGCTCCGCCAGCACCTCGGCGACCTCCGCCGGCGGCCGGGCGAGGTAGGCCAGCACCACCTCGCGCGGGGCCGGCGGTGGCGGGATCGGCAGGCCGTGGCCTTCGAAGAGGCGGTTCAGCTGGTCGGCGGCCGAAACGGCGCGGGGGAAGCCGGCGAAGGCGGCCGTCTGGACGACGACTTCGCAGACCTCGGCGGGAGAAAGCCCGGAGGCGAGGCCGGTGCGGAGGTGGACGCTCAGCGGCGGCCCCACCATCCCGGCCGCGACGATCGCGGCCAGGGTGGCGGCTTCGCGGGTGCGGCTGTCGAGCGCGGGCCGTTCGTGCAGGTGGCCGTAGACGGTGCCGACGGCCAGCTCGCCCAGGGCGGGGACGGTGGCGAACAGCGCGTCGAGCCGCTTCGCGCCGTCTTCGACCAGCTCGGCGAAGTTCTCGCGGCCCTGGTCGTGCAGGTCGTCCATGGTCATCCCGCTCCCCCTTCAGCAGCCGCAATCGCAACAGGAGCAGCAGTCGCAACACCCGTCACAGCCGCAGTCGCAGCCGCCGGTCGTGTGCGGTTTCCCGCTCCACGGCCCAGGATAGGGATCGCGGCAGCAGAACTGGCAGGTGCAGCACATGTACGGCGTGAGGGCGCAGCCGAGGAAGAAGTTGCGCTTCTTCGGCGGGACGGCGAACTTCGGGTACCAGAGGCCGCCGCCTTTGCCGTCGAGGGGCTCGGGGCCGGAGGAGTCGCCGGGGCCGCCGGGACCACCCGGGCCCCCCGGGCCACCAGGGCCGCCGGGCCCGCCTGGGCCACGACCACCCGGGCCACCAGGGCCCCCTGGACCACCGGGACCACGGCCGCCCGGGCCTCCTGGACCACCTGGCCCGCCTGGGCCACGTCCGCCCGGACCGGGAGCGCCGGGCGGGGGAACCGGTCCCGGCGGCGGAAACCCTTGTGGCCGCGGCGAACCACCCCACCCCGGCGGCTGGTGTGGATGCTGCTGCGGAGCCGGACCGGGCCCGATCCACCCCGGCGGCGGCTGCTGGTGCGGATGCTGCTGCGGGGTCGGCCCCGGCCCGATCCACCCGGGCGGCGGCTGCCGGCCGGCGAGGCCGCCCGGCAACGGGTGCGGTCCCGCCTCGAACTCCGCCTCGCTCGCGGTCGCCGGACCGTTGCCGCGGGCTGTTCCGCGGCCGGAATCCGCGCCGGTGCCGTGGGCTGTTCCGCAGCCGGAATCCGCGCCATCGCCATGCGCCGCCCCATGACCGAAAGCCGAACCACCGCCATGCGCCGCCCCATGACCGTGCGCCGAGCCGTGCCCGAAGGCCCGTCGCACCGCCTGGCGCAGCTCGTGCACCAGCAACACGTGCACCAGCCCCGGCTCCGCGAACTCGGCCTCCCGCAGCGCCAGCTCCACCCCCAGCACCGCGTCGTCGCACAACCGCCGCGCCTCCGCCCACGAGGTCCCCGTCACCCGCAACGGGTTCCACGCCCCCGCCGAAGCGTCCTGCGCGTAGTCCTCGACCGCGTCCAGCAAGTGGGCCACCCGGCCGAACAACCGGCCCGCCTCCGCCAGCGGCGCCACGTTGCCCGGCCGTCCCGCCAGTTCCGCCGTCCGCGCGAAGGCCGCGGACGTCGCCAGCTCCGCCGGCTCGGTCGCCAGCAACGCCGAGTCCCCCAGCCCGACCGATCGTTCCAGCGCACCCTGCCGCTCGACGGCCTCGGTCAGTACCGAGGTGTCGAACCCGACACGGCCACCGGTGCTGCTCCCCTGGGACGCCCACCGGGCCGCGACCCGGCGCGCGGCCAGCGCCACCGGGCGCCGTCCGAAGGCGCCGTCGCCGTCCTCGACGTGGTCGCCGACCTTCGCCGCGGCCAGCACCAAGGACACCGCCGCCGCCAGCTGGGCTCCCTCGCCGCGGGCCACCGATGCCGACCGCATGCCCCGCAGCGGGCACGGGCCCGCGTCGCGGCGCAGGTCGCCGCGCGAGGTCTGCGCTTCGAGCAGCACCGAAATGATCAGCCCGTCGTAGTTGGTGACGACCCGGGCGAACTGCCCGTGCTCGTCGCGCAGCGTCAGGCACAACCCGCACAGGTGCGCCAGCCAGTCCGCGTGCAGTCCCTCGGACAGCCGGTGCCGGCACGGCCTGATGATCCCGAACATCCCCGGTTCCCCTCACTCACAGTCGGCGCACCTTAGCCCGAACGTGTGGCGCGCGCGGCGGTTGTCCGCGATTCGTGACCCGCCGGGCAGGATGAGCGCCATGGCCGCACTGCACCCCCCGAAGGTCGAGGTCTTCGACCCCGCCGCGCGCGCGAACATCGACCCGAAGGGCATCGTGCGGGAGGTCGAGGAGTACCGCGAGGAACCCTTCGGCCTGTACCTGGCCCGCCCGACGCCGGGCCGCGCCCAGTTCCACTACCTCGAGTCGTGGCTGGTGCCCCGGCTCGGCCTGCGGTTCACCGACTTCTGGTTCTCCCCCGGCCACGAACGCGACCAGGACTTCTACCTCGACGTCGTCCGCGTCCGCCGCGACGGCCCGCGCTGGGTCGCCACCGACCTCTACGTCGACATCGTGCTCAAGGACAAGCTGTCGCTGCGGGTGATCGACACCGACGAGCTCCTCGAGGCCCACGCCGCCGGCCTCGTCACCGCCGAAGACGCGCGGTACGCCCTGGAAACCGCCTACGCGGCCGTCGAAGGGCTGGCCGCGCACGGCTACGACCTGACCGCCTGGCTGTCCACCGAGGACATCGCGCTCACCTGGCGCCGCCACCCCTAGGGTCCGCCCATCCGCCGATCGGTGGATGCGGGTTCGAACCGTCCTGACGATCCGCCGGAGTACCCCCGCACGCGATTCTCGATCTGTCGGAAACGGATCGAGAAGGGGGACGGCGGTATGCCGGTCATCGAGGTCGAGCACCTCCACAAGCGGTACGGGGACAAAGTCGCGGTCGACGACGTCTCGTTCACCGTCGAACGCGGCGAGATCTTCGGGATCCTCGGCCCGAACGGCGCGGGCAAGACCACGACCGTCGAGTGCCTGGAGGGCCTGCGCACGCCCGACGGCGGCGAGCTTTCGGTGCTGGGCCTCGACCCGCGCCGCGACCGGGCCGAACTGCGCCAGCGCGTCGGCGTCCAGCTGCAGGAGGGCCGGCTGCAGGACAAGCTGCGGGCCGGCGAGCTGCTCGACCTCTACGCCGCCTTCTACCGGACGCCCGCGGATCCGGACGAGCTGCTCGCCACGCTCGGCCTGACCGAGCACCGGAACACCGCCTACAAGAAGCTCTCGGGCGGGCAGCAGCAACGGCTGTCCATCGCGCTCGCGCTGGTCGGGAGCCCGGAGGTGGCGGTGCTCGACGAGCTCACCACCGGCCTCGACCCCCAGGCGCGCCGCGACACGTGGGACCTGATCGAGGCCGTGCGCGACCGGGGCGTGACGATCCTGCTGGTCACGCACTTCATGGCGGAGGCCGAGCGGCTCTGCGACCGGATCGCGGTGATCGACGCCGGCCGGGTCGTGGCCGTCGACTCGCCCGCCGGGCTGGTCGCCCGGGTCACCGACGAGCAGGTCGTGCGGTTCCGGCCGTCGGCCCCGCTGGACCCCGGGGTGCTCGAAGCGCTGCCCGAGGTCCGCGCGGTCGAACGGCGCGGGGACCGCCTCGTCGTCCGCGGCGGCGGGAACGTGCTCCACGCGGTGACGTCGCAGCTCGCGCGGCTCGGCGTGCTCGCCGTCGACCTGCGCGTCGAGCAGGCCGGCCTCGACGACGCCTTCGTGGCGCTCACCGGCCACCGGCCGGAGTGAAAGGGGGAACCATGTCCGTCCTGACCAAACTGACCGCCGCCGAAGCCAAGGTGTTCCTGCGCGACCCGGGCGCGCCGGCGATCGTCGTCGGCATCCCGCTCGCGCTGCTGCTGGTGTTCGGCCTGATGCCCGGCGCGAACGAGCCGGACCCCAAGTACGGCGGGCACAGCGCGCTGGCCACGGTGATCGCGCCGATGGCCGTCACGATCCTGCTGGCCATGCTGGCGCTGACGCACTTCCCGAACGTCATGGGCACCTACCGCGAAAAGGGCCTGCTGAAACGGCTTTCCGCGAGCCCGGTGCGCCCGAGCCTGCTGCTCGCCGCGCAGCTGCTGGTCAACCTGGCCGCCGCCGTCGTCGTGGTCCTGCTCATCGCCGGGGTCGGCGGGCTCGCGCTCGGCATCCCCCTGCCGGGCAACCCGGGCGGGTTCCTGGTTTCGATCGTGCTCGGCGCGCTCGCCCTCTTCTCGGTCGGCCTGCTCGTCGCCGCGCTGGCGCCGACTGGGCGGGCGGCCAGTGGCATCGGCAGCGCGGTGTTCTTCCCGATGCTGGCCCTCGGCGGGGTCTGGGTGCCGAAGGAGCGGCTGCCGGGCTTCCTCCAGCACGTCGCCGACGTCCTGCCGCTCGGGTCGACGCTCAACGCGCTGCGCGCCACCTGGGCCGGAGACGCTCCCGAACTGCTGCAGCTCGGGGCGATGGCCGTCTTCGCCGTCGGCTGCACGGCGATCGCGGCGCGGGTGTTCCGATGGGAGTGACGACCGCGCCCGCACCGGCCGTCCTGCGGCCCGTCGCCGTCAAACCGGTGGCGATCGTGACGGTGCTGATGGCGATCCCGTTGCTGCTGACCGCGAACCGCTACGGCTACTTCGGCGACGAGCTGTACTTCCTCGCCGCCGGACGGCACCTCGCCTGGGGTTACGTCGACCAGCCGCCGTTGCTTCCCCTGCTGGCCAGGACGATGGACGCGCTCGGCCGCTCGCCGTTCGTGCTGCGGATCCCGGCGATGCTGGCCGTGGTCGCCGGGGCCGTGCTCACCGCGCTGATCGCCCGCGAGCTGGGCGGCGGCGCGAAGGCCCAGACGATCGCGGCCGCCACTTCCGCCGTCTCGACGGAGTTCCTGGCGGGCGGCCACTACCTGGCGACGTCCACTGTGGACCCGTTCCTCTGGACGCTGGTGCTGTGGCTGCTGGTCCGCTGGCTGCGCACCCGCGCCGACGGCCTCCTCGTCTGGGCCGGGGTGGTGACGGCGGTCGCGCTCTACACGAAGTTCCTCATCGGCGGTTTCTGGCTCGCGGCCGGAGTCGCGATCCTCGCCTGCGGGCCACGGGACCTGCTGCGCCGCCCGGCGTTGTGGCTCGGCGCGGCGTTCGCCGTGGTGGCGCTGGTGCCGACGCTGCTCTGGCAGGCCGCGAACGGCTGGCCGCAGCTGGGCATGGGCGCGGCGATCTCGGCGGAGGTCGGCAGCACGTGGGGCGGGCGGCTGACGTTCCTGCCGACGGCGGTGCTCGTCGCCGGGCTGCCGGTCGGCGCGGTCCTGCTGGGCTACGGCCTGTGGCGGCTCCTGCGCAGCCGCGAACTCCGTTTCCTCGGCTGGACGACCGTGCTGCTGACCCTGGTGTTCATCGCGGTGAACGGGCGGTTCTACTACGTCGCCGGGATGTACCCGGTCTGCTGGGCGGTGGCCGCCGTCGCGCTCGAACGCCGGGAACCGGCGCGCTGGTGGCGGTGGGTCGCGACCTGGCCGTGCTACGCGCTGGCCGTGGTCCTCGTCCTGCCCGGCGCGCTGCCGGTCTGGCCGCGGGCGTGGCTGACCGAGCACCCGTCCCTGCCGAGCCCGCTGTTCGCCTTCGCCGAGATCGGCTGGCCGGAGGGCGCCCGCTCGGTGGCAGGCGCGTTCGCGCGGCTGCCGGACCGGGACCGGACCGCGGTGGTGACCGAGACGTACTGGGAAGCGAGCGCGCTCGACCGCTACGGCCGCGACCTCGGCCTCCCCGAGCCGGCCAGCGGGAACCGCGGCTACGCGACCCTGGTCGTCCCGCCGGAAAGCACGACCGGCGTGCTGTTCGTCGGCAAGGATCCGAAGCCGCTGCTCGGGCACTTCGCCGACCTGCGGCCGCTCGGGAAGGTGGACACCGGCGCGGCGAAGCCGAGCTACTTCGACGGCGTGCCGCTGTGGCTGGCGACCGGCCGGGCCGAACCGTGGTCCCAGCTGTGGCCGAAGCTGGTGAACACGCACACGTGAGCGCGGCGTCACCATCCGCTCGGTCACTCCGCGCGGGCCCACGTAGGGTGCGGGAAGGACCGGCGCCGACCACGGACAGGAGCACGATGGACGCCGTAGCCACGGCACCCGACCAGGCGAAAGCCGACCTCGCCCCCTTCGCCCGGCTGCCGGTCGCGCTGCTCGCGCTGGGCACGGCCACCGCGTTGCTGCTGACGGCGGGCCGCTACGGCTACTTCGGCGACGAGCTGTACTTCCTCGCCGCCGGGAAGCACCTGGCCTGGGGCTATGCCGACCAGCCGCCGCTCGTTCCCTTCCTCGCGTGGGCGATGAACAGCCTCGCCCCCGGCTCGCTCGTCGTCTTCCGGCTGCCGGCGATCGCCGCGACCGCGGCCGGGGTCGTCGTCACCGCGCTGATCGCGCGCGAGCTGGGCGGGCGGCGCAAGGCGCAGGCGCGCGCCGCGGCGGCGTACGCGATCTGCGGGCAGTTCGTCGGCAGCGGCCACTACCTGGCGACGTCGACGATCGACCCGCTGCTGTGGACGCTCGTGCTGTGGCTGCTGGTCCGCTGGGTCCGCACGCGCGACGACAACCTGCTGGTGTGGCTCGGCGTCGTGACGGCAGTGGCGCTCAACGGCAAGCTGCTCATCGGCGCGTTCTGGGTGGTGGCCGGGCTCGCGGTGCTCGCGTCCGGCCCGCGGGAGCTGCTGCGGCGGCCGAAACTGTGGCTGGGCGCGCTGATCGCCGCCGGCTCGCTGGTGCCGACACTGCTGTGGCAGCGGGCGAACGGCTGGCCGCAGCTCGGGATGGGCGACGCGGTCGGCGCCGAGGTCGACGCGGCGGGCGGGCGCGGGAGCTTCGTCCCGCAGCTGCTGGCCGGGGCCGGCTGGGTGATCGGCGCGCTCGGTGTCCTCTACGGCGTCGCCGTGCTGCTCGGGAGCAGGCGGCTGCGGCCGTACCGGTTCCTCGGCTGGACGGCGCTGGGCGTCGTCGCGGTCTTCCTGGTCGCCAACGGGCGGTACTACTACGCGGCCGGGATGTTCGGCGTGCTGTGGGCCGCGGCCGCCGTGCACTTCGAAGCCCTCGAACCCGCCCGCTGGTGGCGGTGGGTGCCGACCTGGCCGGTGTTCGTGCTGTCGGCCCTGTTCAGCCTGCCGTTCACGTTGCCGGTCTGGCCGGCGCACTGGCTGGTCGAGCACCCGGCCGCGCCGCGGCCGGCGTACGCGGCCGAGGAGATCGGCTGGCCGGACCTCGCCGACGACGTCGCGAAGCTGTACCGGACGGCGCCGCCGGGCACGGCCGTGGTGACCGGCGGCTACTGGCAGGCGGGCGCGCTCGGCCGGTACGGCCCCGAGCGCGGCCTGCCCGAGGCGTACAGCCCGAGCCGCGGTTTCTGGTACTTCGGCCGCCCGGCCGACAACGCGGACACGGTGCTCTTCGTCGGCTACGACCCGTCGAAGCTCGCCAAGTACTTCGGCTCCGCGCACATCGCCGGGCAGGTCGGCAACCGGCTCGGCGTCCGCAACGCGAGCGAGCACATGCCCGTCTGGCAGCTCACCGGCCGGACCGCGGGCTGGGCCGAGATCTGGCCGCGGCTGAAGGACATGAGAGCGTGAGCCTCGGGGTCGACTGGGACCGGCCGATGTGGCCCCCGGAGTCGGCGCGGACCGCGGCCGGCTGGCAGCCGTGGCTGTACCGCGTCGAACGATTCCTGCCCGGTGTGCTCCTGGTCGTCGCGTCCGGCGTCAGCGTCGGCGTCGGCGGCCACGACGGCCGGTGGTGGACGGTCACCGGTGCCCTGATCGCCGGCACCGCGCTCTGGGTGCTCGGCACGGTGATGTTCCCGCCGGCGCGGTTGCGTGAGCGGCCCGCCTTCGCCCTGCTCACGTTCCTCGGCATCCTCGGGCTGGGCAGCGCCCTCGAAGCCCGTGACATCTCCTACGTCATCTTCATGATCTACGCGTTCCTGTCCGCCATGCGGCTGCGGCCGACGTGGCTCGCCTTCACCGCGCTGGCGATGACGTCGCTGCTCATCAACACCGTCGGCAACGGCGGTCCCGTGCACGCCTTGGAAGCACGGCCGGGCGTCTGGATCACGATCATCATCGTGCAGACCGCGGCCATCGGGGGCGGCGGGCTGCTGTCGGCGGCGGTCGCGCGGCAGAACGAGGAACGCCGGCGCATGCTCGACGAACTGGCCGCGGCCCAGGCGGAAAACGAAGGCCTGCAACGGCAGCTGCTCAGCCAGGCGCGCGAAGCCGGGGTGCTCGACGAGCGGCAGCGGCTGGCGCAGGAGATCCACGACACCCTGGCGCAGGGCTTCACCGGCATCATCACGCAGCTCGAGGCCGCCGCGCTGGCCAAGGACGAGCCGGCGGAGTGGCAGCGGCACCTGGACTCCGCGACCGCGCTGGCGCGGGAAAACCTCACCGCCGCCCGGCGTTCGGTGCACGCGCTGCACCCCGAGCACCTGGAGTCCGCGACGCTGCCCGAGGCGCTCGCCGGGGTCGCGGCGCGGTGGAGCGCGCGGACCGGCGTGCCCGCCGAGGTCACCACCACCGGCGTCCCGCGGCCGCTGCACCCGGAGATCGAGTCGACCGTCCTGCGCGTCACCCAGGAAGCCCTGTCCAATGTGGACAAGCATGCCGCGGCCGGCCGGGTGGGCCTCACCGTGTCCTACATGGACGACGAAGTGACCCTGGACGTCCGCGACGACGGCGCGGGGTTCGTGCCCGGACCCGGCCCCGGGTTCGGGCTGCCCGGCATGCGCCGCCGCGTCCAGCGGCTCGCCGGTACGCTGCACGTCGAGTCCGAACCCGGCGGCGGTACCGCGATTTCGGCCGTCCTGCCCGCCGTCCCCGCCCCGCCGGAGGCTTCCGCATGACGATCACCGTGCTCATCGCCGACGACCACCCGGTCGTGCGCGACGGCCTGCGCGGCATCTTCACCGGCCGCGGCTTCGAGGTCGTCGGCGAGGCCGCCAACGGCGCCGAAGCCGTCGCGCTGGCCGAGCGGCTGCGCCCCGACGTCGTGCTGATGGACCTGCGGATGCCGGGCACCGACGGCGTCGCGGCGATCACCGAGCTGGCCCGGCTGGGCAACCCGGCGCGGGTCCTGGTGCTCACGACGTACGACACGGACTCCGACGTCCTGCCCGCGGTCGAGGCGGGCGCGACGGGCTACCTGCTCAAGGACGCCCCTCGCGAGGACCTGTTCCGCGCGGTCGAGGCCGCCGCCCGCGGCGAGGCGGTGCTCTCCCCCGCCGTCGCGAGCCGGCTGCTGGGCCGGATGCGCGAGCCGGCGCGGGAACCGCTCTCCCAGCGCGAACTCGAGGTGCTCACCCTGGTGGCCCGCGGCTCGACGAACAAGGAGGCGGCGAAGAAGCTGTTCATCAGCGAGGCGACGGTCAAGACGCACCTGATCCACGTCTACGCGAAGCTCGGCGTCAACGACCGCGCGGCCGCCGTGGCGGTCGCCTTCGAACGCGGGCTGCTGGGCTCCTAGGGCGTCCAGCCGGTGGTCGCGGCCCACTTTTCCGCGCGGGCGAACACGCCGTTGACGAACTCCTGCTTCTCGTCCGCGTAGGCGGCGACGTTGCCGTCCTCGGCGTGCGCGTCGGCCAGCCGGAGCTTCACGTCGCGGTAGTCGTCGCGCTCGCCGGGGTTCGCGCGCAGGTAGTCGCGGAAGAGCAGCGCGAGCCGCCACGCCGGCGTCTCCTCGGACCGGACGTGCAGGTTCACCGCGCGCTTCGGGTCGGCGCCGACGTGCAGGCGCTTCGGCCAGGTCCCGGTGCCGTCCTGGGCGTCGTCGACCCAGTCGCCCTCCAGCCGCGGGAACCCCGCGTCGGACAGGAGTTCCCGCAGGGTGTCCGCGTCGTCCAAAGTGGACACGGTGAGCTGGAGGTCGAGGACGTCCTTGGCGGGCAGGCCGGGCACGGCGGTCGAGCCGATGTGGTCGGCGCGGAGAGCGAGCTCGCCCGCCGCGGCGCGGACCCGGGCGAGCACCCGCTCGGCCTGCGCGGGCCAGGTGAGGTCGTACTCGGCGATCTTCGGGGAGACCGGCGGGCGGGGCTTGCGCAGCCGGACGTTCGCCTCGAACGGCACCAGCCGGTCGGCCCACAGCGCGTCGACGTCGAGGAGCACGGCGTCTTCGGGACCGCCGTTGTCCAGCCAGACATCGGCGACGGCGCGGCGCTGCTCGTCGCTCGCCTGCGCCCGGATCCGCGCCCGCGCGTCGTCCTCGGCCATCCCGCGGGCCGACACCAGCCGCCGGACCCGCACCTCGACGGGCGCGTCGACGACCACGACCAGGTGGTACGCCGTCGCGAGGCCGTTTTCGACCAGGAGCGGGATGTCGTGGACGATGACGGCGTCCGGCGCGGCGGCGGCCATCAGCTCGCCGGTGCGGGCGCCGACCAGCGGGTGCACGATCGCGTTCAGCCGGCGGCGCGACTCGTCGTCGGCGAACGCCTTGGCGGCGAGGGCGGGCCGGTCGAGCGAGCCGTCGGCGGCCAGGATCTCCTCGCCGAACTCCTCGGCGAGCCGGGCGAGCCCCTCGGTGCCCGGCGCGACCACCTCGCGGGCGATCCGGTCGGAGTCGATCAGCACGGCGCCGTGCTCGGCGAGCCGGTTCGCCACCGTCGACTTGCCTGCCCCGATTCCACCCGTCAACCCCACACGCAACATGCCGATCACCCTAGCCAGCCCCGTCGGACCGGGCGCCCGTGCGCCCATTCGTGTGACGGCGCGGACGGGACCGTAACGCGAGTAATCGATTTCCGATGCCGGTGTCAGCGGGTTCGCCTGGCCCGCCACATGGAGGGGGAGCCATGAGGATGACGAGGTTCGGCGGGCCGGTGGTCACCGTGCTGTGCGCGGCAGGGCTGGCGGTGGCGGTACCCGGCCTGGCGACGGCGTCGCCCGCGCCGCCGCCCCCGTGCGTGTCCGGCGTGTACCGGGTGCAGGCCTGGTTCCGGTACACCCCGGCCGCGACGCTGTACGCGGTGGAGCGGACGTGGGTCCCGTTCGCGACGGTGACCTGCGGCGGCGTAGCCGGCCCGGCCTGAGACACACGAACGGGCGAGCCGCAAGGCGAACGTGACGCGTGACTCAACCGATATCCGGACACGCCGTGTTGCTTACCCACGTCCACCGGCGTGATTGCGTACCGTGCGCGCGACAGGTCGCCCACACGGAGGAACGATGGCGGACAGCAAGCACGCCGGGAGGCACCGGCTCGGCACGCCGGGACTGGTGCACTGCGTTGTCCACCGATCCGTGGCCGAGGCACTGGCGGACTACCGCCGGACGTGGCTGAGCACCCTGCTGGTCCCGGCCAAGCACAGCTTCGCGGGGTTGCGCCGCAAGGCCCGCGCGGCGGCACTGGAACGCATCTGGGTCCCGGCGGTGGGCACGGCGACGATCCGGCCGGCGACGGCCCGAGCGGCGTAGCCGCCCGCCGCAACCCGGCTGGGCCTGCGCCTGCCGGACGGCACGTTCGAGGTGCCGGCCGACCTGGCCCCGGCCGTACCCGCCCGCGCCGGCCGGCGTGCTGCCTGGGCGGCCGAGCCGGCTTCAAGCCGGCGAGCCCGGCCGCGAACGTTTGCGTCGCTCGTGTGTCGCGGACCGGCCCACCGGCCGGCGCTCAGCCGGCGACCTCGCGGGTCTCGATCGCGATCTCCGACGACAACGTCCGGTGCACCGGGCACTTGTCCGCGATCGCCATCAGCTTCGCGCGCTGGTCGTCGTCCAGCTCGCCCTCGAGGGTGATCTCACGCGTGATCCGGCTCAGCATGCCGCGCTCGGTCTCGCACTTCGCGCAGTCCTCCGCGTGGATGCGGTCGTGGCGGAGGCGGATCGTCGCGCGGGTCAGCGGGAAGCCCTTGCGGTTCGCGTACATCCGCAGCGTGATCGCCGTGCACGAACCCAGCGAGGCCAGCAGCAGCTCGTACGGGTTCGGCCCGGCGTCCGCGCCCCCGACCGCGACCGGCTCGTCGACGAGCAGCGCGTGCGTCGCCGTCGTCACCTGCTGCGTGTAGGTGCCGTCGCCGCTCGCGGTGACGACCACCGTGCCGGGCTCGGGGTGTTCCATACGGTCAGTCCTCCCAGGGTGGTTCCTCGGTTGCGCGTGAAGCCTGGCACGAACCGGAGCCGGCACGTCGGGAGCCCCGCGGATCCGGACATCCGCCGCATTCCCAAGACGCGCCGGATATCGTATCTTCTGCTGCGGGTGGGTCACCCGGACGTCGTCGTGCGCGAAGGGGGTGCGCCGTGGCCACCAGGCACCTGTCGATGCGCCCCGCCGAGCAGGGCAACCGCGAACGCTTCCTGGACGCGGCGCTGTCGGTGCTGTTCGACCGCGGCGTCTCGGGGCTGTCGGTGCGCGGGGTGGCCGAAGCCGCCGGCGCGTCGACCCTCTCGGTGTACGCCCGCTTCGGCGGCCGCGCCGGCCTGCTCGACGCGCTGTACGAGCGCACGTTCGACTCGTTGCGGGAGCTGCTGGAGGGGCTGCCGCCGTCGAGTCCGGACGGTGTCGCGGACCTGCTGCACCTGGCGCTCGAATACCGGCTCTTCGCCCGGGAAAGCCCCGTCCGCTACGCGCTGATGTTCGAGCGCCCGGTGCCGGGCTTCGACCCGGACCCGGCGCTGCGGTCGGCGGTCCTGCGGACGACGTTCGCGTTGTTCACCGCCCGGGTCGAGCGGGTGTGCCCACCGGGCGCGGACGCCCGCGCGGCCGCGTACCAGCTGTGGACGGCGATGCACGGCCTGGTGGGGGCGGAGCTGATGCTGGCCTCGCGGACGCCGTTGCCGGACTGGTTCATCCCGCCGACCGACGAGGCGAACGAAGAGATGTACCGCCGCGGGGTCACGGCCATGATGACCGGCCTGGGCCTGCGCAACCGCTGACCCCGGACACGAACGAACCCCCGGTCCGAAGTGGACCGGGGGTTCGCCGTCAGCTACTCAGAGCCGGTACAGCTCACGCACCGCCGGAGAGCTTCTCGCGGAGCGCCGCGAGCTGCTCGTCGGAGGCGAGGGTGCCGCCGCTGCTCTTCGTGTCGGTCGAGGTCGAGCCCGAGGTGTAGCTCTCCGAGCCGCCCTCGACGCCGGTCGCCGCGTCGGCCGCGGCCTCCGCGTCGGCCTCGACGGCCTTCTGGACCTGCTTCATGTGGGCCTCGTAACGAGTGTGCGCCTCGGCGTACTGGCGCTCCCACTCCTCACGCTGCTTGTCGAAGCCTTCCTGCCACTCCTGGGTGTCCGGGTCGAAGCCTTCGGGGTAGATGTAGTTGCCCTCGGCGTCGTACTCGGCGGCCATGCCGTACTGGGTCGGGTCGAACTCGGTGTCCGGCGTGACACCCTCGTTCGCCTGCTTCAGCGACAGCGAGATGCGACGGCGCTCGAGGTCGATGTCGATGACCTTGACCATGACGTCGCCGTTGACCTGGACGACCTGCTCCGGGATCTCCACGTGGCGCTCGGCCAGCTCGGAGATGTGGACCAGGCCCTCGATGCCCTCTTCGACGCGCACGAACGCACCGAACGGAACCAGCTTGGTGACCTTGCCCGGCACGATCTGGCCGATCGCGTGGGTGCGGGCGAACTGGCGCCACGGGTCTTCCTGGGTCGCCTTCAGCGACAGCGAGACGCGCTCGCGGTCCATGTCGACGTCCAGGACCTCGACCGTGACCTCCTGGCCGACCTCGACGACCTCGGACGGGTGGTCGATGTGCTTCCAGGACAGCTCGGAGACGTGCACCAGGCCGTCGACGCCACCCAGGTCCACGAAGGCACCGAAGTTGACGATGGACGACACGACGCCCTTGCGGACCTGGCCCTTGGCGAGCGCGTTGAGGAACTCGCTGCGCACCTCGGACTGGGTCTGCTCGAGGTAGGCGCGGCGGGACAGGACCACGTTGTTGCGGTTCTTGTCCAGCTCGATGATCTTCGCCTCGAGCTCGCGGCCGACGTACGGCTGCAGGTCGCGGACGCGGCGCATCTCGACCAGGGACGCGGGGAGGAAGCCGCGCAGGCCGATGTCCAGGATGAGGCCGCCCTTGACGACCTCGATGACGGTGCCCTTGACGGGCTCGTCCTTCTCCTTGAGCTCCTCGATCGTGCCCCAGGCGCGCTCGTACTGCGCGCGCTTCTTGGACAGGATCAGACGGCCTTCCTTGTCCTCCTTCTGGAGAACGAGGGCTTCGACCTCATCGCCGACGGTGACAACCTCAGCCGGGTCGACATCGTGCTTGATGGAGAGCTCACGCGAGGGGATGACACCCTCGGTCTTGTAGCCGATGTCGAGCAGGACCTCGTCGCGGTCGACCTTGACGATCGTGCCTTCGACGATGTCGCCATCGTTGAAGTACTTGATCGTCTTGTCGATCGCCGCGAGGAAGTCTTCCTCCGACCCGATGTCGTTGATGGCGACCTGCTGGGGCCCGGTGGGGGCGGTCGGGGCGGTGGCGGTGTCGGTGGTCATTAGGCGGGTTGCTCCGGTGGATGGGAATCGAGGGTTGGCAGTTGTCGACGCGATGGGCGGCATACGACGACCCTGCGAGCAAACGTCCACCAGTGAACGACCGCGGCATGACCCCGCATACGGTGCGCGACCCGAGTCCCAACCAGAAGCTGAGCGGAAGGCAGCGCGAACCCACTGCGCTAACACTTATCGTACGCGGCGGCCGCTAGGGGGCACAATCAGGGTCCCCCTCGATCGCTAAGGTCCTCGCGGAAGCAAACACGCAGCGGACCGGAGACCACCATCATGCCACCGGAGGAGCCGCCCGCGCCGGGGCGCCACGACGCGGCCGAGCACCGGCTGGGCACGGCGGCCGTCGCCTACCGCAAGGTCGGGGGCGCCGAAGCGGCCGCCGCGAACCTCGCCTGGTGGGACGCCGACGCCGACGACTACCAGGCCGAGCACGGCGGGTTCCTCGGCGACGCGGACTTCGTCTGGTGCCCGGAGGGCGTGCGGGAGGCGGACGCGCGGCTGCTCGGCGACGTCCGCGGGAAGCGCGTGCTGGAGGTCGGGTGCGGGCAGGCCGCCTGCGCGCGCTGGCTGACCGCCGAGGGCGCCCACGCCGTGGCGACCGACCTGTCCGCCGGCATGCTGCGCCACGCCCGCGACGGCAACGCGCGCACCGGCCTCGACGTCCCGCTGGTGCAGGCCAACGCCGAGTACCTCCCGCTGGCGTCCGGCAGCTTCGACGCCGCCTGCTCGGCGTTCGGCGCGATCCCGTTCGTGGCCTCGGTGGACAACGTCTTCGCCGAAGTGCACCGGGTGCTGCGGCCGGGCGCGCCGTGGGTGTTCTCGGTGACTCACCCGATGCGGTGGATCTTCCCGGACGACCCGGGCCCGCAGGGGCTCACGGTCACCCAGCCGTACTTCGACCGCACGCCGTACGTCGAGGTCGACGACGAAGGCACCGCCACCTACGTCGAGTACCACCACACCCTCGGCGACTACGTGCGCGCGCTGGCGGCGGCCGGGTTCACCCTGACCGACCTGGTCGAGCCCGAGTGGCCGGCGGGGCACACGCAGGTCTGGGGCCAGTGGAGCCCGCTGCGCGGCCGGCTCTTCCCGGGCACCGCGATCTTCCGCACGCACCGCTCGTGAACCCCCTCGAAGCCCAGCAGAACGCGCGGTTCGCCGCGCTCGACCCGCTCCTCCCGCCGATCGCGCCCCCGCCCGCGGCGAGCGAGCCGCTGGTGGTGGCCGCCGGGGGCCACCGCGCGGGCGGCCTGCTGACGCACGTCGTGCACGCGCCGGGGTCGTGGCCCGCGCTGTGGGGGCCGCTGGAGATCCGGGACCTGACCGCGGTGCCGGGCGACAGCGGCGCGGCGGGTCTCGCGGCGCTGCTCGGCGCCTGGCGCGACCGGCTGCGGGGGACGCGCCCGGAGCCGGATTCGGGCTGCTCGGTGGCCTGGCCGAGCCGCGACGCGGAAGCATCCGCCGTCCTGCTGGCCCACGGCTTCGCGCCGATGACGCAGCTGGCGGTGCGCAAACCCGGACCGCCGGTCACCACCCGGCTCCCCGGGAAGCCGCGGGTGACCGTCCGCCGCGCGGACGAGGGCGACGTCGAGGCCCTCACCGAGCTGCGCCTGGCGGAGTGGCGCTACACGTCGCTGGTCGGCACGGCGCGGGACCGGCCCGGCGCGCGGGCCCTGCTGCGCGCGGAGGTCGTCCGCTCGCTGCGCTTCAGCGGGCTGGTCTGGCTCGCCGAGGACGACGGCGTGCCGGTCGGCATGGCCGCGTGCGCGCTGGCCTCGCCGGCACCCGGCGACAGCCTCCACGGGCGGCTGCTCCCGGGTCGCTGGGGGTACGTCGACACGCTGTCGGTCGCGCCCGAGGCGCGCGGCGGTGGCGTGGGCCGGGCGCTGATGGCGGTGGCCCATCGCGAGCTGCTGCGGCCGGACGCGCGCGGTACGTTCCTCTTCTACCACCCGGCGAACCCGCTCTCGCCCGTGTTCTGGCACCGGCAGGACTATCGTCCACTGTGGACAATGTGGATCCGGCGACCCGCCTGGTCCTGACCGACACACCTGGGGGCCCCATGGACATCGCCGAGCCGTTGCTCGCCGCCCACCGCGCGCGCTTCGCGGCGCTCGACGCGCTGCTGCCGCCGGCCGCGCCGCCCGCAGACGGCGAACGGCTGGACGCGGCCACGGCGGCGGGCACGCAGGTCACCGGGGTCCTGCAGCGGCACCGGTTCGGCCCCGGCGACGTCCCGATGCTGTGGTCGGCCGCCGACACCTGGCAGCTGTTCCCGTACTTCGGCGACACCGGTACCGAAGGCGCCGACCTCCTGCTGCGCGCGCTCAAGGGCCGGCTGGAGGCGGAGCCGGCCGGCGACGATTCGGCGTGCGTCGTGCTCTGGCCCAGCCGGGACGCCGAGGCGATCCGCGCCTTCCTGGACCACGGTCTCGTCCCCCTGTCGGCGGTCGGCGTGCGGACCGCTCCCCCGCCGGAAGCGGACCCGGCCGTCACCGTCCGCCGGGCCGGGCCGTCCGACTACACCGCCGCGGTCGCGCTCGCCGAGGCGACCTTCGACTACACCGGCCTCGTCGCCGCGCCCCGCCGTCCCAACACCGCCGAACTGCTCGGCCCCGGCCTGCGCGCGGCCCTCGCCGAGACCGAACCGCCCGTCTGGCTGGCCGAAGAGGACGGCGAAGCCCGCGCGCTCGCGCACTGCGCGTGGGTGGACGCGGCACCGGGGAACGAGGCCGCCGAGCTGCTCCCACCGGGCCGCTGGGGCTACGTGAACAACGTCGTGACCGCGCCCGGCGAGCGCGGCAGCGGGTTCGGCCGGGCGCTGATGGCCCACGTGCACCGCGAGCTGCACCGGGGCGGCGCCACCCGGACGTACCTCTACTACAACCCGACGAACCCGCTGTCGTCGGTGTTCTGGCACCGCCAGGGCTACCGTCCGCTGTGGACGAGCTGGGAGATCCGCCCGGCGTCGGCGCTGCGGTGAGTCACCCACGGGTGTGACGTGCGTCCGGTGATCTTGCCGCGCACCCCGAGGAGGACTAGCTTTTGAACTGACCGGTCAGTTCAAAACGCTGGAGTTCCCGTGCAGGTCCGAGCCGATCGCGTGTCCCTCGACGGGCACCACGGCACCTTGTTACCGCCCACCTCGCTGACCGTCGGCGAGGGCGACCTGGCGATCGTGCACGGCGAGCCCGGTGTCGGCGTCACCGCGTTCGGCCTCGCGCTGGCCGGGCGGCTGAAGCCGACCACCGGCACCGTGCACGCCGAAGGCACCGACGCCGGCCTGCCCGAGCTCGTCGCGGTCGTCGACGCCCCCGGGGTCAGCGAACCCGACGACGCGCTGGCCCTGCGCGTGGTCGTCGGCGAGGAGCTCGCGCTGGCCCACCGCCCGGCCGGCAAGGAGGACGTCGCCCGGTGGCTCGCCGCCCACGACGCCGCGCCCTTCGCCGGCACGCGGTTCGAGAACCTCGCTCCCACCCTGCGCACCCGGCTGCTCACGGAACTGGCCGCCGAACGCAAGGGCGTGCGGCTGCTCGTCCTCGACACGCCCGACCGGCACACCAGCGACGTCGAAAGCTGGACGGACCTCGCCCGCGAGCAGGCCGCGCGCGGGTTGGCCGTGGTCGTCCTGACCGCCACGACCCCGCTGTCCGCGCTGCCGTTCACGCCCGCCCGTCTCGGCGCCGCCGAGCAGCCCGAGCCGCAGCACCACGCCCCCGAACCCGCCCCCACCGAAGAGCTCCCCGCGAGCACTGACGGAGTCCCCGAATGAACGCCTTCCGGATCGCGCGCAACGAGCTGCGCCGCCTCTCCACCGGCACGATGCCGAAGCTCGCGCTGGTCGCGCTCGTGCTGGTGCCGCTGCTCTACGCGTCCTTCTACCTCTACGCGAACTACGACCCCTACGGCCGCCTCGACAAGCTGCCGGCCGCCGTCTTCACCAGCGACACCGGCGCGAAGGACTCGACCGGCCAGCAGCGCAACGTCGGCCGCGAGGTGACCGACGAGCTGGTCAAGTCCGGCACCTTCCAGTGGCACGAGGTGTCCGAGCAGGAGGCCCGCGACGGCGTCCGCGACGACAAGTACTCCTTCGCGATCGGCATCCCGAGCGGCTTCTCCGCCGCGTTGCTCTCGGTCGGCAACTTCCAGCCGCAGCAGGCGACGATCACGCTGACCACCAACGACGCCAACAACTACCTGTCGGGCACCATCGCCAAGCAGGTCGCCGAGCAGGTGCGCAAGACGATCGCGGAGAAGGTCGGCAGCGAGGCCGCGGACCGGTTCCTCGTCGGCTTCTCCACGATCTACGCCAAGATCCAGGAGGCGTCGACCGGCGCGTCCCAGCTCGCCGACGGCGCGACGCAGCTGAAGTCCGGTCAGCAGCAGCTGGCCGACGGCGCCGCGAAGCTCGCGGACGGCTCGTCGACGCTCGCGACCGGCCTGGGCACGCTGAAGAGCAGCACCGCTTCCTTGCCCTCGCAGACACAGCAGCTGGCGAGCGGCGCGTCGCAGGTGGCCGCCGGTGACCAGAAGGTCGCCGACGCCGCTTCGATCGCCGCCACGGCGTCGTCGGACATCCAGGGCAAGCTCGACTCCTACCGCAGCCAGCTCCAGACCGACCTGCGCGCCGCGGGGGTGCCGGATGCCCAGGTGCAGGAGATCCTGGCGCGGGCCGATCAGCTGCGCTCCCCCGTCGACCAGGCGAACAGCAAGATCCAGCAGGCCAACGGCGACCTCGCGAAGCTGGCCGACGGCGCCCGGCAGGTGTCCGACGGCGCGGCCAAGCTCGCCGCCGCGTCGCCGCAGCTGACGAGCGGCATCGCGCAGGCGTCCGACGGCGCGAACCAGCTGCGCGACGGCGCTTCCCAGCTCAGCGACGGCGAGAAGACGGCGGTCAACGGCACGAACCAGCTCGCCGACGGCGCGGTCAAGCTGCGCGACGGGCTGGCGGCCGGCCTCCAGCAGATCCCGAACCCGGACGACCCGACACGCAACGCGACGGCCAACACGATCGCCGACCCGGTGGCGGTGAACGCCAACGGCGAAGCGTCGGCGGGGACGTACGGCGCCGGTCTCGCGCCGTTCTTCATCTCGCTGGCCACCTGGATCGGCGCGTTCGTGCTGTTCCTGCTGCTGCGCCCGCTCTCGACGCGGGCGCTGACCGGGGGCGCGGCGCCGTTCCGGGTCGCCGTCGGCGGCTGGCTGTCCTCGGCGCTGCTGGGCGTCGCGCAGGTGATCGTCCTGTTCGGCGCGGTGACGTGGCTGGTCGGCATCCACATCGCGCACCCGCTGGGCGCGATCGGGTTCGCGGTGCTGGTGTCGCTGACGTTCACGTCGGTGGTGCACGCGCTCAACGCGTTCTTCGGCGCGGTCGGCAAGTTCCTCGGCCTGGTGCTGCTGGTGCTGCAGCTGGTCAGCGCGGGCGGGACGTTCCCGTGGCAGACCATCCCGGACGCGCTCTACCCGCTGCACGTGGTGCTGCCGATGGGCTACGCGATCGACGGCTTCCGCCACCTGTTCTACAGTGGCGCGACCGTGCAGATCCTGGGAGACATCGGCGTGCTGCTGGCCTACCTGGTAGGCGGGATCCTCGTGTCGACGCTGGCCGCGCGCAAACGTCGCGTTTGGACGGTGTCGGCGCTCAAGCCCGAGCTGAGCCTGTGAGCGGCGGGACGAAGCAGAAGCTCTTCGAGGCCACGTTGCGGCTCTCGAAGAGCCGTGGCCTGGTGGGGCTGACGGTCGACGACATCGCGGCCGAAGCCGGCGTCGCGAAGGGCACGGTGTACTACAACTTCGGCTCGAAGGACGGCCTGGTCGACGGGCTCCTGCGGTACGGAGTGGACATGCTGGCTTCGCGGCTTCGCCTGGCGGTTTCCGAGGCGGACCCGCTGGACGTGATCGAGGCGCAGGTCGACACGACGCTGGAGTTCATCGCGGCCTACCCGGGGTTTTCGCAGATCCTGGTGAGCGAGCTGTGGCGGACACCGGGCCAGTGGCACGGGACGCTTTCCCTGCTGCGCGAGGAGATCATCTCGATCGTGAAGCAGCAGCTGTCCCGGCTGGACGCGGCCGGGCGGCTGCCGGAGGGAGTCGAGATCCCGACGGCGGCCGCGGGGCTGTTCGGAACGATGCTCGTGGTGGCGCTGGACTGGCAGGTGTTCGGGCCGCACCGGACGCGGGCCGAGGTGCGGGAAGCGGTGATGGTCCTGATCCGCGGCTTGGGGCGACGGTAGCCGAAGCTTGAGGCGGCGGTAGCCGAAGCTCGGGGCGGCACCGCCCGGCACCCCGCCCAGACCCCTCCCCCCACCCCGATCCGAAGCCAGAACACGGCCGGCGGTGCCGGGTCAAGGCATCTTTCCCGCCTTGACCCGGTACCGCCGGCCGTAGTCACAATCGGGCGTCGGGGTGGTGGGTGCTTCCAGCACCGGCAGACCGCCGGGCAAGTCAAGCGCGGCTATCAACGCAAGCCCGCCGGGGCGCCCCCCGTTCTCTACTCTACCGGCCGGGACCGACAGTTTCGGCGCCCGAGGCTTGCTCAGGGGCGGTCTTCGAGCCGCGCCCGGACCGCCGCCGCATACGTATCGACCGCCGTGGCGGCCGCCGTCAGCTCGCAGGGGCCGTCGATCAGCAACCTCTTCGCCGGCATGTACGCCTGCTCCAGCTCCGGGTCGCCGTCGAGGCCGTGCTCGCGGGCCAGCTCGTTGTCCGCGGCCAGCCGCGCCCGGAGCTCCTCGCGGCGGGCCACCAGCCCGTCGAGGACCGCTCGCTGGCGGCGGCCGTCCTCGACCGCCGGCGCGACCGCGTGCTCGTGGCCGTCGATGTGCTTCTCCACCCACTCCGCGTCGCCGTCGACCTCGGCCGACCGCAGCTGCTTCAACGCCGCGCGCAGCCGCTGGGCGCGGGCCGGGAGCATCGCGACGCCGGTGAACCGCGTCGCCACCCTCAGCTGGTAGGCCTCGATCTCGGCCAGTTCCTCCACCGACTGCGTCAGCACGTCGAGCCGGCCCGCGAGGTCGTCGGGCGCCGGGCGGGCGCCGAGCGTGCCCGCGCGGATCGCCGCCACCCCGGGCGAGGACTCCTCCCGGAAGCCGAGCAGCAGGCGGATGCCGAGCTCGGCCGCGCGGCCCGCGAGCGGCGCCAGCACTTCGCCGACGAGCCGGTCGGGTTCGGCGGAGTCGTCGATCGCGTCGACGACGAGGGTGCGGCCCGCGACTCCCGTGGTGAGGCGGTCGGCGATGCGGTGGCGGACGGCGTCGGCGGTCCGGCCGGTCGCGTCGACGGCGAGGTCGACGCTGCCCGCCGGCGGCATCTGCCCGAGCGCCGGCGGCAGGCCGGGCACGCCCAGCGACCGTTCGCGGTCGGCGAGCACGATCCCGAACCGCAGCGCCGCGGCCACCGGCGACCCGGCTTCGCCGGTGTCGACCACCCAGACCGTGCCGGGCTCGGCCTTGGCGAACCAGTCAGCGACGCTCTGCACGAAGGAGACGTCGACGGCTTCGCCGACCGGGCGCGAGAAACTGGCGTCGACGGCCGGGCTGCCCGAGGTCCAGATGCTCAGCTGCGGCAGGTGCCCGAGCATGGTCTCGACCGGGATCATCCACGTCCCGGTGTCCTTGCCGACGACGACGCCGACGACGTGCCCGGTCGCTTCGTCGATCACCGCCGTACCGCCGAAGCCGGGGCCGAGCGGTTCGGCTTCGGCCGTCCGGAACAGCCGGACCCACTCGCCGCCGGGGCCGCCCGGGTGTTCGGGGCCGCCGAGCCGGGCGTGGGTCCAGCGGCCGACCGAGCCCGGCGGGAAACCGAAGGCGCGGACCAGCTGGTGCTCGCCGAGCGGCATGCGGTGCAGCGGCGCGCGGAAGACGCGGGACTCGGGGCGGTCGAGGCGCAGCACGGCGAGATCGCCGCGGCCGCCGCCGTCGGAGGGCACCCAGCAGCCTTCGACGACGGTGGCCGGGCCGGGCATCGCCTCGGCCAGGCCGACGAAGTCGACGCTCAACGCGGACCGCGGCCCCCCGGCGGTTTCGACGACGTGCGCGCTCGTGAGGACGTGGTATTCGTCCAGCACCGTGCCCGCACCGCACACCCGGCCGAGTTCGTCGTGCAGCCGGACCCGCCAGCGTCGTCGCTCACGCTCGAACCCCATTCGGCGGACCCTACGCCGTGATCGCTCCCGGGTGGGCGCCGACCTCCCTACCCAGCGGTAATGGCTCACCCGAACGGAGTCCTCCGTTGGTAGGAACGCCGAACGGTGTTGTGCGCCGGTGAGTATTTCCGTCAGAGACGTCGGAAAAACAGTCCGCTGCTAGACGCGGCCGAACACCCAGCTGCCGGCCGCCGCGGGGTCGTCGCCGGCCCAGAACTCGTACCAGTGACCGGTGAACTCGTCGTGGGACAGCCGGCCGTCGCCGTCGGTGTCCAGCAGCGCGAACGCTTCGTCCGCCGGGACACCGGTGCCGCTCCACGCCTCGATCATGCGCCCGTACTCGGCCGCCGAGATCGTGCCGTCGCCGTTTTCGTCCACCGCCTCGAACATCGCCGCCGCCGTGCCGGTGACCGCGCCCGGCATCTTCGGGAGCTCGTCGACGACGGAGAGAACCTCGTCGAGGGTCACCTTGCCGTCGCGGTCGCGATCGGACGCGTCGAGCAGCGTCGCCCACCAGCCCATCATGATCGCGGCGAGCTTCCCGCCCTCGGGGGTGCCGGCGTCGGTGCCGCGCACGGCGAGCCATCTCGCCGTGAGCGCGCGGAAGTCGGACTCGGTCAGGTAGCCGTCGGCATCGGCGTCCATCGCGCCGAACACGGTCGAGATCTTGCGTCGCTGGAAGTCACTGGCCATGGGAAACAGCTTTGCCCCGCCGACCGGCACCCGACGACGGCCGCCCGAGTACACCCGCGCCACGACCCGGTGATCCGGGTCGTGGCGGAGCGTGAACCTAATGCGCGGCTTCGTTCCAGGACCGCCCGTAGCCGACCGAGACCTCCAGCGGCACCGCGAGGTCGTAGGCCGACCCCATGCCGTCGCGCACGAGCTGCTCCAGCTGCTCGCGCTCGCCCTCGGCGACCTCGAGCACGAGTTCGTCGTGCACCTGCAGCAGGATCCGGCTCTTGAGCTTCGCCTCGACGAGCGCGCGGTGGACGTTCAGCATCGCCACCTTGATGATGTCCGCCGCGCTCCCCTGGATCGGGGCGTTCAGCGCCATCCGCTCGGCCATCTCGCGGCGCTGGCGGTTGTCGCTGTTGAGGTCCGGCAGGTAGCGGCGGCGGCCGAAGATCGTCTCCGTGTACCCGCACTTCGCCGCTTCGCCGACCACCGAGTGGAGGTAGTCGCGCACGCCGCCGAAGCGGGCGAAGTACGCCTCCATCTGGGACTTGGCGTCTTCGGTGGAAATCCGCAGCTGCTGCGAAAGCCCGTACGCCGACAACCCGTACGCCAGCCCGTACGACATCGCCTTCACGCGGTAGCGCAGCTCCGGCGTGATCTCCTCCGGCGGCATGGAGAACGCCCGCGACGCGACGAACGTGTGCAGGTCCTCGCCGGAGTTGAACGCCTCGATCAGGCCCTCGTCCTTCGACAGGTGCGCCATGATCCGCATTTCGATCTGGCTGTAGTCCGCGGTCATCAGCTCGGTGAAGCCCTCGCCGACGACGAACGCGTCGCGGATGCGGCGGCCTTCTTCGGTGCGGACCGGGATGTTCTGCAGGTTCGGCTCGGTCGACGACAGCCGCCCGGTGGCCGCGATGGTCTGCAGCAGCGTGGTGTGGATCCGGCCGTCGTCCGCGACGGACTTGATCAGGCCCTCGACGGTCGTGCGCAGCTTCGTCGCGTCCCGGTGCTCCAGCATGTGCTGCAGGAACGGGTGCTCGGTCTTCTCGAACAGGCCCTGCAGCGCTTCGGCGTCGGTGGTGTAACCGGTCTTCGTGCGCTTGGTCTTCGGCATGCCGAGCTCGTCGAACAGCACGACCTGCAGCTGCTTCGGCGAACCCAGGTTGATCTGCTTGCCGATCACCTCGTACGCCGCTTCGGCGGCCTGCGTGACGCGCGAGAGGTAGTGCGCTTCGAGCGTGGTCAGCTGCTCGAGGTCGACGGCGACCCCGGCGATCTCCAGCTCGGTGATGACCTCCAGCAGCGGCAGCTCCAGCTCGGCGAGCAGCCGCGCGCCGCCGATCTGCTCGAGCTCCTTCTCGAGCGCGCCGGCCAGCTCGAAGATCGCGCGGGCCTTGACCAGCTCCTCGTCGATCTCCTTCTGCTCCAGGCCTTCCGCGCCGCCGTCGAGCAGGGACAGCTGCCCGTCGCCGCCGTCGGTCTCCGAGCGCAGCTCGCGGTGCAGGTAGCGCAGCGCGAGGTCGTCCAGCTCGAACGTGCGCTGGCCGGGCCGCACGAGGTACGCGGCCAGCGCGGTGTCCATGGCGAGCCCGGCGAGCGCCCAGCCGCGGGCGCGGATCGCGTGCAGCGGCACCTTGAGGTCGTGGCCGGTCTTGCGGATCGCCGGGTCGGCGAGCCACGCGGCGAGCGCGGCGTCGTCGGCCTGGTCCATGGCCGTGACGTCGACGTACGCGCCTTCGCCGTCGGCCGCGGCGAACGCGACCGCCCGCAGGTCGGACCGCACCGACGTGCCGACCGCGCGGAAGCTCAGCGCGACCGGCTCCCCCGCCCCGGCGTGCGCCTCGAGCCACGCCGCGAGCGCGCCGGGCGCGAGCGCGGACCCCGAGACCTCGAAGCCTTCGTCGGCCTCCGGTTCGGCGCTCTGCAGCGTCGCGAACAACCGGTCCCGCAGCACGCGGAACTCCAGCTCGTCGAACAGCGCGTGCACCGCCTCGCGGTCCCACGGGCGCAGCTCCAGCCCGGACGGCGCGATCTCCAGCTCGACGTCGCGGATCAGCTCGGTCAGCTGGCGGTTGAGCTGGACCGACGACAGGTGCGCCCGCAGCGCGTCGCCGACCTTGCCCTTGACCTCGTCCACGCGGTCGATCAGGTCGCCGAGCGAGCCGAACTGCTTGATCCACTTGGCCGCGGTCTTCTCGCCGACGCCCGGGATGCTCGGCAGGTTGTCCGACGGGTCGCCGCGCAGCGCGGCGAAGTCCGGGTACTGCCGCGGGGTGAGCCCGTACTTCTCCTCGACGGCGTCCGGCGTGAACCGGGTCATCTCCGAAACGCCGCGCTTCGGGTAGAGCACGGTGACGTGCTCGGTGACCAGCTGCAGCGCGTCGCGGTCACCGGTACAGATGAGGACGTCGAAGCCGTCCGCCGTCGCCTGCGTCGTGAGCGTGGCGATGATGTCGTCGGCCTCGTAGTTCTCCTTGACCAGCGACGGGATGCCGAGCACGTCGAGGACCTCCTTGACCAGGTCCACCTGGCCGCGGAACTCGTCGGGCGTCGTGCTGCGGTTCGCCTTGTAGTCGGCGTAGGTCTCCGAGCGGAAGGTCTTGCGGGAGAGGTCGAACGCCACCGCCAGGTGGGTCGGCGCTTCGTCGCGCAGGAGGTTGATGAGCATCGAGGTGAACCCGAAGACCGCGTTGGTGACCTGCCCGGTCTTCGTCTTGAAGTTCTCCGCGGGCAGCGCGAAGAACGCGCGGTAGGCCATCGAATGGCCGTCGATCAGCAGCAGCTTCGGCCGCTCGGCGACAGCGGTGGTTCCTGTGGCGTTGGCAACGGTCGTCTTCTCACTCGGGCTCACGGGGCCGAGTCTAGGCTGAGGGTCCGACACTCTTACGTGTCGCATAGGAACAGGAGCTTTGCGTGACGGAACGTGCCGCCCCCATCGACGTGGAGCGGCTGTCGGGCATCGACCCGGCGGCAGCCGACCAGCAGCTGAACGACAAGGTCGGCATGAAGCTCCTGGAGGCGACGGCCGAACGCGTGGTCGGCACGATCCCGGTCGAGGGCAACCTCCAGCCGTACGGCCTGCTGCACGGCGGCGCCAACGCCGTGCTCGCCGAAGCGCTGGGTTCCACGGTCGCCGCCCTGAACGCGGGCCCCGGCCGCGCGGCGATGGGGCTGGAGCTGTCCTGCACCCACCACCGAGCGGTCCGCGAAGGCACGGTCACCGGCGTCGCGACGCCGCTGCACGTCGGCCGCGGCACCATCACCGCCGAGATCGTGCTGACCGACGACGAGGGCAGGCGGACCTGCACCGCCCGGCTCACCTGCGTCGTCCGGGACCGCCCGCCGGGCGCCTGAGCGGGTGGACCTCGACCTCGCCCAGGTACGGGCGTTCGTCGTGACGGCGGAGCAGCGCCACTTCGGGCGGGCGGCCCAGGCGCTGTTCCTCACCCAGCAGGCGCTGTCGAAGCGGATCCGGAAGCTCGAGGACACGCTTTCGGCACCGTTGTTCCTGCGCACGAACCGCTCGGTCGAGCTGACCGCCGACGGCGAGCGGTTCCTCCCGCACGCGCGCGAGCTGGTGCGGGTGGCCGACGCGGCGGTGGCCGCCATGGGCGCCGACGACCGGCCGCTGCGCCTGGACGTCGTCGACTACCGGCTCTCCCCCCTCTTCCTGCTGCGCCGGCTCGCCGCGCGCGACCCGGATTTGCGGATCGACCGGGTCGCCGGCGGCGGGTTCGCGAGCGCGATCGAGCCGCTCCTGACCGGCGAGCTCGACGTCGCCATCGGCCGGGTCAGCGGGATCGGCCGGCCGCTGCCCGACGAGCTGGAGCACCGGGTCGTCCGGCTCGAACCGCTGGTCGCGCTGCTCGCCCCGGAGCACCCGCTGGCCGTGCAGGACGTGCTGCGGCTCGACGACCTGCGCGCCGACGGGATCTGGCTGCCCGGCCTGCGCGGCCCGGCCGAGTGGCTGTCCTACCTCGAGGAGCTGTGCGCCCGGTTCGGCGTGCCGGTCGACGACTCCGGCGTCAGCTTCGACCTGCGGCACACCCTGGAGCAGACGCGCTACGGCAAGCGGCGCGTCACCCTCGCCGGGGCGGACATGGAGCTCGCGCCCGACCTCACCCTGAAGGTGCTGCCGTTCGAACCGTCCCCGCTGTTCCCGTGGTCGCTGGTCTGGCGGCGCGGGAAGGCGGGCCCGGCGCTGCGGCGGCTGCTCGCGCTGGCCGGGCGCACCAGCCGTGAAGAGGACTGGTGCGCCTACGACCCGGAGCACGCGTGGCTGCCGGCGGACGACCTCAAGCTCGCAGCCGCGGCGCGAACCACCCCGTGAAGGCCGCGTCGACGGCCTTCGCCGCCGGGGTCCCCGGCGGGAACTCGTGCGCCATCCCGTCGACCGTCACCAGCTCGGTCCCCAGCTTCTCGCGCAGCGCTTCGGCGGGCTCGCGCACGGCGACGTCGTCGTCCGCCCCGGCGACCAGCAGCAGCGGCGCGGTCAGCTCCCCGGCCCGGCGCACGAAGTCGTAGCGGTCGGCGACGGCCCGGGATTCCGGCGTCCACGGGTACGTGACGTCGAAGAGGCGCTCGTTGCGGCCGATCACCGGCGCCAGCCGCGCGACCGGGCTGACCACCGCGGCGGCCTCGACCGGGACGTCCCCGCGGGTGAGGACCTCGAGGGCCACCAGCGAGCCCGCCGAGCCGCCGAAGACGCCGAGCGGGCCGGCCGCGCCCGGCAGCCGGTCCCGCAGCTCGGCCAGCGCCGCGGGGAACTCCGCGGCCGCCTGTCCGGTGACCGGTTCGAAGACGTTGAGCACGGCGTCCTCGCTCGCGAGCCGGAACAGCTCGGCCGGGCCGCCCTCGGGCAGCCGCGCCCCGGTCAGCGGCAGGCCGAGGTACACCCGCCACGCCTGCAGCCCGGTCATCGGCACCGCTTCGGCGAAGGCCCGCTCGCTCGAGGGCTCCTCCATCAGGTGCCAGCCCGCCAGCAGCGCCGCCGGCGCGGCCGGGTCCGCCGGTGCCAGCGCCACGAACGGCACGCCCGCCGCGACGCCCTCGATCGCTTCCCGCATCCTTCTCTCCCTGTCTCTCGGCTGCTTCCAGCGAACAGCCGGGGCGGGGTGCGGGTCCAACAGCCGTTCCGGTGCCCACGACAACCGGTGGTTGTGGCCGTTCGGGCAGACTTCACCGGGGGCTGGTCCGATCGGCCGCCCGAACCGGACGTAAGGTGCATCCCTACGGCGGTGCCCGCTCGCCAGGACCCTCGCCAGGGTGAACAGCGGATCGCCGGGAAACCGGCCACGCACCGGCCGCCGAAATGGCCGATGACATACCGCGGAAACACGGCTGTCACCCATTCGCAGAACGAGCCCGGATACTTAGTATCGCTACGTGACCAGCGGCGGGCTGTAACGAAACGTCGTTCGGCTTTTCGTGCAATTCGTGTCGGTTGCGATCGTCACGATGTGGACACAGAGTAGTGAGGCCGCCTGTGCACATGATGGGCGAGAGGGATATCTTCCTGCCCTAACCTAGCCCCTGTGTCGGGGGCAACGCCTACCGGCGGCTGGTTGGTCATGGGAGGTAGTCGGTGTCAGGAGTGCGTTTTGGACGGGTTCTCGCCCTCGCAGCGGCGACGTCGCTCGCGCTGGCGGGCTGCGCCGGTGGCGGCTCGTCCAGCAACAGTGGTGACGGCAGCACGCTGAAGATCGGGTTCATGGGCGACCTGACCGGGGAGAACTCCGGGATCGTGATCCCGCCCAACAACGGCGCCAAGCTCGCCATCGACGAGTACAACGCCACGAACCCCAAGGTGAAGCTCGAGCTGAAGAACTACGACAGCCAGGGCAAGCCGGAGCAGGCCACCTCGCTGGTGCAGACCGCCATCGGGACGGACAAGATCACGGCCCTGATCGGCCCGGCGTTCTCCGGTGAGTCGAAGGCCGTCGGCGGCGTCCTCGAGCAGGGCAAGATCCCGAGCGTGTCGCCGTCGGCGACCAACCCGGGCCTGGCGAACAACGGCTGGAAGTACTGGCACCGCGTCGTCGCGAACGACAACGACCAGGGCCCGGCCATCGCGAACTTCCTCATCACGGCGAAGTCGCCGAAGAACGCGTACGTCATCTCGGACGACCAGGAGTACAGCGTCGGCCTGGCGGACGCCTTCGAGAAGACCTTCAAGGACAAGGGCATCACGACCGAGCGCGACAAGTTCGCCAAGGACGCGTCGGACTACTCCTCGACCGTCCAGAAGGTCAAGGCCGCCAACCCGGACGTCATCACCTTCGGTGGTTACTACGCCCAGGGCGGCCGGCTGCTCAAGCAGCTCCGCGACGGCGGCGTGAAGGCCATCTTCGCCACTGGTGACGGCTCGCTCGACCCGCAGCTGGTCTCCGGTGCGGGTGCCGCGGCCGCCGAAGGCGCCGTCGTCGGCTGCCCGTGCAACATCCCGGACCCGGGTGCCCCCGGCAACGACTTCGCCGCGAAGTACAAGGCCAAGTTCAACGTCGACCCGGCGATCTACGCCACCGAGGGCTACGACGCCGCGACCGCCATCATCAACGCGGTCAAGGCCGGCAACACCACCGGTGAGAAGATCAACGACTTCCTGAAGACGGAAGACTTCAAGGGCGCGTCGAAGCAGGTCAAGTTCAAGGAGAACGGCGAGCCGCAGACCAACGCGATCTACGTCTACCAGGTCGTCGGCGGGGTCATCAAGAACCTCGGCGCGTCGACCGAGGCCAAGATCAACGGCTGACGGATTAGCGGAACACCTCACGGGAGCGGGGGCGCTGTGGACGGCCACAGCACCCCCGCTCCCCGCCAATGTGGCGACCATCCTCGCCCCGTCAGGTAAGGCAACTACGTCATGTTCCAAGATCTGCAGAGCCAGTTTCTGGGCAGCACCATCGGCGGCCTGGTAGCCGGCTCCATCTACGCCCTCATCGCCCTCGGCTACACGATGGTCTACGGCGTGCTGAGGCTCATCAACTTCGCGCACTCCGAAATCTTCATGATCGGGACGATGACGTCCCTGTTCATCCTCGTCACGATCGCGCCCACCGCGCCGTTCACCATCTTCTCGATGATCGGCATCCTGCTCCTGCTGATCGTCGCGTCCGCACTGGTCTCCGGCGGCTCGGCGATCGTGCTCGAACAGCTCGCCTACCGGCCGCTGCGCAAGAAGGGCGCGACCCGCCTCGCCGCCCTCATCTCGGCGATCGGTGCCTCGCTGTTCCTCCAGGAGGCGTTCGGCCTCAAGATCATCCCCTGGCTCTTCGACAAGCCGGGACGCGTCCAGCAGTCCGCGCCGCGGTTCGTCCCGCACGAGGAGCTGTTCCGGATCGGCAACGGCGTCGTGCGCACCGACCACGTCTTCGTGATCATCGGCGCGGTCATCGTGATGGTCGTGCTGGACCAGCTGGTCAGCCGCACCCGGATCGGCCGCGGTATCCGCGCCACGGCGCAGGACCCCGAGGCCGCCGTGCTGATGGGTGTCAGCATCGACCGGATCGTGCGCATCACGTTCCTGCTCGGCGGGGCCATGGCCGGTGTCGCGGCCGCCCTGTTCGTCATGGAGTACGAGAACACCGACTACCGCATCGGCTTCCTGCTCGGCATCAAGGCGTTCACCGCCGCGGTGCTCGGCGGTATCGGCAACCTGCGCGGCGCTCTGCTCGGCGGGATCGTGCTCGGCCTGGTCGAGAACTGGAGCTCCATCTTCCTCGGCTCGGCCTGGAAGGACGTCACCGCGTTCGTCGTCCTGGTGCTGGTCCTGATGTTCCGGCCCACCGGCATCCTCGGTGAATCGCTGCAGCGGGCACGCGCATGAAGGGCGAAGAAGTGGCTACCAGCAACGGAAAGCCCGCGCGCAGCGGGTTCCACCCCATCGACGGGATGCGGGACTGGTGGGCGGACGCTCCCCACTGGCAGCGTTATGGCGTCTACCTCGCCCTGATCGTGTTCGCGCTGATCCTGCCCGCTCCCTGGATCGGGTCGTTCATGTCGCCGGACTCGGACTGGACGACGGTGCTGATCTTCCCGGTCGGCACGTACATCCTGCTGTCGGTCGGCCTCAACATCGTCGTCGGCCACGCCGGCCTGCTGGACCTCGGCTTCGTCGCGTTCTTCGCGATCGGCGCCTACACCTGGGCGTCGATCGGCACGTCGTACGGGTGGTCGTACTGGCCGACGGTGGTGCTCGGCATCTTCCTGGCGTCGATCTCCGGCGTCATCCTCGGCGCCCCGACGCTGCGGCTGCGGGGTGACTACCTCGCGATCGTGACGCTCGGGTTCGGGGAGATCGTCCGGATCACCGCGAACAACACCGACGCCATCGGCGGGGCCCGCGGCATCACGAACGTCCCGCACCCGGAGCCGATCTTCGGGGTCGAGTTCTTCCTCGACCCGGCGCCGTACTACTACCTGATGCTGTTCGCGATCGTGCTCGTCATCGTCTTCTCGGTGCGGCTCCACAAGAGCCGGGTCGGGCGGGCGTGGGCGGCGATCCGCGAGGACGAGGACGCGGCCGAGCTGATGGGCGTGCCGACGTTCAAGTTCAAGTTGCTCGCCTTCGCGATCGGCGCCATGATCGGTGGCTTCGCCGGCACGATCTACGCCAGCAAGGCCGTGTTCATCGAGCCGAACAACTTCCCGTTCATCCTGTCCGCGACCATCCTGGCCGCGGTCGTGCTGGGCGGCTCCGGCAACCTGCCGGGGGTCATCCTCGGCGCGTTCGTGATCGCGTGGCTGCCCGAGCGGTTCCGGTTCCTGTCGGAGTACCGCATCCTCATCTTCGGTTTCGTGCTGGTGCTGATGATGGCGCTGCGGCCGGAGGGCCTGCTGCCGTCGCGGCAGCGCAAGGCCGAACTACGGGAAGGGACCGGCGGCATGGGTGCCATGGGTGCCGAGGTGGCCGGACCCGATTCCGACGCTTCGGCGGAGGTCGTCAAGTGAACGCCATGCTCGAAATCGACAACGTGACCATGCGGTTCGGCGGCGTGACCGCCCTGCGCGAGGTCGACATCAGCATCAACGAAGGCGAGATCTTCGCCCTGATCGGGCCGAACGGCGCGGGCAAGACGACGGTGTTCAACGTGATCACCGGTGTCTACCAGCCGACCGAGGGCCAGATCCGCTTCGACGGCGACCGCATCGACGGCATGAAGCGGTTCAAGGTCACCAAGCGCGGCATCGCCCGGACGTTCCAGAACATCCGGCTGTTCCACAACATGACGGCGCTGGAGAACGTCATGGTGGGCGTCGACGCGCACCACAAGACGGGTGCGATCGGCGCGACGCTCGGCCTGCCGTGGCACCGCAAGGAGGAGAAGCACGGCCGCGAGGTGGCCAGGGAGCTGCTCGACTTCGTCGGCATCGGCCGGGTGGAGCACAACGTCGCGAAGAACCTCTCCTACGGTGACCAGCGCCGGCTGGAGATCGCGCGGGCGCTCGCGACCGACCCGAAGCTGCTGCTGCTCGACGAGCCGGCCGCGGGCATGAACCCGGCGGAGAAGAACGGCCTGCAGGCGCTGATCCGCAAGATCCGGGACGACGGCCGCACGGTGCTGCTCATCGAGCACGACATGGGCCTGGTCATGCACATCAGCGACCGGCTGGCGGTGCTCGACTTCGGGCAGAAGATCGCAGAAGGGCTGCCGCACGAGGTGCAGAACAACCAGAAGGTGATCGAGGCGTACCTGGGGGTGTCCGAAGATGCTTCTTGAGGTCGAGGACATCAACGTCCACTACGGCAAGATCGCGGCCCTCAAGGGCATGAGCATCCAGGTCGGCGAGGGTGAGATCGTCTCCCTCATCGGCGCCAACGGCGCCGGCAAGACCACGACGCTCAAGACGATCTCCGGGCTGCGGCCGCTGACCAGCGGCCGGATCCTGTTCAACGGCCAGGACATCTCGAAGACCCCGGGGCACAAGCGCGTGCTGCTCGGGATCGGCCAGTCGCCGGAAGGCCGGGGCGTGTTCCCCGGCATGACGGTGCAGGAGAACCTCCTGATGGGTGCCTACACCCGCAAGGACGACCTGAAGGCCGACCTCGACGAGGTCTACGAGCTGTTCCCCCGGCTCGCGGAGCGGAAGACGCAGTTCGGCGGCACCATGTCCGGCGGCGAGCAGCAGATGATCGCCATCGGCCGCGCGCTGATGACGAAGCCGAAGGTGCTCCTGCTCGACGAGCCGTCGATGGGCCTGGCGCCGATGCTGATCGCGCAGATCTTCGACATCATCCGCGAGATCAACAAGCGCGGCACGACGGTGCTGCTGGTGGAGCAGAACGCCCAGCAGGCGCTGAAGCTGTCGGACCGGGCGTACGTGCTCGAAACGGGCCGCGTGGTCCAGAGCGCGCCCGGGGCGGAGCTGCTCAACGACCCGAAGGTGCGGGCCGCCTACCTCGGTGGCGACCTGGGCGTCTGAGTGTTGTTTTCGGGGGCCCGGCGCTTCGGCGCCGGGCCCCCTTTCTCATAGCTTGATGTCGGTGCCGTTGGCGTTCTTCATGTCGGTGATGGTGGGCCCGCCGAAGGCTTTCACCGCGACCGGCTTCCGGTCCTTGGGGATGTCCCAGTAGAGGTCGAATTCGACGCGCACGCCGTGTCCGAGGTCGAACTGGGCGGGCTGGCGCTTGATCAGCATGGCCTGCTCGTCCGACGGGTGGGTGTCGCCCCGGTCGTCGACCAGGAGCTGGCGCTTCGTGTCGAAGAGGACGCTCGAGGTGCCGGTGTTGGTGATCACCAGCCGCAGGCGCACGTACTGGCCTTTGGGGAGCATTTCGGCGTGGCTCCCGGTGATGCTGGGCAGTCCGGCAGCGAGGCCGATGAGGTCGAACTCGGTGTCGCCGTTCTTCGCGGGCGGCAGCTTGAGGGCGGTCTCGTCGGGCCGGACCTGCCGCGGCGGCAGCTCGTAGGTGGTGGGCGCGGGCGTGCTCGGGGCGGCTTCGCAGCCGGTCAGGAGCATGAGAGCGACGACGGCCGGGAGCAGTTTCACCTTCGTGATTCTGCCCGCCGGCCGCCGGGTTCGGCTAGCTCCCGATGCTCTCGACCACGGCCTCGGCGACGGCCTTCATGGTGGTCCGGCGGTCCATGGCAGTGCGCTGGATCCAGCGGAAGGCATCGGGCTCGGTGAGGCCCTGGCGGCTCATGAGCAGGCCCTTGGCGCGGTCGATGACCTTGCGCGTCTCGAGCCGGTCGGTGAGCCCGGCGACCTCGGCCTCGAGGGCCTGCAGCTCGGAGAACCGGCTCACGGCGAGCTCGATGGCGGGCACGAGGTCCCGCTTGGCGAAGGGCTTGACGAGGTAGGCCATGGTCCCGGCATCCCGGGCGCGTTCGACGAGGTCACGCTGACTGAAGGCGGTGAGGATGACCACGGGGGCGATCCGGTCACCGGTGATCTTCGCCGCGGCTTCGATGCCGTCGAGCTTGGGCATCTTGACGTCGAGGATCACGAGGTCGGGCTTCAGATCGGTGGCCAGCGAGATGGCCTGCTCGCCATCCCCGGCCTCCCCGACCACTTCATAGCCCTCTTCACGCAGCATTTCGACGAGGTCAAGCCGGATGAGCGCCTCGTCCTCCGCGACGAGCACCCGACGCTGCGGCACGTTGGCCTCGGTAGCCTGATCGGTCACCGGGGTCCTCCTGAAGACTCGGCGGGACGGTGGGTCTCGCGGCTTCCCGCGAACCTGAAGCCTACCGGGAACGATCCAGAAGAAGAGATGGCGTTCACCACGAAGTGGCCAGCATGACACCCCGGCCCCGGTCACCGGCCGGAACGGGTGATCCCGTAGGGTTACCGCATCGCGCCCCCGTAGCCCAACTGGCAGAGGCAACGGATTCAAAACCCGTCCAGTGTGAGTTCGAATCTCACCGGGGGCACAGTGGCCCACCAGCAGAAATCAGCCCCTGACCAGGCGTTATCCGGTCAGGGGCTGATCTCGTTCGGTCCGGCGGTGTCCGGGGCTGTCCGGCCGTCTACGGCCCTCCACCCCCTATGCGCCCCCGCGCTTCGAGCCGTCGTCGCCTGTCAGTCGAGCGCCTTTCGATGCGGTCGAGGAGGCCGACGCAGGCAACGACTACCTCGACGTCGGATCTGGCGCCGGACCACGACTCCCGGGCGACCAGCCTGAAATCGCTTGGCCAACGTTCGGTCACCGTCCGCGAACGATCCTTCACGAATCACTTGCTTCCCCGGACCCGGGACACTCGCCTTAGCTCACCGTCGTCCCGTAACACGACGACGGGCATCTACGACTGCCGAAGCAACGGGTGCTGCCAGACCTAACTTGACAAGCTGGCTGCTCCTCAAGAGTGCGATCTTAGTTATCAACCTCGCGACAGGTCGTCTCAGATGAGCAAAAAGAAGAAGCGTCAAAATTCGAAGCCTACTCTAACAGAGGAGTTAGGTTTCAATCGCCCATTTACCCTACTCCCATTTTTACGAGATATAGTCGTTTCGATTATCATCTTCACGGCACTTCGAGGTACGGCCAGCCTTTTTGGAGGAGATGCGAGACTTATAATAAGAGGAATGAGTGACTGGATACTGATTCCAGTAGTGTTTTTTGCGACAAGGGCCTACTGGCAGATCTTCGGGAAATGGACAGCCCACAAGGTCTACGCCGCAATCGAAATGCTTGACAAGTGGGGTTTCGCTGTCGTATTTTTCGCCGGATCTGCCCCAGCAATGCTCTTCACCCGCCCTCATACTATAGAACATGTCCCCCCTATATGGGTCTGGCCTTTCGCTTGGATCATCGGCTCAATTCAGCTACTCAGTCGCGCCAGGCGCACTGCATTGATAGACCGACTAGCACTCCTTCGATGGTTTGGCCCGATACTCTACTCCGCAACGTTCACAAGTACATCCTTGCAGCTGTTTGCATACCAAACCATGTCTCTGCATATCCCCTTCGACAACGTCGGCGACGCATATCAATTGCCAGCAGTGCAGGTTGCCTCTCTCTACATTTGGCAATTCGCGAAATCGATCCCACTTCTCGACGCGCCTGCAACGCTAAAATGGAACAAACCCCTTGAGTATCAGAGTCACACCATGGGGGCACTGATTATCATTTTTCAAGCAACAGTCACATTTGCCACGATAGCCCTTATTAGAACTTATCGCGCCAACCATGCAAAGTAACTTTCATGCCGAGCCACCTGCATTCAATCCCGATACTCAGTTTCCACGAGCGTCGGGTCGGTCCCTGGCCAGCAAAGTCCAGCCAAGGACCGACCCGGAAATTTCGAAAGTATCTGGAACTGTCCGCAGCTAAGACACTCTCCTCGCTACGCGCTGCCGCGTCTCGGAGCTTCGTCGCCCTGCCAGTCGAGCGCCTTCTCGATGCGGTCGTGGGCCGCCGACTCCAGGCCGGCGATGACCTTGGCGTAGATCTGGTGCAGGACGGCGACTGAGTGGCCGGCCCACTCCGCACACTGGGTAGAGGGCACCCCAGCGGCCAGCCAGGTCGACACGCAGGCGTGACGGAGGTCGTAGGGACGCTTTGCCAGCGGAGCGGCGTACTCGTCGTCCGAGAACGCCGCCTTACGCGCCTTGTCCCAGACCCGGCCGATCGTGGATTCGGCCAGGTCTCCACCAGTCAGGTTCCGGAACAGCCGCCCGTCGGCCGCCGTGCCGATCGTGGTCAGGTGCGTGTGCAGGATCGCCGTCAGCGGTGGTGGCGACGGCACCGTGCGGACTTCTCCCTTTCCCCTCTGCTTGAGCTGCCTGCGGTCGCGACGTTCCCGCTGTCCGTCCAGGCCGCGCCGGTGATCGGCGCGGTCTCCGACAACAGCAACTCACCCCAACCCTCCTCGGGGAGCTGCAAGTCCGCCTTCCGCAGCATCGCCGCCTCTTCCGGCCGGAGAGCCGCGTAGTACATGACGGCGAAGAACGCCACGAGCATCGGCCCGGACGACCGGCGCGGCTGTCCCTCGATCCGTTGTGCCTCCACTTCGGACAACAGGCTCCTTGCCTGCTGCGGATTGATGACCACCCGCTTATCAATGGCCCGAACCGTCTTCGGTGCCGTCCACTTCACCTCGGAAAGTCGATTCGCGGTCAACAGCTTCAGTTCGTGGGCGTACTCCAGCGCGTTGAACAGAACAGCGCGCTTTCGGTTGACGGTCTTCGCGGCGGCCTGCTTTCCGTCGAGCTTGAGCGACAACACTTCCAGCACCTCCCGAAGAACGGCCTTGTCATTGAGCCTCGACACCGGCGCGGTGTTCGTCTTGAGCCACTTCAACGCCTGCTCCACATCGCGCGGCTTCGGCTCGTCGCGGCGCTTGGTGTTGAACGCCCATCCGGTGAGCGCCCGCCGGAGCGTCTTGCCGTCCGGAGCGCCACGGGTCGTCGCGAGCAGTGCCGGCGTCACGCTGGCGAGTGCGTCAGCGTTTCCGGCGCGCGACTTCCCGGCGGCCCGTGGCCACTTCATGTCGATGTACTTGCACGCGAAGTCGAACCACGGCATCTCGTTCTCCTGCCGGAGCTTCGAGACCGGGAGACCCTGAGTGCGCTCGAAAGCCTCGCCACGGCGGGATGCGGCAACCAGGTCTGAGCGGAAGCTATCGGCCAGAGCGCTCGTCTCGAACGTCTCGCCGAACCGAACGCCGGCGACGAACCACACGACGCGGTAGCTCGTCTTCGACTTCCAAGCTCGCCGCTCGACTTTCCAGATCTTGACGTCGTACGTGGTGTCCATCAGGCGGCCTCCTCACAGTTGTCCAGCCAGGTTTCGAGGTCGGTTCGGCGGATGCGAATCTCTCCGTTCGGGAGCTTGATGCAGCGGGGCGCGCGCTTCTTGGCGCGCCACTCATAGAAGGTCGAGCGAGCTACGGCGAGTTCGTCGCAGAGTTCGGCGATGGTGAGGTGTCGGCGCGGCGTGGCCATCGGTGGTGAGCCCTTCGGGTCGTGCTGTCGGCGGCGGCGATGCGCATGAGCTCTCCTCGGTTTTGTCGTGGTCGGTTGTCGGTGCTGAGGGGGTAAGCCGTACCAGCCGTACCAGCCTCGTTTTGCCTGGTCAGGTGCGGTACGGCTTGGATTCCTGGTACGGCTTGAGCCGTACCAGGGCAGTGACAGTGGTACGGCTTGAGCCGTACCAGCCGAGGAAGCCGTACCAGGGCTGACCTGCGAAAATGAGGCTGGTACGGCTGGTACGGCTCCCCCGCCCGGCGGTGTCAGGCAGACCGCGCTCGGCGGAGCGGGATGGCTCCCCCGGCGGCCTCTTCGCCGTCGCGTTTGGCCGGCGGTTCGGAGCAATAGCGCTCCCATGAGTCGGTGAAGTCGGCGCGGCGGTAGCCCTTGGCCTGCCCTGCCCCGGGGAACCGCATGGTGTCCGAGCGGATGCCGTACTCCTTGAGCAGACTGCCGAGCTTCATCGCGGTGAGCCCGGTCGCGCCGTACTCGCGCCACGGCGACTCATCCAGGGCGCGCAGGCGGTGCAGCAACTCGGCGGTGGGCAAGGCGAGTTCGTCGCCGAACGCGGTGCGGCAGTCGGTGAGCAGGCGTTGCCGGTCGTTGCTGTCGTTGTCCTCGTCGGCGGCGGCGGTGAGGGCGAGCACGGCGGTACGGGAGCGGTCGCCCCAGGTGCCTCCGGCGTGGTCGGCGACGGCGACCAGGGGTTCCCAGGTGTCGGCGGCGCGGTCTTCCACGGGCATCTCCGGTTCGGCGGTCTCGAATGTGGACAGGTCGGCGCGCAGCCACGCGTGCAGGTCGTCGGCGAGCGCCCGCAGGGCGGGCCGGTCGCGGCGGTGCCGGTACGGGGCCACGGTTTCGCCGGGCGCGCGGCGGCGCATCCGGGCGATGACGGCGCGGTCCTCGATGGTGTCCGGCATGGCCCCGATGCCGGCGAGGGCGGCCATGGCGAACGTGGGGATGGACTCGACGCGCTGGTTGGTGGCGTCGTAGCGCTTGACCGGCCGGTTGCGCTGGTGCCCGGCGTTGAGCAGCCCGCGCAGGTCCTCGTTCCCGTCGGCCTTCGGCCCGAAGATGGTGTCCGCCTCGTCGACGAGCAAGGTGGGCGGGTCCTCGGAGACCGACCGGTAGACGGCGGCCGGGCTGCTGTTGACCGTGATGAACGGGTTGTGGCAGGTGGCCTCGACGATGTCGAGTAGCCGGGATTTCCCGCAGCGCTTCTCCGGGGCGCGGATCACCAGCCGGGGCGCGTGCGCCCACGCCGGTTGCGCGTGGGTGGCGGCGATCCAGAGGGAAATAGCGTCGGCGGTCTCCGGGTTGGGCAGGGCCACGTACCGGGTGAGCGCGGCCCGCAGCGAGTCCAGCAAGGCAGCTCCGTCCAGGGTGGACGGTTCGATGTCGTAGGTGCCCATCGTTGCTCCCTTGTCGTTTGGTGTGCTGGTGGTCATCAGGCGGCCTCTCGGGTGGCGATCCAGGCGTTGACCCGCGCCCAGGACGCGGCGGCCTGTGCGCGGATCTGGGGCGGTGTCAGGGCGGGCCGGGTGACTTCGGCGCGGCGGCGTTCGAGTTCGGCGTAGGTCGGCGCGGCGGCGAGGGCGCGCCAGTCGGCGGCGGCCGACACGGCGTGGGAGGTCTCCCGCATCGTGTGGCGGCGGTCCCACTCGATCCATTCGGCGAGGAGTTCGGCGACGTGCGGGCTGGTGTTGAGGTGTCGCCAGGCGGCGGCGTCGAGGGTGAGGGCGCGGTACTCGGCGAAGGGGATGGTGACCCGGGTGGCCGGGCCGGCGGCGGTGGTGTGCGTGGTCAAGGCGGGTCCTCACGTCGGTCACACGGGGTGACAGTGTGTGGGTGTGTTCGGCCAGGGCTAGGGCCGGGTGGCGCGGGCGCTAGCCTGGTTTTCCGGGTGTTTCCGCAGGTCGGAGCGAGGTGGGTCTAGGGCGCTAGTGCGCTGGTCACGACTGCTGCGGGTGTCTAGAGGAGGGGTCTAGGTCTAGGGGCGGTCCGGTCTAGGACGCGCACCGCCTCTAGCCTCTGAGACTGGTTACGCTCGGTTGTTCTTGGCGGTGGTGAGGGCGTCGCGGGTGTAGCCGTTGCGGTTGGCTCCCTTGCCGGTGTCGGGGTCGGTGCTCCACACCTGCTTGGGCTTGACTCCGTAGGGCTTGAGCGCGGTGGCGAGGTTCTGCGCGGTCCAGCCCCGGTACTGGCCGGGCCGCAGCTCGGCGAGCCGGGTCACGATGGCGTCGGACCACAGCTTGTCCTCGCCGCGAGCGAACACCGCGATGGTGTCGGCCAGCGGGTCCAGCCGCGCGGCCTCCACGTCGACCGCCTCACCGGCGGCGTAGCCGGTGATGTTGCCCAGCGCTTCCCGCCGTGCCCGGGCGCCGGCGGCGATCTTCTTGGCGTCGGTGGCGTCCTTGTAGACGCTGCGCACGATCTGCGCGTCGTCGCCCTCGCCGGCGAGGTAGCCGATGCCCCGGTCGGAGCGGGCGAACATCGTGGCCCGGACACCGGACTTGTACTGCGACGTGCCGAGAACCATGTCGTTGGCCTGCTGCCCCATCACCTTGAGGCAGAACCGCAGGATGGCGTTCGCGGAGATCCCGGTGGGCAGCGACTTCGCGTCCGGGCGCTGCGTGGCCAGGATCAGCGTGATCCCCAAGGCGGGGCCGCGCTTGACCAGGTCGGTGCAGATCTCCTCCAGCTCCTCGCCGTGCTCGGGGTGCTCGAACCACACCTGACACTCGTCCACCCCAACCACGATCGGCGCGAGCCGCAAGTCCTTACGCGCGGCCAACTCCGGGGTGACCTTGTTGTCCGGGCACACCGACTCCGGCAGGTTGCGGATCACCTTGGTGCGACGGCGCATCTCCTCCCGCAGCTCCCGCATCTCCACCACCATGCGTTCGATGTCCTCGGGGTCATCGCCCACGCCGTAGCCGTGCGCGCACTGCCCCAGCGGCGAAAGGTCACCGGTGCCCTTGAGGTCGTAGGCGTAGAGCACCGCACGCGGGTCCAGGGCGGCGATCAGCAGCAGTTCCCGCAGCGTGACCGTCTTGCCCATGCGCGGGACCGCGCCGATCACCATCGACGCGAACATCAGCGTGATGGGCACCCACCGGCCGCGCTGGTCGGTGCCGAACGGCTGCGCGGTGAACAGGTCGACCGTCGCGCCCGGCTTGGCCAGCGGCCACGGCTTCTGCTTGGCCTTGGACATGTCGACGTCCCCGACCCACAGCACCAACCGTCCTTCGTGGACCTTCGCGTCCCCTTCCGGCCACACGCACCCGATCTGGCGACGCAGCGCCGAGGACAGCTCGTCGCGCTTGGCGATGATGTCGCCCGCCGTGACACCCAAGGGCAGGTCGACGTCGGCGCGCCAGCCGTCGCCGTCGCGGGCGATCGGGTTCGGGAACTCGATGCGCTTGCCCTTGGCGTAGGCCTGGTTCAGCCCACCGATACCGAGCGAGCAGAGCGCGTCCTCGATCATCGACGACGTCAGCTTGGGCGTCTTGACCGAGTCCACGGCACGGCCGGCGACCGGCTTATCCGCCGGTGCGCCCCACCAGCCCACGAGCGTCATCGCGACGACCAGGCCGGTCCAGTTCCAGAACGGCGTGACGAAAGTGATGCACAGGTAGACGATGGCCAGCAGCACGCACACGGCGAACATCACCGGTCCCATGCGGCGGCGCACGGTCTCGTTGCGGATCTCGCGCAGCTTCATGTACAGCTCGGCGTCGGAGCGGTCACGGGCGTTCATGCGGACCGGGTGGGACTCCGCGTCGTACACCCACGCCCGCAGCCGGGCGACCAGGCGGCCGGTCGCGCCGAACGAGCGCAGGAACGCGGTCGGCACGTACACCGGCACCCGCAGCGCGTGGAACGCCGTGGTGTGGGCGGCGTAGCGAACCAGGAACCGAGCCCGAGACTTGAACTCTTCAGCGGAAGTCAGCCAGCGCGCGACCAGCGGCCGGGCGGTGGCGTGGCCGGCGGACTCCCACCACGTCGCCTTCGTCGCCGGCGGGTCGACCAGCCGGACCGCCGTGCTGTCGTCGGCGGGTCGGTCCTGCTCCGGGATCTCCTCCGGGGTGCGGACGGTGTCGGGGCGGATCGGGACGACGTTCCCGGCGCGGGTGACGGCGGTGTCGGTGGCGGTGTTCACGACGTCGCCGCTGGTGGCGTTCACGGGCGTGGCGGCCGGGGTGTTCGTGGACGGGTCGGGCGTGCTGTTCACGGAGAGAGGCCCTTCGGGGTCGGGTCCGTTCACGGACTCGGGGGTGTGGTCGGCGGTGGTGGACATCAGGCGGCCTCCTCCTGGTCGACGGTCACGGGCTGGTCGGCGGGCACCGGCAGGGCGGCCGGGGCGGTGGTTTCGGCGATCAGGTCGTCGGCGACGTTCTTGCTGGTGCCGCGCGAGATCTCCGGGCACACGCTGCGGACCCAGGCCGGGGTGATCTCGATGCCCGGTGCCCACGCGGCGCGGGCGTCGGCCAGGTAGTCCCCGCGCAACTTCCGAGCGGGCTTCGCGGCGGGCTTGCGGGCCGGACGGCGACGCGGCCGGGTGGCCGGTGCGGGCGTCTCCCTCGTGCTGTCCTCCGCCGGAGCAGGCTCGGCGGCCGGAGCGTCGGCGGTGGGCTGGCCCGTGAACGCCGTGCCGGCGGCGGCCATGACGGCTTCGGTGAGCTTGTCCCGCAGCACCGGCGCGGTCTCCGCCGCGAGGAACACCAGCACCGGCGGAACCGAGTGCAGCACCACCCCGGCCACGTCGAAGTGTGTCCAGGACTTCCAGGTGTTCATAACGTAGGTAGCCAGGAACGCGAACCACTTCGTCCGGTGCGCCCACCGGCCGGTGTCGACCTGGTACCGGGCGGTCACCTGCTCCGCCCGCAGGACCGCCACGAGCACCAGCGAGACCATCGGGTCCAGCAGCCACCCGGCGAGCCAGCCGAGCGACCAGGTGGCCGCGCCGGCGGCGGCGAAGGACTGGACGTTGACCATCGTGAACGCCAAGCCGAGGAAGATCCCGAGCCAGATCACCGCGTCGATCTGCGTGCGGACCTTCTCCACCCGCAGCGCCACAACGTCGGGGTGGTTGGCCAGCCGCCGGACCTGCGCGGCGGTGGCCGCGTCCTGCGCGAGCTTGTCCGCCTCGGACGGCGGCTGGTGCCGGGCGTCGGTCGGGGTGAGTGCGGTGGTGGTCATCGACGGCCTCCCCGGGTGGTGTGGACGATTTCGGTGATGGCCATCAGCCGCACGATCGTCGCGGCGGCCAGCAGCGCCGGGACGACCAGCGCGATCCAGGTGGCGGTGGTGTCCTGGATCTTCACGATCACCAGCCACTGGACGAACGCGATGATCGCCGTGGCCAGGACCAGGCGGATCGTGTTGCCGGTCATGCGGGTGATCTCGCGGACGCCCTTCTGCGCCCTTACCGCGGATTTGCGGCCGGAGCGCCACACGGCGAAGACGCCGACCAGCGCGAGACCGCCGAGGACCATCAGCACCTGCGTGGACATGTCAGGCCACCTCCGGGACGTCGAAGAGGTCGGATTGGCCGGGTGCCTGCCAGTCCCCGCCGTGCCACACCGCGTCCAGCGCCATGCCGTGTTCGGCGCGGATGATCGGCTCGGCTTCGGCGAGCCAGGCGCGGCGTTCGACGGCCGGGGCCTTGGCCCACGACCGGCCGGCGGTGTCGTACCGGCGGATCGCCAAACGCTCGATCGCGCGGGGAGTCAGGGTGCTTACCATGGGAGACCTCTCCGAGTAGCTACCTGCGTGGTGGTTGTTGGCGAGACCCGACGCGGCGTGCACGTTCTTGGCGGGATGAGCCGCCGTGTCGGGGCTGAATGTGGAGATGACGAGTCGGACCGTCATGCGGCCTCCCCGCTCTCCGCCGTGTCGAGCCGGAACGGCAGGACCCGCAGCGCCGCGCGGCTGGTGCGCCGGCGAGTGCGGTGGGCGTGCTGCGAGTCGGTGAACGCGTACCGGGTGCGGGCCTCGGCCACGGCGGTCGCGGCGGTCAACTCCTGGTCGATCTCGGCGATCAGCGCGTCGATGGCGGACTCGTCCAGGCCGTCCGGGTAGTGCTGGTGAGCAGCGGAGACGCCGTCAACAGCGGCACGGACAACGCGGTTGGTGATGTGCGCGGACTTCATGGGGAACCTTTCGATCGAGTGCCTTACTGCGCCTTAGTGCACCTTATAGCACTTAGGTAAGTCAAGGTCGCACGTGTGGCGCATTAGGGTGATGTTGGTTTTCTGCGTACCCTGGCGAGATGCCTATCGATCAGCAGGGAGCGCAGCCGTTAGGCGCACAGATCAGGGATGACCTGGTCCGACGCATCCGAGCCGGCGAGTTCGCGCTCGGGGAGAAGATCCCGTCACTCAAGGCGTTGGCCGCGACGTACAACGTCGCCGAGCTGACCGTCCACAACGCCATCCGCGAGCTGCAGCACGCCGGCGTGCTCGAGTCCGCCGCCGGGCGAGGCACGTTCGTCCGAAGCCTCCCGGATGAGAGCGCGCCCGCCGACGACGTCGCCGCTCTCCGAGCCGAGGTTGCCGACCTCCGCCGGCGGGTAGAGGAGCTTGAGAAGCGGTCGTGATGTCCGGCCGTTCGGTCCGTGGTTCGTGATCATGGAGCTAGCTTCGCCCGTGAGCACCACCACCGTCCAAGGCCGGACAGTCCTAACACCGCTCCCGCATGACAACCAGGCATAACCGCAGTTCAAACACCGTCTAGTCCGCCCGATCGCAGCCGAAAAAGATCGAAACGAAGGGACTTGCCCCCAGTGGAAGCAGACCAGCCGTGGCTCTCGCCGAGGTCGACAACCGAGGTCGAACTGAACACCGGACTGCTTGCCGAGGTCCTGAAGGAGTACCGGAAGGCCAACGGGCTCAACCAGGCCGATCTGGCCCAGATCCTCAACATGGACCAGTCGTACATCTCGAAGATCGAGACCGGTCAACGGCAGGTCCGAGACCTGGACACGCTGCTGCGGGTCGCCAACCAGCTCAGCATCTCTCCGTCGCGCCTCGGGCTGTCCAAGGAGCTGCTTCAGCCCGTCGCTCCCCCGTCGACATCTGCGCTGGTCAACGAGGTTGACCCGGTCGCAGTGAGCCAGGAGGAATGGCGACGGATGCGGCGCGAACTCAATGGCCGCCGGCGGGAGCTCGCCGAGGCGGCCGCGTCGCTCTACCGGCCGGAGGCGCGCATCGGCAAGGCTCCGCTGATCGCCCGGCGGGAGTGGATGCCGCCGGCACCGGTGCGCTTGGAGGACATCAAGCTTGAGTGGTCGGACCACCGGGTGCCGATCACGGTGACCGGCACCGAACCGGAGGCGGACAAGGCGTTGCCGCTCCGTGCGCCCGGCCGGCGTTTCGAGCGGTACACGTCGGCGATCAAGTACCTGGACCCGCCGTCGCTGTTCGAAAACCGCACGAGCTACCGGCTGCTGGACGTCGACCTGACGCCGTCGAACGAGCGGATGAAATTCGGCCTGGCGACGTACTTCGACAAGCTCGACTTGTCCGAGGCCATCGCACACGAGCTGGCCGTCGCGCAGGCTCCGAACCGGAAGATGCCGCGCGCGGACTGGTCGGAACTGCCGCTGCGCGGCCTGATTGGCGACCCGTTCGACCTGGAGCGGCGGCCGGTCATGCCCGCGATCGAGACGCTGACGCTCCGCCGTCAGCGCGACACCGGCAAGGCGACGTTCCTCCTGCACTGGCGCGACCCGGCCAAGGTCGCGACGGCCGCCGGCATCTACGGCCTCATCCCGGCCGGCGAATTCCAGCCGTCATCTGTGGCGGCGTGGGACAAGGAGAACGACTTCGACCTGTGGCGCAGCATGGTTCGGGAGTACTCCGAGGAGATCCTCGGCGAACCGGAGCGAGACGGCAGCCAGGGTGAGCCGCTCGACTACGAGAACTGGTCGCTGTACCGCGACCTGCAAGCCGCGCGCGAGAAAGATCGCGTTACGGCGTATTGCCTCGGCATCGGGTTGGACACACTCACACTCACAGCTACGGTCTTGACGGCAGTCGTAATGGACGACGACGTGTTCGACGATCTATTCGGAGGCGCTGTCGACGTCAACGCTGAAGGCGTCCTGGTAACCGCCGCCGAATCGTCATCCGTCTCAGACGGGGTCCCGTTCACCGAGGATAGCGTCACTCGCCTCTTGACACATGAGCCAATGGCTTCTCCAGGCGCATGCATTCTCGAACGCGCATGGCGCTTCCGTAGCCAGATCCTTGAAAGGTGAATACGGGTCGCCGCGCCTCACAGAACACAGAATAATGAAACCAGGACGAAAAATAGATGAAACTTCCGAAGGTCACAGTCGCCAGCATCGTGGGCGCCATCACGCTGGCTGGCATTGTAGGTCAATCGGCCTCTTATCTCGCCGCTACCGCGTACTATTCACACTTTGGGCTTTCGCCAGAGCAATTAGCTATTACGCCCCTGAACGCTTTTGGTCGACTCTACTACACAGGATCCATTGCGGCAACCATCATTATCTTCGGCATATTATCATTTGCACTTGTCTCATCGCGTAATAATATTCAAAACTCGACGATATCATTACCTTACTCAAGCAGCTCCACGGAATTAATTGAATGGAGAGTTAAAGAGCCCCTACGACGCAAGAAGCTCGCCAAAGCCTCCTGGCGCTTCACGGAAATCGATCGGAAGATACACCACTTCAAGCTAATATTGTCACTCTTAATCGGAGTCGCAACCCTTGCGCTGATTCTTTATGGTGCCCACATTTTAGGCGATCAAGCTGGCAGGGTTTCCGTAAATTCGGACTATGAATCAGGCAATCCGGTGCGCGCCGACTTGATCCCTCGCGTCGTACTATATCGATGGACAAAACCCGAGGAAGCCGCGACACTACTGTACACAGCAGAAAATAACGTAATACCGGACTATAAACCGATTAGATCCGGACTTCTTATCGGCATTGGAAATGGTACCACATTTATCTATGATGACGATATCAAGAGGACAATTGCCGTGCCATCAAGTCAGATTCAGCTTGCAATTTACGCATTCAGCTGAAGTTCGAGTCATGCAACACGACCGCGAGCAGCGAGACGAAGCCGTGCCTGATCTCACAGGGATACCCCGCTCCCCCGCTGACTCCGAGCCAGCTTCCGCAAGCAGGTGAGCCCACCTATCTACCCGTTTCTCCCCCACCGCGAAAGGCGATCAGCAAGACCGAAGCCGCGACGCAGCCACCCTGCCAGTGTCCGCAGGCGCGTCGACTGCCCTTTCTGCTTGCACTCTTCTTTTTTTTGCTGAAATTCCCTCACTTGATTGGCCCGACCACGACGCGCTTCCTCTACATTGAGAGGCGTAGCACCGTATCCCGGCGGCGCCTCATCTACATTCGGCTCGGCCGTCAATTCACCCGACGCGCCACGCAGCCATTTCTTCCCAGAAGAATCAGTAAACCATAGCGCAGACACCGTTGCACCCGTAAAAAGCTCGTGACGAATATATTCAAGCGTTTCTGGGTCGATTCCGATTCTTTGAGGAGATTCAGAGGCGGCAGTTTCGTCCATCTTCCAAATAACTTCGCCTACCATCTGAGTCAGTGCATCAATTGCAGAACTCAGTGCAATCGGTGAGGTCGTCGGGCCCAAATTACCCAACGGGTTATCTTTTGTTTCCTCTCCATCGACAGTAAAGCGATACCACACGTTGCTTACGGGCAGATGAGAGCCGTTATGGTAACGCACTTCGTAACCGCCATCGGCCCAGTGAATCCATAGAGCAAACTTTGAAGGCACCTCTTTTTGCTTTTCATCCTCCAGTATTGCCAATTGTCGAGACTGCTTCCTGTACCCACGCCACGCCACCAAGGCGGCGACGATCGTCGCAATCAAGGCAAACAGGGCGACCCAAAAGCTGGCCCACGCGGCATCTGCGCTCGACCTTGCGGGATCGTTGACACTCGATGGAGTGCCGACAGGGCTAGTGGCAGTCAAGGTTGAAGCCGCAACCGATGGCGAGCCCGGCGCAGAAGGTGTCGGGGTCAGCGAGGCAGTCGGCGTAACAGTTGACGGGCCTGTCGGCTGCTCAAGCACAACGATCCTTCCGTTCGGTGTCGTGTACACGAGAGCCGCCTACACGACATGTCAGTCGCGCACTTGATCCTGAACGCAACATCCCAGGGCCAACCCGAGGGGTTACGACGGCTAAGAAAGCTTACGATTCCTCGCCACAGCTAGACAGACAAGGTCTCCGACCAGGCCTTTCACGCCCCAAAATACCTGGAAGCCATGAGGTCACTGTATCGAAGCACCGCTCATGCGGTCTCAGCGGCGACGGTACTGGGCGAGGTTGGCCCCCGGTTTAGTCTGCCGGAGCAGCCGCAGCGCCGCGTCACGTTCGAGGCCCCTCTCGGACGGCCGGCTCACCCCCCGATCCGCCCCCGCTCGGACTCAGTTCGCCACTCCTGCCCTGCTCAGAGGCGGTTCGCAACATCCGTTCAAAACCCGTCCAGTGTGAGTTCGAATCTCACCGGGGCACGGAGACTTCTCAGGCCGGCGTCATATTCCCCGTCGAAGCAGCGACTCGACAGACGCGTTTGCCCAGGTCGAGCCGTGTGAGTTCGAATCAGTCCCGAACCGTCTTAATGTCCTGGTGAACAACCTCAGGGTCAAGTTGGCGTTGTCGCCGCTGCAGCAGTCCGCGGCGAGTCTCGACAAATCTCTGCGGTCAACGCCGTTCGGCGAGACGGTGACGACCGCCCCGAGGCCCGAGACCGGCCAGTCGCCCCCGTTACCGTTTTCGTAGTTCCTGATCAAGGAGCTGTGGTCGCCAGGCCCGGCATGATTTGCGCCCCCAGTCGAACCCATGATCCGGGGGGTGGTGTCACCGGGCCTGGTGGCATCGACCGACCGCTGATAGGGACACGGCCACCGGCTTGGTAGGTCTCCTCGTAACGTGGGTGCCGGCGCTCGATGCCTGATCGGTGACCACATCCGACGAGCGAAACGGCATGGTGGATGAGCAGCAGCTTCAGCGTGTTCCTCGGCCTGGACGTCGGCAAGGACGTCCACCACGCGGTCGGTCTCGACCCCGACGGCAACCGGCGGCATGACGGGCCGCTGCCCAACACCGAACCCAGGCTGAAAGCCCTGTTCGACAAGCTCGCCGAGCATGGGCCGCTGCTGGTCGTGGTCGACCAGCCCGCCACGATCGGGGCGTTGCCGGTCGCGGTCGCCCGCGCCGCCGGCCACCAAGTCGCCTACTGCCCGGGCTGGCGATGCGCCGCATCGCCGACCTCTACCCCGGCCGCGCCAAAACCGACGCCCGGGACGCGTTCGTCATCGCCGACGCCGCCCGCTCCCTCCCGCACACACTCCGGCCGGTGGATGTCGGTGACGAGGCGCTGGCGGAGCTGGAGGTGCTGGTCGGGTTCGACGACGACCTAGACGAGTAATGCGTAACTCGGTTAGGGCCTGTATCGAAGTTGTCTCCGGCGGGTTGGGCTGGAGTTGGCCGTGCTGGGCGTGTTGGATGCCGAAATAGGTGAGGTCTCCGGTAAGTG
>NZ_JBSGJA010000039.1:0-62950 GCF_053605345.1 Amycolatopsis sp. NPDC003865 | reverse complement strand
ACTTGCTCTCAAAGGAAACCCCGACGAGGGGTTTCATACATAAGCTCTACTGGCTTAGTTCACTAGCACACTGTTGAGTTCTCAAGCAACACACTTCGGACCGCCGCGCCGCGAAGCGCCTTGGTCTTCGGCTTTTGTTTCAAGCTTTGTTCCAGGGATACCACCCTGGTTCGGGACCACCCACTCTACCACGATCGTGGGAGCTTGGTTCGTGTTCCCGGCGGCCGCCCGGTTTCCCTGGCGACTTGGAGAACTTTACATGCCCCCGAAACCCCCTCGCACAGGGGGGTCCCTTTTATCGCGCCAGGCCGCTGACCTGCACCGATCAGCGATCAAGCCGGCTGCGGCTCCCCGTGGGTCGCGACGACCGTCAGCGCGACGAGCGCGGCCGTCAGCACCGCGGCGACGTGGATCGGCGCCGGCGTGAACGAAGCGGCCAGGACGAGCACCGCCGTCACGGGGAAGCCGATGGCGATCGGGCGGCACTCGTTGGTCGGCCCGATGTGCAGCAGCCACACGCTCAGCAGGAAGACCGCGACCGGGATCGTGGTCGGCAACGCGGCGGTCACCCCGTCCAGGTGCAGCGTTCCCGTGTCGTAGGCGACCGCCACCTCGAGACCCGCCCCGACGGCCGCGGCGGACGCGAAGATGAAGTAGTGCCCGTAGCCCCAGCTCATCGACGTGAACATCGTCGGGCGGCGGACCAGCCGCGCGTGCCCGGGGCGGTCGAAGTACAGCCACCACATGGCGAACACGAGCACCAGCCCGGCCGCGGCCAGCGAGACCAGCGCGCCGGTGTGCCCCGGCTCCGCGGTGCCTTCCTTGATCGCGTTCGTCGCGCTGAGGATCACCTCGCCGAGCACGATCAGGGTGAACAGGCCGTACCGCTCGGCGATGTGGTGCGGGTGCCACGTGGTGCCGTGCCGGCTCTCCGCCCAGACCGGGACGGCCATCTCCAGCACCGCGAACACGACGAAGGCGACCAGCCGGATCCCGGTCGGCAGCCACAGGTAGGCCACCCACAGCACCTGGACCGCCGCGATGCCGGTCGCGTACCGCAGCGCGGTGGGGCGGCAGCCCGGGTCCGACCGCGCGGCCCGCAGCCACTGGAACACCAGCGCCAGCCGCATCAGGACGTACCCGACGACCATCAGCCGGAAGTCGCCTTCGAACGCGCTCGACACCGCCGCCGCGACGGTCAGCCCGCCGGCGATCTGCACGAGCGTGGCCAGCCGGTACGGGACGTCGTCGGTGTCGAACGCCGAGGCGAACCAGCTGAAGTTCAGCCAGCCCCACCAGATCGCGAAGAACACCATCGCGAACGACGTGACGCCGTGGGCGGCGTGCCCCTCGGCCAGCGCGTGGTGCAGCGAAGCCGCGGCCTGGCCGACGGCGACCACGAAACAGAGGTCGAACAGCAGTTCCAGGGGGGTCGCGACGCGGTGGTGCTCACCGCTGTCGCGCGAGCGCATCGGCCGGTACCACACCCGCAACCGGCTGTCCGGCCGCGACGGCTGCTGGGTCATCGAAGCTCCCCGTTTCGTGCCTGTCGGACGCGGTCATCCCAACATGATCACGAGCGGGGTGGAAGCACGACACGGAGAACGGGTGGGCCCGGTTCCCCCTCACCCGGGCCCACCCGCTGCCGTCACGCGCCGGCGGCTGCCGATGGGCATCCCTTCCGCGACTGCCGGACGGTCCCCCGCGGACGCCGACACTCACTGGACGGAAGGTGACCGAGTGTGTCCATTCCCTCGAACTCCGGACGCCTCGATCGCTCGGGCCGGTCACCCCATCCCCGGGTGGCCGACCGATTGCCACTGTCGGTAGCCGAAGCCGCGCAGTGAAGGCTCCATAAGATCTACCCGGTTGCTCTGCGTAGCACCAGTGTCTTTCCGTGCTCGTCACTCGTTTGGAGCATCGCGAATCTGCGGAAAGTAGTGTCTCAGCCCCGTTGGACGTCCGCGGCGGACGTCTCGGCCCGCCGGTCCTCGGTTTCGCGCTCCGAAGTCTGCGCACGGTGGCGCCGCGCCCGCAGCTCGGCGATCGCGAGGGCCAGCGCGGCGCACGTCAGGCCGGCCGCGCAGCACAGCGCGACGGTGAGCGCGCGCGGGTAGTCCTTCGCGGCGCCGACGAACGCGCCGAATACCGACGCGAGCACGGCGGTGCCGATGGCCGTGCCGATCCGCTGCCCGGTCTGCAGGGCACCGCCGGCGACGCCCGCCATCCGGACCGGCACGCACTCGAGCGTCAACGTCGTGTTCGGCGAGATCACCATGCCGCCGCCCACCCCCGCGAACAGCAGCGGCAGCGCGAACGCCCACCCGGACGCCGACGGCGGGACGAACCCGGCCAGCAGCGCCACGGCGAGCAGGCCCAGCGCGACCATGGCCAGGCCGGTGACGGTCAGCCGCCTGCCGAAGGTCGGCACGAGCCGCCCGGCGACGGCGGCCGACACCGCCGAGCCGAGCGCGAACGGCGTCACCGACAGGCCCGACTGCAGCGGCGTGTAGTGCAGGCCCTGCTGGAAGAACATCGCGAAGACCAGCCAGATGCCGGCGAATCCGCAGAAGTAGAGCGCGCCGACCGACGCCCCGGCGGCGTAGCCCGGCGTGCCGGTGAACAGCCGGGTGTCCAGCAGCGGTGACCGGCCGTGGCGCACCACCCGCCGTTCCCAGCGCACGAAGGCGAACCCGAACACCGCGGCGACGAGGAAGAGCCACCACAGCTGCGCGAAGCCGCCGCTGTCGGAATCGATGACCGGCAGCAGCACGCCGAGGACGGCGACCGCGAGCAGCGCGATGCCGACGAAGTCGATCTCCTGCCGGACGCTGAGCTGCTTCTTCTCGCTGCGCGGCAGCAGCCGCAGGGCGAGCGCGAACGCCAGGACGCCGATCGGGACGTTGACGTAGAACACCCAGCGCCAGCCGTCCTGGGTGCCGAACACCGCGAGGATCGCGCCGCCGAGGATCGGGCCGACCGCCGTCGAGATCCCGACGACCGCGCCGAACATCCCGAACGCCCGGCCGCGCTCGGCACCGCGGAAGAGGTCCTGGATCAGGCCGGTGTTCTGCGGGGTGAGCATGCCCGCCGCGACGCCCTGGGCGAGGCGCGCGATCACCAGCGTCGTCTCGTTCGGGGCCGCGCCGGCCAGCGCGCTCGTGATGACGAAGGCGGCGAGGGCGCCGAGGAACATGTTCCGGCGGCCGAACGCGTCGCCGAGCCGGCCGCCGGTGACCAGGACCAGCCCGAACGCCAGCGCGTAGCCGGAAACGACCCAGCGGATGCCGCCGCTGGTCGCGTGCAGCCCGGACTGCATCGACGGGAGCGCGACGTTGACGATGCTGACGTCGAGCAGGCCCATGAACCCGGCCGTCAGCGAAACGGCAAGCGCTTTCCAGCGACGGGGATCGGGTTCGTAAGTCATCTCGTCCAGCAAACACGAAAGGCGGGATCCGCGCGCGTTGTGCGCACCGATCCCGCCTCCCGGAACGTCACGTCGAAGCCGTGATGCCCCGGATGCCCTTCAGCTCGCCGATCAGCATGGAGCTGACCTTGACCGGGTAGTCGTAGAGCGCGAAGACCGTCTGGTTCTTGCCCACCAGCTTGAGGTGCACCGGGGTCTCCCCCTTGTGGGCGAGCAGCGTGGACCGCAGCTCGCTGACCACCGACTGGTCGATCTTCTCCGCCGCGGCGAGCAGGACCAGCGGCGGCTCGTCGTCGCCGTTGCCCGTGCCGACCTCGGACAGGTCCAGTGTCGCGAGGCCGCCGCCGAAGACCGACATCTTGTCTTCACGCCAGTTGACCCGGCCCTTGACCAGGACCGCGTTGTCCTCGATCAGCTCACCCGCGAACAGCGCGTACGCCTTCGGGAAGAACAGCACCTCGAGGGAGGCGTCCATGTCCTCGACCGTGCAGATCGCCCAGGGCTCGCCCTTCTTGTTGACCCGCCGCTCCAGCGACGTGATCAGCCCGGAGATGACGATCTCGCCTTCCTTCGGCGGGTCGGCGAGGATGCCGGCGATCGGCTTCGGGGCGTGCTTGCGCAGGATCCGCTCGGCGCCGTCCAGCGGGTGCGCCGAGACGTAGAGGCCGAGCATCTCGCGCTCGTAGGCGAGCAGCTGCTTGCGCGGGTACTCCTCTTCGCCGAACTTCAGGTGCGCGAGCGGCGACGACGACGGGGCCGCCTCGCCCTCGTCACCGCCGAAGCCGAAGAGGTCGAACTGGCCCATCGCCTCCTGGCGCTTGAGCGGGACGACGGCTTCGACCGCGTCCTCGTGGACCTGGATCATCGACAGCCGCGTGTGGCCGAGCGAGTCGAACCCGCCCGCCTTGATCAGCGACTCGATGACCCGCTTGTTGCAGGCCACGAGCTCGGACTTGTCGAGGAAGTCGGTGAAGGAGGCGTACTTGCCCTTCTCCTCGCGCGTCTTGATGATCGACTCGACGACGTTCGCGCCGACGTTGCGGACGGCACCCATGCCGAAGCGGATGTCGTCCCCGACGGCCGCGAACCGCAGGGCCGACTCGTTGACGTCCGGCGGCAGCACCTTGATGCCGAGGCGGCGGCACTCGGACAGGTAGACCGCCGACTTGTCCTTGTTGTCGCCGACCGACGTCAGCAGCGCGGCCATGTACTCCGGCGTGAAGTTCGCCTTGAGGTACGCGGTCCAGTAGGAGACCAGGCCGTACGCGGCCGCGTGGCTCTTGTTGAACGCGTAGCCGGCGAACGGGAGGATCGTGTCCCAGAGCGCCTTGACGGCCTCGGCGGAGAACCCGCCGGGGACCAGGTCGCTGGCCTTCATCCCGGCTTCGAAGCCCTCGTACTCGAGGTCGAGGACTTCCTTCTTCTTCTTGCCCATCGCGCGGCGGAGCACGTCCGCGCGCCCCATCGTGTACCCGGCCACCTTCTGGCCGATGTGCATGATCTGCTCTTGGTACACGATCAGGCCGTAGGTGTCGGCCAGGATCTCCCGCAGCGGCTCGTCGAGCTCCGGGTGGATCGGCTTGACCTTCTGCCGGTTGTTCTTCCGGTCGGCGTAGTCGTTGTGCGCGTTCATGCCCATCGGGCCGGGGCGGTACAGCGCGCCGACCGCGACGATGTCGTCGAACACCGTGGGCTCCATGCGGCGGAGCAGGTCGCGCATGGGCCCGCCGTCCAGCTGGAACACGCCGAGCGTGTCGCCGCGGGCGAGCAGCTTGTACGTCTCGGGGTCGTCGACGCCGAGGGTGTCGAGGTCGATGTCGATCCCGCGGTTGGCCTTGATGTTGTCGATCGCGTCCCCGATGACCGTGAGGTTCCGCAGGCCCAGGAAGTCCATCTTCAGCAGGCCGATGGCCTCGCACGACGGGTAGTCCCAGCCGGTGATGATCGAGCCGTCGTCACGCTGCCAGAGCGGGATCGCGTCGGTCAGCGGGTCGCACGACATGATGACCGCGCAGGCGTGCACGCCCGCGTTGCGGATCAGGCCTTCGAGGCCGCGGGCGGTCTCGAAGATCGTCTTGCACTCTTCGTCGGTCTCGACGAGCGCGCGGACCTCGGCGGCCTCGCCGTAGCGCTCGTGCTTCGAGTCGACGATGCCCGAGAGCGGGATGTCCTTCGCCATGATCGGCGGCGGCAGCGCCTTGGAGATCTTGTCCGCGATCGCGTAGCCCGGCTGGCCGAAGTGGACGCGAGCGGAGTCCTTGATCGCCGCCTTGGTTTTAATCGTGCCGAAGGTGATGACCTGGGCGACCTTGTCCGCGCCGTACTTCTCGGTGGCGTACCGGATCATCTCGCCGCGCCGGCGGTCGTCGAAGTCGATGTCGATATCGGGCATCGAGACGCGCTCGGGGTTGAGGAACCGCTCGAACAGCAGCTTCTGCGGGATCGGATCCAGGTTGGTGATACCGAGGACGTAGGCGACGAGCGAGCCAGCGGCGGAACCACGGCCGGGGCCGACCCGGATGCCGACGCGGCGGGCGTAGCTGATGAGGTCGGCGACGATCAGGAAGTAGGCCGGGAAGCCCTTCCCGATGATGACGTCGAGCTCCTTCTCGATGCGCTCGTCGTAGCCCTCGGGCGGGCCGTCCGGGAAGCGCCACTTCAGGCCCTTCGCGACCTCCTCGCGCAGCCAGCTGCCCTGGTCGTAACCCTCCGGCACCTCGAAGAACGGCAGCCGGTCCTTGTGCGCGTACACCTCTTCGTAGGACTCGATGCGCTCGGCGATCATCAGCGTCGTGTCCGCCGCGCCCGGGACCTCCTTGTCCCAGTACTCGCGCATCTCGGCGGCGGACTTGAGGTAGTAGCCGTCGCCGTCGAACTTGAACCGGGTCGGGTCGTTGAGGGTCTTGCCCGCCTGGACGCACAGCAGCGCCGAGTGCGTGTCCGCCTGGTCCTTGGTGACGTAGTGCGAGTCGTTCGTGGCCAGGGGCTTGAGGTCGAGCAGCCGGCCGATCTCGAGGAGGCCCTCGCGGACCGACCGCTCGATCGGCAGCCCGTGGTCCATCAGCTCGAGGAAGAAGTTGTCGGCGCCGAAGATGTCCTTGTAGTCGGACGCGGCCTGGATCGCCGCCTCCTTCTGGCCCAGCCGGAGCCGGGTCTGCACCTCGCCGGACGGGCAGCCGGTGGTCGCGATGATGCCTTCGTGGTTCTCCGAGATCAGCTCGCGGTCCATCCGCGGCTTGCGGTAGTAGCCCTGCATGCTGGCCAGCGAGGACAGCTTGAAGAGGTTCCGCAGGCCGGTCGCGTTGCCCGCGAGCATGGTCATGTGCGTGTACGCGCCGCCACCGGAGACGTCGCCGCCCTCACCGAACTCGTCCGAGCCGCGCTGGTTGGCCTGGCCCCAGAAGACGGGCTTCTTGTGGAACCGGCTCTCCGGCGCGATGTAGGCCTCGATGCCGATGATCGGCTTGATGCCGGCCTTCTTGGACTGCTGGTAGAACTCGTCGCCGCCGTACATGTTGCCGTGGTCGGTCATGCCGACCGCGGGCATGCCGAGGCGCGCCGCCTCCGCGAAGAGGGGGGCGATCTTCGCCGCACCGTCGAGCATCGAGTACTCGGTGTGGACGTGCAGGTGGACGAAGGAATCGTTCGACACCAGCGAAAACCTCCCCTTGGTCGTTCGGACCGGCGCGCCCGGGCTCCCCAGCCTATCCCGGACTCGCCGGGCTCGATTGTGCGCCTCCGAAGCCCGCGCCGGGTGGCGCGACGCGCCACCGATTCGGGCGGTGATGATCACGGTGCGGCGGGCGGGCACCGGGCGCGGTCGGGCGGTCACGGGCGGCGGTGGCGGGGGCCGGCCGGCGGGCTTTCGGGTCGCGCCGAGCCGGCTGCCTCGCGCGCGGACACGCGGACACGCGTCCGCGCGTCCGCGCGCGATCCGGGGCCGCGGGCCGCGCGCCGGGCGGTGAGGTGAGCCACAGCCGCCCCGGCCGGCGTTGACAGCCCGTCCCCCGCCGCCGACCATTCCCCGCATGAACCTGTCTGACAGCCAGACAGCCGGACAAGGTGGTCCCCGGCGGGTCAGCGCCATGGAAGCCGTCCTGGCGCACCTGCGGCAGCTGATCGAACGCGGTGACTACCCCCTCGGCGCCAAGCTTCCCTCCGAAGCCGCCCTGAGCAGGGAGTTCGAGGTCAGCCGCTCGGTCATCCGGGAGGCGCTGCGCGGTCTGCAGGCCCTCGGCATGACCGAGTCCAAGACCGGCAAGGGCACCTTCGTCACCGCCACCGGACCCGCCGACAACCCCACCTTCGGGCCCTACTCCGCCCGCGATCTCATCGAAGTCCGACGGCACGTCGAGATCCCCGTCGCCGGCTACGCCGCCACCAGACGCAGCCAGGACGACCTCGACCTCCTCGCGCACCTCCTCGACCGGATGGACGCCGAGACCGACAACACCGCGTGGGTCGCGCTCGACTCGCTCTTCCACATCACCATCGCCCAGGCCTCGGGCAACCCCGTCTTCGGGAAGGTGATCGAAGAGATCCGGGACGCGCTGGCCCGCCAGTCCGCCTTCCTCAACCAGCTCGGCGACCGGCGGCGGCAGTCGAACATCGAGCACCGCGAGATCGTCACGGCCATCGCGAGCGGCGGCGAAGCAGCAGCCGTCGAGGCCATGACCGCGCACCTCACGCACGTCGAAGCCACTCTCACCAGCATCGTGAACGGGGACCAGTGACCGAACAGACCCTGACGGCCACGACCGCGGACGCGGGCGACGCCGGCTACCGCAAGGCCCTCAAGCCCCGGCACGTCAACATGATCGCCATCGGCGGCGCGATCGGCACCGGCCTGTTCCTCGGCGCCGGCGGCCGGCTCGCCCAGGCCGGGCCCGCGCTCGCCATCGTCTACGCCGTCTGCGGCCTCTTCGCCTTCTTCGTCGTCCGCGCGCTCGGCGAGCTCATCCTCTACCGGCCCTCCAGCGGCGCCTTCGTCTCCTACGCCCGCGAGTTCATGGGCGAGAAGGGCGCGTACGTCGCCGGCTGGATGCACTTCCTCAACTGGTCGACCACCGGCATCGCCGACATCACGGCCATCGCGCTCTACGCGCACTTCTGGTCGTTCTTCTCGCCGGTCCCGCAGTGGGTGCTCGCGCTGATCGCGCTGGCCGTCGTGCTGACGCTGAACCTCGTCTCGGTGAAGCTGTTCGGCGAGATGGAGTTCTGGTTCGCCATCGTCAAGGTCGCCGCGCTCGTGCTGTTCATGGTGATCGGGATCTTCCTGCTGGTGACGCAGACGCCGATCGACGGCGCCGCGCCCGGCCCGCAGCTGATCACCGGGCACGGCGGGATCTTCCCCACCGGGCTGCTGCCGATGGTGCTGATCGTGCAGGGCGTCGTGTTCGCCTACGCCTCGGTCGAGCTGGTCGGCGTCGCCGCCGGCGAGACGCCGAACCCGGAGAAGATCATGCCGAAGGCGATCAACTCCATCATGTGGCGGATCCTCGTCTTCTACGTCGGTTCGGTCGTGCTGCTGGCGATGCTGCTGCCCTGGAGCTCCTACACGAAGGACCAGAGCCCGTTCGTCACCGTCCTCTCGCACCTGGGCGTGCCCGCGGCGGACAGCGTGATGAACCTGGTCGTGCTCACCGCGGCGCTGTCGAGCCTGAACTCCGGGCTCTACTCGACCGGCCGGATCCTGCGGTCGATGGCCAAGGCGGGCTCGGCGCCGAAGTTCACCGGGGTGATGAACCGCAACCAGGTGCCCTACGGCGGCATCCTGCTCACCGCGTCGGTCTGCGTGCTGGGCGTCGGGCTCAACTACCTGGTGCCGAAGGAAGCCTTCGACATCGTGCTCAACTTCGCCGCGATCGGCATCCTCGCCACCTGGGCGATCATCGTGCTCTGCCACCTGCTCTTCGTCCGGAAGGCCAAGCGCGACGGGCTCGAGCGGCCCGCGTTCCGGCTGCCGTTCTCGCCGTACACCGAGATCGCGACGCTCGTGTTCCTCGCCGCCGTCGTCGTGCTGATGGGCTTCGACGAGACCGGCCGGATCACCCTGCTCGCCCTGCCCGCGATCGCCGTCGCGCTGGTCGCGGGCTGGTTCGCGGCGCGGCGGCGGATCGACATGCGCGCGTTCGACGAGGAGGGCATGTGACCACCGAGCCCCTGGTCGAGCTGGTCCGCGACGGCATGGTCGAGGGCGGCCACCACGGCGCCGCGATCGTGCTCGCCCCGGACGGGGAGACGCTGTTCGCCGCGGGCGACCCGGACGCGCCGATGTACCCGCGGTCGACGGCGAAGCCGCTGCAAGCCGCGGCGATGGCCCGGCTCGGGCTGCTCCTGTCCCCCGCCGGGTTCGCGATCGCCGCGGCCAGCCACTCCGGCGAGCCGATGCACCTCGACGCCGCTTCCGCCGTGCTCGACGGCCACTCCCCCGACGAGCTGGGCAATCCCGCGGACTTCCCGTACGACCCCCTCGAGCGCGACCGCTGGCTCGCCGACGGCCGCGCGCCGAGCCGGCTGGCGCACAACTGCTCCGGCAAGCACGCCGCGATGCTCAAGACGTGCCGGCTCAACGGCTGGGCCGTCGACGGGTACCTCGACCCGGCGCACCCGCTGCAGCGCGCGATCGCCGCCACCGTCGAGGACCTCACCGGCCACGGCATCGAGCGCGTGGCGGTGGACGGCTGCGGCGCGCCCCTGTTCGCGACGACGCTGCGCGGGCTGGCCACGGCCGTCTCGAAGATCGCCGCGGCGGCGCCCGGCACGCCGGAGCACCTGGTCGCCGACGGCATCCGGAAGCACCCGGAGCTGGTCGGCGGCAGCCGCCGCGACGTCACCGCCGTCATGCGCGCGGTGCCCGGGCTGATCGCGAAGGACGGCTTCGAGGCCGTCCAGGTCGCCGCGCTGCCGGACGGCACGGCGATCGCCGTCAAGATCGCCGACGGCGGCGACCGGGCGCGGTACCCCGTGCTGGCCGCCGCGCTGAAGCTGTGCGGCGTCGACGTGCCGCCCGGACCGGACAACCTGCGCGTCACCGGAAAACTGGCCGCCACTGTGGGGAGCTTGTGATGACCACCCGCCGCGAACACGACCTGCTGGGCGACAAGGACGTCCCCGCCGGCGCCTACTGGGGCGTGCACACCGCCCGCGCCCGCGAGAACTTCCCCATCACCGGCACGACGATCGCCGCGTACCCGCACCTGATCGAGGCGCTGGCCGCGGTGAAGGAGGCCGCGGCGCGCGCCAACGCCGAGCTGGGGCTGCTGGAACCCGGGATCGCCGACGCCATCGTGCGGGCCTGCCGGGAGATCCGCGAAGGCGCGCTGCACGGCGAGTTCGTCGTCGACGTCATCCAGGGCGGCGCCGGGACGTCGACCAACATGAACGCCAACGAGGTGATCGCCAACCGCGCGCTCGAGCTGCTCGGGCACGCCAAGGGCGACTACCACGTCGTGCACCCCAACGAGCACGTCAACCTCGGGCAGTCGACGAACGACGCCTACCCGACCGCGGTCAACGTCGCGACGATCATCGCCGTGCGCGAGCTGTCCGAAGCCATGGTCGTGCTGGAGAAGGCGTTCGCGGCCAAGGCCGTCGAGTTCCACGACGTCCTGAAGATGGGCCGGACGCAGCTGCAGGACGCGGTCCCGATGACGCTCGGCCAGGAGTTCGGCACCTACGCGGTGATGCTCGGCGAGGACCGGCTGCGGCTGAACGAGGCCGTCGCGCTGCTGCACGAGATCAACCTCGGCGCGACCGCGATCGGCACCGGCCTCAACGCCGCGCCGGGGTACGCCGAAGCCGCGTGCCGGCACCTGCGCGAGATCACCGGGCTGCCCGTCGTCACCGCGGCCGACCTGGTCGAGGCGACCCAGGACTGCGGTGCGTTCGTGCACCTTTCGGGCGTGCTCAAACGGATCGCGGTCAAGCTGTCGAAGAGCTGCAACGACCTGCGCCTGCTGTCTTCCGGGCCGCGGGCCGGGCTGAACGAGATCAACCTGCCGCCGGTGCAGGCCGGGTCGTCGATCATGCCCGGCAAGATCAACCCGGTGGTCCCCGAAGTGGTGAACCAGGTCGCGTTCGAGGTGATCGGCAACGACGTCACCGTCACGATGGCCGCCGAGGCCGGGCAGCTGCAGCTCAACGCGTTCGAGCCGATCATCCTGCACGCGCTGTCGGAGAGCATCACCCACCTGGGCGCGGCCTGCCGGACCCTCGCGGAGAAGTGCGTCTCGGGCATCACCGCCAACGTCGACGTCGTGCGCGGGTACGTCGAGAACTCGATCGGGCTGGTCACCGCGCTCAACCCGAGCATCGGCTACGCGGCCGCGACCGAGATCGCCAAGGAAGCGCTGGCCACCGGGCGGGGCGTCGCCGAGCTCGTCGTCGAGAAGGGCCTGATCCCGGCCGAGGAGCTGGCCAGGCTGCTGCGTCCGGAAACGCTCGCGCGCGCGAACTGAGGTACGGTCGGATCCGGAAGGATCGACTCCACTTCGGAAGGCGGGCGCCCGTGCTGGACCGACTTGTCGACAAGCTGCTCGGGCTCCCCCGCGCCGAAGGGCCGAAGCCGGAGGTGACGCGCGACCTCACCGTGCCGATGCCCGACGGCGTCACGCTGCTCGCCGACCGGTACGCGCCGGCCGGGACCACGTCGGCGCCGGTGGTGCTGATCCGCACGCCGTACGGGCGCGCGGGCATCCTGTCGAAGCTCTTCGGCGACACGTTCGCCCGGCACGGCCTGCAGACGGTCGTCCAGAGCACGCGCGGCTCGTTCGGCTCCGGCGGCGAGTTCCGCCCGTTCCACCTCGAACGCGAGGACGGCGTCGCGACCGCCGAGTGGCTGCGCGCGCAGCCGTGGTGCGACGGCGACATCGCCATGGCGGGCGCCAGCTACCTCGGCCACACGCAGTGGGCGGTCGGGCCGTACCTCGACCCGCCGCTGAAGGCGATGTGCCTGGGGGTGACGGCGTCGGAATTCGTCTCGACGTTCTACCCGGGCGGCGTGCTCGCGGCGGACAACATGGTGTCGTGGTCGGCGATGATCGGCCGTCAGGAAGAGCGCTTCGCCGCGCTGCCGAACCCGCTGCAGAAGCGCAAGACGCGCAAGGCGATGTCGTTCCTGCCGCTGAGCCGCGCCGACGTCGCCGCGATCGGGAAGCCGGTGCAGTTCCTCCAGGACATCACCGAGCACTTCGTCCCCGGCGACGACTACTGGGCGATGTCCGACCACAGCGCCGAAGTCGCGAAGCTCGACGTCCCGGTGTCGATGGTGACCGGCTGGTACGACCTGTTCATCGGCTCGCAGCTGCGCGACTTCCGGACCCTCGCCGAGGCCGGCAAGGCGCCGCGGCTGACGGTCGGGCCCTGGGCGCACGGCGAGCCGGCGAGCATGGGCCCGATGATCCGGGACCAGCTCGGCTTCCTGCGCGCGCACCTGCTCGGCGACCGGACGCAGCTGCAGCGCTCGCCGGTCCGGCTGTTCCTGCAGGGCGCGGGCACCTGGCTCGACTTCGAGTCGTGGCCGCCGCCTTCGACGGCGACCGCGTCGCACCTGCGGCCGATCGGCGGGCTCGGCGAGTCCGTCGACGGCGAGGCGCGGCCGACGACGTTCACCTACGACCCGGCGGATCCGACGCCGGCGGTCGGCGGGCCGCTGCTGACCGGTGACTGGAAGCAGAAGGACAACCAGGCGGTCGAAGCCCGGCCGGACGTGCTCGTGTTCACCGGCGAACCGCTGCCGGCGGAACTGGACGTCATCGGCGAGGTGTCGGCGACCGTGCACGTGCGCACCGAACTCGGCCACGCCGACGTCTACGTGCGGCTCTGCGACGTCGACACCGGCGGCGTGTCCCGTAACGTCACCGACGGGATCGTGCGGCTGCGCCCCGGGTTCCCGGAGGCGGGCGCGGACGGCGTGGTGACGGCGGAGGTGACGCTCGACCCGACGGCCTACCGCTTCCGCCGGGGCCACCGGCTGCGCGTCCAGGTCGCGGGCGGGGCGTTCCCGCGGTTCGCGCGCAACCACGGGACCGGCGAGCCGGTCACGGCGGCGGTGCAGGGGCAGCCGAACCGGTTCGAGGTCTTCCACGACGCCGCCCGGCCGTCGAAGCTCACGCTGCCGGTGTTCGGCTGACCAGGCGCGTCCACCGGCGGCGCGCCGGCGGCCAGCCGGCGAGGAAGAGCGCGGCCGCCGTCCAGACCGGCCAGCCGGCTGCTGCCCAGAGCCCGAGTGCGCGGGCGGTGCCGGACTCGCCGAGCTGCCACCACGCGGCGTTGGCGGCGAGCAGCAGCCAGCCGAGCTGGACCAGCCAGCCCACCGGGTAGCACGCGATCGCGGCCAGCGCGGTGGCGCGCGGGCCCGCGTCGAGCAGGTGACGGCGCAGGGCCATCGGCGGGTGGGTGAGCCGCGCCGTCACGCAGCGGGACTTGGGCGCGCGGAGCCGGGTGGCCGCCGCGGCACCCGCGACGTGGTCGGCGGCGAACTCGGCGCTCCACGCCCCGGCGACCGGCAGCGTGATGGCGGCCAGCAGCGTTCCCCCCGCCGTGAGCAGCATCAGGCCGAGCCCGGCGCCGATATCGCCGCCGGAGTACTCGCTCCCGTCGAGGAAGCCGGCGAACCACACCGCCCCGGCCGGGACCACGGCCGTCCAGACGAACAGGCCGAACCAGTGCCGGACGACGAACGCCAGCGGGCTGGTCGCGCCGGCGAGCAGGGTGTCGCCCTGGCGGCAGTGCGCGAGCTCGTGCCGCACGACGGCCTCGGCGGCCGCGCGGTCCCGCCGCCAGAGCACGACGAGCGGCGCGAAGACGGCGAGCCGCGGCCGGCGCGGGCCGCGGAGGTAGGCGAACGCGAGCAGGTCCGTGCGCCGCGGGTTGGCCCGGACTTCGACGACGGGCAGCTGGGCTCGCGCGTACCCGGCGATGGCGGCGAGGGTGGGGGTGCGGGGATCGCCCAGCCCGTAACGGCGTTCGACGAGCCGGCCGCGGACACCGGCCCCGGCGACGGTCACGACGGCGGCGAGCAGGACGAAGGCGGGCACGAGGTCGACCAGCCCGGCGACGCGGAGGAGATCGCTACCGGGCAGGGTCGAAGCGGGGTTCGGCGTGGCGCCGACGAGGTCGAGGACGGTGTCCCACCAGGAGGGGAACTGGCGGGGCGCGGTCCAGCAGACGGCGGTGAGGAACCAGAAGAGCAGCCAGGGCGGCGCCGGGGAGAGGGGCACGGGGTCGGGGTGCGGAGGCAGGCCGCCACCCGGAACCGGGCCCGGCGCGTGGCTACCCGTCCCGAAGCCGCCCGTCACCGCTTCCGCTCCTCCGGGGGCGCCGCCGCCAGGAACGCGCGCGTGCCCGCGCCGTCGTTGATCAGCGCCCGGACGATCCGGAACGTCAGCACCTCGCTCTCGATCGGCGGCACTCCCGCTGCCATCAGTTCCGCGACGATCGCGTCGATCAGCCGGTTCAGCTCCGGCAGCGGCGGTTCCGCGGGCGCCGCCTTCGCGCGGCGCCGGTCCCACAGGTCCCCCAGGTTCTTCAAGAGCGTGGAAACACTGCTGAGATTCCCGCCCAACGCCGCCCAGATCGCCGGGGCCGCCAGCGTCACCGCCGCCAGCACGTGCGGGAACAGCACGATCGGCGCGGTCACGTCGAAGCCGCCCGGGACGGAGTTCGCGCGGGCGAACAGCTCCCGCCGGGACGCCCCGCCCGTCAGGTACGCCGCCGTCAGCGCCGGGACCAGCTCCACCTCGTCCGGCGCCACTCCCTCCGCCAGGCGCACCGCCCAGCCGATGACCTCGTCGCTCACCCGCTCCGCCTTCCTACGCGAACGCCTCGTGGAACTCCACCGCGTAGGGGCCGGGCACGAACCCGCCGCCGAGCCCCAGCCCGACCACCACCGTCTCGCCCGGGGCGACCGCGGAGCGCACCTGGCCGAACAGGTCCGCCACCTTCGTCCCGCCGACGGAGAGCGTCAGCCGGAACAGCCCCGTCCGGGCCCGGTCCGCCCGGTTCGTCACGGTGATCTCGCCGGTGAAGAACCCGGTGCCGTCGTCACCGACCCGGGCGCCGCTCAGCTCCCACTGCCGGTCGCTCCCCCACGCGGGGACGTCCGTCAGTGCCGGAGCCGCGGGAACGCGAACCGGCTCGGGCGGCCGGCTCAGGTGGAGCACGAACCCGAGCAGCGCGGTGACCGCGACCACCCCGAGCGCGCGGAACCCCGCGCGGCGAACGACGCCCGGCACCCGTTCCTCCACTGTGGACGGACACCCGGCCGGGCGTCCGACCGGGAGTCGCACCCGCGGGCGAAGCCGTTACAAACCGGTCGTAACGTCTCCGCGGCCGCCACCGACCTACGCCGTGACACGCCGCCCAGGTCAGGATTTCCCTTGATCAGCACCCGGAAGATCGTCGCCGCGCTGACCGCGTTCCTGCTCGTCACCGCCGGCTGCGGCGGGGTAGAGCAGGTCGCGAGCCCGGCGCCGGTTTCGACGACCGACCCGCCGACGACCACGACCGAGCCGACGACGGACACCCCCACGACCGGCGAGACGACCTCGGAAACCACGGAGCCCACGACCGAGGAGGAAACGACGACCTCCGAGACCGAAGAAGCGCGCGGGACCACCTCCGGCTCCTACGACGTGACGATCTCCGGCTCGGTCTCGGGCCACTCGTTCCGCCGGCCGGCCACCCTCCGGGTCGTCGACACGATCTCCTCGAGCGGCACCACGAACGACGTCAACCCGGTGGACGTGTGCCTGGTCTCCGGCAACCCCGCCGCCCAGCCCCAGCCCGGCGCCATCCGGTTCGGCTCCAACTCCGGCTGCCTGCCCGGGTCCGGCGCCGCGGACCTCGACCTGGCGAGCGTCGACGCCGACGGCACCACGATCACCGTCGAACCCGTGGAGAACATCGCCGCCACCGGCGGGAACGTCTTCACGGCGTCGTCGAGCATCGCCGCCTGCCCGTACTACCCGGTCTCGGGACGGCTGCGCGTGACGATCGACGACGGCGACGTCTCCGGCAGCATCGAAGTCACCGGCTACGGCGGCGCTTTCTGCCCCAGCACCAGCTTCGACGCGACGATCTCCGGCTGAGCCCTCAGCCGGCGACGCGGTGGTGGCTGGTCACCCGGCCGTCGTCGTGCAAGACGTGCAGCAGCAGCGAAGGCGGCCGCTCGTAGTCGAGCGGGCCGCCTTCGTCCCAGCCGCGATCGGCGCCGGACTCGACCGGCAGCAGCGACTGCGAAACGACGCCGGGCGCGATGCGCAGCGGCACGCCGGCGAACGTCGTCGACGCGCCGGTGTGCACGTGCCCGGCCAGCAGCGCCTTGACGCGGGGGTGGCGGCCCAGCACCGCCGCCAGCCGGTCTTCGCCGGACTGGCGGATCGCGTCGACCAGCGCCACCCCCACCTCGACCGGCGGGTGGTGGAACGCGACGAACGCCGGGCCGTCGCCGCCGGCGAGGAGGTCGTCGAGCCAGTCCAGGGTCTCGTCGGCGAGGAATCCCGCGCCGCGGCCGGGAATCGTCGAGTCGCACAGCGCGAACAGGACGCCCTCGACCTCCTGGGCGAGGTCGATCGGGGCGTCGGAAGCGGGCAGGCCCAGCAATCCCGTGCGGAACTCCGCCCGGACGTCGTGGTTGCCCGGGCAGACCAGTACCGGCGCCGGGTGCTTGAGCAGTTCCGCGGCGCGCGCGTACTCCGATGCCGCGCCGTGGTCGGCGATGTCGCCGGTCACCACGACCGCGTCGACCGGCTTCGCGAGCCCGCCGAGGTAAGCCATGACGGCGGCGACCCGATCCTCCGCCCGCGGATCGCCGTCGAGGTGCAGGTCGCTCAGGTGCGCGATGATCATCTTTCGTCCTTCCCCAGGTACGCCAGCGCTTTCACCCAGTTGCGGACGAGCACCGCGGACGCGGTCGGCAGGTCGCCGTCCCGCAACGCGGCGGCGATCCGGCGGTGCTCGCCGATGCTCTCCCCGGCGCGGCCGGCCCCGCCGAAGTAGCACGATTCGTACCGCTTCAGCAGCGGCTTGGTCTGCCCGATCAGCCGCAGCAGGTGCGGGTTGGGGCAGCGCGACAGCAGCAGGGCATGCCACCGTTCGTCCACATCGGACAGATCGGCGCCGGATTCCAGCGCCGCGGCCATCTCGTCGGCGACGGCGTCGAGCGCGTCCGGGAGCCCGGCCAGCTCCAGCGGCGACGTCCAGCGCAGGGCGAGCGCTTCGAGCTCGGCGACCAGCGGGTAGAGGCGGCGGGCCTCGTCCGGGTCGAACGGCGGCACCAGGAACCCCCGCCCGGGCGCCGACACGAGCAGGCCGCGGTCGGCGAGCCCGATCAGCGCCTCCCGCAGCGGCGTCCGGCTGACGCCCAGCTCGCGGGCCAGGTGCACCTCGTTGACGCGGGCGCCGGCGGCGAGCCTGCCGTCCAGCACGCGGGTGGTGATCTCCTCGATGAGGTCGCTGCGCAACGGGGTCCGGGCCATGGACGACAGTATTGCATACAGAACACAGCTACTGTATTCAGTTCACATGACCTTCGACGTCGACCGCGCCCGCCGTGACACGCCCGGCTGCGCCGAAGTGGTCCACTTCAACAACGCCGGTTCGGCGCTTCCGCCGTCCGTCGTGACCGACACCGTCGTCGAGTACCTGCGCCACGAAGCGCTGACCGGCGGCTACGAAGCGGCCGCGGAGGCGTCGGACCGGCTGGCCGCGGTGTACGCGTCGGCGGCGCGGCTCGTCGGCGGCGAACCGGACGACATCGCCCTCACCGACAACGCGACCCGGTCGTGGCAGGCCGTCTTCTACGCGCTGCCCTTCCAGGCCGGGGACCGGATCCTGACGTCGCGCGCGGAGTACGCCAGCAACGCCATCGCCTACCTGCAGGTCGCCCGGCGCACCGGCGCGGTCGTCGAGGTGGTCGGCGACGACGAGTCGGGGCAGCTGGACGTCGAAGACCTGAAGCGGCGCGTCGACGGCGACGTCAAGCTGATCGCCGTCAGCCACGTGCCCACCCAGGGCGGGCTGGTCAACCCGGCCGAGGAGATCGGCGCGGTCGCCGAGGCGGCCGGCATCCCGTTCCTGCTCGACGCGTGCCAGTCCGCCGGCCAGCTCGACCTCGACGTCTCCCGCCTGAAGTGCGACGCGCTGTCGACGACCGGCCGCAAGTACCTGCGCGGACCGCGCGGCACCGGGTTCCTCTACGTGCACCCCCGGCTGCGGGAGCGGCTGGAGCCCGCGATGCTCGACCTGCATTCGGCGAGCTGGGTGTCGCCGACGGAGTACGTCGTCGACCCGACGGCCAAGCGCTTCGAGGTGTGGGAACGCGACTTCGCGGCGGTGTTCGGCCTCGGCGCGGCGATCGACTACGCGCTCGAGTGGGGCCTGCCCGCCATCGAAACGCGCGTCGCCTCGCTGGCGGCCACGCTGCGCGGCCGGCTCGCCGAAGCCGGAGCGCGCGTGCACGACGTCGGCGCCCGCAAGTGCGGCATCGTCACGTTCAGCGTGGCGGGCACTCCGGCCGCGGAGATCAAGGCCCGGCTCGCCGAGGCGAACATCACCACATCGGTCTCGTCGCGGACGTCGGCGCAGTACGACTTCACCGCGCGCGACCTGCCGGACATGGTCCGGGCGTCGGTGCACTACTACAACACCGAGGACGAGATCGACCTGCTGGTGAGCAAGCTCTAGAAGGCGTTCACACCGGTCAGTTCGGCCGACACCGTCCACAGCCGCTCGGCGAGCACCGGGTCGATCGCGTAGTCCTTGACGCCCGTGCGGGTGCCGTCGGCGGGCGCGGGCTCGGCGACGTCGCAGTCGTCGAGGTAGACGCCGCCGAGGCCGTCGAGCTGCGGGGACGTCGCCGCCCAGACCTGGGTGGCGGCGCCCTGCTCCGGCGTCTTCGCGCCGCCGGTGACCCGGCCTTCGGCGTCCAGCATCCCGGCGTCGACCAGCTCCTGGCGGTCGAGGTAGCGCACGAGGTCGGTGAGGATCCGGCCCGGGTGCAGGGCGAACGCGCGGACGCCGTGGTCGCGCGCGAGCTTGTCGAGGTGGACGGCGAAGAGCACGTTCGCCGTCTTGGCCTGGCCGTAGGCGAGCCACTTGTCGTAGCCCCGCCGGAATTCGAGGTCGTCGAAGCGGACCGGGCCGTAGTGGTGGCCGCGCGAGGACACCGAAACGACGCGCGCGCCCGGCGCGAACGCCGGCCAGAGCCGGTTCACCAGGGCGAAGTGGCCCAGGTGGTTGGTCGCGAACTGCGCTTCCCAGCCCGGCCCGACGCGCGTCTCGGGCGACGCCATGATCCCGGCGCTGCCGATGAACATGTCGATCCGGCGGCCCGAAGCGAGGAACCGCCCGGCGAACGCGCGGACGCTGCCGAGGTCGCCGAGGTCCAGTTCGTCGACCTCGACGTTTTCGAAGCCCCGCAGGGCTTCTTCGGCCGCGGTGCGGCGGCGGGCCGGGACGACGACGTGCGCGCCCGCGGCGGTCAGCGCCCGGGTGGTCTCCAGACCGATTCCCGAGTAGCCGCCGGTGACGATCGCGAGCTTGCCGGACAGGTCGATCCCCGCCACGGCTTCGGCCGCGGTGGTCTCGGCTCCGAAACCCGAGCCGATCTTGTGCTGTGCAGTGGTCATACCCCGACGCTAAGTCCTGGAGTGAACTCCAGCGCAAGCGCGAGTGACGCGGGGATCAGTCCTTGAGCAGCTGCCGCGCGATGACGAGCTTCTGGATTTCGCTGGTGCCCTCGTAGATCCGGAACAGCCGCGCGTCGCGGTAGATCCGCTCGACCGTCACCCCGCGGACGTACCCCATCCCGCCGTGGACCTGCACCGCGCGGTCGGCGACCCGGCCGAGCATCTCGGTGCAGAAGAGCTTCGCCGACGACGGCCCGAGCTTGCGGTCCTCGTTCGAGTCGTACTTCGCGGCGGCCTCGTGGACCATCGCGCGGCCGGCCGCGAGCTCGGCGTGCGACTCCGCGAGCAGCGCCTGGACGAGCTGGTACTCGCCGATCACGCGGCCGCCCTGACGCGCCGTCCGCGCGTACTCGACGGCTTCGGCGAGCGCGCGTTCGGCCATGCCGACGCACAGCGCCGCGATGTGCAGCCGGCCGCGGGCCAGCGAGGCCATCGCGATGCCGAAGCCCTTGCCCTCCTCGCCGACCAGCGCGTCGTCCGGCAGCTCGACGTCGTCGAAGACCACCTCGGACGTCCACGCGCCGGCCTGGCCCATCTTCGCGTCGTGCGGGCCGACCGTGACGCCCGGTGCTCCGGCGGGCACCAGGAACGCCGAGATGCCGCGGCTGCCGGTGCTGTCGAGGTCCGTGCGCGCGAACGCGACGAAGACCTCGGCCAGCGGCGCGTTCGTGATGAACCGCTTGGTGCCCGAGAGCCGGTAGCGGTCGCCGTCGCGGACCGCGCGGCTGGTCAGCCCGCCCGGGTCGGAGCCGGCCTCGGCCTCGGTGAGCGCGAAGGAGGCGATCGCCTGCCCGGCCGCCAGCCGCGGCAGCCAGCGGGTGCGCTGGTCCGGCGTCCCGTAGTGCACGATCGCCTGGCCGGCGATGCCGTTGTTGGTGCCGAACAGCGACCGGAACGCGGGCGTCGTGTGGCCGAGCTCGATCGCGAGCCGGACGTCTTCGGCCATGCCGAGGCCGAGCCCGCCGTACTCCTCCGGCAGCGCCCAGCCGAACAGGCCCAGTTCGGCGGCCTTCTCGCGGATCTCGGCCGGGATCTCGTCGCGCTCGTCGATCTCCGCCTCCCGCGGCACGACCTCCTTGCGCACGAAGTCCCGCACCGCGCCGAGAACCTGCCCGAAAAGCTCCGCGTCCATGAGGGGCACGCTACCCGGTAGCGTGCGGCTCGTGAGCACCTTCTTCGACGTCGCGCACGAGCACCCGGAGCGCCTCGCGGTGCTCGCGCCGGACGGGACGGCCGCGACCTTCGGCGAGCTGGCCGCGCGGGCGAACCGGCTGACGCACGCGCTGCGCCGGCTGGGCCTCGGGCCGGGTGACGGCGTCGTCGCGATCGTCCACAACGGACTCCCCTACTTCGAGCTGCTGTTCGCCACGCTGCAGGCGGGGATGTACTTCACCCCGGTCAACTACCGGTCCTCGCCGGACGAAATCGCCTACGTGGTCGCGAACAGCGGCGCCCGCGTCGTCGTCGCGGACGCGGCCATCGCGCGGACCTGCGACCCCGGCGTGCCCCGGTTCTCGGTCGGCCCGGTCGCGGGCTGGGGCGACTACGCCTCCTGGGGTGAGGACGAGCCGTCGACGCCGCCCGAACCGCGGACCGCGGGGCAGACGATGCTCTACACGTCGGGCACCACCGGGCGGCCCAAGGGCGTCCGGCGCGCCCTGAGCGGGAAGCCACCGGCGCTGCACCCGATCCACCGCGACCTCATGGCGCGCTTCGGCGTCGAGCCGGGGCCGGGTGTGCACCTGGTGGCGTGCCCGCTCTACCACGCGGCGCCCGGTTCGTTCGCCGTCAACGCCCTGCACCTGGGGCACAGCGCGGTGCTGATGGACCGCTTCGACGCCGAAGGGGCGTTGCGGCTCGTCGAGGAGCACCGGGTCACGGACACCCACCTGGTGCCGACGATGTTCCACCGCATGCTGCGGCTGCCCGAGGATGTCCGTGCGCGGTACGACACGACGAGCCTGACCAGCGTCATCCACGGCGCGGCGCCCTGCCCGCGCGAGGTCAAGGAGCGGATGATCGCCTGGCTCGGCCCGGTGGTGCACGAGTACTACGGTGCTTCGGAAGGGCTGATCTGCGGCGTCACGGCCACCGAATGGCTGGCGGCGCCGGGCACGGTCGGCCGGCCGCTCACCGGCGTCCGGTTGAAGATCCTCGACGACGACGGCGCGGAGGTCCCGGACGGCGAGCCGGGCACGATCTGGTTCAGCTCCGCCCACACCGCGATCGACTACCTCGGCGACCCGGAGAAGACCGCGGCGAACCGGTCCGGGGAGTTCATCACCGTCGGCGACTTCGGCCACCGAGACGGCGAAGGCCGCGTCTTCCTGCTCGACCGCCGGACCGACCTGATCCTCTCCGGCGGCGTCAACATCTACCCGGCCGAGATCGAAGCGCGGCTGCTGACGCACCCGGACGTCGCCGACGCGGCGGTGATCGGCGAGCCGGACGAGGAGTGGGGGCAGCGGGTGATCGCCGTCGTCGAGCCCGTCCCCGGCGTTCGCGCGGGCGACGACCTGGCCGCGCGGCTGGCCGAGCACTGCCGGGCGGCGCTGGCCGGGTTCAAGACGCCGAAGCGGTTCGACTTCACCGATCGCCTGCCGCGCACGGAATCGGGCAAGATGATGCGGCGCACCCTGCGCCGGACCTGAGGGGGATTTGCCCGATGCGCAAGACCGTCACGCTCCTCGCCGCGACCGCGCTGGCCGTCACGCTGCTGCCCGGGACCGCGTCCGCGACGCCCGGCAGCGGCGTCACCGGCACGATCCTGGCCCAGAAGACCATCGGCCACACCGACTACACGCTGCGGGAGATCACCGTCCAGCCCGGCGGCTACACCGGCTGGCACTTCCACGACGGCACGCTCTACGCGTACGTGAAGTCCGGGACGCTGACGCACAACCTCGCCGACTGCAGCATCGACGGCATCTTCGGCGCCGGGCGCGCGTTCACCGAGCAGCCCGACCAGGTGCACATCGGCCGCAACCTCGGGTCGACGCCGCTGGTGCTCGAAGTCCTGTACGTGCTGCCCGCGGGCAGCCCGCTGTCGGAGGACGCGCCCGACCCGGGCTGCGGTTTCTAGCTCGAGAACCAGCCCGCCGCGTCCAGCCGGTACGCGGCGGGCCCGACGACCTTGCGCAGGTCGGTCTCGAGCGCGCTGATCCGGTCGGCGCCGACCGCGCGGGCCCAGTCGTCGCGCAGGTCGTCGAAGATCTCCGCGGATTTCGTGAGCGCGTCGACGCCGTGGGCGGTGAGCCGCACGATCTTGCGGCGCGCGTCGCCCGGGTCGTCGGCGCGTTCGGCGTACCCGAGCGCCTCGAGCCGCTCGACCGTCTTGCCCGCCGCCTGCTTCGAGACGCCGAGGCGGCGGCCGATCTCCGACGCCGTCGCGCCCTGGACACCGATGGCCTGCATGGCGAAGCCGTACGACGGCCGCACGTCCGGGTGCCCGCGGCGCGCGAGTTCGGCGTGGAGGCGGTCGATGAGCGTGCGGAAGCCGCCGAAGAGCAGGAAGGGCAGCTCGTAGCCGGGCGTGTCGGTCATCGCCCCTTGCCTTTTTCGACAACCAGGTTTACGGTTTCGACAACCACGTTGTCGATCCTACGTCTGGAGACGTCTTGTTCCCCGATCACACCCCGGAGTCTGCACCCCCGGCCGCCCGCCCGGCGATGGCGGCCACCGCGAAGAAGTTCGGCCGCGTCCCGTCCGCCGTCGCGCGCCTGGCGACGTCGCCGGAGCTGCTGAACGGTTTTCTCAAGCTCAACGCGATCTTCGAGAGCACGACGCTGCCGGCGCTGGACCGCGAAGTGCTGATCATGACGGTGGCGGCCCGCAACGGGTGTCACCTGTGCGTGGCGATGCACACGGCCTCCCTCTCGGGGATGTCGGCACCGCCGGAACTGGTGGCGGCGCTGCGGGCGCAGTCGGCCCTGCCGTCGCCGCGATGGGAGGCGCTGCGGCGGTTCGTCGTGACGGTGCTGGACACGACGGGCGACGTCCCGCCTGCCGAGCTGGCCGCCTTCGTCGAGGCCGGCTACACGACCCGGAACGCCCTGGAGGTGGTGCTGGGGATCGGGACGTACACGCTGTCGACGTTCGCGAACCGCCTGACGGGCGCACCGCTGGACGAGGCCTTCGCGGCGCACGAGTGGCACGCCACCGCGGTCTGACGGCGGCCTCTGAAAAAATCCGGAGACCGGTGTCCGGTCCTCCCCCTCCGCTCCGACCCCTCGGTGAACAACCACCGAGAAGGAGCCGAAATGGAGAACCTCGCCGGACGGCGTGAATGGCTGGGACTGGCGGTGCTCGTGCTGCCCACCCTGCTCGTCGCGATGGACATGACCTCGCTGTTCCTCGCGCTGCCGCAGCTGAGCGCCGACCTGGGGGCGAGCGCCACCGAGCAGCTGTGGATCACCGACAGCTACGGCTTCGTCGTCGCCGGGTTCGTCATCACGATGGGCACCCTCGGCGACCGCATCGGACGGCGACGGCTGCTGCTCGCCGGCGGCGCGGCCTTCGGGGTGCTGTCGATCGTCGCCGCGTTCTCGACGAGCGCGGCGATGCTGATCGTGGTCCGCGGCGCGCTCGGCGTGGCCGGAGCGACGCTGATGCCTTCGACGCTCGCCCTGATCACCAACATGTTCCGCGACGGACGGCAGCGCGGGAAGGCCATCTCGATCTGGGCGACCTGCCAGTTCGCGGGCGGCGCGGCGGGTCCGGTGTTCGCCGGGTTCCTGCTGCAGCACTTCGCGTGGGGGTCGGTCTTCCTGGTCGCCGTCCCGGCGATCGCCGTCCTGCTCGCCGCCGGGCCGTTCCTGCTGCCGGAGTTCCGCGCGCCGGTGTCCGGACGGCTCGACTTCGCCGGGGTCGGGCTGTCGCTCGCCGCCGTGCTGCTGGTCGTGTTCGGCCTGAAGCAGCTGGCCGCCGGCGAGGTGGCGGTGCCGCTGGGCGCGATCGCCGCGGGGGCCGCGCTGGGCGTTGTCTTCGCGCGACGGCAGCTCACGACGTCGACGCCGCTGCTGGACCTGCGGCTGTTCCGGAACCGGCCGTTCACCGCGGTGCTGGTGGCGCTGGTCTTCGCGGGTGTCGCGATGGCCGGGGTCGGCCTGCTCGTGACGCAGTACCTGCAGAGCGTCCTGGGCTATTCGCCGCTGGTGTCCGCGCTGCTGTTCGCGCCGATGGGGCTGGGCGTGGCGGCGGGCACGATGGCGGCCCCGTCCCTGACCAGCCGGATGGCCCCGGCAACGGCGATCGCGGGCGGCCTGGTGGTCTCGGCGGCCGGCGGGCTCCTGCTGGCGTGCACCGACGGCGTCGGGCTGGTCATGGTGGGCATCGCGGTGCTGACACTGGGCACGGGCCCGCTGTTCGCACTGGGCATCGGCCTGGTGATGGGCGCGGTCCCGCCGGAGCGCGCGGGTTCGGCGGCCTCGATGGCGGACACGGGCAACTACCTGGGCGGTTCCCTGGGCCTGGCCCTGATCGGCTTGACGGCGACGGCGGTGTACCACGCGACGTTCCCGGCGGGCTCGACCTTGGCGGCGGACGTGGCCCGGCCGGAGGTGGCGGACGAGGCTCGCCAGGCGTTCACGACGGCGCTGAACGTGACGGGCGTGATCGCGGCGGCGCTGTTCGCGGGACTGGCCCTGCTGGTGCGGACGATGAGCCGCACGGGGACGCCGGAACCGGCGATGGCGGGGTGAAACCGAAGCGGCGCCCCGAGGCTCCCAGGGCGCCGCTCAGGTCACATCCGCCACCACCGGGCGCGCCTGCGCGTGCTCCCCGCGGGTGCCGGCGGGGGCTCCTCGGCTGGTTGCGAGGACTCCCCGCTGGCCGGCGCCACGCCGAACGCCTCGGGGTCCGCCGCCCGCGCCTTGGCCAGCAGGCCGGGTTCGGACGAGCTGTCGAGCACCCCGGCCAGCCTCCGATGGGCCTGATCGGCCTCGGCGCGGGCCGCACTGGCGGTGGTCTGGGCCTCCTGCCGCCCGGCGGAGCCGAACCAGTACCCGAGCGCCGTGGTCAGCAGCGGCGTGATGACCGCGAGGACGTCCTTGGCGCGCTGGAACTGGTCGAACACGGTGCCGTCGCTGCTCTTGACCACGGGAATGCCGATCGTGCCCGCGACTTCGACCAGCCAGAGGGCAACCCCGATGAGCAGGGCGAACGTGAGGAGCGCGCGCACCCAGGTCCCGAATTTCTCCATGCCGGCCTCCACCCCCGCCGAACTCCGGGGATTCCGGACGCCGACGCTGGTAGTTCGTTGCCAGACAAACTCGCGCGGCGGTAGCCCGCCGTTACGAAGCGAAGGCCGCCGTGGCCGGAACGTCACCAAGCCGCGACCGCGGCGGCGTGGTTCGGTGGGCGCAATCGACGCGCTTTCCAGCACGACAAACGGACCAACACATATTTGATCTTGTGTGCAGCTTGCCTGACTTCTCGAAAGTTGAATTGCCGCCCCCGCCCAAAGCTTCACACGGCCGTCAGCTTCGCCCCGAAGACATCGACGAACTCCTCAAAGCGTTCGAGGGCGGAGCCTCTATCCCAGAACTCGCGGCGATGTACGGCGTGTACCGCACGACCATCGGCCGGCATCTTCGAGCCCGCGGCATCGATACTCAGCTCAGCACTCTGCCTTCAAGCCAGCAGATGTCGACACCGCCAGCCGACTCTACGAAGCCAGCTGGACGATCGACCAGCTCGCCGCCCGTTCCCAGGTAGGCAACGACGCCGTCCGAGCTCGGCTGGTCGATGACGAAGTGAAGATGCGAGCACACGAGTACGGCGCTGGTAAAGCAGTGCCCGCGACTCGCCGAGGAGTGTGTCAATGACAGGCGAGAGTCACGAGTCCATTACGAATACAGCAGCCGAGGGCAGCGCCCTCGGCTGTAGCCGGCCCCCAAGCCAGCTGCCGCAGCTTGTGCCAAGAGGTGACCCGGTGGCCGAACGTGCTCGCACCCGTCGGCAAGCAGAGACCTGAGTAGCCGAACTCGCGGAAGAGCTGGGCGCCACGGCGCAACAACTACTTGACCTTGCCCGCAGCCGCAGCGTATGGGCCAAAAGTCCAAACACGAAGCTCCGCGGTGGTGATGCCAATCTTCTGCGTCTGGTGTGGCGAGCCCGGGAAAGCTTCCGCGAAGGTCTCCGGGAGCAGCTAGCAGCCGAAGACCCCGAACTCGCTACCGTCCGTTACAACCGGACGTGCCCGAGCAGCCGCGCGCGAAGAAGCCAGTCGCCGCCAGGCGCGAGCCGCTCACGGGAACAGCTGCTGCAGTCGTGCGCCAGTGCTACACGACGCGTTGATGGCCTTCTGTGAGCGCTGGAGCGACGGTCTCGACACGCTCACCGGCGACGCCGAGGCGATCGGTGATGTACTGGCGCGCACGACTCAGGCGTACCGGGTGAATGACAACGCCGCAGCTCAGATGTTGGAAATCGATCCTGGCGAGTCGGCGGTCAGCGATGGCTGAGCTCGGGCAGACGCAAGATCCGGCAGAACTAATCCCCGGGAAGCCCGAGGCAATCGAGGAGAATGTCCGCGTGCTGCGGACGAGGCCGGCCGCGCATCTGAGGGCCTGAAGGCGATCGACACCGGAGCCTGGCAGAGGCCAGCCGCGCAGGCCTTCCACGACAAGTTTCCTACGAACCCGGCAAATGGTATAAGGCCGCCGATGCGTTGCTGAACACCGCGGACGCGTTGTATCACTATGCCACCACGTTGCGCTGGGCCCAGAGCCAGGCCACCGAGGCGATCGTCACCTGGACCAAGGCCGAAACGGCCACTCGGCAGGCGCAGGCCCAGCACGACCTCGACGCCGCTCAGGCAGCAGCCAACGGCCAATCAGCCCCACCTTTCAGCGATCCCGGCGCCGCGTCTCGCCAGGCCGCCAAGGGCATCCTGGACCGAGCCCGCACTCAACTCAACGAAGTCGGTGACGTGGTCGCCAGCGCTATCCGAGACGAAACCGAAGATGCAGCTCAGAGCTCGAGTTGGCTTGACGATGTCGGCAACTTCTTCGCCGACGCAGGTAGCCGAATCCTCAACGGCACTGCATCCGTGCTCAACGCCATCGTCAACCATCCAGGTGATGCGGTCATGACAGCTGCCGGTATTGGGCTGACCATGATCAGCGCTACGGGGGAGGGCGCCGGTCTCGTGCTCGACGCCACCGGGGTGGGTGCCGTCGCGGGCGTGCCACTCAATGCGGTGTCCGCCGCAGGCATGGTCGCCGGAGGCACGATGGCAGCAGCTGGAGCCGTGAACATCGCGAAGAACGCCGCCGGCGACGACCGTGTGTCCCCGATGCAAACCAATCAGAGCAGCGCTGGTATCGGAGGAGCGGAACCTCCGTTCGAGCCGCCGAAGGGAATCACGGGCAAGACCGAACACGGTGAAATCAAATGGCCGGCCGGGACGGCCACGGCGTCAACGATGCCGCTGCCCACGACGCGGTCAACGACCCGGTCAAGGCGCCGCAGTACCGGCCCGACGCGTATGGTGGCACCTACCGTTTCACAGGCAAGGACGCCATCGTGAACCTCAACGAGAAGGGCGAGGTCGTCACCGCCTGGGCGCGGTCACGGGCAGGCTGGAGGAATGAGTGAGCAACGTTATCGACGAGGTGCCCAGCGAGTTCCGCGACGTTATCGTCGAGCTTCTCAGCGAACGCGAACCGGAGCTACTGTCGGCCCTGCGGGCTCAGGAAAAGCCAAACCTCGATCAGCAGGAAGCGGTCATCGACATCCTGGGAGACGCGTTCACGGAACACCTCGGACCGGGCCATGAGCCTACCGCGCGTGGCGTGCTCATCGATAACGCCCTTGGCGCGTTCCTTACCAAGTGGCCAGCTGAAGAATTGCAGGATCGCTGACTGGTGGACCGCTTGAGCCAGCAGTAGCATTTAGTTGCTACTGCTGCAGCCTTCCTCGTGCCGTACAAGTCCGACCTCGTGTGAGACCCGGGATTTGTCGCTCCTATTCGGTCACCACGGTGCGTGTCGCCAAACCAGCGAATTCTGGAAGCAGGAGATCGGTTTGACGCCGATCCGACCGCTGGCGCCTCGCAGCTACCTATTGATTCCGAAACACAGGCTGGTGGCGCGCTACTCAATCGCGCCATCACCCAAGTTCTCAGAAGGTCAATCCGAGCTTACAAGCCTTTGCCGCGGTACCCGTGGCCGGCAGCCGGGCGTTGAGTCCGTTCAACCAGTAAGAACAGCAGGATCACAAGATGCCAGTCTATCTCACGACGTTACGCGGTTCGCCTCACAGCGACGGAAGATATAGAAACGCACCATGTAGGCCGAGTTACCCGGATCCCACTTAGACGCACATACGTTGATTAGTTCCCAGCCTTGAATGCAGATCTCGTTTTGGATCCCCAAGTTCTGAACAGCCTTGAAGGGACGCCCATAGCGGGCACCCGTATAGGCATCCTCAAGTGAAGCGGATTCGGTATACTCGAAGATGTTATCGCCGCGCTCGAACGCCTCGCGCGCGCTGGCTATCACTGCGTCGGCGGGGTCTGTTTCATCATACGTCATGGCTACTCCCGAGGTGCGTCTGATGCGAAGGTTCCTCGTTGCATCGGGCCAGCTTTTGGCCTGATGTCAGAGCTAGGTCGGGGAATGGAGTGCAGATGTTACAAGATCAACGCTGTCATTCTTTTTTCACAGTCATAGACTTGCGCCATTCGTGTAGACCCGTCGACCGCTCTGTCGATTATCGTCCATCATCACCTTGACGGGGGTCAAAACCGTCAAGCGTTTCATGACCCTACTTGCAGACACAGACGAACACTGAGGAGGTGACTTCCAGGTGATCGAACCGAAGATGCCTGACACGAACTCCGCTCAAGGTAACGCCCTCGAAGCTGCCACCGGCCACCTAACTCGGACGCGTAGCAACAAGTCATCGAACGTCGAACGCGAGGCATGCCAACAGCCCTCATATACCTGCGCGTCAGCACTAAGGAGCAGGCCCGCACTGGCGGCGGCGTAGAGGGCTACTCCATCCCCGCGCAACGATCTGCCTGCCTCATCAAGGCTGAGCAACTGGGTGCGATCGTGCATGACGAGTATGTCGACGCGGGCGAGTTAGCCCGTTCCGCGGACCGCGACGACTTGCAACGCACGCTGGCTGACATTCCGAGGCTCCGGCCGGACTACGTGATCGTGCACAAGATCGACCGGCTGGCACGCAACCACGAAGACGACATCGCGATCAGCTTCGCGCTCAAGAAGGATGGCGTCGCGCTCGTCGCCTGCACCGAGAACATCGACGACACCCCGAGCGGCCGGCTGCTGTACGGCCTCATGGCCGAGATCGTCCAGTTCTACTCCGGCAACCTAGCCCTTTAGGTCATGAAGAGGCTCGCCCGCAAGGCCGAAGAGGGCGGCACCCCCCTTCCGCGCCCCGACCGGCTACACGAACGTCCGCGAGCCGATCAACAGTGTGCTCGCCGCGACCGTCGTGCTCGACCCGGAACGCGCCAACCTCGCCCGCTCGTGCCTGGAGCAGTACGCCACCGGCAAGTGGACTGTGGCAGACCTCACACTTGCCGCTCGCGCGAAAGGCTTGAGCGCCCGGCCGTCGCCGAAACGGCCCAGCCAACCCATCTCCGTCAACGGCATGCACCACTTGCTGCGCAGCCCGTACTACATGGGGGTCGTCGCCTACCAGGGCATCACTACGAGGGGAAGCACCAGCCACTCATTGAGCGGGAAACTTGGCTGGCGATCCAAGACGCTCTCGCCAGTCACAATCACACTGGCGAGAAAGATCGTAAGCACACCCACTATCTGCGCGGCACGATCTACTGCTCGGAGTGCGGCGACCGACTGGTCTACTCCCAGACCCGGGGTCGCAGTGGCCTGTACGAGTACTACTGCTGCCTCAAGAAAAGACGAAGGAGACGAACTGCGCCCGTCCAGCTGTGCGAGTCGAGCGCATTGAGGAAGCCATTGAGGCGTTCTACCTGCGGTTCCGCCTCACCTCTGCGCTCAGTGCTCACATCCAAGAAACTGTCCGCGGCGAGCTGGCCCAGCAGGAGCGCGAAGCCAGCGACCACCTGAAGCGAGCTACTCGATAGAAAGAGCAGGCCCAAGACGAACGCCAGAAGCTCCTGCGCGCGCACTACGCCGGCGCCACCCCGGAGGAGCTGCTGGCGGCTGAGATGCAGCGGCACACGCGCCAGTTCGCCGAAGCCGATCGCGAAATCCGGAGTGCCCAGTCCACCACGGCGGACATCGAGCAGACCTCGTTGGAAGCGCTCCAGGCCGCCGAGCAGTGTCAGGCGGCCTACCGGAGCGCTCCGGACAAGATCCGACGACAGATCAACCAGGGGTTTTTCGAGAAGCTGTACATCGGGGAGGACGGATCGGTGGTTGGCCGCGTCCTCATTGAGCCGTTCGCCGCGCTGCTCGACAGCCCGCGTGGCGCGGACGTGGTCGACATACACGACCAGGCCCTCAGACGGACTAAGACCCCGCCGACCGGTGTCGGGCGGGCAAACGTCTTCCGAAGGGCGTTCGACGACGTCAGGGACAGTCTGGGCGGCGAAAACGACGAAACCCCATCCGGTGAGGGATTCACCGGATGGGGTTGGAATAAGCGTGGTTCGGTGGGCGCAGCAGGGTTCGAACCTGCGACCGCTCGGGTGTAAACCGAGTGCTCTTCCGCTGAGCTATGCGCCCGCGGGCAGCGGCCCCCAACGAGACCGCTGCCCGGGAAATCAGACCAGTTCGGCCACGGCCTTCTTCCAGCCCTGCTGGTCGCGGGCCTCGCCCGGCGCGTTGACCTCGGCGAACCGGACCACACCGGACGTGTCGATCAAGAACGTTCCGCGCACCGCCAAGCCGGCGTCGGAGTTGAACACCCCGTAAGCCTGAGCCACCTCGCCGTGCGGCCAGAAGTCGGACAGCAGCGGGAACTGGTAGCCCTCCTTCTCGGCCCACGCCTTCAGCGAGAACGGCGTGTCGACCGAGACGCCCAGGACCTGGACGCCCTTGTTGTCGTAGTCGGCGAACTCGTCGCGGAGCTGGCACAGCTCGCCGGTGCAGATGCCGCTGAACGCGAACGGGTAGAAGACCAGCAGGACCGGCTTGTCGCCCCGGAAGGACGACAGCTGCACCGGCTGCTTGTTGTAGTCGTTGAGCGTGAAGTCAGGGGCCTCAGAACCGACCTCGACGGTCATACCGCGTTTCCTCTCCCGTACGGACACGTGCCTGCGACGACAACCCTATCGTGTCTGCCGGGCGGGACCTGTTCAGCGCTGCTTGGACTTCGACTTCGGGGAGACCAGGCGCGTCCCGATCCAGTTCGCCCCGACGCTCATGTTGGCGGTCTGGGCCAGCCCGACGGCCGGCACGGCTTCGGCGATCTCGCTCGGCTCGACGTGTCCCGGCTGCCCCGTCTTCGGGGTGAGCACCCAGATGACGCCGGTCTCCTCCAGGGGGCCCCTGGCGTCGATGAGCGCGTCGCCCAGGTCGCCGTCGTCCTCGCGCCACCAGAGCAGCACCACGTCGATGACCTCGTCGGCGTCCTCGTCGAGGATGTCCCCGCCGATCTGCTCCTCGATCGCCGCGCGGACGTCGTCGTCGACGTCCTCGTCCCAGCCGATCTCCTGGACCACCATCTCGGGCTTGATGCCGAGCCTCTCGGCGACGCTTGACTGATCAGCGTCTCCCGCGGCGACCACTGCTTTCACTCCTCCAACTACGACGGAGTGTGGCGTCATGCACCCCCGGAGAGGGTACGACGGCGCCACACTCGGCGACCCGGTTGCGAACAGCGAACACTGGTAGGGCTCCGCGCGCAACCGTCCACACCGGATCTTTGACAACTCGTGTCGCAGGATACGGCCCGCGACCGGCCTCCCGCGAGAGCGTTTCGGGTACCTCGCGAGACCGGTCTGCCACCCCATCGGGTGCCGTCCCCTAGGGTGGGGGAGAAGAAAACGCGCGCGCGATACACCGCGCGCGGGGAGTGGCTCGACCGGGTCGGCCCATGTTACCGCCAAGTAGCGGTGCGGAAGCCGGGACGGAAGACGACGATGGAGAGTCGTACACCCCCGAGTACGAGCACCACCGGCTACAACTTTTCGCAAGGAGACCCCTTGGCCCCGCAGAACGACGGCGCCTCCGGCAAGGAGACCCCGGCACGCGTACGCGTCATCCGTGACGGATTGGCGGCGCACCTGCCCGACATCGACCCGGAGGAGACCGCCGAGTGGCTGGACTCCTTCGACGAGGCCCTCGCGAGGGGCGGGCAGCAGCGAGCCAGGTACCTGATGCTGCGCATCCTCGAGCGGGCCCGGGAGCGGAACGTCGGCGTCCCGGCCCTGACCTCGACGGACTACGTCAACACCATCCCCACCGAGAACGAGCCGTGGTTCCCCGGCGACGAGGACATCGAGCGCCGCTACCGCGCCTGGATCCGCTGGAACGCGGCGATCATGGTGCACCGCGCGCAGCGCCCCGGCGTCGGCGTCGGCGGCCACATCTCGACCTACGCCTCCTCGGCCGCGCTCTACGAGGTGGGTTTCAACCACTTCTTCCGCGGCAAGGACCACTCCGGCGGCGGCGACCAGATCTACATCCAGGGCCACGCCTCCCCCGGCATCTACGCCCGCGCGTTCCTCGAGGGCCGGCTGTCCGAGCAGCAGCTCGACGGCTTCCGCCAGGAGTACAGCCACGCCGGCGAGGGCGGCGGCCTGCCGTCGTACCCGCACCCGCGGCTGATGCCGGACTTCTGGGAGAACCCGACGGTGTCGATGGGCCTCGGCCCGATGAACGCCATCTACCAGGCGCGGTTCAACCGCTACCTGCGCGACCGCGGCATCAAGAACACCGACGACCAGCACGTCTGGGCGTTCCTCGGCGACGGCGAGATGGACGAAGCCGAGTCGCGGGGCCTGATCCACGTGGCCGCCGGCGAGGGTCTCGACAACCTGACCTTCGTGATCAACTGCAACCTGCAGCGGCTCGACGGCCCGGTACGCGGCAACGGCAAGATCATCCAGGAGCTCGAGTCGTACTTCCGCGGCGCCGGCTGGAACGTCATCAAGGTCATCTGGGGCCGCGAGTGGGACTCGCTGCTGCACGCCGACCGCGACGGCGCGCTGGTCAACCTGATGAACGTCACCCCGGACGGTGACTACCAGACGTACAAGGCCAACGACGGCGCCTTCGTCCGCGAGCACTTCTTCGGCCGCGACCCGCGAACGAAGGACCTGGTCAAGGACCTCTCCGACGCCGACATCTGGAACCTCAAGCGCGGCGGCCACGACTACCGCAAGGTGTACGCGGCGTACAAGTCGGCGCTGGAGCACCACGGCCAGCCGACGGTGATCCTGGCCCACACCATCAAGGGCTACGGCCTGGGCCCGGCGTTCGAGGGCCGCAACGCCACGCACCAGATGAAGAAGCTCACCCTCGACGACCTCAAGCTGTTCCGCGACTCGCAGCGGATCCCGATCAGCGACGAGGAGCTCGAGCGGGACCCGAAGCTGCCGCCGTACTACCACCCGGGCGCGAACTCGCCCGAGATCGAGTACATGATCGGCCGCCGCAAGGCGCTCGGCGGCTTCCTGCCGGAACGCCGCCCGAAGGCCGCCAAGGCCCTCGTGCTGCCCGGCGACAAGGTCTACGAGGGCATCCGGAAGGGCTCCGGCAAGCAGGAGGTCGCCACGACGATGGCGTTCGTCCGGCTGGTCCGCGAGCTGGCGAAGGACTCCGAGATCGGCAAGCGCGTCGTCCCGATCATCCCGGACGAGGCCCGCACCTTCGGCCTCGACTCGATGTTCCCGACGGCCAAGATCTACAACCCGCACGGCCAGACCTACACCTCGGTCGACGCCAGCCTGATGCTGGCCTACAAGGAGTCCGAGAAGGGCCAGCTGCTGCACGAGGGCATCAACGAGGCGGGCTCGACCGCGTCGTTCACCGCCGTCGGCACGTCGTACGCGACGCACGGCGAGCCGATGATCCCGATCTACATCTTCTACTCGATGTTCGGCTTCCAGCGCACCGGTGACGGCCTCTACGCCGCCGCCGACCAGATGGCCCGCGGGTTCGTCCTCGGCGCCACCGCCGGCCGGACCACCCTGACGGGTGAGGGCCTGCAGCACGCGGACGGCCACTCGCTGCTGCTGGCGGCGACCAACCCGGCGGCGGTCGCCTACGACCCGGCGTGGTCGTTCGAGATCGCGCACATCATCAAGGACGGCCTGCGCCGGATGTACGGCGAGACCGGCCCGGACGGCAACGGCGAGAACGTCTTCTACTACATGACGATCTACAACGAGCCGTACCAGCAGCCCGCCGAGCCGGAGAACCTCGACGTCGACGGCCTGCTCAAGGGTCTGTACAAGTACGCGGACGCGCCCGGGGGCGACGGTCCGGAGGTGCAGATCCTCGTCTCGGGCGTCACGATGCCGGACGCGCTCAAGGCGCAGAAGCTGCTGGCCGAGGAGTGGGGCGTGCGGGCCGCGGTGTGGTCGGCGACGTCGTGGACCGAGCTGCGGCGCGAGGCCGTCGAGATCGACCACGACAACCTGCTCTACCCGGGCAGCGAGCCGCGCGTGCCGTACGTCACCGAGGCGCTCAAGGGCGCGAACGGCCCGGTCGTGGCGGTGTCGGACTGGATGCGCGCGGTGCCGGACCTGATCCGCCCGTACGTCCCGACCGACATGCTCACCCTCGGCACGGACGGGTTCGGCTTCTCCGACACCCGGCCGGCGGCGCGGCGGAAGTTCCTGATCGACGCCGAGTCGATCACGGTCGGCGCCCTGTCGATCCTGGCCAAGCGCGGCGAGGTCGACCAGGCGAAGGTCCTCGAAGCGGCCACGAAGTACCGGCTCGACGACATCGCGGCCGCCGGGCCGCAGACGTCGGATTCCGGCAGCGCGTGATCCGATGCTAGAAAGGGACCCGGCAGACATCCGATGTCTGCCGGGTCCCGTGGCACGTAGGGAGTGATGAAGGTGACCAAGCGCCGCCTGCCGAAGCCCGCTGAGCTGAAGCAGATCCTGCGACCCAAGCCGATCGTGCTGAACCCGACCGAACGGCGGCTGGCGAACGCCCACACCATCGCGGACCTGCGGATGATCGCCCGCAAGCGCACGCCGCGGGCGGCGTTCGACTACACCGACGGCGCGGCCGAGCTCGAAGACAGCCTGCGCCGCGCGCGGCAGGCCTACCGCCGAATCGAGTTCCACCCGAACGTGCTGCGCGGAGTGTCCGATGTGGACACCACGCGGGAGATCCTCGGGAAGACCTCGGCGCTGCCGTTCGCCTTCGCCCCCACCGGGTTCACCCGGATGATGAACCACGAGGGCGAGGCCGCCGTCGCGCGCGTGGCGCAGCGCAACGGCATCCCGATGGGCCTTTCGACGATGGCGACGACGTCGATCGAGGACCTCGCCGCGGCGGCGCCGGAGGCCCGCAAGTGGTTCCAGCTCTACGTCTGGCGCGACCACGGCGCCGGTGAAGATCTGATGAATCGGGCGTGGGAAAACGGGTTCGACACGCTCATGCTGACCGTGGACACCCCGGTCGGCGGCGCCCGCCTGCGCGACGTCCGCAACGGCCTGACCATCCCGCCGGCGCTGACGCTCAAGACGTTCCTCGACGGCGCGCTGCACCCGGCGTGGTGGTTCAACCTGCTCACCACCGAGCCGCTGGAGTTCGCCTCCCTCAACCACTTCGGCGGCACGGTCGCCGAGCTGCTGAACAAGCTCTTCGACCCGACGCTGAACTTCGACGACCTGGACTGGGTCCGCCAGACCTGGCCCGGGAAGCTCGTGGTGAAGGGCGTGCAGAACGTCGACGACGCCCGTGACGTCGTGAAGCACGGCGCGGACGCGGTGCTCATCTCCAACCACGGCGGCCGCCAGCTCGACCGCGCCCCGACGCCCCTGGAGCTGCTGCCCGCGGTGCTGGACGAGGTCCAGGGCGGCGCCGAGGTGTGGGTCGACACGGGCATCCTGTCCGGTGGCGACATCGTGGCGGCGATCGCGCGCGGCGCGGACGCGGTGCTGATCGGCCGCGCGTTCCTGTACGGCCTGATGGCCGGCGGCGAGCGCGGCGTCCAGCGCTGCGTCGACATCCTGCGGACGGAGATGGTCCGCACGATGCAGCTGCTCGGCGTCCGGACGCTGAAGGACCTGACGCCGAGCCACGCCACCCTTCGTTAGACCTGCGCCTGGCCGCCGTCGACGAAGAACTCGACGCCGTTGACGAAGCTCGCCTCGTCGGTGGCCAGGAACAGCGCCGCCGCGGCGATCTCCGAGGGGTCGCCGAGGCGGCCCAGCGGGACCGCCTCCGCCATCCGCTCCACCATCTCCTGCTGCGCACCGGGTTCGGCCAGGCCGAGCAGGCCGGGGGTGAGCGTCGGCCCGGGGCTCAGCACGTTCACGCGGATCCCCTTGCCCTGCAGGTCGAGCGCCCAAGTGCGGGCGAAGTTGCGTACGGCGGCCTTCGTCGAGGCGTAGATGCTCATGCCCGGCGCCACGCGCGTCGACGTCGTCGAGCCGGTCATGATGATCGACGCCTTCTCGTTGAGCAGCGGCAGCGCCTTCTGCACGGTGAACAGCACGCCCTTGACGTTCGTGCCGAAGGTCGCGTCGAACTGCTCCTCGGTGATCTCGCCGAGCGGGGCGTTGACGCCGCCGCCGGAGTTGGCCACCACGACGTCCAGGCCGCGGCCGCGCTCGGCGATCGCGCGGTAGACCTCGTCCAGGTCGGCGAGGTTCGCCGAGTCGGCGCGGATCGCCTGGACCGATCCGCCGATCTCGGCGACGGCGTCGTCGAGGACCTGCTTGCGCCGCCCGGTGATGACGACGTGCGCGCCTTCCGCCGCGAACCGCTTCGCGATCCCCAGCCCGATGCCGGTCCCGGCGCCGGTCACGAGCGCGGTCTTGCCCGCCAGCTTCATGCTGTCCTCCCAAGTTCTTGACTGTCTCGTCCAGAACATACGCCGTTCTGGACGAGACAGTCAAGAATGGCTATCCTGAAATCATGGCGAGACCGCGGAGCTTCGACGAAGGCGCGGTCCTGCGCACGGCGCGGGACCGGTTCTGGTCGACCGGCTACGCGGGCACGAAGATCGACGACATCGCCGCCGCGACCGGCCTCGGCAAAGGCAGCCTCTACGGCGCCTTCGGCGACAAGCACGCCCTCTTCGTGCGCATCTTCGACGACCACTGCACCGCCGCGCTGGAAAGCGCGCGCCGCAAGCTCGAAGGCCCCGACGACGAGGCCTACCAACGGCTTCGCGACTACGTCCTGGCCGACGCCGAGGCCGTCGCCGCGGACGACATCCACCGGGGCTGCCTCATCGCGAAAGCCGCGGCCGAGTGCGCGGAGCACGACGCCGAGATCGCCGACCGCGCCCGCGTGGCGTTCCGTGAACTGAACAGCCTGCTGACGGCCTGCGTCGCGGGGGCCCAGCGCGCGGGCGACCTCGCCGAAGGCCACGACCCGGCCCGGCTGGCCGGCCTCCTGCTGGCGACCATGCGCGGCATCGAAGCCCTCGGCAAGGGCGGCTGCGACCGGGCCGACCTGCGCGGCATCGCCGAGACCGCGCTCGCGGTGCTGCCGGTCAGCCGTTGACGGATTGGGCCAACCGGTCTCAACTTCTTGACGGACCGCCGGGTTTGTGACGAAGATCTCGGGCACCCGCCGAAAGGCCGTTTTCGCATCGTGGAAAACGGAGGTCGCCCGTGTTCGTGCAGAATCTGACTCCCCTGGGTTCGCTGGGCCTGTCGGCGCTCGTCGCCGTGCTGCCGCTCGCCACCGTCCTCGTCCTCCTCGGCGTCGTCCGGATGCGGGCGCACCACGCCGCCCTCATCGGGCTGCTCGTCGCGCTGGTCGTCGGGATCGCCGCCTACGGCATGCCGGTCGTCCAGGCCGTCTCCGGCGCGCTGTCGGGCGCCGCGTTCGGGCTGTGGCCGATCATGTGGATCGTCGTCAACGCGCTGTGGATCTACCGGCTCACCGTGCGGACCGGGCACTTCGACGTCCTGCGCCGCTCGTTCGGCCGGATCTCCGACGACCCGCGGATCCAGGCACTGATCATCGCCTTCTGCTTCGGCGCGCTCATGGAAGCACTGGCCGGGTTCGGGGCGCCGGTCGCGATCAGCGCCGTGATGCTGGTGGCCGTCGGGTTCCACCCGGTCAAGGCCGCCGTCGTCGCGTTGGTCGCGAACACCGCGCCGGTCGCGTTCGGCGCGATGGGCACCCCCGTCGTCACCCTCGCCCAGGTCACCGGTCTGCCGCTGCAGGACGTCTCTTCGATCGTCGGCCGCCAGACGCCGCTGCTCGCCCTGGTCGTCCCGCTGCTGCTGGTGATCATCGTCGACGGCAAGCGCGGCCTGAAGGACACCTGGCTGCCCGCGCTGGTCTGCGGCGTCGCGTTCGGGCTCGTCCAGTTCCTCGCGTCCAACTACGTGGCTCCGCAGCTGGCCGACATCGGGGCCGCGCTCGCCGGCGCCGCCGCGCTGGTCGCGCTCCCCCAGACGCGCCGCCCGGTGCCCGAAGCCGTCCGGGTCGGCATGGGCGGGACGGTGACCGGGGAAGCGCCCCCTGAAGACTCGCGCAACGACGTCGTCAAGGCGTACCTGCCCTACGCGCTGATCATCGTGATCTTCTCCATCGCCGTGCTGCCGCCGGTCAAGAAGCTGCTGGACAAGGCGACCTGGAAGTTCCACTGGCCGGGCCTGAACGTGGCCGGGCCGAACGGGAAACCGGTGTCCGGCAACACGTTCTCGCTGCCGTTCCTCAACACCGGCGGCACGCTCGTGTTGCTCGCGGGGATCATCACCGCCGCGATCCTGGCCGTCTCGGCGAGCGGCACCGTGCAGGAGTGGCTGGCCACGGTCAAGGAGCTGCGGTTCGCGATCCTCACCGTCACCGGCGTGCTCGCGCTGGCCTACGTGATGAACCTGTCCGGTCAGACGAGCACGATCGGCACGTTCATCGCGGCCGCCGGCGCCGGCCTGGCCTTCCTGTCGCCCGTGCTGGGCTGGTTCGGCGTCGCCGTCTCGGGCTCGGACACCTCGGCGAACGCGTTGTTCGGCGCGCTGCAGGTGACGGCGGCGAACAAGACGGGCCTGGCCGCCGACCTGCTGGCCGCGGCCAACAGCTCCGGCGGCGTGCTCGGCAAGATGGTGTCCCCGCAGAACCTCACGATCGCCTGCGTGGCGGCGAACCTGCCCGGCGAGGAGGGCAAGCTGCTGCGGAAGGTGCTGCCGTGGAGCGTGGGGCTGCTGCTGGTGATGTGCCTGATCGTGCTCGGGCAGAGCACGGCGGTGCTCAGCTGGATGCTGCCGTGACCTGACGTCCGGCCACGCGCTTGGCCGAGCGGTTCCAGCTCCACCAGCCGTGGATGACCAGCCCGGCGAAGACGATGTAGATCGCGGCCGAGAAGTACAGGCCGGACGAGATCTGCAGCGGCACGCCGATCGCGTCGACGACCAGCCAGACCAGCCAGAACTCGACCAGCCCCGCCCCCTGCGCCCCGAAGGCGACGAGGGTGCCCACGAAGATGGCGGCGTCCGGCCAGGGCGCCCAGGACGCGTTCAGCGCGTCCAGGGCCAGGGCCATCACGGTGGTGCCGGCGACGAAGGCGCCCAGCATGGCCAGCCGTTCGGCGAGCCGGCCCTGCCGGACGACGACGCCGAACACCGGGTCCTGGCGGCGGGTCCAGGCCCACCAGCCGTAGACGGAGATGGCGAGGATGGCGACCTGGCGGGCGGCGAGCCCGCCGAGGTGCGCGGAGACGTAGACGGCGAACAGCAGCACGGTGGCCCCGACCTGCACCGGCCACGTCCACAGGGTGCGGCGCTGCGCGAGGAACACGACGGCGAGCGCGAACACCTGCCCGGCGAGCTCCGCGATCGAGATCCACTGACCGAGCACCGTGATTCCGTGGTGCAGCAGGAAATCCACCTGACGCCCCTTTCGTCCTACCGCATCAAACATGCTCCGGAGGGGGTGAATTCCCTAGAGACTGTGAGCCGCGGAACATCCCGGCTCGTGGACGTCCCCGAGGCGGAGCGTCCCGCCGCGGACGACGCGGGTCTGGACGCCGAAGGTCAGGTCGTTCGCCTCGGCGATCGTCTTCAGCAGCCCGGGCGCGGCCGGCAACCCCTCGGCCGGCAGGCCGACCATCACACAGCGGACGGCCTTGCGGAGGACTTCGAGCTCGACCTCGCCGATCCGGATCCGCTCCCCCACCCAGGCGTCTTCGGTCAGCTCAGGCGACGTGCCGGTGTCGAGCAGGACGTTGGCCCGGAACCGCCGCTCGTCGAGCGCGACGCCGGGCGCGCGCTCGGCCAGCCACGCCAGCGACGACGTCGTGACCAGGTGCAGCGGCGCTTCGTCGTGGTGCGGGACCGCCGCCTCGCGCGCCAGCTCGGCACCCGGGAAGCCCAGGACGTCGGCGATCTGTGTCGTGATTTCGCTGCCCCGGAGCACGCGCCCGTCCGGGAACGTCACCACCGGGACGTCGCCGTCGTACCGCGCGGCGAAGGCGTGCAGCCCGGGCATGTGCCGGAACCGGCGGGAGTTCTTGCCGCTGCCGAACTTCCCTCCGGGGTCGTGGACGGCGTAGCGGCGGTCACCGTCCAGTCCTCGTTGGTCGACGAGCACCTCGGCCAGCCGTTCGCCGGCCATCGACTTCACCGGATAGCGCCAGAGCGCCGCCACGACCCCCATCACCCCAGCGTAGTGCGAAGAAGGGCCCGGCGGCTTCCCCGACCGCCGGGCCCGTCCCCTTCGCCTCGCTCAGACCTGCGGGCGCGGGGTTCCCGCCGGCGGGGTCGGCGTGTTGTCCGCGCCCACCGGCATGCGGGGCCGCTCGGCGGTGCCCATCTCGCCGCTGCGCTGCTTCGGCGTCTCCAGCTGGTGCTCCATGTTCGCCATCCAGCCTCGCCAGCGGTCCTGGGCCGGTTTGATCAGGCCGCCGCCGAAGCCGACCACGATCACGCCGCCGATCGTCGCGAGCACCGCGATCAGCACCGGGCCGGTGATCGCCGTCGCGATGTTCACCTGGCCGAGCGCCGCGATGATGCCGAACGCCATGATCAGCCAGTAGGCGCCCAGCGACAGCGGGCGTGCCGCGCCCCGGCCGGACAACGCCGACGCGACGACGTCACGCACGACCTTCGCGATGGCCGCGGCGACCACGACCAGCACCAGCGCCACCACGATCCGCGGCAGGAACGCGATGATGTCGTTGAGCAGCTGGCTCACCGGGTTGGTCGGCCCGAAGACGCCGAACGCCAGCTGCAGCGCGATCAGCAGGATGAAGTAGTAGACCAATTTGACGAGGATTCCCGTCGCGTCGATCTGCTGCGAGCCGATCTTCCCGCTCAGCCCGGTCCGCTCGACCAGTTTCCCGAAACCGGCTTTCCCCAGCACGAGCGCCAGGCCTTTCGAGACCGCCTTCGCGATCAACCAGCCGATCAGCAGGATGATCAGGAATCCCACGAGTTTCGGGACGAACGTGGCCACCAGGTTCCACGCTTGCCCGAGCCCGTCTTTCAGTTGCTCGCCCATACGGCTCCCTCCACGGATTTGCACCGGATCGTTGATCAGGTACCCCGAGTCGGCAACTCGTGCGCCCCACGATCGAGTGAGACGACTGGCGCGCGAAGATCACCCGTGGCCATACTGGTTTCACCGGTGGGGACCGGGGAGACGAGGCCGTCCGGCGCAGCGAAAACCGCGAGCGCCGGGCGGCCTCGAGCATTACCCGGGGGCGACGAAAACCTCAGGCCGCCCGCAGCGCGTCGCGCAGTTTCACCTTCGCGCCGGTCCGCATCACCGCATTCCGGTAGATCCGCGCGGCCAGCCAGATGAGCCCCGGAATCATCAGCACCACCAGCCCCACCGACACCACCGCTTCCCACACCGGCACCCCGCCCATCGCCAGCCGCATCGGCATCAGCGTCGGCGAAAACACCGGGATCACCGAAAGCACTTCGACGAACGTGTTGCCCGGATCCGACGGCAGCACGGAAATGCCGACCACGTACCCGGCGATCACGAACATCAGCGCGGGCATCGTCGCGCCGCCGACGTCCTCCTGGCGCGAGACCAGCGCCCCGAGCGCGGCGAACACGATCGAGTACATGAAGAACCCGAGCAGGTACCACACGACGAGCCAGACGACCGTGCCCACGGCCGCCGAAACGGAAATGGTGAGCGTGCCCGTCGCCAGCCCGGTGACGACGCCGCCGACCCCGATCACCAGCATCTGGATCAGCCCGACCACGCCGATGCCGAGCACCTTCCCGGCCATCAGCTGCCACGGCTTGATCGTCGAGAGCAGCAGCTCCACCACCCGGGAGGTCTTCTCCTCGACGACGCCCTGCGCGACGGTCTGGCCGTTGATCATCAGCGACAGGTAGATCAGGATGCCGGCGACGATGCCCAGCACGAGCTGCTGGCCGTTGTAGTCGTAGGGCTCCTCCAGCGGCGGGTCCTCGACGAACTTCGCGCTCGCGACGACGCCCTCGAACTGCGCCGGGTTCCCGCCCAGCGCGGTGATCTGCTGGTCGAGCGCGACCTGGCGGGCCACCAGCTGCAGGACGTTCGCGAGCTTGCCGTCGAGGTCCTTCTTCACCTGGACGTGCACGCTCTTGCCGTCGCCGGTGAGCAGCGCGTCGAGCGAGCCGTCGGCCAGCTGCGCGCGCCCGGCGGCCTCGTCGGCGACCTGCGTGGTTTCGATGCTCTCGCCGACGGCCTGCCCGGACGCCTTCAGCGGCGCCGAGAACCCGGCCGTGGCCGCGGTGAAGCCGACCTTCGAGTCGGCCCCGCCGCCCCCGGAGAGCAGCTTGATCAGCACGATGCCGACCACGATCAGCAGCAGCATGACGACGGTGGCGACGCGGAAGGCCTTCGACTGCACGCGGGTGCTGATCTCGCGGGAGGCGACCAGCCCCACCGCCGCGGCCGGGCTCATCCGGACGTCCGGAACGGGAGTGCTCACGCCGGGACCTCCTCGGTGGTGACGACGGAACGGAACAACTCGGTCAGGGACGGCTGCTCGCGCGCGAACTCGCGCACCGGCCCGGTGGCCAGCGCGGCCTTGAGCACCGCCTGGTCGTCGGCGCCGTCGCCCAGCTCCAGCTCGGTCACCGGGCCCGTCCGGCCGAGCACCTTCACCCCGGCCAGGCTGTCGGCCCAGCCGTCGGCGGCCTCGGGCGCGTCCACGCGCAGCCGCACGGCGCCGCCGGCCCGCAGCTCGTCCACGGTCCCCTTGGCGACCATCTGTCCACTCCGGACGATCCCGACCCGGTCGCACAGCCGCTCCACCAGGTCGAGCTGGTGGCTGGAGAACACGACCGGCACGCCCTCGGCGGCCTTTTCCTTGAGCACCTGGCTCATCACGTCGACCGCGACCGGGTCGAGGCCGGAGAACGGCTCGTCGAGCACCAGGATCCGCGGCTCGTGCACCAGCGCCGCGGCCAGCTGGACGCGCTGCTGGTTGCCCAGCGACAGCTTCTGCACCTCGTCGTCGCGACGGCCGGCGACGCCGAGCCGTTCGGTCCACTTCTCCGCCGACTTCCGCGCGTCCGCGGCCGGCATGCCGTGCAGCCGCGCGAGGTACGTCAGCTGCTCGGCGACCTTCATCCGCGGGTACAGGCCGCGTTCTTCGGGCATGTACCCGATGTGGCGGCGCGTTTCGTGCGTCACCGGCTCGCCGTCGTAGCGGACTTCGCCGCCGTCGGCGGAAAGCACGCCGAGCGCGATGCGCATGGTCGTGGTCTTCCCGGCGCCGTTGCTCCCGACGAAGCCGAAAAGCTCACCAGGCCGGACTTCGAACGTCATCTCCCGCAACGCGACCACGTCGCCGTAGCGTTTGGAGACCTTGTCGATCTCTAAACCGGTCATTCCGGTTCCCCCGTTCATCCCTGTTCCCCCGCCCGCGATCCTAGGCAGTCCGTACACGCCCCGCCTACCACCCGGCGTTGCCACCAGCGGCTACGAAAGTTGCGGAGCACGTAGGATCGCGTCCGCCATGGATGGAACCACCGCCCCGCGCCGGGTGCCGAAGCACCACGGACTCTCCGCGAAGACGCTTCGGCGGCTGGAGCACGCGTCCGGCAGCCTGGCGAGCGCGAGCGTCGCGGTGATGGAGCGGCGGCTGACGTGGTTCGCCCGGCTGCCCGCGGACCAGCGCGCGAGCGTGCTGCTGATCACCCAGGCGGGCGCCGCGGGCTTCGTCGACTGGCTGCGGGATTCGAAGGGCGCCCTGCAGCTGACGACCGAGGCGTTCCGCGACGCCCCGGCCGAGCTGTCGCGGTGGGTCAGCCTCCGCCAGGCGGTCGCCATGGTGCGCCTGGCCATCGAGGTCTTCGAGGAGCAGCTGCCCGAGTTCGCGGCGACCGAGGCCGAACGCGCGGCGCTGATCGAGGGAATCCTGCGCTACGGCCGGGAAATCGCGTTCGCGGCGGCCAACTCCTACGCGGCGGCGGCCGAAGCGCGCGGCGCGTGGGACGCCCGGCTCGAGGCGCTCGTCGTCGACGGGATCGTCCGCGGCGACGCCGAGGAGTCCGTGCTCTCGCGGGCGACGGCGCTGGGCTGGGAGCCGTCGGCGAACGCGACGGTCCTGGTCGGCAACCCGCCGTCGGAAGACCCGCCGACGGTGGTGTTCGAGGTCCGCAGCCGCGCCGCCCGCGTCGGCCGCCCGGTGCTGCTGTCGGTCCAGGGCTCCCGGCTGGTGGTCGTGGTCGGCGGCCCGACCGACGGCGGCGCGAAGGAACGCGAAATCCTCGCCCGGATGTCGGTGGCGTTCGCCGACGGCCCGGTGGTGGCCGGCCCGACGATGCCGACCCTCGCCGAGGCGCACCACAGCGCGACCGAGGCGTTGTCGGGACTGCGCGCGGTGGTCGGCTGGCCGGGCGCGCCCCGGCCGGTCCGGTCGGCGGACCTGCTGCCGGAACGGGCGTTGTCCGGCGACGCGGAAGCGGAACGCCTGCTGGTGGACACGATCGCGCGGCCGCTGGAGGAGGCGGGCCCGACGCTGCAGCGCACGGTCGAGGCCTACCTCGAGAGCGGCGGGGTGCTGGAGACGTGCGCGAAGACGCTGTTCGTCCACCCGAACACGGTCCGGTACCGGCTGCGCAAGGCGGCGGACCTGACGGGCTGCCAGGCGACCGACCCGCGCGACGCGCTGGTGCTGCGGATCGCGCTGACCGTGGGCAGGCTGGCGCGGGCCCGCGGCCTCTGGTGACCCACCGCGTGTCGAGAACGCGGCACCGGCGCCGTCCCCGGCCCGTGAGCGGCCGCGGGGGCCGCCCGGAACGGGAGTGAACCCATGACGATCCAGCGCATGGACAACGTCGGCATCGTGGTCGGCGACCTGGCGGCCGCCGTCGCCTTCTTCGTCGAGCTCGGCCTGGAGCCCGAAGGCGAGGCCACGGTCGGCGGGCCGGACGTGGACGCGCTCGTGGCGCTCGAGGGCGTCCGGTGCGACCTGGCCGTGGTGCGCACCCCGGACGGGCACGGCCGGCTGGAGCTGATGAAGTTCCACAGCCCGGCCTCGCTCGCCGCCGGGCCGCCCGCGCCGGCCAACGCCCCCGGCATCCGCCGGGTCATGTTCGCGGTCGACGACATCGACGCCGTCCTGGCGCGGCTGCGCCCGCACGGCGCCGAGCTCGTGGGCGAGCTGGTCCGGTATGGGGACAGCCACCGGCTCGCCAACGTCCGCGGCCCCGAAGGCATCATCGTGACCCTCGCCGAGAACCTGGCCTGAGCCTTCCCGAGACGGGCGTCACGTGATGGACTTAACAGCGAAAGGTGATTGAACCCGACAAGGCATCCGGGTTACGCGCGAGCTTCTCCGGCGCGTCTTTGGAGGGTTCCGACAAAGACGCCGGACAGACACTGTGAACGTCGGCATCCCGCCGGGACCCCGGGAACGTGTTGTCTTGAAGGGTGACAGCAGCAGTCCTCGCTCCCGGTCAGGGGTCCCAGGCCCCCGGTATGTTCACGCCCTGGCTCGACCTCGACGGCGCGCGCGAGCGCGTCGCCCGCTGGTCCGAGCGCGCGGGCCTCGACCTGCTCCGCCTCGGCACCGAAGCGGACGCCGACGAGATCCAGGACACCGCCGTCGCGCAGCCGCTGATCGTCGCGCTGTCGCTGCTCACCTTCGAGCACCTCCAGGCCACCGCGCCGGTCCCCGCGGACGCGCCGGTCGCCGGGCACTCCGTCGGCGAGCTCGCCGCGGCCGCGATCGCCGGGGTGCTGGCGCCCGAAGACGCCGTCGCGCTGGCCGCCGTCCGGGGCGCCGAGATGGCGAAGGCGTGCGCGCTGGAACCGACGTCGATGGCCGCGGTCATGCTCGGAGACCCCGAGCAGGTCGTCGCGTGGCTCGAAGAGCAGGGCCTGACCGCGGCGAACCGCAACGGAGCGGGGCAGATCGTCGCCTCCGGTGCCGCCGACGCCATCGCGAAGATCGTCGCCGAGCCCCTGGAAGGCACGAAGGTCCGTGCCCTCAAGGTCGCCGGCGCGTTCCACACGCAGTACATGGCCCCCGCCGAAGAGGCGCTGCGCGCCCACGCCGCCGAGCTGACCCCGGCCGACCCGGCGCGCCCGCTGCTGTCGAACGCCGACGGCGCGGTCGTCACCAGCGGCACCGAGTACCTGGACCGCCTGGTCAAGCAGGTCACCCGGTCGGTCCGCTGGGACCTGACGATGGACGGCCTGGTGTCCCTCGGTGTCACCCGCACCGTCGAACTCGCGCCCGCGGGCACGCTGACCGGCCTGGTCAAGCGGCAGCTCAAGGGCGTCGTCACCACTACCACGGCGCTGAAGACGCCGGCCGAGCTGGCCGCGCTGCGCCAGGAGGACGCCTCGTGACCGACCGACCCACCCTGAGCCTCAACGCCGGCTCGCGCGGCAGCCGCGTGCTGGGCGTCGGCAGCTACCAGCCCGCGAAGATCGTCACCAACGACGACCTGTCGCAGGTCATGGACACCAACGACGAGTGGATCCAGACCCGCGTCGGGATCGTGGAGCGCCGGTTCGCCGAGAAGGACGAGCTGCTCACCGACATGGCGGTCGCCGCCGGCACCGCCGCGCTGGTCGACGCCGGCGTCGACCCGTCCGAAGTGGACACGGTGATCCTGCCGAACTGCACCATGCCGACGCTGATCCCGAACGCCGCCGCCCAGGTCGCGGCGCGGATCGGTATCCCCGGCCCCGGCGCGTTCGACCTCAACGCCGCCTGCGCCGGGTTCTGCTACGGCCTCGGCGTCGCCTCCGACCTCGTCCGGGCGGGCTCGGCGAAGAAGGTCCTGGTGATCGGCGCGGAGAAGCTCACCGACTCGGTCGACCCGGTCGACCGGGCCAACGCGATCATCTTCGCCGACGGCGCGGGCGCCGCGGTCGTCGGCCAGTCCGACGAGCCGGGCATCGGCCCGGTGTCGTGGGGCAGCGCGGGCGACCTCGTCGACCTGATCTACATGCGCGACGACAAGTACATCTACCAGGAGGGCCAGTCGGTCTTCCGGTGGGCGACCACGAAGATCGCGCCGATCGCGATGCAGGCGCTGGAGGCCGCCGGGCTCAAGCCGTCCGATGTGGACGTGCTGATCCCGCACCAGGCGAACCTGCGCATCGTCGAGGCGATCGCGAAGAAGCTGCGGGCCAACGGCGCCCGCGACGACATGGTCGTCGCCGACGACATCAAGTACTCCGGCAACACCTCGTCGGCGTCCATCCCCCTCGCGCTGGACCACATGCGCAAGGCCGGGACGGCGAAGTCCGGCGACGTGGTGCTGGCGGTCGGGTTCGGCGCGGGCCTGTCCTACGCCGGGCAGGCGTTCGTCTGCCCCTGATCACCGTTACGCTCCCCGCGGGCATTCGCCCGAGGGCAACAGACCCCAGAAAGACCGAGAAGGGAACAACCCCATGGCTGACAACGCTGAGATCCTCGCCGGCCTCGCCGAGATCGTCGAAGAGGTGGCCGGTGTGGCTCAGGACGACGTCACCGCCGAGAAGTCGTTCGTGGACGACCTGGACATCGACTCGCTGTCGATGGTCGAGATCGCCGTGCAGGCCGAGGACAAGTTCGGCGTCAAGATCCCGGACGACGAGCTCGCCAACCTCAAGACCGTGGGCGACGCGGTGAACTACGTGTCGGCCAACTCTAAGTAAGTCCTCTTCCCTCCTTGAGGAGACTCCCATGAGCAACATCGACGTCGTGATCACCGGTCTCGGCGCCACCACACCGCTCGGCGGGGACGTGCAGTCCACCTGGGACGGTCTGCTGGCCGGGCGGAGCGGTGTCCGGACGATCGAGGCCGACTGGGTCGAGGAGCTGCAGCTGCCGGTCAAGATCGGCGGCCAGCTGGCCGTCGACCCGGCCGAGGTCCTGCCGCGGGTCCAGGCCCGCCGGCTGGACCGCTGCGAGCAGGTCGCGCTGATCGCCGCCCGCCAGGCGTGGGCCGACGCCGGGTACACCGAGCCGACCGACGAGCACACCGACGTGGACCCCGACCGCCTCGGCGTGTCGATCGGCACCGGCATCGGCGGCCCGGTCACCCTGCTCACCCAGAACGACCTGTTGCACCAGCAGGGTCTCCGCAAGGTGTCGCCGCTGACCGTGCCGATGCTGATGCCGAACGGCCCGGCCGCGCACGTCGGCATCGACCTGAAGGCGCGGGCCGGGGTGCACTCACCGGCCTCGGCCTGCGCTTCCGGCGCCGAGGGCATCGCGAGCGGGGTGGAGATGATCCGCTCCGGCCGCGCCGACGTCGTGATCGCGGGGGGCGCCGAAGCGTGCATCCACCCGATCACGCTGGCCGGTTTCGCCCAGGCCCGCACCGTGTCCACGCGCAACGACGACCCGGCGAGCGCTTCGCGGCCGTTCGACGCGAGCCGCGACGGCTTCGTCCTCGGCGAGGGCGCCGGCGTGGTCATCCTGGAGCGCGCGGACCAGGCCAAGGCCCGCGGGGCGCGCGTCTACGCGACGATCGCCGGGCACGGCATCACCTCGGACGCCTACCACATCACGGGCAACCACCCCGAGGGCATCGGCCAGATCGCCGCGATGCGCGCGGCGATGAAGATGGCCGGCGTGACCCCGGCGGACGTCGGGCACGTGAACGCCCACGCGACGTCCACTGTGGTCGGTGACATCGGCGAGGCGGCGGCGATCCGCAACGCGGTCGGCGAGCACCCGGTCGTGACGGCGCCGAAGGGTTCGCTGGGTCACCTCGTCGGCGGCGCCGGCGCGGTCGAGGGGATCATCACGATCCTCGCGCTCTACCACGGAATCGTGCCGGCGACCCTGAACCTGACCGATTTGGACCCGCGGGTGCAGCTGGACGTCGTGTCGGGCGAGGCGCGCAAGGTGGAGCTGAGCGCGGCGATCAGCAACTCGTTCGGCTTCGGCGGGCACAACACCGCACTGCTGTTCACCCCGGCGGCCTGAGTTTCACCGTCGGAAAAAGGGGCCCGGCTTCGGCCGGGCCCCTTTTTCAGCATTTTTCGTGTTCGGGTGACGGCCCGGGGTCCACGGTGTCGATCCTGAGGGCGCCGCCCTCCACGACCAGCGGGAGCACCAGCCGCCAGTGCAGGCAGCTTTCGCGCATGTCGGTCGGGGCGTCCCGGGGGTCCTGGGTGCTGGTGAAGGCGACCAGCACCCGCAGCGACTGTCCCGACCCGCGCTCGATGCGGTAGACGAGGAAGTCGCTGTCTTTTGTGGACTGGAAGTCCTTCTTCCAGTCCGCCGCGGTCTTGCTGCGCCTGCGTTCTTCGCTGACCACCGTCTGCCATTGGGCGTAGTCGCGCGCGTTGATGGCCGAGAAGTACGTGTCGACGAGGTCGCGCACGGCCTCGGCCTGCGGGTGGTTCTTCGCGTCGTCGGTCATCCGGATGACGCCCGTCGGGGCCGGCGCGCCGCTGCTGGCCGGCGACGACGTGGCCGAGGCGGCGGTGGATTCGCCGGCGGGCTGGTCGGGCCGGCGGTAGAGCTCGCGGGCCAGCAGGCCGGCGCCGACGGTCACGGAAAGCACCACGACCACGACGGGCACCAGCCAGCGCTGGCGGGAGCTGGGGGCGGGGCTGGTCACGCCGTCGAGCGTACCGGCCCCGGTCCCGCCGCTAACCGACCTGGTGCAGCCAGGTCACCGGGGCGCCGTCGCCGGCGTGGCGGTAGGGCTCGAGCGCCTCGTCCCAGCTCGCCGCGAGGAGCTCGTCGAGCTTGTGCGCGAGGGTTTCACCGCCGCGGGTCATGGCGACGAGGGCGCGCAGCTGGTCTTCGCCCACCACGATGTCGCCGTTGGCGCTCGTCCGCCCGTGCCAGAGGCCGAGGCCGGGCGCGAAGCAGAACCGTTCGCCGTCGACGCCCGCGCTGGGCTCTTCGGTCACCTCGAACCGAATCATCGGCCACGCCTTGAGCGCGGCCGCCAGTTTGGCGCCGGTGCCCGCGGGCGCGCGCCAGCCGCATTCGGCGCGAAGCTGACCCGGACTGGCCGGCTGCGCCGTCCACTTCAGGTCAACGCGGGCACCCAGGGTGCCCGAAATGGCCCACTCGACGTGCGGACACACCGCAGACGGCGACGAGTGGACGTACACCACACCTCGGGTGCTGCCACGGGTGCTCACTGCTACCTCCGCTTGTTGCTCGACGAGGGACGTCTTCCCCTACGCCCTACTTCGAGCTGCAGCGCGGCTTCAGTGCGGCTCCCGAATGCCGCCTCCGATGCGTTGTAGCACATTCTGCACCCCAACCGTGCTGTTTGGCCACATGAACACCACAAGTCACCCGGGGCACCACTTTCGGAGGGCACCCGGCCGCGTCGTCCCCGTGTCGCGCCGGGGATTCGGCCGGGCGCGCTAGCGTGATGACCCGGAACGACGAGCAGGGAGGGGTTTCGGTGCGACTGGTGCGCCTGGAGCGGCAGCAGTCCCGGGTCGCCGACGACGTCCGGGCGGCGCTGGCGTCCCTCGGTCGGGGAAGCACCGTGATCGGCGGGATCGCGCTGGTGGGCGTCGGCTCGGTGACCGAGCGCCCGATCGAGGCGGTGGTCCTGCTCCCCCACGGGGTGATCATCGTGATCGGCGTGGACCTCCCGGACCCGGCCCTGCGGCTGGAGGCACCGCTGGGGGCGGAGTGGCGGGCGGACGGCTGGCCCCTGGTGGCCGACGACGACGCGATCAACCCGGCCACCGAGGCGCTGGACATCTCCCAGGCGTGCGAGCAGCGGATCGCTTCGCTGGTCCCGGGAATGGGGCCGGTCGGGACGATAGTCGCGGTAGGACCGTACGTGGAAACGGTCGACCAGCCGGCAACGGACCTGGCGGGCCCGGTCCGGGTGCTGCACCCGACCCCGACGACGATGCTGGCGGCAACGGTTTCGCTGGCGACGGCCCACCGGCCCCGCTCGGTGGACCAGGTGCGGGCGCTGATCCGGGGATTGGCCCCAGACGCCCCGGAGTTTTCGGACGAGGTGCTGCTGGGCGAGGGATTCAGCCGGTTCACGGACGATTCACCGCCGGAGTCCCTTTGGGACAGTGGCCCGGAGGTCCCCGGCCAAGGGGGTGCGGCGGACAGCACCGAGCAGACCGCGCACCCTGCGGGCTCGACGGGCTCACCCGCCGAAGAACCGCCCGCGGCGAACGGCACCGAGCAGACCGCACCCCCCGAAGGCTCACCCGCCCAGGAGCCGCTCGCCGCGGCCCCGGTCGAGGCGGCCGCACCCACCGCAGGTTCAGCCGTACCTGACTCCCCTGCCCCCGAGCCACCGGCCTCGGCCGCGGTCGAGGCGGCCGCACCCACCGCAAGCCCAGCCGTACCTGACTCCCCTGCCCCCAAACCACCGGCCTCGGCCCCGATCGAGGCGACCCCACCCACCACAAGCCCAGCCGTACCTGACTCCCCTGCCCCCAAACCACCGGCCCCGGCCCCGGGCGCACCTGCCGAAGAAGCGCCCGCCGAACCGGCCTCACCCGCTGGACCTTCCCCCCTGCCCGAAGACTCCGAGCGCACCGAAACGCTCCCCTCTCCCATCGACCCCGAGCGCACCGAGAAACTCTCCCCTCCCAAAGACCTCGAGCGCACCGAAAAACTCCCCGCCCCCACGGCCCCCGAGAAACTCCCCGCGCCGCTGTTCCCGGGCGCCGCCGCACCACCTCGCCCGGCCGGTCACACCGAACGAACCGCGAGCGCCTCGGCCCCCTTCGGGAATCCGCCCGAGCCGCCGCGGGACTCGCCGCGCCCCTTTCCCACCCCGCGCCCGGTTCACCGCGAGACCGCTCCGGCCTCGAAGACCGTCCGCTGGATCCCCCTGGCCGCGATCGGCCTTCTCGTCGCCCTGGTCGTCGCCGCCATCGCCGTGGCCACCTCGGGCGATGACACCGCCTCCGCTCCGGCCGGCCCGCCCGCTCCCACGACCCCGCCGCCGCCGACGTCGTCGTTCAGCACTCCGCCCGCGCAGAGCCTGCAGTTCTCCCTGCGCGCCGCCGACCGCGACCAGCGCTGCGCCTCCCACGCCTTCGGCGACGCCCAGGCCAGCCTGCAGCAGACCAGCTGCTCCGGTGTCCGGCGCGCCTCCTACGCCGCCACCGTCGACGGGCGGGCGGCCGCCGTCACCATCGGGATCGTCGAGTTCCCCGATGCCGCCCAGGCCGCCGCCTTCAAGGCCGTCGCCGACACCCCCGGCGGGGGCGGGGTGCTCGACCTCGCCGCCGAGACCGGCAGGTGGGGCGCCACGCCCGCGCCCCGCTTCGAGAACGCCGCCTACGCCTCCAAGGTCGAAGGCACGTCCGTGCGGCTCGTGCAGGCCGTCTGGACGCCGGGACCGTCCACTCCGGACGATCCCGGCCTCACCCGGGCCGTGCAGGCCGCCCTCGGCCTGCCCGCCCAGTGACCCTCAGAGGCCGTACGCCTCCAGCAGCCGCAGCCACACCTCGCTGATCGTCGGGAACGACGGCACCGCGTGCCACAGCCGGTCGAGCGGGACCTCGCCGACGATCGCGATCGTCGCCGAGTGCAGCAGCTCCGAGACGTCCTGGCCGACGAACGTCACGCCCAGCAGGACGTTCCGCTCGGTGTCGACGACGATCCGCGCCTTGCCCGTGTAGCCGTCCGCGTGCAGCGACGAGCCCGCCACCGCGATGTCGATGTCGACGACCCGGTCGGCCGACCCCGGCCGCGCGTCCGCCAAGCCGACGGCCGCCACCTCCGGGTCGGTGAACACCACCTGCGGCACCGCGTGGTGGTCGGCCGTCGCGGTGAACCTGCTCCAGGGCTCCGCCGCCGAGAAGGTACCCGCGGCCAGCGCCGCCACCGTGTCGCCCGCCGCGCGGGCGCCGTACTTGCCCTGGTGGGTCAGCGGGGCGCGGCCGGTGACGTCGCCCGCCGCGTACAGCCAGCCACCGTCCACTGCGGACACGCGGCCGGTGTCGTCGACCTCCAGCGCGCGGCCCGCCTCGACCCCGAACGCCTCCAGGCCCAGCCCGGCCGTCGCGGGGCGGCGGCCCGTCGCCAGCAGGATCTCGTCGACGACGACCGTCTCGCCGTCCTTCAGCGTCAGCTCGGTGCCGCCGTCGCCCGCGGCGACCCGCTCGATGCCCGACTCCGTGTGCACGTACACGCCGGCCTCGCGCAGGCCGTGCATGACCAGGTCGCCGGCGAACGCGGCGTTCTTCGGCAGCGGCCGCTCGCCCGTGATCACCAGGTGGACCTCCGAGCCGAGCGTGGCGAACGCCTGCGCCATCTCGACGCCGACCACCCCGCCGCCGAGCACGCCGAGCCGCCGCGGCACCGACTCCGCCGACGTCGCCTCCCGCGAACCCCACGGCCGGATCGTCTCGAGCCCCGGGATCGACGGCTTGCTCGGCACGCTGCCGGTGCACACGATCACCGCGTGCCGCGCGGTCAGCACGCGGTCGCCGTCGAGGGTGACCTCCCGCTCACCGGTGAGCACGCCGTGCCCGCGGATCGGCTCGATGCCGGCCCCGCGCGCCCACTCGACCTGGCCGGCGTCGTCGCCCTTGCCGGTGAACCAGTCCCGGCGGGCGAACACCGCCGCGGGGTCGAGCCGGTCGCCGACCGGCACCCCGGGGATCCGCTTCGCCGCTGCCAGGAGGTTTCCCGGCCTCAGCAACGCCTTGCTCGGGATGCAGGCCCAGTAGGAGCACTCGCCGCCGAAGAGCTCGTGCTCGACGAGCGCGACCTTGAGGCCGCCCTTGGCCGCCCGTTCGGCGGCCACCTCCCCCACCGGGCCCGCGCCGATCACCACTACGTCAAAAGTCTGTCCGGACATGGCATCAGCGCACACCACCACGCGAGTTCGCGCAAGCCAGCGGCTATCCTCGTCGAGAAGCTGCAAGGTATCGGCGGCCCGGGGTGCCGTCGGCTCCGGTGCGCGCGAAACACCACGTTCGGAGCACGGGAGGTTTGTCGTGGCCAGGAACACGGCTGTGCGGGTGCTGGATGATCTGACCGGCGAGCCCGCGGCGGAGACCGTCGGGTTCGGGCTCGACGGCATCGACTACGACATCGACCTCTCCTTCGCCAACGCCGACGCGCTGCGTGAGCTGCTGCAGCGCTACGCCGACGCCGGGCGCCGCACGGGTGGCCGCAAGCGCCGCCCGCGGATCGTCCCGGGCGCGAAGCGGCCCCGCGCGAAGGCGACGCCGAAGAAGGTGACCGCCAAGGCCGAGCCGAAGAAGGCCACCAGGGCGAAGGCCGAGCCCGCGAAGACCACGCGCACCCGCAAGGCGGCGGAGCCGAAGAAGACCACCCGGGCGACGGCGCGCAAGGTGCCGGGCGTCACGTTCTCAGCCTCCGAGTAAGTCCACAGTAGACAGACTCCCGAGCGGGGTCAGGCCGCGCGCTGGGCGCCGTCCGCGTGCCACGCCGGGTAGCGGTACCGCGTGTGCAACAGCGTCCGCTGCCGGGCCAGCTCGGCCGCCGACGGCGGGCGCGGCACCAGCGTCCCGAGGATCTGCGACGCCGCCGCCCGCACCGCCGCCTCGACCGCCGGGAACCCGGGCCGCAGCCCGTGCTCGGCCAGCGACGCCACCGGGCTGCGGTGGGAGTCGAGCGGACGCGGGTCCGGCGGCGCGGTCGTCAGGTAACGGCCGACCAGCGCCGCCGACGTCTCGACCAGCAGCGTCGAGTGGGCGAGCAGCCCGCCCTTGGTGCGGAACACGGCGAAGCCGCACAGCTTCGCGTCTTCGACGAACAGGCCGCGGTCGCCGATCCGGGGCACCAGCCCCAGCTGGTCGACGGCGGCGCTCATCACCTTGCCGAGCGTCTCCAGCGGCCGGTCGGTGGGCCCCGGCAGGACCAGCGTCACGTTCAGGTTGCCCGGGTCGTGGAACACGGTGCCGCCGCCGCTGGCCCGCCGCAGCACCGGGACGCCGTCGCGCTCGCACTCCGCGACCCGCACTTCGCGCGCGATCCGCTGGCCGCGCCCCACCACTACGGCAACCGGGTTGCGCCAGAGCCACAGCACCGGTGACTCGGGCGCAACCCGGAGGAGCGCTTCGTCGAACGCGAGGTTCTCCGCGGGGTCGGTGAACGCGGCACGCACATCCGACCCGGTCGTCATAGCGCCTTGAGTTCCTCCACGATCTCGCCCACCGACGACTTGGCGTCCCCGAAGAGCATGCTGGTCTTCGGATCGTAGAACAGGTCGTTGTCGATGCCCGCGAAGCCCGACGCCATCCCGCGTTTCAAGACGATCACGGACCGGCTCTCGTTGACCTTGAGGATCGGCATCCCGTAGATCGGCGAGCTCGGGTCGGTCTGCGCCGCCGGGTTCGTGACGTCGTTCGCGCCGATCACCAGCGCGACGTCGGTCTGGGCGAACTCGGAGTTGATCTCGTCCATCTCCTTGAGCTGCTCGTACGGCACGTCGGCCTCGGCGAGCAGCACGTTCATGTGCCCCGGCATCCGGCCGGCGACCGGGTGGATCGCGTAGGCGACCTGGATGCCCTTCTTCTCCAGCAGCTTCGCCATCTCGCGGACGGTGTGCTGCGCCTGGGCCACGGCCATGCCGTACCCGGGCACTACGACGACCTTGCTGGCGTAGGCCATCTGGATCGCGGTGTCGGCCGCGCTCGTCGAGCGCACCGGGCGGGCTTCCTTCGCGCCGCCGCCGGCCGCGACCGCCGGGCCGCCGCCGAAGCCGCCCGCGACGATCGCCGGGATGGACCGGTTCATGGCCTTGGCCATCAGGTTGGTCAGGATCGAACCGGACGCGCCGACGATCATGCCCGCCACGATCAGCGCGGTGTTGTCCAGCGCCAGGCCCATCGCCGCCGCCGACAGGCCGGTGAAGGCGTTCAGCAGCGAGATGACGACCGGCATGTCCGCGCCGCCGATCGGCAGCACGACGGTGAGGCCGAGGATGCCCGCCGCGACGAGCAGCCCGATGATCAGCAGCTCGCTGTCGCCGCCGGTGATGATCAGCACCGCGCAGACGACGGCGATCGCCAGGAGCAGCAGGTTGACCGGCTGCTGCAGCTTGCCGAGGGTGATCGGGCGGCCGCTGATCAGCTCCTGGAGCTTGCCGAACGCGACGTTCGAGCCCCAGAACGAGATCGAGCCGATGATCGCGGCGAACAGGGACGCGATCGAGATGTAGAGCGGCTCGTGCGCGTAGCCGTCGGTGTGGTTGAACTCGACCCACGCGATGAGCGCGACCGCCCCGCCGCCGACGCCGTTGAACAGGGCCACCATCTGCGGCATCGCGGTCATCTTGACCTTGCGCGCCGACGGGACGCCGACCACGACGCCGATCCCGACGCCGAGCGCGATCAGCACCCAGTTGCCCATCCCGGGGGTGAGCAGGGTCGCGATCACGGCGATGCCCATGCCGACCGCGGCGATCCAGTTGCCGCGGACGGCGGTGCGCGGGCCGGTCAGGCCCATCAGGCCGTAGATGAAGAGGGCGAACGCGATGATGTAGAGGATCGCGATGAAGTCGGTCACTTCGTCTCCTCCTCATCGGCCGGGGCGGGTTTCTTGCCCTTGAACATCGACAGCATCCGGTCGGTGACCAGGAACCCGCCGACGACGTTGATCGTGCCGAAGGCGATCGCGATCACCAGCAGGATCTTGTTGAAGACGCCGTCGACGCCGAGGCCGAGCACGACCAGGCCACCGAGCAGCACGATGCCGTGGATGGCGTTGGTGCCGGACATCAGCGGGGTGTGCAGGGTGTTGGGCACCTTCGAGATGACGGCGAAGCCGACGAACCCGGCGAGCACGAGCACCGCGAGGTTCTGCACCAGGGGACTCACGACGGGCTCCCTTCGCGCCCGGCCACGCAGGCACCGGCGACGATCTCGTCTTCGAAGTTCAGCTCCAGCGCGCCTTCCTTCGTCACGAGCAGCTCCAGCAGCTCGGTGACGTTGCGCGCGTACAGCTCGCTGGCGTGCGAAGGCATTTCGGCGGGCAGGTTCAGCGGGGACGAAATGGTGACGTCGTGCTCCACGACGTCCTCGCCCGGCTTGGTCAGCTCGCAGTTGCCGCCGGTCTCGCCGGCGAGGTCGACCACGACCGACCCGGCGGGCATGCCCTTGACGGCGTCCGCGGTGACCAGCGTCGGCGCCTTGCGGCCCGGCACCAGCGCGGTGGTGATCACGACGTCGAACTTCGTGATGGCTTCGGTGAGCCGCCGCTGCTGCTCTTCGCGCTCCTCGGCCGTCAGCTCGCGGGCGTACCCGCCTTCGCCGACCGCTTCGATGCCGAGGTCGAGGAACTGCGCGCCGAGTGACTTGACCTGCTCGGCGACCTCGGGCCGGACGTCGTAACCGGTGGTCTGCGCGCCGAGCCGTTTCGCCGTCGCCAGCGCCTGCAGGCCGGCGACACCGGCCCCGAGGACCAGCACCTTGGCCGGCGGGACGGTGCCCGCCGCGGTGGTGAGCATCGGGAAGAACCGCGGGAGCTTCTGCGCCGCGAGCAGGACGGCGCGGTAGCCGCCGATGCTGGCCTGCGACGACAGCGCGTCCATCGCCTGCGCCCGCGAAATCCGCGGGACCGCCTCCATCGCGAAGGCGCGCAGGCCGGCTTCTTCGAGCTTTTCGAGCCCGTCCGGGTTGCCGCGCGGGTCGAGGAAGCCGATGAGCACGGACCCCCGGCTCAGCTTGGCGACCTCGGCCGGGTTCGGCGGGTTGACCTTGACGACGATCGACGCGCCCCAGGCGTCGCCGAGCTCGGCGCCCGCTTGGGTGTACGCGTCGTCACTCAGGTGCGCACCGGACCCGGCGCCCGGTTCGACCAGGACGCGCAGCCCGCGCTGGGCGAGCCTCCCGACCAGTTTGGGCACCATGGCCACCCGGCGCTCCCCGGGGCGTGACTCGGCCACCACACCCACGGTGAGCTGCTGATGCTGTTCGCTGTCCGCCACACGACCTCCTCATCGGCGAGGCACGATCCGAGGGTTGTACCACGCCGGACCGGCAGTCCCCAGTGACCTGGGTCGCAAGTCCGGGGGTTGTGCCGGGAAATACGGGTGCCGTGCGGAATGTGTTCAGGCGGATTTCCAGTGCGGGATCCCGAGCAGGATCAACCGCAGCCGTTTTTCCGCCGTTCCGGTGATTTTCTCGTCCTCACCTGGGCGGGCTTCCAGCAGTTCGACGGTCGTCGTGATCATCGCGGAAACGATCAAGTCGGCCAGCATGTGCAGGTCTTCGGTGCTCCACGCGCGCAGCGGCGCGAACCGCGCGAGGTCGATCGCGAGGTCGCCGGAGAACATCCGCAGCTCCACCGCGATGGAGCGGGCTAGCGGACCGCCGCCGTAGCGCTCACGTGTCAGGAACCGGAAATGGTCTTCGTGCGCGCGGACGAATTGGTGCACCGTGGCCACCGAGGCGCTGATCATCCCCTGGTAGGTGTCCGGGTCGGTGCGCGCCGAGCGCATCATGCCGCGCAGCGTGCGCGTCGCTTCTTCGACGAGCGCGACGCCGAGTTCCTCCATCGAGGCGAAGTGGCGGTAGAAGGCCGTCGGGACGAGGCCGGCGCCCTTCGCGACCTCCCGCAGGGAAAGCGTGGCGAAGGGGCGGTCGGCCAGCAGGTCGAGGGCGGTGTCCAGCAACGCCTGGCGCGTGCGCTGCTTGCGCTCCTGACGGCTCACCGGCTCTTCGGACACGGGGTCCAGCGTACGGACTTCTTTTGGGGGTGCAGGGGGCCTGCCCCCTGCCGGGGTTCGGGGCGGAGCCCCGCTGAACACAGCGTCCACCGCGTTGCTCACGTCACATCCTCGGGGTCTCGCGTTGACAGGTGCTCCACTCGTGCAGTGCACTATTCAGTGTACAGTCGTTCACTGTAACCGAGGAGGACGGATGACGGCGCTCATCCCCCGGCGCGTGCGCAGCCTCGCCTCGCTGGCCGAGGCGCTGCTGACGCCGCACGGGATGGACCGCTACCTGGAGCTCGTCGACCCGATGCTGGTGCGCCGCGAGATCCGCGGCCTGGTCACGGCGGTGCGCAAGCAGACGCCGGACACCGTCACGCTGACCGTCAAGCCCAGCCGCGCGTGGCCCGGCTTCACCGCCGGGCAGTACGTCCGCGTGCAGGTGGAGATCGACGGCGTCCGGCGCACGCGCTGCTATTCGCCGTGCGGTTCGCAGTACGACGGCGAACTGGAGTTCACGGTCAAGGAGCAGGGCCTGGTCTCCGGGCACCTCAACCGCGCGATCGGCGTGGGATCGGTGGTCAACCTGTCCACTCCGGACGGTGGGTTCACGCTGCCCGCCGCCCGGCCGGACCGCGTGCTGCTGATCGCGGGCGGCAGCGGCATCACGCCGGTGCTCGCCATGGCGCGCACGCTCGTGGCCGAGGGCCACACCGGCGAGATCGTGTTCGTGCAGTACTCGAACGGGCCGGCCGACGCGCTCTACCGCACCGAGCTGGCCGAGCTCGCCGCCCGGCACCCCGGGCTGAAGGTCGTGCACGCCTACACCCACACCCAGGGCGGTGACCTGAACGGGTTCTTCGCGCCGGAGCACCTCGCGCGGGTCGCACCCTGGTACCGCGACGCGGAGGCGTTCGTCTGCGGCCCGAAGCCGCTGATGGACGCGGTCCGCGAAGAGTTGGGTGAACGCGTGCACACCGAAGAGTTCACGCCGCCGGCGTTGACCTTCGACACGGCCGCCGCGGAAGGACAGGTGCGCTTCAAGCGCAGCGGGCGGGAGTGCGCGAACTCGGGGAAGCCGTTGCTGGAGCAGGCCGAGGAAGCTGGCCTGTCCCCGGAGCACGGCTGCCGGATGGGCATCTGCTTCTCCTGCACCCAGCTCAAGACCGCCGGGCGCGTCCGCAACGCCCGCACCGGCGAGGTGTCCGGCGACGAAGACGAAGAAATCCAGCTCTGCATCTCCGTCCCCGTCGGGGACGTCGAGATCGACGCGTAGGGAGACTGCCATGACCGGTCTGCAGGACCGCCTGACCTCGGAACAGGTCGAGGAGTTCGGCCGCGAGCTCGACGCGCTGCGGCAGCGGATCGTCGACGACCTGGGCCAGGAAGACGTCGACTACATCCACAACGTCATCAAGACCCAGCGCGGCCTGGAGGTCGCCGGCCGGGCGCTGCTGTTCGCCGGGTTCTTCCCGCCGGCGTGGCTCGCCGGTGTCGGCGCGCTGTCGGTGGCCAAGATCCTGGACAACATGGAGATCGGCCACAACGTCATGCACGGCCAGTACGACTGGACGCGCGACCCGGCGCTGAGCTCGCAGCGCTTCGAGTGGGACACGGTGGCGCCGGCCGAGAACTGGCGGCACTCGCACAACTACATCCACCACACCTACACCAACATCGTCGACAAGGACCGCGACGTCGGCTACGGCATCCTGCGGATGGACACCGCCCAGAAGTGGCACCCGTACTACCTGGGCAACCCGGTGTACGCGACGCTGCTGGCGCTGTTCTTCCAGTGGGGCGTGATGCTGCACGACCTCGAGGTCGAGAACGTCGTCAAGGGCACGCGGTCGTGGGCCGACAACGTGCCGGTGCTGCGGCGGATCGTGCGCAAGGCCGGGCGGCAGATCGGCAAGGACTACGTGCTCTTCCCGCTGCTGACGGGCCCGCTGGCGCCGCTGACGTTCCTCGGCAACGCGACGGCGAACCTGACCCGCAACCTGTGGGCGTTCGCGATCATCTTCTGCGGCCACTTCCCGGCGGACGTGGAGAGCTTCACCGAGGAGGAAACCGAGTCGGAGTCGCGCGGCCAGTGGTACCTGCGCCAGATCCTGGGCTCGGCGAACATCACGGGCGGCCCGCTGTTCCACATCATGAGCGGCAACCTGTCCCACCAGATCGAGCACCACCTGTTCCCGGACATCCCGGCGCGCCGGTACCCCCAGATCGCCGGCGAAGTGCGCGCGATCTGCGAGAAGTACGGGCTGCCGTACAACACCGGACCGCTGCACAAACAGCTCTGGTCGGTGGCGAAGAAGATCGTGAAGCTGGCCCTGCCTTCCTCGCCGTCGCCGACTACCGTGGAACCCGACCGGCAGCTCCGAGCAGCGTGAGGGTGACATGGTGGGCCAGTTCGAGCGCGAGAAGGACACCCTGCAGGTGATCACCGAATCAGCGGCGACGCACGTCGGCAACATCGCGTCGATCATCACGGGCGCGATCCGCGACATCGCCAGGGAAACGGGCGACTGGCTCACGGACGTGATCGAGATGCGCGAGGCGGCGCAGAAGGCCCGCGAGGACGACCCGGACACCCCCTGACCCGAAGTACCGGCGAGCGCCCCAAGGCGGCCTTGGGGCGCTCGCCGGTACCCGAAAAAGTGGGTGCCAGCCCGGTAACTGGGAAAAGGGGGGGGGGCCCCCCCGGGCCCGGCCCGTGACGGAGCCGGG
>NZ_JBSGJA010000038.1:0-67485 GCF_053605345.1 Amycolatopsis sp. NPDC003865 | reverse complement strand
AACGCCCGGTCCCATTCCGAACCCGGAAGCTAAGCCTGACAGCGCCGATGGTACTGCAACCGAAGGGTTGTGGGAGAGTAGGACACCGCCGAACTTACCTTCCGTACGGCCCGTTAGGATAGCCAGTTGGCTGCCCTAGCGGGCCGTACGCGTATGTCCGGAACAAGATTTTTCCACGGCAGGAGGCCAGGTGTCCGAGTTCGGTCGACGAGACTCAGCGGATGATGGGTCCGGCCGGTCGGCACGCCGGGACGAAGGCTCCCGGGGTCGGTCGGACGGACCCCGGAAGAACCAGGGTGGCGCGCGGCAGGACCGCGGCGGCCGCGACGGCGGCTACCAGGGCCGGCCGCGCCGCGACGACCGCGGGGTCCGCGGCGGCGGCAAGCCCTTCCGCGGCGGCGACGGTCCCCGTGACCGCGACCAGCGCGGAGGGTACGCAGGTCAGGGCCGCGGCACGAGCGACCGCGACGACCGGCGCGGCGGCTTCCGCGACTCCGGCGGCCGTCCGGGCGGCAGCCGCTTTTCGGGCGGCCCGGGCCGCCCCGACCGCGACGCCGGCCGTTCCGGCGGACGCTACGAGAACACGGGCCGAGGCCAGGACGACCGCGGCGGCCGCCCCCAGGGCAAGTCCTCGTACGGAGACCGCAAGCCGCGCTGGGAGGACCGCAGCAGCGGCGGCTACCGCTCGGACGACCGCGGCAGCTACTCGCGCCGCGATGACGACCGGAACCGTGGCGGCTCGGACTCGCGCGGTGGTTACCAGCGTCGCGACGACGACCGCGGTCGTGGTTCGGACTCGCGCGGTGGTTACCAGCGCCGGGACGATGACCGCGGTCGTGGTTCGGACTCGCGCGGGAGTTATCAGCGCCGGGACGATGACCGCGGTCGTGGTTCGGATTCCCGTGGTGGTTACCAGCGCCGGGACGATGACCGGAACCGTGGCGGCTCGGACTCGCGTGGCAGTTATCAGCGCCACGACGATGACCGCGGTCGTGGTTCGGACTCCCGTGGCGGTTACCAGCGCCGGGACGATGACCGCGGTCGTGGTTCGGATTCCCGTGGTGGTTACCAGCGCCGGGACGATGACCGGAACCGTGGCGGCTCGGACTCGCGTGGCAGTTATCAGCGCCGCGACGATGACCGCAGCCGTGGTTCGGACTCCCGCGGTGGCTACCAGCGCCGCGACGATGACCGCGGCAGCCGGACCGGTGGCTTCAAGCGCGAAGATCGCGGGGGTTACCAGCGCCGGGACGACGATCGCGGTGGGTTCAAGCGGGACGACCGCGAAGGTGCGGGCCGCCGGGAGGACCGTGGCGGCTCCGAGTCGCGCGGTGGCTACCAGCGCCGCGACGATGACCGTGGCAGCCGGACCGGTGGCTTCAAGCGTGAAGACCGTGGCGGCTTCAAGCGCGACGACAACCGGCGCGACCGCCCCCGCCGCGACCCGCAGCCGCGCGTCGGCGGCCCGCTCGACGACGAGGCCCTCGCCAAGGAGCTCCTCGAAGCTCCCGAACTGCCCGAGGACATCGAATTCTCCGACCTCGACGAGGACGCCCGCCGCGAGCTGCGGACTCTGCCCAAGGGCCTGGCCGAGACCGTCGGGAAGCACCTCGTCGCCGCCGGGGGCCTGATCGACTCCGATCCCGAGGCCGCGCTCGAGCACGCCAAGTACGCCAAGGCCAAGGCCTCGCGCGTGCCGATCGTGCGGGAGGCGCTCGGCCTCGTCGCCTACCACGCCGGCAACTGGTCGGAAGCCCTCTCCGAACTGCGGGCCGTCCGGCGGATGACCCGCAGCGATGACCACATCGCCATTATCGCCGACGCCGAACGCGCCCTGGGCCGGCCCGAACGCGCCCTCGACCTCGCGAAGGAAGCCGACACCGCGAGCCTGAACAAGGCCACGCAGGTCGAGCTCGCCATCGTCGCCGCCGGGGCGCGGCGGGACCTCGGGCAGCTCGACGCCGCCGTCGTCTCGCTGCAGGGTGACGACCTCAAGGCCGACAAGCGCGACCCGTGGAGCGCTCGCCTCTTCTACGCCTACGCCGACAACCTCGCCGCCGCCGGCCGCAAGGACGAGGCCGTCCGGTGGTTCCTCAACGCCGCCGAGGCCGACGCCGAAGACGAGACCGACGCCGCCGAGCGCGCCGCCGACCTGGCCAACGAAGAGAAGACCGAGGAGAAGAACGACTCGGATGAGTGACGCCCTGCTCGCGGCCTACGACGCGGTCCTGTTCGACCTCGACGGCACCGTCTACCACGGCACCCGGGTGATCCCTGGCGCCCCGGAGACGGTGCGGGCGGCGCGCGAGCACGGCACACCCGTCCGCTTCGTCACGAACAACGCGTCCAAGGCCCCGGCCGAGGTCGTCGACCACCTCACCGGCCTCGGCGTGCCCGCCGACGCCGGCGAGGTGCACACCAGCGCCCAAGCCGGGGTGCAGCTGCTCGGAGAACGGCTCGAGCCCGGCGCCGAGGTCCTCGTCGTCGGCACCGAGTCGCTGGCCGCCGAAGTGACGCAGGCGGGGCTCAAGCCGGTGCGGGAGAACGCCCCGAGCGTCCAGGCCGTCGTCCAGGGCCACTCGCCCGACAACACCTGGGCCGCGCTGGCCGAAGCCTGCCTCGCCATCCGCGCCGGCGCGCTCTGGGTGGCCTGCAACGTCGACGCCACGCTCCCCAGCGAGCGCGGGCTGCTGCCCGGCAACGGCTCGATGGTCGCCGCGCTGCGGACCGCCACCGACGTCGAACCGCTCGTCGCCGGCAAGCCGGAGCCGCTGCTGTTCGAGACCGCCGCGCGGTCCGCGGGTGCCGGCAAGCCTCTCGTCGTCGGTGACCGGCTGGACACCGACATCGCCGGCGCGGTCGCCGCGGGCATCGACTCCCTCGTCGTCCTGTCCGGCGTCGCGACGCCGGAACAGCTGATCGAGGCCGGCCCGGCCGAGCGCGGCACCTACCTCGCGAAGGACCTCACAGCGCTCACCGAGCGGGCCGAAGACCTGAAGATCGGTCCTCGCCCGGGCTGGACCGTGACCGTCGAGAACCAGACCTTGACGGCGAAGGGCGACGGCGACGCCCTGGACCTCCTGCGGGCGCTCTGCCACGTGGCCTGGGAGACCGGCGTCACCGAACTCGGCGAGGACGCGAAGGCCCGGCTGCGCTGACTGCTACCGTTCGTAACGTGCATCCCTACCCCGTCCCGGGCCCGCCGCCCGGTTCGTTCTCGCAGCAGACCGACCCGCGGGCCGGCATCGACGAAGCCGTCGCCGGGCTGGACGACCTCGACGCCCTGCCGCTCGCGGAGCACGTCGAGCGGTTCGACGCCGTGCACACCGAGCTGACGGTCGCCCTCTCCAGCATCGACAAGGTCTGACCACGGTGCCCAAGCGGGCGCGCCTCGACGCGGAACTGGTTCGGCGCGGCCTCGCCCGGTCGCGCGAGCAGGCCTCGGCCCTCATCACCGGCGGCAAGGTCACCGTGCGCGGCATGGTGGCCAGCAAGCCCGCCACCGGCGTGGAGTCCGACGCGCCCATCGTCGTCAAGGACGAGGACGACCCCGGCTGGGCCTCCCGCGGCGCGCACAAGCTGCTGGGTGCCCTCGAAGCGTTCGACGGTCTCAGCGTCGAAGGCAAGCGCTGCCTCGACGCCGGCGCGTCCACCGGCGGCTTCACCGACGTCCTGCTCCGCCGCGGCGCCGCGACCGTGATCGCCGCCGACGTGGGCCGCGGCCTGCTCGACTGGCGGATCCGCACCGACGAACGTGTAGTGGTCATGGACCGCACCAACGTTCGCAACCTCTCTCCCGAGGACCTCGGCGGCCAGGTCGACGTCGTCGTCGGGGACCTCTCGTTCATCTCGCTCAAGCTCGTGCTGCCCGCGCTCGCGGCCTGCGCGCGCGACGGCGCCGACCTCGTGCCGATGGTCAAGCCCCAGTTCGAAGTGGGCAAGGACCGGCTCGGCAGCGGCGGGGTCGTCCGCGACCCGCAGCTGCGCGCCGAATCGGTGCTCACCGTCATCGGCGAAGCCGCGAAGCTCGGGCTCGCGCTGCGCGGCGTCACCGCGAGCCCGCTGCCCGGGCCGTCGGGGAACGTCGAGTACTTCGTCTGGCTGAAGAAAGAACACGTGGCCGAGTCCACTGTGGACGAGGTAGACAGGTCTGAGGCCGAGCGGCTCGTCCGAACCGCCGTCGAGGAAGGGCCCGCATGACCACCGAACGTGAAGTGCTCCTCATGGTGCACCCCGACCGCGAAGCGACGGGCGAAGCGGCGCGCGAGGTTTCCGCGCGCTTCGCCAAGGCCGGCATCCGGATCCGGGTGATCGAGCACGACGTCTGCGCGCTGATCAACCCCGACGAGCACGGCGTCGGCGCGACCTGCACCGTCGTGGACCCCGACGACAACCCCGCCGAGGGGGTCGAGCTCGTCTTCGTCCTCGGCGGCGACGGCACGCTGCTGCGCGCGGCCGAGCTGGCCCGCCCGGCGGGGGTGCCGGTGCTCGGGGTGAACCTCGGGCGCGTCGGCTTCCTCGCCGAGGCCGACTCCGACGCGCTGGCCGACACCGTGCAGCGCGTCGTCGACGGCGACTACCAGGTCGAAGACCGGATGACCATCGACGTCACCGTCACCCACGACGGCGAAGAGGTCGCCCGCGCGTGGGCCCTCAACGAGGCCAGCGTCGAGAAGAGCACCCGCGAGCGCGTCCTGGACGCGCTGATCGAGGTCGACGGCCGGCCCGTGTCCGCCTTCGGCTGCGACGGTGTGCTGTGCGCCACACCGACCGGTTCGACGGCGTACGCGTTCTCGGCGGGTGGCCCGATCATCTGGCCGGACGTGCAGGCGTTGCTGGTCGTGCCGAGCAACGCGCACGCGATGTTCTCCCGGCCGCTGGTCGTCTCGCGGGACTCGGTGATCACCGTCGGGATCGACCCGGACGGCTCGCCGGCGGTCCTGACCTGCGACGGCGGGCGGCTCATCGACCTGCCGCCGGGTGCCCGCGTGCGCGTGACCTGCGGCAAGACGCCGGTGCGGCTGGTCCGCCTGTGGGACGGGCCGTTCACCGACCGCCTGGTGCAGAAGTTCTCGCTGCCGGTGAAGAGCTGGCGCGAGCGCCACGCCCGCCCCTGCGAATAGGGACCGCTCGGCGATCCATTCGAACATATCGGCGACTCGCCGGGTGCCCGCGCGCGCAGAGTGTCGGTGGGGGCCGCTACCGTAGGCGGCGTGCTGGCCGAGATGCGCATCCAGGGCCTCGGAGTCATCGAGGACGCCCTGCTGGAACTGCACGCGGGCTTCACCGTCGTGACCGGTGAGACGGGTGCCGGTAAGACCATGGTCGTCACCGGGCTGCACCTGCTCTCCGGGGGCCGGGCCGAGGTGTCCAAGGTCCGGACGGGGATGCTCAAGGCGTTCGTGGAAGGGCGGTTCACCTATTCCGGGGTCGAAGGCGCCGAGCGGATCGTCACCGAGTCGGGTGCCGACGTCGACGAGGACGGCAGCGTCATCGCGCTGCGGGCCGTCGCCGTCGACGGGCGTTCGCGCGCCCACCTGGGCGGCCGGTCGGTGCCGGTCGGCGTGCTCGCGGAGCTGTCCGAACAGCTGATCGCGGTGCACGGGCAGAACGACCAGCTGCGGCTGCTGCGCCCGAGCGAGCAGCGCGAGGTGATCGACCGGTTCGCCGGCGACGCGGTGGGGAAGCCGCTGCGCGCGTACCGGGAGGTCCGGTCCGAGTGGCTGGCGGTGATCGCGGAGCTGACCGAGCGGTCGACGCGCTCGCGGGAGATGGCCCAGCAGGCCGACCTGCTCAAGCACGGCCTGACCGAGATCGACGCCGTCGCGCCGGAGCCGGGCGAGGACGTCGAGCTCACCGCGCAGATCAAGCGGCTCGCGGCCGCGGACGAGCTGCGCGCGGCCGCGACCGAGGCGCACCTCGCGCTGTCGGGCTCGCCGGACGGCGACCCGGACGCCCCGAGCGCCATGGGCATGGTTTCCGAAGCACTGCGACGGCTGTCGACGTCCGAAGACGCCGTGTTGCGCGAGCTGGCGCCGCGGCTGGAGGAGGCGTCGACGCTGCTGACCGACGTCGGTGCCGAGCTGGGCAGCTACGTCGAGACGCTGGACGCCGACCCGGCGCTGCTGGAGAAGGTCCTCGCCCGTCAGGCCGACCTCAAGCGGCTGACCCGCAAGTACGCGGCGGACGTCGACGGCGTGCTCGCCTGGGCCGACGACGCCCGGCGCCGTCTCGAGTCGATGGACACGTCGGAGGAGGCGCTCGCCGAGCTGGCGCTGCGGCGCGACCAGCTCGCGGTGCAGCTCGCCGCGCACGCGGTCGAGGTGTCGGCCGCCCGGGAGAAGGCCGCGGCCGAGCTGGCGGACGAGATCACGCGCGAGCTGTCCGGGCTGGCGATGGGCCAGGCGGCGATCGAGGTGACGGTCGAGCAGCGCCCGGCCGAGCACGGCGACACGCACGCGCTGACCCTCGACGGCCGCGCGGTGCACGCGGGCCCGGACGGCGTCGACGACGTCGAGCTGCTGCTGCGCGCCCACGACGGCGCGCCGCCGCTGCCGGTGCACAAGGCCGCTTCCGGCGGTGAGCTGTCGCGGGTCATGCTGGCGATCGAGGTGGTGCTGGCCCACGCGGACACCGTCCAGACGCTGGTGTTCGACGAGGTCGACGCCGGGGTGGGCGGCCGCGCGGCGGTCGAGATCGGCCGCCGGCTGGCCCGGCTGGCCCGGACCCACCAGGTCCTGGTGGTCACGCACCTGCCGCAGGTCGCCGCGTTCGCCGACCAGCACCTGGTGGTGGACAAGGGCCACAGCGGCGGGGTGACCCGCAGCGGGGTGAAGAACCTCAGCCAGACCGAGCGGGTGAACGAGCTGGCGCGGATGCTCGCCGGGATGGACGACACGGAGACGGGCCGGGCGCACGCGGAGGAGCTGCTCGCGACGGCGGAGAAGGCCAAGTCCGAACCGGCTCCGAAGCCCAAGCGGAGTAAGAAGAAGTAGCGGCCGCGGCCGGGCTCAGCGGTCCTCGAGGTCCGCGGTGATCGCGCCGAACACCTCCGCGAGCACCTGCGCCTGCGCCCGGCTGACGTGGCCGGCGAAATGGCGCTCGACCCCGCGCAGGTGCGTCGGCCACGCCGCCTCCAACGCGGCCAGCCCGGCCGGCGTCAGCACCACCAGCGTCGACCGGCGGTTCGCCGGGTCCACCTCGCGGCGCGCGTAGCCGTCCCGCTCCAGGCCGTCCACCACCCGGGTCAGGCCGCTCGCGCTGTGGACCAGCGCCTCCGCCAGCTCCTTCATGTGCAGCCGCCGGTCCGGGGCCTCCGACAGCTGGACCAGCGCGTCGTACGTCCGGTGCGTCATCCCGTGCCCGGCCCGCAGCTCCGCGTCCAGCACCCGCAGCAACAGTGCCGACGAGCGCAGGAAACCCCGCCAGGCCGCGTCGTGGTCGGAGGAGAGGCTCATACCGGGAATACTACGCGCGCGGACAGTTGTTGTGCGGACTGTTCGCATGCGAAGAAAGGACCCAGGATGCGCGCGGTGGTACTCCGGGAACCCGGTCCCGTCGAAAACCTCGAACTCACCGAGCTTCCACTACCCGAGGTGAAACCGGGCTGGGTGCGGATCGCCGTCAAGGCGTTCGGGCTCAACCGCTCCGAGCTGCACACCCGGCTCGGGCTGGCCGAAGGCGTCACGTTCCCGCGCGTGCCCGGGATCGAGGCCGTCGGGATCGTCGACGCCGGCGGGGGTTTCGAGCCCGGGCAGCAGGTCGCCACCATGATGGGCGGGATGGGCCGGACCTTCGACGGCGGTTACGCCGAATACACCGTCGTGCCGGAGAGCCAGGTCATCCCGTTCCGGAGCGACCTGCCGTGGGAGGTTCTCGGCCAGGTCCCCGAGACGCTGCAGACCGCGTACGGCTCGCTCACCACCGGGCTCGACCTCAAGGCGGGCCAGGCGCTGCTGATCCGCGGCGGTACGTCCGCGCTCGGGTTCGCCACCGCGACCCTCGCCAAGGACCTCGGCGCCACGGTCTTCGCGACCACTCGCCGGCCGGAACGGCTCGGCATCCTGCGCGACCACGGCGTCGACCACCCGCTCCTCGACGACGGCGACATCGCCGCGCAGGTCCGGAAGATCGCGCCCGGAGGCGTCGACGCCGCCCTCGAACTCGTCGGGACACCCACCCTGCCGGACACCCTGAACGCCACTCGCGTGCACGGCACCGTCTGCTTCGCCGGCATGTTGTCCAACCAGTGGACGATCTCGAATTTTTATCCGATCGGATACCTTCCCGCAGGGGTGCGGTTGACCGCTTATGGTGGTGAGGCGGACGACCTGCCCGCCTCCGTCCTCCAGCGCCACCTCGACCGGATCGCCGCCGGCGAAGCGAGCCTCGGCCTGGCCACGGTGTACGCGATGGACGAGATCCGGCAGGCGCACGACGACTTGGAGCACAACCGGACGGCGGGCAAGCTCGTCGTGCTGACCGGCCGAGCGGAGGGAGCCGCCCCGTGATCCTGCCGCCGCCCGCCGACGTCGAAGCCCAGCTGGCCGCCGCCCGCCGCGACGGCGACCTGGACCGCTACCTCGGCCTGCTCGCCGGGGAGGAGCTCTTCGTCCCGATCCGGCGGGTGGACGCCCACAGCATCCTCGACGAGCGGGCGGAGACGTTCCCCAACGTCTACTTCGAGACCGGTGGCGACGAGTTCCTGCAGGTCTTCACCCGCGGCGCGCTGCCCGACCTCGGCCCGGACGTCGTCGCCATGAGCGGGGCGCTGGACTGGGCGGTCGACGGCGTCGGGCGCCACGAGCGGGTCGTGTTCAACCGCGGCACCCGCGGCGAGTGGCGGCTGCCCGGCGCGACCCTGCAGCCGTGGCTCGACGCGCACCACGACGACGTCGTCCCGCTGGAAGAGCAGGTCGAGCGGCTGATCACCGCGCCGTACGGGCACCTCGAGGGGCCGATCGCGCACGCGCTGGCCTGCGGGGCGCACCTGGCCGTGCTCAACGCGGCGCCGTGGAACGTCCTCGACGCGCGCCGCCACGACTACGTCGCCGAAGTGCGCGGCCTGCGGGACTGGTGGGGCGTGCCGGACCCGCCGGCCTGGCGCGCGACGATGGCCGACCTGATCGGCGACGGCTACGCGCTGACGCCGGGCAACCTCGTGCTCATGCTGCGCCTGCGGTTCGCCGCCGAGTACGGGCTGACCAGCGGCGAGTTCGACCCGCTGACGTGGGCGGAGCTGGTGGACCGGTGGTGCGCGGAGAACGACGCCGCCGACCAGGCCGACGAACTGCGGCACACCGTCCGCCGGGTGTCGCGCTGCGAACAGCGCTTCCGGGCCGACGGCCTGGTCGACGCGGACGGCTTCGTCACGACGGCGCTCGCGTGGGACGTCGGCCGCGCGGTCAACATCGCGCGGTGGGGCCTGGCGGCCGGGTACTGCGACGCGCTGACCGCCGAGCTGATGGTGCTCGAAGCGGGATCGCTGGCGCGTCGTTACCACCAGTCATGGGCCGACCTGTCGGCCGGGTACCTCATGGGCCGCGTGCTGCACGCCGAGGACGACGAGTTCGGCGAGTGGTACCCGGCGGCCGTGCGGGTCCACCACCAGCTCCTTCAGGACCCGGGCAGCCCCTGGGTGAACCTCGATTTCGGCTCGTTGTCGGAGGAGTCCGACGCCTGACCCGTGCGGGGGAGGTCACCACAACGGGTCACCCCGGCTTCGGCGTGGCGAGCATCGTCCCACGAGCAAATTTGTCACCATCGGCCACATGAAGCTCACCGGCTTGCTCACGCGGAACCAAGAACCCCTTCCGGGGATCACCGGCGTCGCCCGCGTGGACCGCCGGACCCGGGAGCTGCTGCGCCGGATCAGTCCCGGCGACATCGTCGTGCTCGACCAGCTGGACCTCGACCGCCAGACGGCCGACGCCCTGGTCGAGGCGGAGGTCGCCGGCGTGGTCAACGCGTCGCCGTCGATCTCCGGCCGGTTCCCGAACCTGGGCCCAGAGATCCTCATCGGCGCCGGCATCCCGCTGGTCGACTCGGTCGGCGGCGAGCTGCTGCGCTCGATCAAGGACGGCACGAAGCTGCGGCTGCACGACGGCGTCGTGTACGTCGGCGAGCGCCAGGTCGCCTCCGGGATCGAGCAGACCGCCGACAGCGTCGCGGACCAGATGATCGAGGCCAAGGCCGGGATGTCGACGCAGCTGGAGGCGTTCTCGGCCAACACCATCGAGTTCCTGCGCCGCGAGCGCACGCTGATCCTCGACGGCGTCGGCGTGCCGGAGCTGAAGGCCGCCATCCGCGACCGGCACGTGCTGGTCGTCGCCGGCGGCAACGGCCACGCCGAGGACCTCAAGAAACTCAAGAAGTACATCGCCGAGCACCGGCCGGTCATGGTCGGCGTCGACGCCGGCGCGGACACGCTGCGCGTGCAGGGGTACAAGCCGGACGTCGTCGTCGGCGACCCCACCGGCATCGGCACCGCCACCCTGCGCGGCGGCGGCGAGGTCGTGGTGCCCGCGCAGCCGGATGGGCACGCGCCCGGTGTCGAGCGGATCCAGGACCTCGGCATCGGCGCGGTGACCTTCCCGGCCTCCGGCAACGCCGAAGACCTCGCGCTGCTGCTGGCCGACGCGCACGGCGCGAGCCTCGTCGTCACGGTCGGGTTCCAGGCCACGCTGCGCGAATTCCTCGACCACGGCCGGTCCGGGTCGAACCCGTCGACGTTCCTGACCCGGCTGAAGCTCGGCACGAAGCTCGTCGACGGCAAGGCGGTGGCGACGCTGCACCGCAGCCGCGTCTCGATCGGCGCGGTCGTGCTGCTCGTGCTCGCCGCGGTCGTGGTGGTCGCCGCGGCCCTGCTGGTGTCCGACGTCGGCACGGTCTACCTGGACTGGCTGAAGGGCACCTGGAACTCGTTCGCCGCCTGGGTCAAGGGATTGTTCACGTGATTTCGCTTCGCTACCACGTCGTTTCCATCGCCGCCTGCTTCCTCGCGCTCGCTGTCGGGGTCGTGCTCGGCTCGACGGCGCTGAACGGCACGCTGTTGTCGGGGCTCGCGGGGGAGAAGAAGGACCTCGGCAGCCAGGTCTCCGACCTGGAGGCGCAGCGCAACGCGCTCAACGCGCGGCTGGCCGACGCCGACGCGTTCGCCGGTTCGATGGGGCCGAAGGTCGTCGCGGGAACGCTGGACAAGCGGTCGGTGGTGCTCGTGACCACCGAAGACGCGCGTCCGGCCGACCGGGACGCGCTGAAGCAGCTGATCGGCCAGGCCGGCGCGGCGGTGACCGGGGAAGTGCAGCTGACGTCCGCGTTCGCCGACCCGGAGAAGGCCGACCAGCTGCGCGACGTCGTCACGCGGCTGCAGCCCGCCGGCTCGAAGTTCCCGACCGCGGGCGACTCCGGCACGCTCGCCGGCGCGTTGCTCGGTTCGGTGCTGCTGCTGGACAAGACCACGGCGAAGCCGCAGTCCTCGGGCGAGGAGCTGGCGGCCGCGATCGGCGGGCTCACCGACGGCGGGTTCGTCAAGGCGGGCGGGGACGTCAAGCCGGGGCAGCTGGCGATCGTGCTGACCGGCGCCCAGGCGACCGGCGACGGCGCGGGCGACCGCGCGGCGACGATCGCCCGGTTCGCCACGCAGCTCGACCGCTCCGGTGCAGGCACGGTCCTGGCGGGCGACGCCGGTTCCGCGGATGGCACCGGTGCGCTGGGCGTGGTCCGCGCGGACACGTCGGCGACGTCGATTCTGTCCACTGTGGACAACGTGGACAGCTCGGCCGGACGGGTCAGCACCATCCTGGCGCTGAAGGAACAGCTCGACGGCGCCGCCGGGCGCTACGGCATCGCGGGCAACGCGACGGCCCCCGCCCCCGGTGTGGGCGCCCCCAACGGCAACTGATGTCTTGAATGACTCGTTCAGGACCTTCGTGGTCCCGAACGAGTCATTCAAGGCGTCTCAGCCGGCCAGCCACAGAGCCGGGACGTTCGGCGGTTCCCAGCCCACCAGCGAGGTGTGGGCTTGGCGGCACGAGTACGTGACGCCGTTGTAGGTCACCTTCGCGCCCACCGCGTACGCCGTGTCCGGTGCCCACGCGGGGATCGACGGCGGTGTGGTGGTCGTCGTTGGCGGAGTGGTCGGCGTGGTCGGGGTCGTGGAAGTGGTCGTCGTCGGGGGAGTCGTGGTCGGCGGCGCCGAGCAGTTCGGCGTCGAGGCCGCCAGACCGTCGACCACCGCGTGGAACAGCGTCGAACCCGGATCCAGGTCGTAGAGCGAGAACATCATCGCGCCGCCCAGACCCGTGCAGTGGATGTAGTCCGTGCGCGCCCGGACCGACTGCGCCGACGAGCCGCCGTAGAAGTTCGTCCCGTCGTAGAACCAGGCCGACTGCGTGACCGGGTCCCAGTACGTGTCCGCCGGGTTGTCGACGACACCGGACAGTTCCTTGTACATCGCGACGCCGGGTACGTTGCCGCTCAACGCGTGCCCGGGCGACGGGCCCGAAGCCGGCTGGTACAGGCCGTGGTTCGCCCCGGCGGGCACCCCGGTCCAGCCGCGGTAGTAGAACGGGATGCCCAGCGTCAGCTTGCCCGCCGGGAAGCCGCCCGCGATGCCGTACGCGCTGTTGCCGTGCAGGTAGTCCTTCACGACCGAATCGATCGTGTACTTCTCGGTGCCCGGCGGGATCGTGCCGGACGGGTCGCCCGGTGACGAGTACAGCGGGTCCTGGAAGTTCGTCGGGCCGGTCGCGTCCCACGCGCCGTGCATGTCGTAGGTCATCGCGTTGCCGAAGTCCAGGTACTGCCCGATCCGGTCGGTCTGCAGCTTCGCGATCTTGTCCTGGCCGCCGGGCAACGCGGCCGAGAGCGCGTAGTGCTTGCCGCCCAACGCGTCCAGCTCGGTGCGGAACTCGGCGAGCAACGCCGTGTAGTTCGCGGTGTCGGCGGCGCTGTAGTGGTTGCCGACGTGCCCGGTCGGCGAACCCGGGTACTCCCAGTCGATGTCGACGCCGTCGAAGATGCCCGCCGCGGTGCCCGGACCGCCGTAGCCGCCCGACGCGGGGATGTTGCCCTTGATGAACATGTCCAGGCACGAGCCGACGAACTTCTTGCGGGAGGCGTCGGTCGCGGCGGCGTCGGAGAAGTACTTCGAGTACGTCCAGCCGCCGATCGACAGCAGCACCTTGAGGTTCGGGTGCTTGGCCTTGAGCTCCTGCAGCTGGTGGAAGTTGCCGGCGATCGGCTGGTTCCAGGTGTCGGCGGTGCCGTCGACGCTGATGTCCGAGCCGAACGTCTTCTGGTAGTCGGCGAACTGGTCTTCGGCGCCGTCCCCGGCGTTCGGATCGGTTTCCCCGCCGGGATCCGGCGTCGTCGCCTTCGTGGCTTCGAAGCAGGTCAGGTTCGCGGGATCGATGTTCTCGAAGTCGTAGAGCAGGTAGTCGAGGTTGCCGGCGATGGCATCGACGTTCTTCGGGTAGTAGGCGTTCTGGTAGATGCTCCACTGGTCGTAGTAGGCGATGCGGACCCCGCCGGAGGTCGCGGCGGCCGCGCCCGGCGCGGCCGGGCCGGCGACGGTCAGCCCGCCGATGACGACGGCGGCGGCCGCGGCGGCGACCAGGGCGAATCTTCGCTGCATGGGCGTCTCCTCGCGCAGGCGGACGGCCCTCTCCCGGCCGCGGCGGCGCGGGAGAGGGCGTACGCGATGGCTGCTTCACGAGCGGGTCCGGTCCCGTTCACGAATGTGCGCGCGCGGACACCGAGTGTCAATGCTTTGGACTAGACCAATCTGGGAATCGGTGCGCTATGCGGTGTTGTGTCCGGATTTACTTGAGCGGCGGGTCCAGCGGGAAGCACGAGACGCGCGCCGGCCACGTGTCGCCGCCGGCCGGCAGCGGCATCTGCTTCAGCGCGGCCGCCGCGTCGGAGTCGTGGGCCTCTTCGGCCGCGGCGTGGAAGATGTCGGCCGCGATCGACTGGTCGAACACGCCGATCTGCTGGTGCGGCCAGGCTTCCGCGCCGTGCAGGGCACCCGGGATCAGCTGGTCGACGACCTTCCGCAGCGTCACGCCGTTCGGCGCCCGGTACTTCCAGACGTCGACGCCGAGGTTCTTCCCGACCTCCGCCAGCCGGCCCCACGCGGTGAGGTTGAAGTTGACGTAGTGCCACGACATCGTGCGCGAGAGTTCGAGGGGCTGGCTGCCGTCGGCGGCGAACTGCACCGGGAACCGGGTCTTCTCGGCATCGAGGACGATCTTCCGGGCGGCGTCGCGGTGGCCCAGGTACGCGGAGATCGTCGCGTTCTGCATGTCGAGGAACGTGCCGTGGTTGTTGGTGGCGGCCAGTTCCAGCTTCGCCTGCGGGCTGGTCTGCATCCAGGTCAGATACTGCGTCAGCCACGCTTCGACGCCGGACCGGTCCTTGCCGGTCCAGCCCGGCGCGCCGCCGTCGAGCAGCGCGAACGCGTCCATCAGCTGGCTGAACGACTGGGTCGAGTCGATGATCCCGGTGCCGCTGATCGTGGTCTTGCACGGGATGATCTGCGAGTAGGTCATGTTCGGGTTCATCTTGGTGGCCGGATCGAGGAACCAGGTCCGGATGTCCAGGGCCGCCCGCTTCGCGTACTTCGCGTCGCCGGTGTAGTACCAGGCCAGCGAGAGGTAGTACATCGCGTCCCACGCCCACATCCGGTAGGTGTGGTCGGTGATCGCGTCGGCCTCCGGGTTGCGCTGGCCGTCCTTGCTGACGTACGGGCAGCCCTGCGGGTTCTCCGGCGTCTTCGGCTGGCTCGCCCACCAGTAGGGCGCCTGGCTCGTGTAGTCGTGCTTGTCGCCGCTGGGCGGCGCGGACGGCTTGTCCATGACCGACCACGGCCCGGCCGTCAGCGCGGTGTCCGCCTTGGCCAGCACGGCTTTCAGGGCGTCTTGCTGGGCCTTGCTCGCGTGGCCGGTGCGGATCGCCTGCTTGATCTTCGCGAGCTTGGCGCCGTCGGTGACGATCGTGCGCGGTGGCGACGCGGCCACCGCCGTCCCGCTGATCGGGACCAGGAGCACGCTGACCGAAACCGCCAGCGCGCCGAGAACTCTGCGCACGTCGACCGCCTTCCGGGGACGTCGAAATCCCCACGTCGTCACCGGGCGGCGGTACGGCTGCAGGGATTCTGGCGTCCTGGTGCGGCGGGTGTCAATCGGGCCAGGTGCGGCGTTTGGCCAGCGGCCGCGCGTACGAACCCGCCCGGCTCGTCTTCAGCCCCAGTGCCACCAGGGATTCCGCGAGCCGGACCGCCGCCGCGACGCCGTCGATGACCGGGATGTCCAGCATCGTCGCGATCTTGCGGTCCAGCCCGGTCATCCCGGCGCAGCCGAGCACCAGCACCTCCGCCCCGGCGTCCCGCGCGCGGCGGCCCGCGGTGAGCAACGCCGATTCGGTGCGCCGCTCGTCGGTCAGCTCCAGCACGCCGAGCCCGGCGCCGGTGACGGTGACGCAGTTCTGCGCCACCCCGGCGGCGTGCAGGCTGTCCTCGATCAGCCCGCACGTCCGGTCCAATGTGGTCACGACGCCGTAGCGGCGGCCGAGCAGGCAGGCCAGGTGCGCGGCGGCCTCGGTGATGTCGACGACCGGGACGTCCAGCAGTTCGCGGGCGCCTTCGCGGCCGTGCTCGCCGAACCCGGCGAGCACGACGGCGTCGAACGGTTCTTCCAGGCCCCGCAACAGATCCAGCACCGCCGCGGCGGACAGGAAGCTGTCCAGCCAGCCCTCGGCCGACTCCGGGCCCCAGCGCGGGGTCCGGGCGAGGATCTCGGTGCCGGGGCTCGCGGCCGCGCGGGCCCCGGCTTCGATCTCCTTCGTCATCGCCTCGGTGGTGTTGCAGTTGGTGACGACGATCCTCATCGGTGCTTCCTCGAAACCGCGTAGTACAACGCTGCCGAGGACGCCGTGCCGATGAACCACGAGTACGGCGACGCCGGGGCGAAGAACGGCACCAGCGCGATCACCGCGGACAGCGCGGCGGTCGGGAAGAACGTCGCCAGGGCGCGCGGGTTCACCCGCGGGTACGCGCCGCCGTCGACGAACAGCTGGGCGACGTCGACCTTGCCGCGGCGGATCAGGTAGTAGTCGACGATCATGATCCCGAACAGCGGGCCCAGGAAGGCGCCGAGCCCGCCGAGGAAGTAGTTGACCACGGCCGGCGAGGAGTAGAGCTTCCACGGCAGCACGCACAGCGCGGCGACGGCGCTGATCATCCCGCCGACGGTGAAGGTGATCCGCTTCGGCCAGATGTTGGCCAGGTCGTAGGCGGGGGACACGAAGTTCGCGACGATGTTGACGCCCATCGTGGCGATGGCGAAGGTCAGCGCGCCGACGATGAGCACCGGCGTGTTGTGCACCTTGGCCAGCAGTTCGGCCGGGTCGGTGATGGCCTCGCCGAACACCTGCATGCTGCCCGCGGTGACGATCACCGACAGCAGCGCGAACGCCGTCGAGTTGATCGGCAGGCCCCAGAAGTTGCCGCGCTTGACCGTCTTCTGGTCCGGGGCGTTGCGGGAGAAGTCGCAGAAGTTCAGCATCAGCGTGCCGTACGTGGCCAGGATCAGCCCGGCCGCGCCGAACCACTGGCGGATCTGCTCGCCGGCCGAGAGCTGCTTCGGGCTGCTGGTCAGGGAAATGTGCCAGTTGCCGGCGGCCAGGATCCAGACGGCGAGTGCGATCATCACGACCCAGATCGCCGGGCCGCACCAGTCCTGGAACTTGCGCACCGACTCCATGCCGCGGGTGAGGATGAGCGCCTGGACCGCCCACAGCGCGACGAAGCAGATCCAGCCGAGCGCGTGCAGGCCGAGGAAACCGTGTTCGGTCCACGGTTTCAGGCCCGGGTCGATGGCGAGCACGAGCAGCGTGATGGCCACGCTCGCGAGGTAGGTCTGGATGCCGTACCAGAAGATCGCGATGATCGCGCGGATGAGCGCGGGCAGGTTGGCGCCGAACGTGCCGAAGCTGATCCGCGCGACGACCGGGAACGGCACTCCGGTGCGCTGGCCGATCCGGCCCATCAGGTTCATGCCGAAGTAGATGATCACGAAGCCGAACAGCAGGGCGGTGAACACCTGCCAGGCCGAGAGGCCGAGCACGAACAGCCCGGCGGCGAAGGTGTAGTTGCCGAGGTTGTGCACGTCGGACATCCACAGCGCGAAGATGTCGTAGACCTTCCAACGGCGTTCCTTCGCCGGGGCGAGGTCCTCGTTCCAGAGCCGGGGGTCCGGCGGGCTCGTCTCTTGCTGGGTTTCGGTGAGCGGGGCTGCGGTCATGCGGGCCTCCGGTCGACGTGCGGCGACGGCGATTTGGGATACCAAAATTTGGCATCCCAAATATCACCCCGAGGTTCGCCGCCGTCAACCCTCCGGCCGTTAAACTCGGGTTACAGAGGGTTGCGTGACCTTCTGTGAGAGGGGAGTCGGTGACCACGGCGAGCGAGCGGCAGCCCCTCGCGGCCACCCGGCAGCGGGTGCGCGACGAGCTGCGCGAACGGATCTTGACCGGCCGCCTCCGTCCGGGCGACCGGCTGGTCGAGCGCGAACTGGCCGAGGACCTCGGTGTCTCCAGGGTGCCCGTCCGCGAAGCGATCCGCAGCCTCGAAGCCGAAGGCTTCCTCGTCGAGCAGTCGGCACGCCGGATCGTCGTCCGGCAGCTCGCGCGCGTCGACGTCGAGGAGCTGTTCGACGTCCGGGAGGCCCTCGAGGGGCTCGCCGCCGGGCGCGCCGCCGAGCGGGCGGGCGCGGCGGAGCTGAAGCGGCTCGAGCGGGTGCTCTCCGACGCCGCCCGCGCGACCGCCCGCGGCGACGCCGCCCGGATCGCCGGCCTCAACTCGCGCTTCCACGACGAGATCGTCGCCATCGCCGGCAACGCGTTGCTCACCACGATGCTGCAGCCCCTGCAGGGCCGGCTCCGCTGGCTCACGAGCCAGAACGAGCACTGGGCCGAACTGCTCGACGAGCACCGCCGGCTCTTCGACGCGATCGCGTCGGGCGACGCCGAGCGGGCGCACGCCGAAGCCGTCGAGCACGTCCGGGTCAACCGCGAGGTGACGCTGAAGTCCCTTTTCGGCGAAGAGGACGCGGGAGAGCGTCCGGCGGGCTGACTGCTACCCGCAGTAGTGCCGCGGCGGAGTCCGGTTTGGCGGGGATTGCCGCCGCGCGCCCGGATTTTCCACCATTGGGAGCAACCGGTACCCGACTTTGGTCTGTGTCACCCGGCCGAACGGCTGCTTACTGTCTCCGCTCACCGGTCCTCACCGACCGGGTCCCCACCTCCCGGAGGTTCACTGTGCGTAGAGCGACAGTATTCGCCGCGGCCTTCACCCTGGCCCTGACCACCGCCGGCGTCGCCGAGGCGGCGCCCGCGCAGCACGGGCACGTCCAGCGCGTCTGCTCGGCCGCCCCGGCCGGGTACGCGGCCTGCAACGCCTGGATCGACACCGACCACGTCGCCGCCGCGGCGGCCGCGACGCCGTCCGGGCTCGGCCCGGCCGACCTGCTCTCCGCGTACAACCTCGGCTCGCTCGCCGGCAGTGCGGGCGCCGGCCGCACCATCGCGATCGTGGACGCCAACGACGACCCGACCGCCTTCGCCGACGTCAACGTCTACCGCGCGCAGTACGGCATCCCCGCGCTCGCCTCGTGCACGCCGTCGTCGATCGACGCGAGCACCACCCCCTGCTTCGCCAAGTCCGACCAGAACGGCGGCACGTCCTACCCGCGCAAGGACGGCGGCTGGGCCCAGGAGATCTCCCTCGACGTCGACATGGCCTCGGCGATCTGCCCGAAGTGCAACATCCTGCTCGTCGAGGCGAGCACGGCGAGCATGGCCAACCTCGGCACCGCGGTGAACACCGCCGTCCGGCTCGGCGCCGAGGTGGTCAGCAACTCCTACGGCGGCGGCGAGTACTCCGGCGAGACCACCGACGAGGGCAAGTACTTCAACCACCCCGGGGTCGCCATCACGGTCAGCTCCGGTGACTCCGGCTACGGCGTCGAGTTCCCGGCGGCGTCGCGCTACGTCACCGCGGTCGGCGGCACCAGCCTGAAGCGGGCGTCGACCACCCGAGGCTGGACCGAAACCGCGTGGAGCGGCGCGGGCAGCGGCTGCTCGGCCTACGTCGCCAAGCCCTCGTGGCAGACCGACAGCGGGTGCGCCCGGCGCACCGTCGCCGACGTCAGCGCCGTCGCCGACCCGGCCACCGGGGTGGCGGTTTACGACAGCACGGCCTACCAGGGCCGCAGCGGCTGGATGGTGTTCGGCGGCACGAGCGTCGCGGCGCCGGTGGTCGGCAGCGTGTACGCGCTCGGCGGCGTGAGCGGGGTCGCCGGCGCGAACACCGTGTACTCGCACACCTCGTCGCTCTACGACGTGAGCGGCGGCAGCAACGGCTCGTGCGGTGGCGGCTACCTGTGCACCGCCGTCGCCGGTTACGACGGCCCGACCGGGCTCGGCACCCCGAACGGGGCCGCCGCGTTCTGATGTGTTCCCCTCGAAGGGCCACCACGTGGGTGTCGTCACGCCCGGGTGGTGGCCCTTCACGCTGAGCACTAACATGATCACAGGATTCGCGCACCGTGAGCGGGAGTGGCATATCCGACAGCCCGGCGAGGGCCCGCCAACAGGCGCTTCCCAGTGCCTTCATGGGAAATTCACAGAATGGGTGGCAAGTCTGACAACGTGAACCACGCCGACGACGGTGCCGGAACGGCGGCACGATGACGACTGCCCAGGCCACTCTCGAAGCCCCCTCCCGGATCGCGAGACCGGGCGGGAAAGCGCCGTACCTGCACCAGATCGACCTGTTCCGGCTGGTCACGTTCGCCTGCGTGATCCTCATCCACGTGGTGGGCGCGACGAACTTCCCGCAGGACGCCGGCGCCAACGCCGTCGAGACGCCGCTGCACTTCACGCGGGAGGCGTTCTTCGCGCTCACCGGGTTCGTGCTGGTGTTCCAGAACCGCGGCCGCGAGCTCGCCCCCGGCGACTTCTGGCGCAAGCGGCTGCCGCTGGTCGCGACGCCGTACCTGGCCTGGTCGATGTTCTTCTGGGCGTTCTCGCTGGTGACCGGCACGCAGCAGCCGGACTCGCTCGAGGCGTCGATGCGCTTGCTGCTGAAGGATCTCCTGACCGGCGGTGCCTGGTACCACCTGTACTTCCTGCTCGTGACGATGCAGGTGTACCTGCTGTTCCCGTGGATCATGAAGCTGCTGCGGGCGACCGAGGGCAAGCACAAGTGGCTGCTGCTCGGCAGCGCCGTGCTGCAGGTCGGCGTCACGCTCTTCATGACGTACCAGCCGTTCGGCGTGAGCTACGAGACGATCACCCACCTGTACGCCACGGTCCTGCCGTACCAGTTCTACACACTGTTCGGCTGCGTGGTGGCCATGCACTTCGAGGCCGTGCACGCCTGGGTCGGCCGGCACCGGCTGCTGCTCGGCGGCCTGCTCGTCGCGGCGCTCGCCGGCACCGAGTGGATCTACCTCCACATCGTCCACAGTGGAACGCTCCCGCAGGTGGCCAGCGACCCGTTCCAGCCGTACCTGATCCCGTGGTGCGTCACCGTCATCGCCGCGATCTACGCGTTCGCGACCTGGTGGTCGGGTCGCCGCCGGGAGGGCAGCCGCGGCGCCCGCCTGGTGTCCTGGGCGGCGAACCGCTCGTTCAGCGTCTTCCTGGTCCACCCGCTGGCCCTGGCCCTGCTCGGCCCGGTGATCCCGGTCGTGGCGGACCACTTCGGCGCACCGTGGCTGAGCGTGATCATCTACCTCGCGACGATCGCGTCGACGGTCCTCATCGTCGAGGCCCTGCGCCGGCTGCCCGGCAGCCGCGCGCTCACCGGCCGGCCGCGGCTGCGTCCGGCGAAGGCCGCCGCCTGATCCGCCCCCCGAAAGGGTGGTCAGGAGCACAAAAGGTGGTTCGGGCATGTCACAGCGCGCGGATCCGCGGGCTTGGGATATGCTGGCGGCCCGTGGGACTTCAGTCACGGGCTACCAAGTACGTCTTTGTCACCGGAGGCGTCGCCTCCTCTCTGGGTAAGGGACTCACGGCTTCCAGCCTCGGTCAGCTCCTTACCGCGCGCGGGCTTCGCGTCACGATGCAGAAGCTCGATCCGTACCTCAACGTCGACCCCGGGACGATGAACCCGTTCCAGCACGGTGAGGTGTTCGTCACCGACGACGGCGCCGAGACCGACCTCGACATCGGGCACTACGAGCGCTTCCTCGACCGCGACCTCGACGGCAAGGCCAACGTCACGACCGGCCAAGTCTACTCCGAGGTGATCGCCAAGGAGCGCCGCGGCGAGTACCTCGGCGACACCGTGCAGGTCATCCCGCACATCACCGACGAGATCAAGGCCCGGATCACCGCCGCGGCCGAGCCCGACGAGGCCGGTCAGACGCCGGACGTCGTCATCACCGAGGTCGGCGGCACGGTCGGCGACATCGAGTCCCTGCCGTTCCTGGAGGCCTGCCGCCAGGTCCGCCACGACGTCGGCCGCGACCACTGCTTCTTCCTGCACGTCTCGCTGGTGCCGTACCTGGCGCCGTCGGGCGAGCTCAAGACGAAGCCGACCCAGCACTCGGTCGCCGCGCTGCGCAACATCGGCATCCAGCCCGACGCGCTGGTCTGCCGGGCCGACCGCGAGATCCCCGAGGACCTCAAGCGCAAGATCGGCCTGATGTGCGACGTCGACACCGAGGCCGTCATCGCCTGCCCGGACGCGCGGTCGATCTACGACATCCCGAAGGTGCTGCACGGCGAGGCGCTCGACGCCTACGTGGTCCGCCGCCTCGGGCTGCCGTTCCGCGACGTCGACTGGACGGTGTGGGGCGACCTGCTCGACCGGGTGCACAACCCGAACGAGGTCGTGCGGATCGCGGTCGTCGGCAAGTACATCGACCTGCCCGACGCCTACCTGTCGGTCACCGAGGCCCTGCGCGCGGGCGGGTTCGCCCACCGCGCCAAGGTCGAGATCGTCTGGGTCGCCTCCGACGACGCGCAGACCGCGTCCGGCGCCGCGTCCGTGCTGTCCGATGTGGACGGTGTGCTGATCCCGGGCGGGTTCGGCATCCGCGGCATCGAGGGCAAGGTCGGCGCGATCGAGTACGCCCGCACCCGCGGCGTGCCGCTGCTCGGCCTGTGCCTCGGCCTGCAGTGCATGGTCATCGAAGCCGCCCGGCACCTGGCCGGCATCAAGGACGCCGGCTCGTCGGAGTTCGACGAGAACACCACGCACCCGGTGATCTCGACCATGGCCGACCAGCGCGACGTCGTCGCGGGGGAGCGGGACATGGGCGGCACCATGCGCCTCGGCGCTTACCCGGCGAAGCTCAAGCCGGGTTCGCAGGTCGCGAAGGCGTACGGCACCACCGAGGTGTCCGAGCGCCACCGCCACCGCTACGAGGTCAACAACGCCTACCGCAAGCAGCTCTCGGACGCGGGCCTGGTCTTCTCCGGTACGTCGCCGGACGACCGCCTGGTCGAGTTCGTCGAGCTGCCCGCCGACAAGCACCCGTTCTTCGTCGGCACCCAGGCGCACCCCGAGCTGAAGAGCCGCCCGACCCGGCCGCACCCGCTGTTCAGCGCGTTCGTCAAGGCCGTCGTCGACCGCAAGGTCGCCGAGCGGCTGCCGGTCGAGCTGCCGGAGGCGCCGGTGGCGGCCCGATGACCGCGCCGGGCGAGCACGAGTTCAGCGTCGCCTCCAGCCGGGACGTCCACATCGGACGCGTCGTCGGCCTGCGGATCGACGACGTCGTGATGCCGGGCGGGGACACCGCGGTCCGCGAGGTGATCGAGCACCTCGGCGCGGTCGCGATCGTCGCGCTGGACGAGGAGGAGCAGGTCACGCTCATCCACCAGTACCGGCACCCGATCGGGCACCGGCTGTGGGAGCTGCCGGCGGGCCTGATCGACCACCTCGGCGAGGACCCGGTGGGCACGGCCAAGCGCGAGCTGGTCGAGGAGGTCGGGCTGGCGGCGGCGGACTGGGTGACCCTGGTCGACGTCGCGGCGTCGCCCGGCTTCACCGACGAGGTCGTCCGCGTCTTCCTGGCCCGCGGACTGTCCGATGTGGACCGTGAGGTGCTCGGCGAGGAGGAGGCGGACCTGGTCATCCGCAAGTTCCCGCTCGCCGAGGCGGTCCGGATGGCACTGGCGGGCGAGCTGCTGAACGGCGCGACGGTGTCCGGCGTGCTGGCCACGCACGCGGTGCTCACCGGCGCGGCCGCGGCCCGCCCGGCGGACGCCCCGTGGGAGGACCGCCCGACGGCGTTCGCCAAGCGCAAGCAGTCCTGAGGAAGTCCGCTGCGCCCCGGATCAGGGGCGCAGCGGGCGGCCTTGGGCGTCGAGACCGCCGTCGCGCAGCAGCAGGATGCCGTCGATGATCGGCCACAGGATGCCGATCCCGGTCATCAGCACCACGAACAGCTGGAGCAGCCCCAGCCCGACCTGGCCGGTGTAGAACCGCCCCACGCCGAACGGCAGCACGATCTGGAGCACCCCGGCCACGGTCTTGGACCGGTAGGAGTACGGCACCGGCGCGTACGGCATCGGGGCCGGCGGCGGCGCATACGGGTCCGGCGCGTACATCGACAGCTGCGCCGTCCGCTGCGCGTACGCCGGCGGCGGCCCGAAGAACCCCGGGTGCGGCGGTGGCAGGTCGCGGAACAGCGGCCGCAGGTCGCCGAGGGTCGTCGCCGCGTACGCGTCCGTCACGCGCGTCTCGTACTCGTCCGGCGTGATGCGGCCCATGCCGAAGTGGTCGGCGAGCAGCCGCGCCGCTTCCTCCCGCTCGGCCGTGCCGATGCGGAGCTGGTCCGACTCCATGAATCCAAGGTAACCGCGCGAACCTGAGAACGGGGTTTCTGCCGGGTCACGGACCCTGGGCGGCCTAAGGTGACGGCGTGGCAGCCCCGGGCAGCACGGACGGCGTGATCGCCGCGTACCTCGACCACCTGGTCGTCGAACGCGGGACCGCGCGCAACACCCTGGACAGCTACGCCCGTGACCTGCGCCGGTACGCCGCGCACCTCGACGGCGCCGGCGTCGCCAAGATCGCCGACGTCACCGCCGCGCACGTCACGTCGTTCGGCGCCGCGCTGCGCGAAGGCGACGGCGAACACCGGCCGCTGGCGGCGTCTTCGGCCGCGCGGGCACTCGTCGCCGTGCGCGGCCTGCACAAGTTCGCCCACGCCGAGGGCCTCACCGAGCACAACCCGGCCCGCGAGGTCCGGCCGCCGACCCCGGCGAAGCGGCTGCCCAAGGCGCTGCCGGTCGACGACGTCCTGCGGCTGCTCGAGACCCCGCCGCCGGACGGCGAGCGCCCGCTGCGCGACCGGGCGCTGCTGGAACTGCTCTACTCGACCGGCGCCCGGATCTCCGAGGCCGTCGGCCTGGACGTCGACGACGTCGACGACGCCGAACGCACCGTCCTGCTCGACGGGAAGGGCGGCAAGCAGCGGCTCGTCCCGATCGGGCGTCCCGCGCTCGCCGCGCTGCACGCCTACACCGTCCGCGCCCGGCCGGCACTCGCCGCGCACGGCCGCGGCACGTCGGCGCTGTTCCTCAACGCCCGCGGCAGCCGGCTTTCGCGGCAGAGCGCGTGGCAGGTCCTCAAAGACACCGCCGAACGCGCGGGGATCGCCGCCGCGGTGTCGCCGCACACGCTCCGCCACTCCTTCGCCACGCACCTGCTCGAAGGCGGCGCGGACGTCCGGGTCGTCCAGGAACTGCTCGGCCACGCCTCGGTGACGACGACACAGGTGTACACGCTGGTCACGGTCAACACCCTCCGCGAGGTGTACGCGACCGCGCACCCGCGGGCGTTGGGCTAGATGGCCGTATAGAGCGTCAAGGGCCTTCGTACGCTGCACCGACTTCTCGAGTGACATTGCCCCGTCGAGTCCGGCGCGTTGCTTTGCCGGGGCTCCGGCTCCGCGCATAGGCTGCGTCGGACGCGACGAACAAGGAGTCTTCTCGCCATGTCGACACCGAACCAGCCGGCCCACCCGGCCGAGTCCGCCGGGTCGGCGGCGGCGAACCTCAACGACGTCAAGATCGCGACGCCGGAGATCCACGACGGCGACGAGCCGCAGGAGCGCAACGGCAAGAAGGTCAAGCTCGAGGGGATCGGGCCGACCGGCCGCCCGATCCGCGAGCACCCCGACCCGGCCCCGCTGGACAAGCACGGCCCGGCCAAGATCATGGCGATGTGCAACCAGAAGGGCGGCGTCGGCAAGACGACGTCGACCATCAACCTGGGTGCCGCCCTCGCCGAGTACGGGCGCAAGGTGCTGCTCGTCGACTTCGACCCGCAGGGCGCGCTCGCGGTCGGGCTCGGCATCCAGCCGCACGAACTGGACCACACGGTCTACAACGCCATCATGGAGCGGTCGGTCAGCGCCACCGACGTGCTGATGAAAACCCGCGTCGACGGCGTTGACCTGCTGCCGAGCAACATCGACCTGTCCGCGGCGGAGGTTCAGCTCGTCGCTGAGGTAGGGCGCGAGCACACGTTGTTACGGGTCCTTCGTCCGGTCATGAACGACTACGACTATGTTCTTGTCGACTGCCAGCCCTCGCTCGGCCTGCTCACGGTGAACGCGCTGACCGCCGCGGACGGCGTGATCATCCCGCTGGAGTGCGAGTTCTTCAGTCTGCGAGGCGTCGCCCTCCTGATCGACACCATCGAGAAGGTCCAGGAACGCCTCAACCCCAAACTGGACATAGTCGGGATTCTCGCCACCATGTACGACCCGAGAACCCTGCATTCGAAGGAGGTCATGGCTCGCGTGGTGGAGGCATTCGGCGAGACCGTGTTCGACACGGTCATCAACCGCACCGTGCGGTTCCCCGAGACGACGGTCGCGGGTGAGCCGATCACGACCTGGGCGCCCAAGTCGGCCGGCGCGGCGGCGTACCGCCAGCTGGCCCGCGAGGTGATCGCTCGGTGAGCAGGCGCGCCTCCCTGCCCGGAGCGTCGGAACTCTTCAGGATCACGACCAGCACCGCCAGCCCCGCTCTCGACCTCCCGCCCCAGGCGCCGTCCGAGCCCGCCGAAAAGCCGAAGCCCGCGGGCACCGGCCGGACCGAGCAGCTCGCCCGCAGCGCGGCCCCGCACGGGTCGGGCCGGACCAAGCACGACGCGAAGATCACCGTCTACGTCTCCGGCGACGAGCTCCTGGCCATGGAGCAGGCCCGGCTGACGCTGCGCGCGAAGCACGACCTGGTCGTCGACCGCGGCCGGCTGGTCCGCGAGGCCGTGGCGGTGCTGCTGGCCGACTTCGACCAGAACGGCGACGAGTCGGTTTTGGTGCAGCGGCTGCGGGTGGTCGGCTCAGACGGCGGCGAAACCGAGGGCTGATGGACGAGCCGGAACCGGCCCCGGCATCGGCTCCGGAGGAACAGGTCCCCGAAGAGCACCAGACGGTGCACGGCGGGATGATCCCCGAAGGCGTCAACACCGAAGAGCTGAGCACGTCGAAGTTCAAGGTGCGGCTGGCCAACTTCGAGGGACCGTTCGACCTGCTGCTGCAGCTGATCTCGCAGCACCAGCTCGACGTCACCGAGGTGGCGCTGCACCAGGTCACCGACGACTTCATCGCGTACACGCGCGCGCTGGGCACCGACTGGAACCTCGACGAGACGACGGAGTTCCTGGTCATCGCGGCGACGCTGCTGGACCTGAAGGCGGCGCGCCTGCTGCCCGCGGCCGAGGTCGAGAGCGAAGACGACCTGGCCCTGCTGGAGGCCCGCGACCTGCTGTTCGCGCGCGTGCTGCAGTACCGCGCGTACAAGCAGGTGGCGGCGCTGTTCGGGGAGCTGGAGCAGGGCGCGTTGCGGCGCTACCCGCGGTCGGTGGCGTTGGAGGAGCGGTTCATCGGGCTGCTGCCCGAGGTGATGCTGGGCGTGACGCCGCAGAAGTTCGCGGAGATCGCGGTGGCGGTGTTCCGGCCGAAGCCGCCGCCGACGGTGTCGATCGCCCACATCCACATGGGCCGCGTGTCGGTGCGCGAGCACGCGGCGCTGCTGCGGGTGAAACTGGCCTCCCGGGGGCAGGCCACGTTCGGCGAGCTGGTGGACGACTGCGAGCACACGGTCGAGATCGTGGCGCGCTTCCTGGCGCTGCTGGAGCTCTACCGCGAGGCGACGGTCCAGTTCGAGCAGAGCGAAGCGCTGGCCGAGCTGCACGTCCGCTGGACGGGCGGCTCGATGGAGGAGGCCTCCGCGGCGGCCGAGCTGGACCGGTCCGCCGGAGACGAAGAGGAGTACGGGTGAGCCCCGAAGACAAGACGCCGGACCCGGTCGACGAGGCCGCGGCCGAGCTGGTGCTCGACGAGGCGTTGTCGGGCGAGCCGGTCACCGAGGACGGTGAGCCGGAGGAGCCGGTCGCGCCGGTCGAGCCGCTGGTCGAGGAGACGGCGGCCGAGGAGCCTGCCGCCGCCGAGCCCGAGCCCGCACTTTCACGTGAAAGTGCGGCGCCCGCGGACTCCGGAGACGGGGCCGGTCCCGCGCTCGATCCGGATGATCCCGAGTCCGACCTCGTCGCGACCGGGGACATCAGCCTGCTGCCCGACGTCACCTCCGACGAGGCCCTCGAAGCCGCGCTCGAAGCCCTTCTCCTCGTCGTCGACTCGCCGGCCAGCGAAGAACTCCTCGCCGAAACCCTCGAGCAGCCCAAGGCGCGGATCGTCGTCGCGCTCCGCACCATGGCGCAGAAGCTCACCGAGCGGACCAGCGGGATCGACCTGCGCCGCGTCGGCGAAGGGTGGCGGTTCTACACTAGGGACGTCCATGCCCCGTTCGTGGAGAAGCTCCTGCTGGACGGCCAGCGGTCGAAGCTGACCCGGGCCGCGCTGGAGAGCCTCGCCGTGATCGCGTACCGGCAGCCGGTGACCCGCGCCAGGGTCGCCGCGGTGCGGGGCGTGAACGTGGACGGCGTGATCCGGACGCTGCTCGCGCGCGGCCTCATCGAAGAGATGGGGACCGACCCCGAGACGACCGGCACGCTGTACGTGACGACCGAGCTGTTCCTGGAGCGACTGGGGCTGTCGTCACTGAACGACCTGCCCCCGATCGCTCCGCTGCTACCCGAAGTGGACACCATCGATGACATCCAGTGAACACCCCGACGGCATCCGCCTGCAGAAGGTGCTGTCGCAGGCCGGGGTCGCCTCCCGGCGGGCGGCGGAGGACCTGATCGCGGCCGGCCGGGTCGAGGTGGACGGCGAGGTCGTCACCGAGCTGGGCCGCCGTGTCCACCCCGACGAGGCGATCATCCACGTCGACGGCACCCGCGTGAACCTGCGCGACGACCTCGTCTACCTCGCCCTGAACAAGCCCAAGGGCGTGCACTCGACCATGTCGGACGACCGCGGCCGCCCCTGCGTCGGCGACTACCTGCGCGGCCGCTACGAGGAGACGCCCGGCGTCGTGCACGTCGGACGGCTCGACGAGAACACCGAGGGCCTGCTGCTGCTCACCAACGACGGCGACCTCGGCCACCGGCTCATGCACCCGTCCTACCGGGTGCTCAAGACCTACCTCGCCGAGGTCGACGGCCTCGTGCCGCGCGGGCTCGGCAAGGAGCTGCGCAACGGCTGGGAGCTGCCGGACGGCATCATCAAGGTCGACCAGTTCCGGGTCAAGGACATGCACTCCGGCAAGTCGCTGGTCGAGCTGGTCATCCACGAAGGCAAGAAGCACATCGTGCGCCGCCTGCTCAAGGACACCGGCCACCCGGTGCTCAAGCTGGTCCGCACCGCGGTCGGCGACGTCCAGCTCGGCAACCAGCGCGTCGGCTCGATCCGGCGGCTGACCAAGGGCGAGGTCGGCGCGCTCTACCGCAACGTGGAGCTGTGATACTCGGCGGTGACGAAGCCGTCCGGGGTCTGCTCGTCCTCACGGCCGTAGCCCGCCGCCACCGCGGACCGCGTGACCGTGGTGGGCTCCCACCCGTGCTCCCGTAGCCACTCCGGCCCGCGATCGCCGAGCCCGCCCTTCCACAGCGATGTGACGCGCTCGGCGCCCGGGGTCGCCTTGGCCCGGGCCAGCAGGCTGTCCGGCGTCTCGGCCGTCCGGTGCTCGAACGAGACCCGGCTGCCCGGGGCGGACAGCTCGCTCACCGTCGTGAGCATCCGGTCCGAGTCTTCGCGGGAGAGGTAGACGAGCAGGCCCTCGGCCAGCCACGCCGTCGGAACGCCCGGGTCGAACCCGGCCGCTCGCAGCGCGCTCGCCCAGTCCTCGCGCAGGTCCGCCGGCACCGTGATCCGGTCGCACGACGGTTCCGCGCCGCGCCCGGCGAGCACCCGGTCCTTGAACGCCAGCACGTCGGGCAGGTCGAGTTCGAACAGCCGGGTCCCGGGCGGCCAGGGCAGCCGGAACGCGCGCGCGTCGAGGCCCGCCGCGAGCAGCACCACCTGCGCGCACCCGGCGCCGAGCAGGTAGTCGTCGTAGAAGCGGGTGCGGATCGCGACCTGCGCGGCGAAAAGGCTTCCGAGCCCGTCGCCGCGCGGCGGCAGCACCGAGCGGCCTGCCTCGTGGAACGCGGCCGCGTACGGGTCGTCGAACAGGTGGTCCGGGCGGCCGCTCTCGTAGGCGCGCAACGCGGCGACGCCGACGGCGGTGCGGCTCACGGGCGGCAGGGAGTCCGTCACGTCCGCCAAGCTACCCACTTTCCGCCGTGGTGGCCGACCACGCCGGCTCGCTAGCGTGACGGGCATGCGACTCGGGGTGGTGTGCGGGGTCCTCGCGGTGCTCCTGTCCGGTGCGGTGGCCCCGGCGGCCGCGGCTCCCGCGGCGAGCGAACCGGTCTACGACTACGCGAAAGCGATCCGCGAAACCGTCTGGGTCGACATCGGCCACGACGGCGACGGCGACGGCCGCTCCGACCGGGTCGCCGCCGACATCGTCCGGCCGAGCGAAGCCACTGCGCGGGTGCCGGTGATCATGGACGCCAGCCCGTACTACTCGTGCTGCGGGCGCGGCAACGAGAGCGAGCTGAAGTCCTACGACAGCGCCGGGAAACCGGTGAAGTTCCCGCTGTTCTACGACAACTACTTCGTGCCGCGCGGGTACGCGGTGGTGCTGGTCGACCTGGCCGGGACGAACCGCTCGGCCGGCTGCGCGGACGTCGGCGGTTCCTCCGACGTCGACTCGGCGCGCAAGGTCGTCGACTGGCTGAACGGCCGCGCGAGCGGGTACAGCGCCAAGACCGGCGGCAGCGCCGTGACGGCGGGCTGGAGCACCGGGAACGTCGGGATGATCGGCAAGTCCTACGACGGCACGATCGCGAACGGCGTCGCCGCGACCGGTGTCGCCGGGCTGAAGACGATCGTGCCGATCTCGGCGATCAGCTCCTGGTACGACTACTACCGCTCCGACGGCGCGACGTTCGGCTTCAACCCGGCCGGGCTGGCGCAGACGGTCGAGGCGCGCAACAGCGGGCAGAACTGTTCGGCGCAGAACCAGGTCCTCACGACCGGCGCCACCGCGAACGGCGACTACGGGCCGCTGTGGGCGGACCGGGACTACGCGAAGAATGCGGGCAACGTGCGGGCGAGCGTGCTGCTTTCCCACGGCGTCAACGACCTGAATGTCAAGACCATCCACTTCGGACAGTGGTGGGCCGGGCTGAACGTCGAGAAGAAGATCTGGCTGGCGCAGACCGGGCACGTCGACCCGTTCGACTACCGCCGCGCGGACTGGGTGGACCTGCTGCACCGGTGGTTCGACCACTACCTGCTCGGCGTCGACAACGGCGTCCAGAACGGGCCGCAGGCGAGCGTCGAGCGGCAGCCGGACCAGTGGGTGGACCAGAGCGCGTACCCGGCGGCGGGCGCGGTCGCGACGACGTTGCGGCCCGGGGCGTCCGGCAAGCTGGGCACCGCACCGACGTCCGGGACGGCGTCCTTCACCGACAACCCCAGCCTGGGCGAGGACACCTGGGTGACGAACCCGGGCAGCGCGGCGTTGACGTACTCGACCGGGACCCTGGCCTCGGACCTGCAGGTCTCGGGAACTTCGACGGTCACGGTGACGGCGACGCCGAGCACGTCGTCGGCCCGGGTGTCGGCGCTGCTGGTCGACCTGGGCGCGGCGACGATCCGCAACTTCGCCGGCAGCGGCGAGGGGATCAAGACGGGGACGGCGGAGAACTGCTGGGGCTCGTCGACCTCGGGCGACGACGCCTGCTACAAGATCGCGTCGGCGGACGTGAAGAAGGTGAACTACACGATCCTCAGCCGGGGCTGGGCGGACCTGGCGAACTACGCGTCGCTGTCGCAGGAGCGGCCGCTGACGCCGGGGACGGCGTACACGATGACGTTCCGGCTGGCGTCGACCGACCACGTGGTGCCTCGCGGCCACGCGCTGGCGTTGATCATCGGGGGAACGGACGGGAGTTTCCTCCGCGGGCCCGCCCAGCCGGGCCGGGTCACGCTGGACCTGGCCCGGACGTCGGCTTCGGTCCCGCTGGCCGGCGTGCTGCCCGCGGCGGCGACCCACCCGGCCGCCGTCGGCGGTGAGCACGTGCCGTCGGCGGGCCGGGCGGACCTGCGCTAGCCCGGCGCCGGGTCAGTTCGCCTCCGCCGGTGCCGTGCGGGCGGCTGTCTTCCGTTGCAGCGCGCGGACGATCGGCTCCACCACCCGGGCCGCCGTCGGGCCGAGGATCGCCATCAGCAGCACGTACGCCGTGGCCAGGGCCGCCAGTTCGCCGGAAACCGCTCCCGCCGTCACCGCCAACCCCGCGATCACGATCGAGAACTCGCCCCTGGCCACCAAAGCCGCTCCGGCGCGGGCCCGGCCCAGGCGGCCGATGCCCTGGCGGCGTGCCGCCCACCAGCCCGTGCCGACCTTGGTCAGCGTCGTCACCACCGCCAGCACGATCGCCCAGCCGAGCACCGGCGGGATCGACGCCGGGTTCGTGTTGAGGCCGAACACCACGAAGAACACCGCCGCGAACAGGTCACGCAACGGCTCCAGCAGGTGGGTCGCGTTCTCCGCCGTCGAGCCCGAGATCGCGATGCCGAGCAGGAACGCGCCGACCGCCGCCGACACCTGCATCGCCGATGCCACGCCCGCCACCAGCAGCGCCGCGCCGAGGACCTTCAGCAGGAACACCTCGCGGTCGGGGCTGTCGACCGCCGCCGAGACGTAGCGGCCGAACTTCAGCGCGATCACCAGCACCACGGTGATCACCAGCAGCGAGATGCCGACGGCCTCCATGCCGCCGAGCAGCGACACCCCGCCCAGCACCGCCGTGAGGATCGGCAGGTAGAGCGCCATCACCAGGTCCTCGAACACGAGGATCGACAGCACCACCGGCGTTTCGCGGTTGCCGAGCCGGCCCAGGTCGCCGAGGACCTTCGCGACGATCCCGGACGATGAGATGTACGTGACGCCCGCCATCACCATCGCGCCGACCGGGCCCCAGCCCAGCAGCAGCGCGACCGCCGCGCCCGGGGCGGCGTTGAGGACGATGTCGAGCAGGCCGGCGATCCAGGACCGGCGCAGCCCGGTGAACAGCTCGGCCGCCGAGTACTCCAGGCCGAGCAGCAGGAGCAGCAGCACGACGCCGATTTCGCCGGCCAGGTGCGTGAAGCCGCCGATGTCGGTCAGCGGGATCAGCCCGCCCGAGCCGAAGCAGAGGCCGCCGATCAGGTAGAGCGGGATGGGGGAGAGGCCGATCTTCCCGGCCAGGCGTCCGAGCACGCCCAGCACGAAGAAGACCGCCCCCAGTTCGATCAGGGACAGCGCGGTGTGGTCCATCGCGCGATCAGCCGTACTTCAGGATCTTGGCGGCGGCTTCGAGGCCCTCGCTGGTGCCGACCGCGACCAGCAGGTCGCCCCCGGTGAGGGCGAAGTCCGGCGCCGGCGACGGGTGCACCTGCCCGGCTCGCGCGACCGCGACCACCGAGACGCCGGTGCGCGTGCGCATGGCCGTGTCGCCGAGCGTCCGGCCGTCGAACGGACCGGACGGCTTGATCGGCAGCTGCTTCGTGCTGATCCCCGGCAGGTCCTGGTGCTCCTCCGTCAGCTGGGCGACCAGCTGCGGCGCGCCGAGCAGGTTGGCCAGCGTGCCCGCCTCGTCCGCGGTGAGCGGGATCGAGGCGGCGCAGGCATCGGGATCGTCCGATTTGGACACGATCAGCTCGGTGTGGCCGTCCCGCTGGGTGACGACGCCGATGCGGCGGCCGGTACGGGTGCTGAAGTCCTTGCGGACCCCGATGCCGGGCAGGGGAGTTACTTCGACGTTCACCCGACCACCGTAACCCAGGTGTCCGATTCGCGGGGTTTCAGCCGAGCAGGAGCAGGAGCCCGGCGACGGCCATCACGACGGCGGTCACGCCGTGGACGCCGAACGCCGTGGCCTTCTTCCCCCGGTGGCGCAGGACGATCAGCATGTCGAAGACGGGCCAGAGGGCCGCGGTGAGGATGACCCAGCCCAGCGCGTGCGGGTCGCCGTAGATCAGCAGGGCCAGCGTGACCAGGCCGGCCCCGACGTCGCGGCCGCCTTTGACGTTCAGGAATGTCTCGGCGTTTTCGGGGACCTCGGTGAAGCCGAAGCCCGCGGCGATCTTCGCCGGCGCGAAGAGGTAGTTGAGGCCCACGTAGATGATCCCGAGCGAGACGATCGCGACGAGGACGTAGCCGGTGACGAGCATGGTGTTCCCTCCAGTTTTCTAGCACCGCTAGGATTGCTAGCAACGCTAACCTAGCGGCGCTAGTTTGTCTAGCAGTGCTAGCATGTGACGTATGACCCAGCGACAGCGGCGTGTGCGCGACCGGACCGAGCGAGGGCAGCGGATCGTCGCCGCGGCCAGGGAGCTCGCCGAGGCCGAGGGCTGGGACGCGGTCACCACCCGGCGGCTCGCGGGCCTGATCGAGTACAGCCAGCCGGTGCTCTACAGCCACTTCCCCGGCGGCAAGGACGCGATCATGGCGGCCGCCGCGCTGGAGGGCTTCGCCGAGCTGGCGGCGACTCTCGTGGCGGCCCGCCCCGGCGGCCTCGGCGGGGTGACGGCGGCATACCTGGGCTTCGCCGAGGCGAAACCCGGTCTCTACGACGCGATGTTCACGCACGCCTCGGAACTGCGGTTCGCCGAGGACGACACCCCGGAGGTGATGAAGGCGTGTTTCGCGGAGCTCCTCGCGGTGGTCGAGCCGGCGGCGGGGGCGCAGGACGCGGGCGCGTTGACCGAGGTGTTCTGGAGCGCCCTGCACGGGCTGGTGACGCTGGACCGGGGCCACCGGCTGTCGCCGGCCCACCGTGACGAGCGCCTCGCGCTCGTGGTGGCGCGCTTCGGCGCGCGGGGCGACTGATCTCCTCCGTGGCCCGACCGGCAGAATGGGGGACGGCCGAACGAGACGAGAACGCGAGGAGAGTGCCGGTGACGGGAGCCCTACGTGGTGTGGTCGCGCTGGACGGCCCGTCGGGGACCGGGAAGACCACCGTCGCCCGCAAGCTCGCCCAGCGGCTCGGGGCCGGCTACCTCGACACCGGCGCCATGTACCGGATGGTGACCCTCGCCGTGCTGCGCGCCGGGGTCGACCCGGCCGACGCGGACGCCGTCGCCCGGCTGGCCGACGAGGCCGACTTCACCATCGGCACCAGCCCCGACCGGCCCGAGATCCGGCTGGCCGGCGAAGACGTCGCCGCCGACATCCGCGGGCCCGAGGTCACCAAGGCCGTTTCGCCGGTGTCGGCCGTGCCGCACGTGCGCGAACTGCTGGTCGCCCGGCAGCGGCGGATCATCGACGACGTCGTCGGGCACCGCGGCGGCATCGTCGTCGAGGGCCGGGACATCGGCACCGTCGTCGCGCCGGAGTCGCCGCTCAAGGTCTTCCTGACCGCGTCCGCCGACGTCCGCGCGTCGCGCCGCAGCACCCAGGACACCGCCGCCGGCCGGAAGTCGTCGGTCGCCGACGCGCTGGCCAGCGTCGAACGCCGTGACCACCTCGACTCGACCCGCGCCGCCTCGCCGTTGCGCGCGGCCGACGACGCCGTGCACGTCGACACCTCGGAGCTGTCGATCGACCAGGTGATCGTCGCGCTGAGCGAGCTGGCCAGCCATCGCGGCATCCTCGAAGGCTGCAACGCCGAGGTGGCGCGATGACCGCTGACGGACTCCCCGCGGGATCCGTCGGCACACTCCACGACGCCGGGCGGGTCTTCGCCCGGTACTATCTGCGGTCGGCCTTCCGCATCCGGGTGCACGGCCGCGAGCGCCTGCCCGCCACCGGGCCGGTGCTGGTGATCGCCAACCACAGCTCCATGATCGAACCGCAGCTGATCTTCGGAATGCTTCCCCGGCGTTCGGCGTTCCTGGTCAAGGCCGAGATGTTCGGCGGCATCGTCGGCCGGTTCATGCTGGCGATCGGGCAGATCCCGCTCAAGCGCGGCGAGATCGACCGCAAACCGCTGATGACCGCGGTCGGCGTGCTGAAGGACGGCGGTGTCGTGGGCATCTTCCCCGAGGGGACCCGCGGGGCCGGCGACGTCGGCGCGGCCGAACGCGGCGCGGCCTGGCTCGTCCGGGCCTCCGGCGCGACCGTGCTCCCGGTCGCGACGCGGGGCACACGCAAGCCGGCCGACGGCAAGAGGCGCTGGCGCCCGCGCGTGGACATCCTCGTGGGGGAGCCGTTCACGCCGAAGGTCGGCCCCGGCAAGACCGGGCTCGACCAGGGCACCGAAGAGCTGCGCGGCGAGCTCGCGGCGCTCGTGAAGACTTTGGACGATTGGCGTTCCGAAAACGGATTCGGCTCGCCATAAGGGAAATTGGGTAACCGTGGAAGAGTTCGAAAGCGTCGGCGAAGTCGACGGCACCTGGTCCGACGAGACCGAGTTCGCCGCGCTCGACGCGCAGATCGAGGCGGCCGAAGCGGCCGAGGAGGCCGCGCTCGGGCAGCCGGTGCTCGCCGTCGTCGGCCGCCCCAACGTGGGCAAGTCGACCCTGGTCAACCGCATCCTCGGCCGCCGCGAGGCCGTCGTGCAGGACGTGCCGGGCGTGACCCGGGACCGCGTCGCCTACGACGCCTACTGGGGCGGGCGCAAGTTCACCCTGGTCGACACGGGCGGCTGGGAACCGGACGCGACCGGGCTGCAGGCCTCCGTCGCCGCGCAGGCCGAGCTGGCCATGCAGACCGCCGACGCGGTGCTGCTGGTGATCGACGCGACCGTCGGCGCCACCGCCACCGACGAGGCCGTCTCGAAGGTCCTGCGCCGCTCGAAGAAGCCGGTGCTGCTGGCCGCGAACAAGGTCGACGACGACCGCCTGCTCGCCGACACCGCGTCGCTGTGGTCGCTCGGCCTCGGCGAGCCGCACCCGGTCAGCGCCCTGCACGGCCGCAGCTCCGGCGACCTGCTCGACGCCATCCTCAAGGCCCTGCCCGAGGCCCCGCGCGAGGGCGGCGCCGTCACGACCGGCCCGCGGCGCGTGGCGCTGGTCGGCAAGCCGAACGTGGGCAAGTCGAGCCTGCTGAACAAGCTGTCGGGCGAGGAGCGCTCGGTCGTCGACTCGGTCGCGGGCACCACCGTCGACCCGGTCGACTCGCTGGTCGAGCTGGACGGCGAGACCTGGCGGTTCGTCGACACGGCCGGCCTGCGCAAGCGCGTGAACTTCGCCGCCGGCGCCGAGTACTACGCCTCGCTGCGCACCAAGACCGCGATCGACGCGGCCGAGGTCGCGATCGTGCTGCTGGACGCGGCCGAGCCGATCTCGGAGCAGGACCTGCGGGTGCTGACCATGGTCGTCGAGGCCGGGCGCGCCTGCGTGCTCGCCTTCAACAAGTGGGACCTGGTCGACGAGGACCGCCGGCACGCGATGGTCCGCGAGCTGGAGCGCGGCCTGGTCCGCGTGCCGTGGGCGGAGAAGGTCAACATCTCGGCGCTGACCGGCCGCTCGGTGCGCAAGATCGCCCCGGCGCTGCGGACGGCCCTGGCGTCGTGGGACAAGCGGGTGCCGACCGGCCAGCTCAACGCGTGGCTGTCCGACCTGATCGCGGCCACCCCGCCGCCCGTGCGCGGCGGCAAGCAGCCGAAGGTGCTGTTCGCGACGCAGGCCGGGATCCGGCCGCCGACGCTGGTGCTGTTCACCACCGGTTTCCTGGAGGCGGGCTACCGCCGGTTCATCGAGCGCAAGTTCCGCGAACAGTTCGGTTTCGCGGGCAGCCCCGTTCGGGTGAATGTGCGGGTTCGCGAAAAGAAGGCGAAACCGAAGATCGGCGGAAAAGCCGCCCGGACGCGGTGATTTCCTGACGTCCCGGCCGGCGTGATCCGTCAATTGCGACCTGGATCACGCTGGTCAGGACGATGATCGTGAGGTCCGACACGCAAGCGTGACCGGGCGGATATATTTCCTTCACCAGCGAGTATGGTGGAGGGTCGTTGCGGGCGCCTCATTCAGGAGTGCAAGCCCGATGAGGCTCGCGGAAGGTGAGTGGTGGGCTTGCGCGCCCATAGTTCGTCCCTGCACGTCTTCGTTCTCTTCGAGGCGAACGCCCGATGACCGTCACGATCGAACCCACGGGATCCGCCGCCGAGGTGACGCTCGCCCCGGTCGCCGACCGGGCGCTGTTCTGGTCCGGCCTCGGCGCCGGTGAGCGCACCCTCCTCGACGTCCTCTCGGCCACCGCGGAGCGGCATCCGAACGCCGCCGCGATCGACGACGGCACCACCACCCTGACCTACCGCACGCTCCTCGACGAGATCGACGCCTACGGCCGCCGCCTGCGCGGGTACGGCGTCGGCCTCGGCGACCGCGTCGGCATCCGGATCTCCTCCGGCACCGCCGAGCTGTACGTCGCGATCCTCGCCACCCTGTCCGTCGGCGCCGCCTACGTGCCGGTCGACGCGGACGACCCCGACGAGCGCGCCGAGCTGGTCTTCGAAGAGGCCCAGGTGGCCGCGGTGGCCACCGACGGCAAGATCGAGGTCCACTCGACGCCGGGCGGCCGTGACGGCGTCCCCGGCCCCGCCGACGACGCCTGGATCATCTTCACCTCCGGTTCCACCGGCAAGCCCAAGGGCGTCGCGGTCACGCACGCCTCCGCGGCCGCGTTCGTCGACGCCGAGGCCGAGCTGTTCCTCGCCGACGAGCCCATCGGCCCCGGCGACCGCGTCCTGGCTGGGCTGAGCGTCGCCTTCGACGCCTCCTGCGAAGAGATGTGGCTGGCCTGGCGCCACGGCGCCTGCCTGGTCCCGGCGCCGCGCGCGCTGGTCCGCACCGGGGTCGACCTCGGCCCCTGGCTGGTCGCGCAGCGCATCACCGTCGTCTCGACCGTGCCGACGCTGGCCGCGCTGTGGCCCGCCGACGCCCTCGAAGACGTCCGCCTGCTCATCTTCGGCGGCGAAGCGTGCCCGCCGGAGCTGGCCGAGCGCGTCGCCGTCGAAGGCCGCGAAGTCTGGAACACCTACGGCCCGACCGAGGCCACCGTCGTCGCCTGCGCCGCGCAGCTGACCGGCGAAGGCCCGGTGCGGATCGGGCTGCCGCTCGTCGGCTGGCAGCTGGCCGTCGTCAACGACGAGGGCGAGCCGGTCGCCATGGGCGAGACCGGCGAACTGGTCATCGGCGGGGTCGGGCTGGCCCGCTACCTCGACGCGGAGAAGGACGCCGAGAAGTTCGCGCCGCTGCCGTCGCTGGGCTGGCAGCGCGCCTACCGCTCCGGCGACATGGTCCGCGCCGAAGAAGAAGGCCTGCTGTTCCTGGGCCGCCTTGACGAGCAGGTCAAGCTCGGCGGCCGCCGCATCGAGCTGGGTGAGGTCGACGCCGCGCTGCAGGCCCTGCCGGGCGTGCAGGGCGCGGCGGCCGCGATCCGCCGCACCAAAGCGGGCAACCAGGTCCTCGTCGGGTACGTCGTGCCCGGCACCGAACCCTTCGACCAGGACCAGGCCGCGACCCGGCTGCGCGAGCACCTGCCCGCCGCGCTGGTGCCGCTGCTCGCCGTCGTCGACGACCTGCCGACCCGCACCTCCGGCAAGGTCGACCGCGCCGCGCTCCCGTGGCCGCTGTCCACTGTGGACGCCACCGGGCTGTCGCCGACCGAGACGTGGCTCGCCGAAGGCTGGGCCGAGATCCTCGGCGTGTCGGTCGACGACCCGAAGGCCGACTTCTTCACCCACGGCGGCGGCAGCCTCACCGCCGCGCAGGTCGTCGCGCGCATCCGCACCCGCCACCCGCAGGTGTCGGTCGCCGACATCTACGCCCACCCGAAGCTGGGCGCGCTGGCCGCGATGCTGGACGCGCTGGACGGCCAGGCCACCGAGCGCCGCGAGATCGCGCCGGCCCCGCGTCGCGCGGGCGTCATCCAGACGCTGCTGATGGTCCCGCTGATGGGCCTGGTCGGCCTGCGCTGGGCGACGCTCGCCGCCGCGCTGTCGAACGTCCTGGCTCTGCTCGGGTTCGCCTGGGCGCCGACGCTGAGCTGGGCCTGGATCGGCCTGGCCTGGGTCGTGCTGTTCAGCCCGGCCGGCCGGATCGCGATCGCCGCGGGCGGTTCCCGCGTGCTGCTGTCCGGCGTCCGCCCCGGCACCTATCCGCGTGGTGGAAGTGTCCACTTGCGACTGTGGACGGCCGAGAAGCTCGCCGAGTTCTCCGGTGCGGACAGCGTCGCCGGCGCGTCCTGGATGACGACGTACGCCAAGGCGCTCGGCGCGCGGATCGGCAAGGACGTCGACCTGCACTCGCCGCCGCCGGTCACCGGTTTCCTCAAGCTGGGCCGCGGCGCCGCGATCGAGCCCGAGGTCGACCTGTCCGGCCACTGGGTCGACGGCGACGTCGTGCACATCGGCAAGGTCCGTGTCGGCGCGGAGGCCCGGGTCGGTGCGCGCAGCACGCTCTTCCCGGGTGCCCGTGTCGGCAAGGGCGCGGAGATCGCGGCCGGCTCGACCGTCCGCGGCGCCGTCCCGGCCGGGCAGCGGTGGGCCGGTTCGCCCGCCGCGCGCGTCGCCAAGGACGAACGCGACGCGCTGAAGTGGCCGTCGAGCCGCCCGCCGCGGTCGCACTTCTGGGCCGCCGTCTACGGCGCGACCTCCCTCGCGCTGGGCTTCCTGCCCGGCGTGGCCGCGCTGGCCGGGGTCGCCGTGCTCGGCTACGCGATCGCCGGCGCGCCGACGCTGCTGGACGCGTTCCTCCGGGCGCTCGTCTTCGTCCCGGCCGCGACCGCCGCGTACTTCCTCGCGTACATGCTGCTCGTGCTCGTCGGCGTCCGGTGCCTGAGCATCGGCATGGTCGAGGGCTACCACCCGGTGCACGGCCGCGTCGCGTGGCAGGTCTGGGCCACCGAACGGCTGATGAGCATGGCCCGCGAAGGCCTGTTCCCGTTGTACGCCAGCCTGTTCACGCCGGTGTGGCTGCGGCTGCTCGGCGCGAAGGTCGGCCGCAACGTCGAGGCGTCGACGGTCCTGGCGCTGCCGAAGATGACCAAGGTCGACAGCGGCGCGTTCCTCGCCGACGACACCATGGTCGCCACCTACGAGCTCGGGCACGGCTGGCTGCACGTCGCCCCGGCCCGGATCGGCAAGCAGGCGTTCCTCGGCAACTCGGGGATGACCGCGCCCGGCCGGTCGGTGCCGAAGCGCGGCCTGGTCGGCGTGCTGTCCTCGACGCCGCTGAAGGCGAAGAAGGGCTCGTCGTACCTCGGGATGCCGCCGCTGCCGGTCCGCCGCGCGGTCGGCGAGGCCGACACGAGCCGCACCTACACCCCGGCGCTGCACCTCAAGGCGGCGCGGGCGCTGGTCGAACTGTGCCGGATCATCCCGGTCATGTGCGGGGTCGCGCTGACCGTCTCGGTCGCCTTCGGGCTGCTGTGGGCGGCGACGGCGTTCGGCTTCGGGGTTGCCTTGCTGCTGGCCGGGCCCGCCCTGCTGGCCGCCGGTGTCGTCGCGGCGCTGACCGCGACCGCGATGAAGTGGCTGCTGGTCGGCAAGTTCCGCGAGGTCGACCACCCGCTGTGGAGCTCCTTCGTCTGGCGCAACGAGCTGGCCGACACGTTCGTCGAGGCCCTGGCCGTGCCGTGGCTGATCGGCTCGGTCGGCGGCACCCCGCTGCTGACCGCGTGGCTGCGCACGATGGGTGTCAAGATCGGCCGCGGCGTCTGGCTGGAGACGTACTGGCTGCCCGAGGCCGACCTCGTCTCCCTCGGCGACGGCGCGACGATCAACCGCGGCTGCGTCGTGCAGACCCACCTGTTCCACGACCGGATCATGAGCATGTCGCGCGTGGCGCTCGGCGAGGGCGCGACGCTCGGCCCGCACGGCATCGTGCTGCCGGGCGCCGGCATCGGCGCGCGCACCACGGTCGGCCCGGGCTCGCTGGTGACCCGCGGCGACGAGGTGCCGGCCGACACCCGCTGGCTCGGCAACCCGATCTCCGCGTGGCCGGGTAAGTAGAAGGTCACGAAGTACCCGCCTGGCTCGCCGGACTCACCCGTGCGTGCGAGCCTGGTTTGGTACGTCGGCACGAGGAAAGGTTCGCAACGGGTGATTTCGAAGGCTCCGGCACCGGCCCCCGGCGCGGACACCTCGGGTGACCCCTACCTCCCCGCGCACGGCAACGGCGGCTACCGGGTCCGGCACTACGAGCTGAACCTCGACTACAAGGTCGGGCCGAACCGGCTCTCGGCGTCCGCGGTCCTCACCGCCGAGGCGACGCAGGCGCTTTCCCGCGTCAGCCTGGACTTCGGCGAGTTCCGGATCAACCGCGTGCTGGTCGACGGCAAGCCCGCGAAGTACCTGAAGCGCGGCGCGAAGCTGCACGTCCGGCCGGCGAAGTCGATCGCTTCGGGTGCGGCGTTCACGATCGAGGTGCACTACGTCGGCAACCCGCGCCCGGTGCGCAGCCGCTGGGGCGACGTCGGCTGGGACGAGCTGACCGACGGCGCGCTGGTGGCGAGCCAGCCGGTCGGGGCGCCGTCGTGGTACCCCTGCAACGACCACCCGTCGGACAAGGCGTCGTACCGGGTGACCCTGACGACGGCGTCGCCGTACCAGGTCGCCGTCACCGGCGACCTGGTCGAACGGGTCATCGGCGGCAGCACCACGCGGTGGGTGTTCGAGCGGCCCGAGCCGACGGCGACGTACCTGATGAGCGTCCAGATCGGCCGGTACGACGAGCTGGAGCTGACCGGCCGCGGCTGGTTCCCCCACACCGGGGTGGGCGCGCGCCGGTTCACGCTCGGCTTCGGCCGCGGTCACGTCGACTCGGTCCTGCAGACGGTGCCGCAGCGGGCGGCCGTGCCCCCGCGGCTGCGGCGGGCGTTCGAGCGCGACTTCGGGCGGCAGGGCCGGATGATCGAGATGCTGCAGCGGTTGTTCGGGCCCTACCCGTTCGAGGAGTACGTCATCGTCGTCACCGACGACGACCTCGACGACCCGATCGAGGCACAGGGCATGGCGATCTTCGGCGCCAACCACGTCGACGGCCGCCGCACGTACGAGCGGCTGGTGGTGCACGAGCTGGCCCACCAGTGGTTCGGCAACAGCCTGACGGTGGCGGACTGGCGCCACATCTGGCTGAACGAGGGCTTCGCGACGTACGCGGAGTGGCTGTGGTCGGAGGAGTCGGGCGGCCAGCCGGCTTCGGCGTTGGCCCGCAGCTGGCACACGCGCATCAAGGCCAAGCCGGCCGACGTCCGGATCGCGGATCCCGGTGTGGCGCGCATGTTCGACGAGCGCGTGTACAAGCGCGGCGGGTTGACGCTGCACGCGCTGCGGGCGGAGATCGGGGATCCGGCGTTCTTCGCGTTGCTGAAGGCGTGGACGGGCGACCACCGGCACGGGCTGGTGACGACGGAGCAGTTCGTGGCGATGGCCGAGGCCTACGCGGCCCGGTCGCTGGACCCGTTCTTCGAACGCTGGCTCTTCACCCCGGCACTGCCCCCGCTGCCCAGCGCCTGACCTCGCCCAGCCACGGCATACATCGGATGTATCTGCCGCTTTCCGGGTGAATCCTCCTGGCTTTTCGGGACCCCCTCTGCAAGTATGGCCGCACGCCGCCAGCTGATCTCGTCAAACGTAGTATGTATCCGAAGGGATGCTTCATGGACGCAGTGTCGCGGCGTACGGTGCTTCGCTCGGCATCGGTAGCGGTGGGGGCTGCTGCCTTCGGTGGGCTCTGGGCCCGCGGAGCCGCGCCCGCGCTCGCCGCCGGGAACCCGCACCGGGAGGTCGCCGGTGATGCGCGCATGGTCTGGAAGCGACTGCCCCGGAACTGGCAGGAAGGCCCGTTCCTCGCCAACGGCTTCCTCGGCGCCCAGGTCTACGCCGGCGACACGCCCGGCACCCTCAAAGTCATGCTGAGCCACACCCAGGTGCAGGACCAGCGGATCCAGTGGGAAGCCGGCATCGGCCTGTCCCGCCTGCCGATCGGCTACCTCACGCTCACCCTGGCCGGCGCCGTCACCGCCGTCGACTGGACGCTCGACCTCTACAACGCCGAGCTCGGCGGCACCATCACCACCACCCGCGGCTCGGTCGCCTTCTCCGCCGTCGTGCACAACGACCTCGGCGTGCTGCTCGTCTCGCTGACCCCGAGCGCCGGCGAAGCCACCGCCGCCTGGGCCTTCCGGCCGCTGGAGTCCGCGACGACCCGGACTGTCCGCAAGCCGCCCGAGTACGTCGCCAACCCCGCCCCCGAGACCGCCGACGGGTACTGCGCGCAGCCCCTGCTCGCCGGCGGCGGGTACACCACGGCGTGGCGCGAGCGGGCGATCGGCACGAGACGGCTGCTCGCGGCCACCGTCGCCTACAGCTTCCCGGGCACCACGCACACCGCGGACGCCGTCGGGGCGGTCGGGAAAGCGCTTGCCGCGAACCCGGACGCCCTGCTGGCCCGGCACCGCCGCTGGTGGAACGACTACCACCGCCGCAGCTTCGTTTCGGTGCCGGACAAGCAGGTCCAGCGCTTCTACTGGATCCAGCTGTACAAGATCGCCAGCGCCACCCGCGCGCACGGGCCGGTCGTGTCCGAGTGGGGACCGTGGTTCCCCGAGGTCGGCAACAGCTGGACCGCGGTCTGGTGGAACCTCAACGTCCAGGTCACCTATCCGATCGTCAACAGCAGCAACCACCCCGAGCTCGACGCCGTCACCGAGACCTTCCGCCGCGACCACGCGAATCTCGAGACGTCGGTGCCGCCCGCCTACCGCGACGGCGGCACCTACGCGCTTTCCCACCCGGGAGACTGGCGGCTGCGGCCCGGCGGCACGCGCTCGGTCGGCGTCCCCGGGACGACGTCGAAGACCGACCAAACCGGGAACCTGTTGTGGGGCCTGCACAACGTCTGGCTCGCCTACCGCCACCACCTGGACACCCGCGTCCTGCGCGACGTCCTGTACCCGACGCTGGCGAAGGCCCTCAACTTCTACCGCCACTTCCTGGTCACCGGCCCGGACGGGCTCCTGCACCTGCCGCTGACCCGGTCGCCGGAGTACGCCGACGCGTCCGACTGCACCTACGACCTGTCGCTGATCCGGTGGGCCGCCCGGACGCTCGTCGACACCGCGCGGATCCTGCGTCTCGACGAACCGCGCGTGCCGGCCTGGCGGGAGATCGGCGCGAAACTCGTGTCCTACCACGAACATCCCGCGAACGGCGTGCTGATCGGCGACGGTGTCCCGCTCGCCGCGTCGCACCGGCACTTCTCGCACCTGCTGTGGCTGTACCCGCTGCGGGAGAAGGTCTGGGACGCACCGGCCGACCGCGATCTCATGACCCGGACGTTCGACCACTGGGCCGCCGACCAGTCCGCCTGGCACGGCTACAGCTACGCGGCCGCGTCCTCGATGAAGTCCGTGATGGACGCGCCCGAGGAAGCGTTGCGTTACCTGAAGGTCTTCCTCGACCGCACCATCGTCGCCGACACCGAGCTGACCGCGAACACGATGTACCGCGAGGGCGCCAATTTCGCCGTCGAAAGCCCGATCACCGCCGCCCAGTCCGTGGTGGACATGCTGCTGCAGGGTTCCGGTGGTGTGCTCAAGGTTTTCCCGTCGGTGTCGGCGACCTGGCGGGACGCCTCGATCGACGGCCTGCGGGCGGAGGGCGCGTTCCTCGTGGACGCCTCCCGCCGCGACGGCCGGACGGAGTTCGTCCGCGTGCACAGCGAAGCCGGTGCACCCCTGGTCCTGCAGCACGGTGTCGCCGGCGACGTCGACGTCCGCGACGAGCACGGCCGCCGCCTGCCGTGGCGCCCGGCCGGGCCCGGGCGGATCGCGATCGGGCTGCGCCGCGGCGGCACCGCCGTCGTCACCCCGAGGGGCGGGCGACCGGACTGCGCGCCGCGGGACGTCCCCGCGCTCGGCCCCGCTCCGGCGTGGGGCCTGCCGAGCTGAACCCGCTCTTCGACAAGGAGGTCGAATGGACATCACCCGCAGAACCGTGCTCGGCGGCGCCCTCGCCGGGATCGCCGCCGCCGGCTTGACCCCCGCGTTCGCCGAAGCGGCGCCCGGCGGCGACGACTTCGGCTGGGCCGGATTCCTCGGTACGGCCGACCTGTACTGGCGGCGAATGCCGAAGGCCTGGTACGAAGGGCCGTTCCTCGGCAACGGGTTCCTCGGTTCGGGCATCTACGCCGAGCCGGGGGCGAACGCGATCCGGTTCACCGTTCAGCACAGCCAGGTGCAGGACCACCGGCCGGAGTTCGGCTCGCTGTTCGGCCTGGCACGGCTGCCGATCGGGTACTTCACCCTCGAGCCGGTCGGGGCGATCACCGCGGTCGACTGGCGGATGGACCTGTGGAACGCCGAGCTGACCGGCACGATCACCACGGCCGCGGGCAGCCTGAGCCTGCGCGCGATCGTCCACACCGGACAGTCGTTGCTCGCCGTCGAAGTCCGGCCTTCCGAAGGGGAACGCGGGTTCGGGTGGGTGTTCCACCCGGCGGTCGCGGTCAGCCCGCGCGCCGATCCGGTGTGGAACAAGCCGCCACCGGACGGCTACACCGCGAACCCGCCGGTACAGCTGAGCGGCAGCGGCGACGCGCGGCTGGCCGTCCAGCCGCTGCTGGCCGGCGGCGAGCACGTGACGGCGTGGCGCGAAACCACCCGCGGTGGCGCCCGCACGCTGTACACGTCGGTGGCGTGGTCGCACCCGGTGAAGACGGCGGTGGCGCGGGCGCTCTCGACCGTCCGCCGGGCTCCCGCCTTCGGTGCCCTGACCCAGGACCACCGGCGCTGGTGGCACGACCACTACCGGGCGAGCTTCCTGTCCATTCCGGACACGAGGCTGCAGAGCTTCTACTGGATCCAGCTGTACAAGGTGGCCTCGGCCGCCCGGCGCGAAGCCCCGGTGATGGCGACGTCGGGGCCGTGGCTGGAGAACACACCGTGGCCGGCGACGTGGTGGAACCTCAACGTCCAGCTCGAATACTGGCTGATCCACGGCTCGAACCACCTGGAGCTGGACGCCGTCAGCTACGCGCTCGACAAGTACCGGAGCAACCTGACGAGCCAGGTCGCCGCACCGTACCAGGTGGATTCGGCGGGCATCCCACGCACGACCGACATGACGCTGCTCAACGGCCTCTCGAACGCCACCAGCGGGTTCCCGGTCGGCATCCCCGGACAGGCCACGCCGACCCCGGAGGTCGGCAACCTGACGTGGGCGCTGCACAACGTGTGGCTGTCCTACCGGCACACGATGGACCGGCGGCTGTTGTCGGACACGCTGATCCCGTTGCTGCGCAAGGCGATCAACTACTACCTGCACTTCCTCGCCCCGGGCGCGGACGGACGGCTCCACCTGCCGCCGACGTTCTCGCCCGAGTACGGCGTCAACGCTCCCGACTGCAACTACGACCTCTCGCTGATCCGCTGGGGCTGCAAGACGCTCCTGCAGCACGCGCCCGGCGACCCGCTGGCGCCGAAGTGGCGGAACGTCCTGGCGAACCTGGTCGACTACCCGGCCGACGCCAACGGGTACATGATCGGCGCCGGCGTGCCGTTCGCGAAGTCGCACCGGCACTACTCGCACCTGCTGCAGATCTACCCGCTCTACGACATCACGTGGGAGCAGCCGGAGCACCGGGCGATCATCGAGACGTCGCTGAACCACTGGGTGGGCTTCGAAGGCGCGCTGCAGGGCTACACGTTCACCGGGGCGGCGTCGATCTCCGCCCAGATGCTGCGCGGTGAGCAGGCGGCGTTCTACCTCGGCGAGCTGCAGCAGCGGTTCATCCAGCCCAACACGATGTACAAGGAGTCCGGGCCGGTCATCGAGACTCCGCTGTCGGCGGCGAAGTCCGTGCAGGACATGCTGGTCCAGAGCTGGGGTGGGGTGCTCCGGCTGTTCCCGGCGGTGCCCGCGGCCTGGGGCGACATCGCGTTGCGCGACTTCCGGACCGAGGGGGCGTTCCTGCTCAGCGCGTCCCGGGCGGCGGGGAAGACGCGGTGGCTGAAGGTGCACAGCGAAGCCGGGGCGCCGTGCGTGCTGCGGCCGGGCATCGACGGCGAACTGGCGGTGACCGACGCGCGAGGCCGGTCGCGGCGCTGGCGCCGGCTGGCGAACGGGGACGTCCAGGTCGAGCTGGGGCGCGGCGAGGACGCCTTCGTGTACCGGAAGGGCGATCGGCCGGACTTCGCGGTGCGCCCGGTCGCGCCCGGCGGGGCGAGCACACCGTGGGGGCTGCCGTGAGGTGATTCGCGGCTCCTTTCCGGATTCCCCCACGGCGGGCGGACCCGCCCGGCACAATGGGCGGCTGACGAGGGGAGCGCGGATGAGCGAGCCAGGGGATCGGCGGGACGGGGCACCGCCGCCGGGTCCGGGGTACGGCGGTGGGCCGCACTACCCGCGGCAGCCCCACCAGTATCCGCGGTGGCAGCCGCCGGTGCCGCCGAAGAAGACCTCGCCCGCCGCCGTCGTGCTGATCACCGGTTCGGTCGTCGTCGTCATCGTGATGGCGCTGGCCTTCCTGGCCTGGGGCTCTCCCGGGTTCCTGCGCGACGACTTCCCCGAGGCCGCGCTCGGGACCGGGCCGGCGCGGTCGTCGTCCCCGCCGTCGGCGACCACGTCCGCCCCGAGCGCCGCGTACACGTTGCCCACCAACGGCCGGGCCCGGATGCCGCGGCGGCCGAAGCCGCTCGCTGACCCGGTGACCTGTGCGTTCACCCCGGATCCCACGTCACCCGCGCCGAAGGAGGTCGCCCCGCCGCCCGACGGCCCGGCGCCGTCGTCCGGCACCGTCCCCGTGCGGCTCGCGACGAGCGCCGGCACCATCGGGCTCACGCTCGACCGTGCGCTCGCCCCGTGCACCGTGGTCAACTTCCTGAGCCTGGTGCAGCAGGGGTTCTACGACGGCACGTCCTGCCACCGGCTGTCCGTGACGTCCGGGCTGCAGATGCTCCAGTGCGGCGACCCGGCGGGCGACGGCACCGGCGGCCCCGGCTACACGATCCGCGACGAGGTGTTCCCCGGGCTGACGTACGGCCGCGGCGTTCTCGCGATGGCGAAGTCGGCTCAGCCCGACTCGGGCGGCTCCCAGTTCTTCCTCGTCTTCGGCGACACGCGGATCTCGCCGGAGTACACGGTGTTCGGCAGCATCGACGACGCCGGCCTCGCCGTCCTGGACGAAGTCGCCCGCGGCGGCATCGACCCGGCGAAGCCCGGCATCGGCGACGGCAGCGGCCCCCCGAAGGTCCCGGTCACCTGCACCCGGGTCACCACACCGTGATCAGGGCCGGTCGAGCAGCGTCCGCAACGCCGTGACCAGCGAGCCCGCCGCTGCCGGGGACGTCGTGCGGTGGCGCCGGGCGACGTAGCCGTCCGGGCGCACCAGGAGGCAGCCGTCCTCGTCGATGCCGCCTAGCCGCGCCCAGTCGCCGTACGCGCGCAGGTCGAGGCCCAGCTCCGCGCCCACCTTGGCCGCGGCGTCGCGCCCTGCCGTGCCGGTCGGCCCGGTCAGCGCCGTCCCCGGCGGCCGACGACGTCCAAAGTGGACACCCGGCGGCCGTGCGGGCCGGCCGGCCCCGTGCGGCAGCTTCGCGCCCGGCTCGGTGCTCGGCCGGTGGGACAGCCCGGGGTCGCGGTCCGGCCGGGGCCGCGGATCAGCCGGGCGCGGCCCGGCCCTGGCGCCAGTAGCCCAAGAACGCGATGTCGCCCTTCGGCCGGCCGCGCTCGCGGACCAGGTGCCGCCGGACGCCCGTCGCCAGCGCGCTTTCCCCGGCCACCCACGTGTACGAGCGTTCCTCCGGCAGCTCCGCGGGCTCGATCGTCTTGAGCGCCGGCGTGCCCGGACGGCGGCCGGGCTCGTCCCGCGGCAGCCAGTGCACCCGCGCCCCCGGCGGGGCCCGCACCGGCCGGACGTCCGCCGTCGACGGCACCTCCAGGAACACCTCCGCCACCAGGTCGGACGGTGCGCCTTCGAGGATCGCCGGTATCGCGGGCAGCGCGCTCTCGTCGCCGGCCAGCAGCTGCCACGACACCCCGGGCGGCGGCAGGTAGCTCACGCCCAGGTCGAACACGCCCGCCGGATCACCGCCGCCGCGACTTCGGCATCATCAGCACCTCGGCCATCCAGCCTGGTCGTCGCCCACGACGTCGAGGTCCTCGAGCGCGGCGCCGCATCCGGCGTGAGGCGGGGCGACGCACCTTCGGGAGCATCAGACGTCCAGGACGAGCCGGGGCGACAGCGCGCGCGACACGCACGGGTACATCCGCCCCGCCGGCGCGCCGATGTCGTCGCGGTGCTCGGGATCGCCGTCGAGAACGGACAGTTCACAGCTCCCGCAGACGCCCTCGCGGCAGCCGGCGGGCACCGGCTTCCCGGCGTGCTCCAGCACGTCCAGCAGGGACTCGTCGGCGGGGACCGGGAGGGTCTGCCCGGAGCGGGCGCACACGACCTCGAACGCGGTGTCCGGCCGGAAGGCGCGCTGGGCGGGCTGGAAGCGTTCGGTGTGCACGCGCGGGAACAGCGCTTCGGCCGCGTCCACCATGGACGCCGGGCCGCAGCAGTGGACCTCCGCCGCCGGGAACTCCGCCGCCAGCGCCGCGAGATCCGGGCGACCGTGGTCGAACAGCCTCACGCGATCGCCGTACTCGGCCCGCAGTTGCGCGGCGAACGGCATGGCCGAAGGCGAGCGGCCCGCGTACACCAGCGTCGCCGCGGGGCCGGCGGCCCGCAGCATCGGCACGATCGGCGTGATCCCGATCCCGCCGGCCAGGAACAGGTACTCGGGCGCGGGCACGAGCGGGAAGTGGTTGCGCGGCAGGGAAACCGAGAGCGTCCGGCCCGGCCGCAGGAACAGGTGGACGTACTCGGAGCCACCCCGGCTGAGCGGGTCGTGCCGGACGGCGATCCGGTACGCGGAGCGGTCGGCCGGGTCGCCGCACAGCGAGTACTGCCGGGTCAGCCAGTTGGGGAGCTCCAGGTCGATGTGCGCGCCCGGCTCCCACGGCGCCAAAAGCCCTTCGTCGCCGCGCAGCACCAGGGAGACGACGTCGTCGGCGACGCGCTCGACGCGGTCCAGAACCGTCTTCTGCATGTCAGTACAGCTTCCGGTAGCCGTCTTCGAGCAGCTGCTCGAAGAGTTCGGGGTCGGCGCCCATCTGCTCGGCGGCGATCTCGCCGACCGAGGGCAGCTCCGCCGCGAGGGCCTGGCTCGCCGGGTCCCACAGGCGCGACCGGATCAGCGCGCGGCCGCAGTGGAAGTACACCTCGGCGACGTCGACGACGATCGCGAGGATCGGCGACTTCGCCTCGGTGCGCATCCGGGCGAGCACGTCCGGGTCGTCGGTGACGTACGCGCTCCCGTTGACGCGCAACGTCTCCCGCATCCCGGGGACGAAGAACAGCAGGCCGACGCCGTCGTTCTCGGCGATGTTGCGGAAGGAGTCGGCGATCTTGTTGCCGGGCCGGTCGGGCAGCGCCAGCGTGCGCTCGTCGAGGACCTTCACGAACCCGGGGTAGTCGCCGCGGGGCGAGCAGTCGGTGCGGCCGTGCGCGTCGGCGGTGGCCAGCGTGAGGAACGGCGAGTGCGCGATGAAGCGGCGGGCGTGCCGGTCGACGCGGTCGCCGATCTTGGCCTCGATCATCGCGTCGGGGGCGCCCAGGCGGGCCCGCACCTCGTCCATGGTCACTCGGGGCAGCGTGTTTATGCTGGTCATGACACAATTATGAGTAAATACTCAGATCTTGACTACTCGCTTTCCACGCTCGCCGCAGGAGGGGCCGTGACGCCGGACCAGCGCCGCATCCAGCCACGTAAACAGCCGCGTCAGATCCGCGCCGAGCTGACCCGGCAGCGGATCCTGACCGCGGCTGCTCACGTTTTCGCCGACCACGGCTACGCCGCCGGCACCACCAACCGCATCGCCGAGCGGGCCGGGATCTCGATCGGCTCGCTGTACCAGTACTTCCCGAACAAGGACGCGATCCTCGCCGAGCTGCTGACCCGCCACCTCGACGACGGCACGGCGGCCGCGGCGAAGGTCCTGACCGGCCCGCTGCCGGAGTCGATCGAGGAGATCTTCCGCGTCTTCGTCCGGCTCGCGGTCGAAGCCCACCTCGACGACCCCCACCTGCTGCGCATGCTGATCGAGCAGGCCCCGCGCTCGAACGAGCTGCTCGAGCGGATCGGCCGGGTGAAGCGGGACATGGTCGGCCACACCCGCGAGCTCCTGGAGGGCCACCCCGAGGTCCGCGTCGCCGACACCGCCACGGCGGCCCGCCTGGTCATCGCGACGGTCGAGCTGGCCGTCCACGACCTGCTGGCCGAGCCGGACCCGATCGACGCCCGGCGCCTCGAGGACGAGATGGTCGCGATGCTGACCCGCTACGTCACGAGGTGAGCCGACGGGCGCGGCCTCAGCTCACCGCCCGGGTCACCAGTTCGGTGATTCTCTTCTCCACCGCGGGCGTCACGTCGGTGAGGGCGAAGCCGGCCGGCCACATCGGGCCGTCGTCCAGGTTCGCCTGGTCGCTGAAGCCGAGGGTCGCGTAGCGGGCCTTGAACTTCTCCGCGCTCTGGAAGAAGCAGACCACTTTGCCGTCGAGCGCGTAGGACGGCATGCCGTACCAGAGCTTCGGCTCCAGGACCGGGGCGTGCGCCGTGACGATCGCGTGGACGCGCTCGGCCAGCACCCGGTCCGCCGGGGCCAGTTCGGCGATCTTCTCGAGCACGTCCCGCTCCGCCTGAGCCGCCTTGTCCGCCTGGGAGGCGCGGCGGGCGGCGGTCTTCAGTTCCTTGGCGTGCTCCTTCATCGCGGCGCGCTCTTCGGCCGTGAACGTCCCCATGGTGGCTCTCCTTCGATGCATCGACACGGTGCGTGCCGTTAAGCGTCATCATGGAGAGGGGTGGCCGACCTGTCAATGGCACGGTGCGTGCCGTTAGGATCGGCGGCATGGCCGAGGAACCGCGCCGTCGCGGCGCCGCCCGGACCGACGAACTGCTCCGCGTGACCCTCGAACTGGTGGCCGAGGTCGGGTACGCGGGTCTCACCATCGAGGCCGTGGCGCGCCGGGCCGGCGTCGGGAAGCACACGATCTACCGGCGCTGGCCTTCGATGGCGGCACTCCTGCTGGACGCGCTCAGCCGCGTGTGGACCACCGACCTCGACTACCACGACACCGGCGACGTCCGCGCGGATCTGCGCGAGCAGTTCCTGCGGTCGGCGCCCGCGCTCGCCGCCCCGCCGATCGGGCCGGTCTACCGCGCGGTGATCGCCGAGGCGCAGGCCGACGAGGCGCTGCGGGCCACGCTGCACGAGAGATTCCTGCACACCGTCGAGGAACGCACCCTCGCCCGGATCACCCGGGCCCAGGAGGCCGGGGAGCTCGTCGGCGGCGTCGACCTGACGTTCCCGGCCGAAGTCCTGTGCGGCACGCTCTACTACCGCTACCTGCTGTCGACGCGCGTCGCCGACGAAAAGACCGTCGACGCCCTGCTGGACATGTTCATGGCCGCGTACGGGACTTAGCCAGGCGCTCGGCCGCCTGGACGCGGACGGCCTCGCGCCGCACACCGGGGGATCGCCGTGCAGCGCTTCCCAGCGGGCGTTGTGCACGGCGGGCCAGAGGCTCGCCGCCCACGCGGTCTCCTGCTCCTCCTCGGTGAACCGCCGTCCCCGAGCTCCCGATCGGAGCGAGCGTCGGCGGCGAGGCGCCGGCGAACGTCCCGGACGCCGCTCCCGCCAGCGAAGGTTCTGGGCCTCGAAGTCGGTGTGGCCCAGCACGCGCGGCAGGTTCGTGGCCAGCAACCGCGCGCGGGCCCGCTTCGCCGTCTCGACGACGTGAGCGGGCACGCCGAGCAGCATTTCGCCACCGGGCCGCGATTCTTCCGCGTGGACGGCCAGCGAGCCGCCGTCGGCCAGCCGCAGCCCGACCACCTCCGACAGCGAACGGCGCTCGAAAAGCACTTCGACCGGGACGCTCCCGAGGTGCACCACGCCGGGATCATCGGTCCCTGGCCACGAGCGCGGCCTGGGTGCGGCTCGTGACGCCCAGCTTGGCCAGCACGTTCCCGACGTGCACCTTGACCGTCCGCTCCGCCAGCCGCAGCCGCTTCGCGATGTCCCGGTTGGACAGTCCTTCGCCCAGCAGCTCCAGCACGTCCCGCTCGCGCGGCGTGAGCGAGCCGCCCGTGCTCAACGCGCTCGCCGCCGCCGGGCTCAGCGCGGTGACGCCCTGGTGCGCGGCCCGGACCGCGGCGGCCAGCTCGTCGCCGCTCGAGTCCTTCAGCACGAACCCGGCCGCGCCCGCGGCCAGGGCTTCGCGGATCTCGCGGGGCCGGCCGACCGTGGTCAGCATCAGCACCCGCGGCGCCGCCGGCGGCAGGCGGCGCAGGACTTCGAGGCCGTCCATGCCGGGCAGGTACAGGTCCAGCAGCACCACGTCCGCGGTGACGGGCGAGGCGAGCAGCTCGGGGCCGCTCGCGTACTGCGCGACGACGTCGAGGTCCGGCCGCGCCCCCAGGACCAGGGCGATGCCCTCGCGCACCAGCGCGTGGTCGTCGACGACCTGAACCCGGATCATGGGCGCACTCTACTGTCGGCGGCATGCGCCAGAGTTCCGTCACGACGGCCGCGGCCGGCGCGGTGTTCTTCGCCAGTGGCGCCTGGACACCACACCAGGGGTGGATCGCGGCGCTGTTCAGCTCGGTACAGCTGGTCCCGTTGCTGTGGTCGCGGCGCGCGCCCGCCGTCGTGCTCGTGGTCGTCACCCTCGCCACCGCCGGGCACCTGCTGCTCGACCATCCGCGCAACACGATGTACGTGCCGGTGCTGCTCGCGCTGTACAGCACGCCGCAGCGGTGGCTCGCCGCCGCGGCCGCGCTGACGGTGGGGATCGTCGTCTACCCGGCGAAAGGTCCGTTCGACGGCACGCTCCTGGCCGTGACGATCTGCGCGGTCGCCTGGCTGCTCGGCGCCGAACGCCGCCGCGCGCTCGCCGACCGGGCCGAGCGCGCCGCCCGGCGGCTGCACGACACGCTCGCCCAGACCACCGCCGTGATGCTGGTGCAGGCGGAGACGCTGCGCGCGGTCGGCGACCTGACCGAAGCCGACCGCGAGCGCCTCGACACGCTGCTGGCCGCCGGCCGTGGCGCGCTCACGCTGGTCCGCCGCACGCTCGACGACCTGCGCGACGACGCCGACCGGCCCCCGGACCTCGCGGAGGTGCTGGCCCGGCTGCGCACGGCGGGCCTGGTCCTCGACCGCGACCCGGTGCTGCCCGCCCTGCCGCCCCCGGTGCGGGAGCTGGCCGAGCGGTTCGTCGCGGAGACGGCGGTGAACGCGTTGCGGCACAACGGCCCCGGCGTCCGGCTGCGGCTGGACGTCGAAAACGGGGACGGGGTGACGATCACCGCGCGCAACACCCTGAAGGGGACTCCGCGCACCGGTGCGGGGTACGGCTTGGCGGGACTCGCGGAGCAGGCCGCGGCGGCCGGGGGAGCGGTGCGGCACGGGCCGCGCGAGGGCGAGTGGGTGGTCAGTCTCGAGGTGCCGGCCCTGCGGGTCGCCCACTGACCGCGGCCTCGATGTCGGCGAGCTGGGCGGCGACGAGCTCTTCGAAGGCCGCGCGGCGGTCGGCCCCGAGCGGGCGGACGTCGCGGGCGAAGTGGGCCAGGGCGGGGAAGCGCTCGGGGTCGGCGCCCAGCACCGCGACGCGGAACAGCTCCATGCCCTGCTCGTGTTCCTCGGGGGTGACGGTGCTGACGCCGGCCTCGGACGAGATCAGCGCGGCGAAGAGGATGGCGATCCGGTGGTAGCGCGCCGGAATCTGCTGGTCGGGCAGCCCTGACGCGCGCAGCGCCTGCAGCACCTCCTCCATCACCAGCCGGGACCCCGCGCCGCTGGAGGCGTAGCGGCCCCACACCACGGCGATCTGCGGCTGCTCGCCGAACGCCTCGCGCAGGCGCAGGGCCAGCGCGGTCAGACGCTGCTTCCAGTCGCCTTCGGGGCGGTACCCGGTCATGGCGCCCACGAGGATCCGGTCGGCGAGTGCGCGCAGCAATTCGGTCTTGGTGCGGAAGTGCCGGTACAGGCTCGAGGAGTCGGTCCCCAGCTCCGCGGCGAGCTTGCGCACGCTGAACGACTCGGCGTCGCCGCGCCGCAGCAGGTCCGCCGCCGTGTCCAGGATCTCCTCGGTCGTCCAACGCCTTCGGTTCGCCATCTCGTCCTTTCGCCGACCGTCAGCATAGCCTATGCACTTGCTGTTGCACGCGGTGCGTGCATAATGAGGACACTTCCCTTTCCGAAAGGAGTCCCCATGGATCACGCGCAGCTGGACGCCGCCCTGGCCGCGGTCCACCACGCCGGCGTGCCGGGCGTGTTCGCCGAGGTGCGGGCCGGCGACCGGGTCTGGCGCGGCGCCGCCGGGGTCGCCGACGTCGAGACCGGCCGCCCGGTCACCGCCGGCCTGCGCCACCGCGTCGGCAGCGTCACGAAGACGTTCACCGCCGCCGCGGTGCTGCGCCAGGTCGAGGCCGGCCGGATCGGGCTCGACACCCCGATCGGCCACTACCTGCCTTCGCTCGTGCCCGGCGACCGGGGGCGGGCGATCACGGTCCGGATGCTGATCGACCACACGAGCGGGCTCGCCGAGTACCTCCCGTACGCCTACCCGAGCCTCAAGGCGTTCCCGGACCTGGCGTCCACCCGGCCGGACAGCCTCGACGACCACCGGTGCACGCGGTTCGACCCGGTCGAGCTGATCGGGCTGGGCGTCGGCGCGCCGCCGGTCGGCCCGCCCGGGGTGTACTCGAACACCAACTACCTGCTGCTGGGCCGGCTCTTGGCGCACGTGACCGGCGGCAGCGCCGAGGACTGCATCACCCGGGACGTCATCGACCGCGTGGGGTTGCAGCACACGGGGTTTCCCACCGGAACGCACGTCGAGGGGCCGCACTCGAAGCTCTACGAGTCGTGGTTCGGCATGGTCGACCCGCCGCGCGACTACAGCGTCTTCGACATGTCGTGGGTGGGGCCGGCGGCTTCCCTGATTTCGACGGTCTCGGATCTCAACCGGTTCTTCGCGGCGTTGCTGGCGGGCGAGATCGTCTCCCCGGCGTCGCTGGCGCAGATGCGGCGGACGGTCCGGATCGTTTCCCAGGAGGGCAAGCTGATCGACTACGGACTGGGCCTGCACCCGGTGGAGTCCACGGGGTTCTGGGGCCACGGCGGCACGGTCTGGGGCGGCGGAACGCTGGCCGCGGCCCGCGCGGACGGCGAGCGGCAGTTCGCGGTGGCGGTGAACCTCCAGCGCTGGAACCGGCTCGACGAGTCGGGCCGGCCCCAGCCGCACCCGATCGACGGCGCGCTCGCGGCGTTCACCCGGCTGGCGATGGGCGGCGAGCCGGAGTGACCACCCGACGTCAGCCGATCAGCCGGGACACCGTCACGAACCGGTAGCCCCGCGCCGCGAGCCGGTCGATGATCGGCCCGATCGCCCGCCGGGTCTGCTTCCGGCTCGCGTACATCCCGTGCAGCAGCACGATCGAGCCCGGCCGGACCCGGTCCACCGTCGCCGAAACGACGGTCGCCGCGTCCGGCGTGCCGTCGGAGTCCGGCTCGACGTCCCACGTGATCGTCGTCCGGCCGTGCGAAGCCAGGTAATGCGGCAACGCGAAGAGCTTCTTGCCGTTCGGCGGCCGGAAGAGGATCTCGCCGGTGTAGCCCGTCGTGCGGATCAGGGCGTCGGTGGCTTCGACCTCGTCCGCGACCCAGGCCGGTGTCACGCCGATCATCCGTTCGTGGCTGAAGCTGTGGTTGCCGATCTCGTGCCCCGCGGCCGCGATGTCGTGCGCGAGCGCGGGGTGCGCGGCGATGTCCCGGCCGATGAGGAAGAAGGTGGCCGGGACCTGACGGCTCTTCAGGGTGTCGAGGATGGCGTGCGTGCCGGCCGGGTCCGGCCCGTCGTCGAAGGTGAGCGCGACGACCTTCTCCGTCGTTTCGACGCGGTCGACGAGCTTGCCGAAGAACTGGAACGTCCGCGACTTCGAGATTTCGAACAGCGAGCCCGCGCCGGCGAGCACGACGACCAGCGCGCACGCCACCACGATGGCCCACTTCCGCGCGCGGCGGGATTTCAAGATCATGCGGCCACCCTGGCGAGGACCCGGTAACGCGGGAAGCCGCGAAGGTACTAGTACCGAAGTCAGCGACCGTCGAGCGACCAGTGCGGTGGATCGGTCTTCAGCTTGCGGACCGCGAAGAAGTCGGCTCCGACCGTGTGCAGTTCCGCGTTGCCGCTCCCGGTCCGAGGCGCGGTGGCGATCTCCCACAACCTCGCCGTGCCGGGAATCCGGAGGAGGAGCACCCCTTTCCAACCGATGGTCATGTCGATTGCTGTGCCGCGCGTGTGGTTCGACGTCAGGCTGGCGATGTGGACTATGTTCGCGAGCTGCACCATTTCCATGGCCGCGGCCCGGGATACGCGCTCGTCGCCGTGGTCCCAGTCGATCGGCACGTCGCCGCGTCGGGGGACGCGGGCGGCCTCGATCATGCCGTGCGCGACCTTCCAGCTGTAGTGCATCAGGTAGGCGCGGGCCGGGTGGCGCAACGTGCTGGAAACCGAGACGGAGGCACCGCCGAGCCTGAGGGCGTCGACGAATTGCCTCACCGATCTCGCGAAAGCGGGCTTCAGGTCGTCGAGAGATCGGCTGTTCGGGTAGTCACGCGCGTGGAGTTTCCACCATTCACCGCCGCTGAGGTTGCGCTTGAGGGGCATGGGATCTCCTGGCCGTTCGGGTGCACTACGGTGTCAGGTCGGCGAACCGCCGGCTTAGCGCGATGACGGTGTCCCGGCTGCCGAGGATGGCGTCGAGCTGGATGATCCCGACCCGGAGTTCGGGATCGTCGAAGACCGCCCGGTAAACCGCCTGAGCCTGACGGGAATCGGTTTGGCCCGCGCGCGGGACGACGATGCCCTTGTGCACGGCGAGAACGACCACCCGCCGGGCGAGGACGTCGGCCTCGTCCAAGCGGGTCCGGGTGGGGGCCACCTGGTCGTGCACCAGTTCGACGACCTCCTTGATGGCACGCACCGCGGTGTTCGCACGTTCGATGCCGCGGAGCCGCCGGGTCGGCTTGGCGGGACCGGTGGTGGTGTTCGCGGGAGACGCCGTGTCGAGCAGGGCCCGCACCGCTGCGACCCGCGCCGAGGCGGGCAGCCGGTTGTTGCCGAGCGCTACCTGCAGCCGATGCAGCCACTGCTGCGTTGCCGGAACGAACGCGGTGGCGTCGTTCTCGCGCAGCTCGAGCACTTGGGCGGCATCGAGGACGATCTGCTCGAGCTCCTCGACCTGGAGTATGCCGAGCACAACGTCACTCCGGGAGCAGGCGAGCGGAGTCCGGGGCGAGTTCGTCGACCACCACCCACTCGACGGCGTTCTCGGTCAGCGAGAGTTCCATCTGGACGATGTGGGTCGCCTCCTGCAACTGGGCGTCGGTGACCAGCACGTTGATCCGCGGCGGCGTGGGGCGCAGGGCGTTCAGGGTTGTCCGCAGGCTGCTCTCGAGCCCTGCGGTGAAAGCGCCGATCGTGGCATCGGGTGCGTCCGGAAGCTCTTTGGTGACGGCGTTGCTGAGGTCGGCGGCGAGCTCCGTCGGCGACGGCACGGCATCCGGGGCCGCTTCGAGCGCGTCGATCCTGGCGTCGAGCACCTTGTCCACCCGCCGCCGAGCGGCCTGACTGATCGTCAAGGCGTTCCTCGCCAGGTGATCGTTCACCACGGCGGTGAAGAGGGGCTTCAGCTGCTGCGTATCGACGCGCTGAGGCTGGTCGGTTCCGGCTGGTTCCGAACCGGAGACCGCCACTGGGACTCGCATGGTCAGGGTCGGCAGCCGGAAACGCGGCACGGGGAAGTGCTTGAGCAGCGGGTCGCGGGCGTACAGCTCGGCGGCGCGGATCGCTTCCTGGTCACTGTGCATCCGTGCCAACGTGATCTCCGAGATCAGCCGACCGAGGAAGTCTCCCAGATACGGCATGGGCTGCGCCTCCTACTGCACGACCGGTGCGGGCGCCGAGACGGGCTGCGACTTGATCGCGTCCTCGAGGATCCCGAGCATCCGTTCCATTCCCGCCGGCATCTCGTCCTGAACGGCGGAGATGTGCACGGCCAGGGTGTAGGTTCGTTCGACGTTCATTCCTTCCTGGGTGGTCTTCTGGTAGGACGCCGACACCTTCAGCCTCGCCGATCCCCACAGCCAGCCGGCGCGGGCTTCGAGCTCCCCGTCGACCTTGACGCTTTGATCCGTCTTGCGGTATTCGACGGAGTTGATTTTCGCGTTGAAATCGATCGTCGTGCTCTCCACCCGGATGTACGGGATGGGCAGCAGAGTCAGGATCGGCACCTCGAGTTGCATCTGCTGGATCTGCGCCGCGACGGCCGGGGTGTTCGCGATAGCCGCCGCCGTGGCGCCGGTGCCGCCTCCGCCGCTGAGAGTGACCTGGGGATTCGTGGTGTAGCCGGTCCCGCCGTTGTTGATCGTGATGCTTTTGACCGTCCCGCCGTCCACGACAGCCGTGGCCGACGCTTGCGTGCCGCTGTCTCCCGGCTGATCGATCTGGACCGTCGGTGGGCCGGTGTAGCCGGAGCCGCCGTTCGTCACCGCGATCGAGGCGATGCTGCCGTCGCCCGCGCCCACGGCCGGTCGGTATGGGGCGATCTCCTTCGGGTATCTGAAACTGACGTAAATGGGATCACCGGTCACCGTCCGGTCCGGATCCTGTTCCGAGGCTCTCTTCGTGAACCCGACTTCTTTGATGAAGTTGACCGAACTGATCGCGGCTTGCGCCTGAGCGTTCACGACCGCGATCAACGGGCCGCCGAGCATGGCCTCGAAGTTGATGCTGGACAGTTCTTCACCCGGTGTCGGCATGATCCATCACCTTCCGATGCGACGGCGTTCGAGGGGTGCAGGGTTGAAGTCGTCCATGCGGGTGCCCGTTATTACGGTTCCGGCGGTTGATTCTGATGAATCAACCGATCGGCTCAATGTCGTTGCCGGCCGAAAACGTCATATTCCGCTGCGCGTTGATTTCCGCTTTCGGACGCGCTCGGTGATTCTTCGCGGCCGCGCGTAACCCAGAAAGCCGTGAAGGCGCCCCACCGGCCCATCGGGGTCGGGAGACGCCTTCACGGCGGCCGCGGCTCACAGCGGGTTGAAGACACCCAGGGGAGCGGTGCAGAACGGGCCGCCCACGTACTCGGCCGCGATCCCGGTCGGTGCGGGGCGGTCGGCCAGCTGTTCCGCGTACACCTCGGCGTCGTCCAGGGACTTGTAGCCCAGCGCCTCCGCCTCGGCCAGGGAGTAGATCCGGCGCGTGTTGTCCGAGACGCCCCAGATCAGCCGGTACCCCGGCGACGGCGCCGAAAGGCACGCCTCGAACAGCCGGGCGCCGTCGTCCGGGGACAGCCATGTCGTCAGCCCCCGGGGGCCCAGCGGCAACGGCGTCTCGAAGCACGAGCCGATCCGGATGACGATCACGTCCATGCCGAACCGCGAGTGGTAGAGGCTGCCCAGCGCCTCGATCGCCGCCTTGGAGACGCCGTAGTACGTGTCCGGGCGCGGCGAGGAGTCCGCCGGGAGGTCCTCGTCGTTGCGGCGGAACCCGACGGCGTGGTTGCTTGACGCCAGGATTACCCGCTGCACGCCCGCCGCCCGGGCCGCCTCCAGCACCGTGTGCGTGCCGTTGATGTTGACGTCCAGGGTCGCTTCCCACGAGTTTTCGCGGCTGTGCCCGCCGAGGTGGATCAGCGCGTCGACGCCTTCGCACGCCGAAGCCATCGCCGCCGCGTCGGTCACCGAGGCCGTCACGATCTCCTCGGAGGCGTCCGACGCCGTCTGCGAGGCGACGTCGAGCAGGCGCAGCACCCGGCCTTCGCGCTTCAAGCGGGGGCGCATCAGGGTGCCGACGACACCCGCCGACCCGGTGATGAGCACACGCTGGTCCGTCATGGGGTTCCTCTCGGTAAGGGCGGCGGTCAGCGAATTCCGGCGCGGCGCAGCTGCTGCCCGAGCTCGGCGGTGGTTTCGGCGAGCAGCTCGCCGACGCGACGGGCGTCGGCGTCGGTCACCTGGGCGATCGGCATCGAGCAGCTGATCGCGTCCGTGCCCGGGATCCGGTAGGGGATCACCGCGGCGACGCACCGGACGCCCAGCGTGCCCTCCTCGACCTCGGCGGCGTACCCGCGCTCGCGGGTCGCGGCGCACTCGGCGTGCAGGCCTTCGAGGGTGGTGATGGTGTTCGGCGTCAGCGCGGTCAGCGACGCCGGCAGCATCAGCGCCTCGATCTCGTCGTGCGTCAGCTCGGCCAGCAGCGCCTTGCCCAGCGCGGTCGCGTGCGCGGGCAGCGTGCGCCCGACGCGGGAGACGAGGTGCGTGGACCGCTGCGACTCGCGCGTCTCCAGGTAGACGACTTCGGTGCCGTTGCGGCGCGCGAAGTGCGCGGTGAACCCGGTCTTCTCCCGGATCCGCTCCAGGGCTTCGGTGGCGAACGGGACGACGGCGTCGCGGTCCAGGTACGCCGTGCCGCAGATCAGCGCGCGGACGCCGAGGCGGTAGCGGGCGGTGTTGGTGTCCGCCTCCAGCCAGCCGGCTTCCAGGAGCGTCCGCAGCAGGCCGTGCAGCGACGAGCGCGGGAAACCCGTGCGCGCGTGCAGGTCGGACAGCGACAGCCAGACGTCGTTCGCCGCGAACGTCTCGATGAGGTCGACCGCCCGGCGCGCGGACTTCACGCCCGACGATTCGGCGGGAGCACCCTCGGCCGTGTCCACCTTCTGCGGCATTTGTGCTCCTCCGTCCGGCCGTTGACTTGTGACTCCGGCCATATTAGCGTCCCGAACAACGTTCTTATGGATGAACATAATCACTATAACAGACTCCGTTCATAGATGTGAACAGTGAAACCACATCGTCGTGGACGCGGAAGGGAGCCTGCGGTGCACGCACTCGACTGGACGATGGTCTGCGCGTACTTCGCGCTGATGATCGTGATCGGCTGGTGGTCGCACAAACGGGTCAGCGACGTGAAGGACTTCTTCACGGCCGGCGGGAAGATGCCGTGGTGGCTGGCCGGGATCTCGCACCACATGTCCGGTTACAGCGCCGTGCTCTTCGTCGCGTACGCGGGCGTCGCGTACACCAGCGGCGTCACCGTGTACTTCTGGGGCTTCGCCAGCATCGGCATCGGCGTCGGGATCGGCAGCTGGCTGTTCGCCGCGCGCTGGAACCGGCTGCGCTCGAAGCTCGGCGTCGCCTCACCGCTGGAGTACCTGGCCAAGCGGTACAACGTGCCGACGCAGCAGGCGCTCGCGTGGAGCGGCAGCCTGCTGAAGATCTTCGACATCGCGGCCAAGTGGTTCGCCGTCGCGACGCTGCTGCACGTCTTCGCCGGGCTCGACTACAACCTCGGCATCCTCATCACCGGCGCGGTCACCCTCGTCTACTGCACCATCGGCGGGCTCTGGGCCGACGCGCTCACCGACTTCGGCCAGTTCGTCATCCAGGCCATCGCGGCCGTCGTGATGATCGTCGTCGTGCTGGGCAAGCTGGGCGGCATCTCCGCGCTCTGGACGATCTGGGACAAGCTGCCCGAAAGCCACGTGAACCCGGTCACGTCCAAGTACACCACCATCTTCCTCCTGGTCTACGTGCTCGTGAAAACGCTGGAGTACAACGGAGGCATGTGGAACCTGGCGCAGCGGTACATGGCCGCGCCGAACACCCACGAGGCCAAGCGCGGCGCGCGGCTTTCGTCCGCGCTGTACCTGTTGTGGCCGCTGGTGCTGATGTTCCCGATGTTCGCGGCGCCGCTGCTCATCCCGGGCATCAAGGACCCGACGCAGTCCTACGCGATCATGACGACGACGTTCCTGCCGCCGGGCCTGGTGGGCTTGGTGCTCGCCGGCATCTTCTCGCACACCATGGCGATGGTCTCCTCCGACGCCAACGCGATCTCCGCGGTGATCACCCGCGACATGATCCCGGCGATGGTCCGCCGCGCCCGCGGCTGGACCGACGTCCAGGGCCTGAAGGCCGCCCGGATCACCACGGTGATCTTCGTGGCGCTGACGATGCTCGTGGCCACGCAGGCGCAGAACCTCGGCGGCGTGCTGCAGATCGTCGTCAACTGGGTCGCCGCGCTGATGGGCCCGATCTCGATCCCGCTGCTGCTGGGCATGCTGCCGTGGTTCCGCAAGTGCGGCCCCCGCGCGGCGCTGATCTCCTGGGCGGGCGGCCTGATCGACTACGCCCTCGTGTACTACGTGTTCAACGCGAACCAGACCGTGCTGATCGCGACACCGATCCTGGTCTCGCTCGCCCTCTACGTCGGTCTCGGCCTGCTCGCCCCCGAGCGCAGCGCGGCCGCCGATGAGATCGTCGACACCGTGAACGCCGACGACGACGTCGACCGCACGAAGGAAGGCACGACCGTGCCCGCTTGACCGACGCCGGTCCACCCCCGGCCGCACCCGACAAACGGAGAGCAGAAAACAGATGGCACAGACCGAGATCGCGCTGGACGGCCTGCTGGCGTTCCCCTTGACCCCGTTCACCGAGGACCTCGAGGTCAACCTCGACGCGCTCGCGGAGAACGTGGAGAGCCACATCGCGGCGGGCGCCGGCGCCCTGTTCGTCGCGTGCGGCACCGGGGAATTCAGCTCCCTGTCGCCGGCCGAGCACGCCGCGGTGCTCGCGAAGACCCGTGAGGTCGCCGCGGGCCGGGTCCCGGTCTGGGTGGGTGCGGGCGGCGGTGCCGCCTCGGCGCGGGCGGGCGTCGCCCTCGCCGAGGCCGGTGGCGCGGACGGCGTCCTGCTGCTGCCGCCGTACCTGGTCACCGGGCCGCCGGCGGGACTGGTCGACTTCGTCCGGTACGCCGTCGGCGACTCGTCGGTGCCGGTGATCGTCTACCACCGCGGCACCGGCGTCTTCACGGCGCAGACCGCGGCGGCGCTGCTCGACATCCCCTCGGTCGTGGGCCTCAAGGACGGCTACGGCGACGTCGAGGTGATGACCCGGATCGTCACCACCATCCGCGCGCTGGACACCGAGCGGGCGCGGAAGTTCCTGTTCTTCAACGGGTTGCCGACCGCGGAGGTCTCGGCCAAGGCGTACGCCTCGATCGGCGTCGCCCGCTACTCCTCGGCGGTGCACTGCTTCGCCCCGGAAATCGCGCACCGGTTCCACCGCGCGCTCGGCGAAGGTGACACCCGCGTGATGGACGCGTTGCTGACCGGCTTCTACCTGCCGCTGGTGGCGCTGCGGGACGAGACGCCCGGCTTCGCCGTCTCGCTGGTGAAGGCGGCCGCCCGGCTGCGCGGCGACAAGGTCGGCCCGGTCCGGCCGCCGCTGGTGGAGCCGACGCCGGAGCAGATCCACCGGCTCGAGAAGATCGTGGAGGACGGCTTCGTCACGCTGAAGGGCCTCGGCTGATGAAGATCCTCGATGTGGTGCTGACGCCGGTCGCGTTCGCCGACCCGCCGCTGCTCAACGTCATGGGCGTGCACGAGCCGTTCGCGCTGCGCAGCGTCGTCCAGGTGAAGTGCGAAGACGGCATCGTCGGGCTCGGGGAGTCCTACGGCGACTCCGCGTTCCTCGGCGAGGTGCGCAAGGTGCTGCCGCAGCTGCGCGGCCACGACGTCTTCGACCTGCCGGGTCTGCAGCGGCTGGTCGCGCAGGCGTTGTCGGGCACGGTCCTGACGGACGCGCACGGGCTGATCGGCGGGTTCTCCATCCGTAAGACCGTGGCGAGCGTGTACTCGCTGTTCGAGGTCGCCTGCCTGGACGCGCAGGGGCAGTACCTCGGCCGCCCGATCACCGACCTGCTCGGCGGCAAGGCGCGCGACGCCGTCGAGTTCTCCGCGTACCTGTTCTACAAGTACGGCAAGCACGTCGACGGCCGCGAGGACTCCTGGGGCGAGATCACCACACCGGAGACCCTGGTGGGGTCGGCGAAGCGGATGATCGACGAGTACGGCTTCCGCTCGATCAAGCTCAAGGGCGGCGTCTACGAACCGGCGCAGGAGGTCGAGGGCATCCGCGCGCTGGCCGAGGCGTTCCCCGGGCACCCGCTGCGGATCGACCCGAACGGCGCCTGGACGGTCGAGACCGGCATCCGGGTGGCCGGCGAGCTCGACGGTGTCCTCGAGTACCTCGAGGACCCGACGCCGGGGATCGAGGGCATGGCCCAGGTGGCCGCCGAGGCGTCGATGCCCCTGGCCACCAACATGTGCGTGGTCAACTTCGGCGACATCGAGCCGGGCTTCCGGGCGCGCGCGATCGGCGTCCTGCTGTCCGACCACCACTTCTGGGGCGGCCTGCGGGCGACGCAGTCGCTGTCGACGACGTGCGAAAGCTTCGGCGTCGGCCTGTCGATGCACTCCAACAGCCATCTCGGGATCAGCCTGGCCGCGATGGTGCAGGTCGCCGCGGCCACCCCGCACCTGACCTACGCCTGCGACACGCACTGGCCGTGGAAGGTCGAGGACGTCATCGAGCCGGGCGTGCTTTCCTTCCGGGGCGGGGCCGTCGAGGTGCCGACGACGCCGGGTCTCGGCGTGAAGCTGGACGAGGACGCGCTGGCGCGGCTGCACGAGAACTACGTCCGATGTGGACTGACCAAACGAGACGACGTGACCTACATGCGCAAGTACGTTGCCGGGTTCGAGCCCAACACGGCGAGGTGGTGACCCGGTGAAGGTCACGGGCTACGCCTACCCCTGGGACGTCCTGGAGTCCGGGTTCGTCTCGCGCGTCCAGGACTTGGGCGTCGACGAGGTGGCCGTCGCGCTGTCCTACCACAGCGCCCGCGCGGCTACGCCGTGGTCGGCTTCGCGGACTTCGGTCGTCGCCCGGCACGCGGCGTTCTACCGGCCGGTTTCCGAGGGGTGGGGGACACTGCGACCGTCCACTCCGGACTGGGTCTCGCCGGAGGACTCCGGGGGCGACGCCGTCCGGCTGCTCACCGAGGCCGGGATCCCGGCCGCCGCGTGGATCGTGCTGACCCACAACTCCCGGCTCGGCTACGAGCACCCGGACGTCGTGGTGCGCAACTGCTTCGGCGAGCCGTACCCGTGGGCGCTGTGCCCGTCGCAGCCCGCGGTGCGCGAGTACGCGGCGACAGTGACCGCGCAGGCCGTCGCCGGGCTGGAGCTGTCGTCGGTGATCCTCGAAGCCTGCGGGCCGCTCGGCGCGGTGCACCAGCACCAGCACGAGAAGACCGACGGCGTGTGGGCGCCCGCGGTGGCCCGGCTGCTTTCGGTCTGCTGCTGCGACGCGTGCGCTGCTGCCTGGGACGTCGACGCGGACACCGTCCGGGCCCAGCTCGTCGAGGAGGTCCGGCGGCTGGTCGCCACCGGTGACCTGGGCGTCACGGCCGACGGTCTGCCGCCGTCGTTGACCTCGATGCTGCTGCGGGTCCGGCAGGACGCCACCGATGCCTTGCGGGCCGCCGTTTTGGCGACGCTGCCGGCGGGCATCCGGATCGTGCTGCACGGCGCGCTGGACCCGTGGGTCACCGGCGCGCTGCCGGGGCTGACGCCGTCGGCCGCGGAGGACGTCGACGCGGTCGTATTGTTCGGCTGGGCGCCCGCCACGGGTGCCGAAGCCGTCGCGGCGGCCCGGGAGGCCCTGCCCGAGCGGGTCGCGATCGGCAGCTACATCACCGCGGTCGCCGCCGCCCCGGTGCCGGACATCGCCGCGTACGCGGGCGAGCTGGCCAAGGCGGGCGCCGCGGAGCTGCACCTGTACCACCTCGGACTGGCCGGTCCGGGTCGCTGGAGCGACCTGGCCACGGCCACCGCCGCCGCCCATGAGAACTGAGGAGCTGTACCCCACATGAGCCAGGCCACCGACGCCGCCACGCTCGAGAAGATCCTGGCGGCCGCCGCCGCGGCCGCCCGCCCCGCCGCCGCGGCCACCCCGGCCGAGCGACGACCGGGGCGCTCAAATCACCGCCTCCGACACCAGCTCCGCCAGCTGCTCTTCGGTGTAGCCGAGCAGTTCGCGGTAAACGTGCTCAG
>NZ_JBSGJA010000037.1:0-78605 GCF_053605345.1 Amycolatopsis sp. NPDC003865 | reverse complement strand
CCGCATCCTCAAGCGCTGCAAGGGCTCGCTCGACATTGCGCCGCTGCGTCCATGCCCGCGCTACGTCGATCAGCAACCTGCCCCGCCGCTCGGGAGAGAGTCTCGACGCGTCGATCGTGGCGGCTCGCCGTACGGCCTCGCCCGCGTCTCCAAGATCAACCGCCACAGCCACCTCGTGAAGCGCGACGTTCGTAGGACCGAACTCGGTGTGATAGTCGTTCCGATCCTCACCGAGCCTTGAGGCGATCTCGCGCGCTCGGCTCAGGTGCTGCCAAGCCTCCTCCGCTCTCTCGGTCCTTGCCGCGATGACGGCTCGCTGTAGCGTTAGGGCACCGTAGCCGCTCAACGCCTCCGGGATCCCCTGCTCTACCAGCCCCTCCAGGGCCACGCTCGCCGTAGTAGCCGTGTGCTCCGCTTGATCAAGCTGCCTCGCCCCCTGGAACACCAGGGTCAGCCGGAAGGCTCCCTCTGCCATGAGCAGCGGATCACCGGCCCGGCCGGCATCGGATATCGCCCGGTCAGCCGCAACCCACGCGGCGTCGAACTGCTGCAACTTCGCGAGAGCGGCAGCACAGGCGTGGTAGCTCCGAGCGAGAAGCGCGAACACTTCGGACGCGTCGTCACTGCCGGCCGCCGCTTCGAGTCTCGGCAGGAGGGTCTCCAGGAGGCCCACAAGCTCCTCGTAACGCGACTCGTGCGCGAGTACCCACACCTGGTCTGTGTCGTTGCGGAGGGCATCGAGGTCCGGCTGTGGCTGCTTCCCGAGAACGGCGCGAAGGGCGAAGTTCGCACTCAAGAGCAGCCGGAGCGGTACTGCGCTCGCCGGTCGTTCGGTCGCCGCCACCGCCGGGGCTGTTGGCGCAAGCTCAGCCATGGGCACGTCAAGGACGCGCGCGATGCGCTCCAGCACGTCCAGGCTCTTCGCGGCGCGCACGCGCAGTTCTCGATGACCATGGAGATCTACTCTCAGGCGTCCTCGAAAAAGACGCGGGACGCGCTCAAGCGTCTTGGCGAGAGCCTCGATGAGTAGCGCCACTGCTGTACTTCGCTGCTATCACAGCGACGAAAAAGGCCGTCCACTCTACTGTGGACGGCCTTTGACGTGCTGTGGAGCTGAGGGGAATCGAACCCCTGACCTTCTCGATGCGAACGAGACGCGCTACCAACTGCGCTACAGCCCCTTGGTCGTGCTCGTAGAGCGTATCAGTGCCCTACGAGCACCGAACACGGGGGGTCACTCGCCGACGGCCCGCCGATAAGGGCCGGTCCCGGGCTCGTCGAGCTCCTCGAACGCCGGGTCCTCGTCGTCCAGATCCACGACCACCGCGCTCCGGCGGACGCGCGAAGTCGGCGACGGACGCCGCTCGACCACCTCGCGCCGGACCGGCTCGACGACGTCCACGTCCTCGACGTCCTCTTCCGGCTCCTCCTCCGAAACCTCGGGGAGCGGTGCCGGCCGGCGAGGCGCCCGCGTGCTGTTGAACCGAGCCAGCCTGCGCTGCCGGATCTCCTCCTCGATCCGCACCTGGCGGCGCAGGTACACGAGGTACCCGACCAGCGCGACGTCGGCGGCCGCGTGGCCCCACCAGACCAGCGGCACGAGGAAGCCCGCGATGCCCGCCGTGGCCACCGCGATCACCAGCAGGATGACGACGACGCGCTGCCGGAAGCTGTACTTCGCCCGCGCCGCGATCTCCGCCGCTTCGGGGTCGAAGCCGCCACGGCCAGGACGGTAACCGGCACGCTCGGCGCGTTCGGCCCGCTCCGCGCGGGTCGGCTGCGGCAGCGGCTCGGGGTCGGGCTCCGGTTCGTCGAGGTCGTCCTCGAGTTCGAGGTCGGCCTCCAGCTCCGCGAGGTCGTCCTCGACCGACGGCCGGGACTTGACGGTCTCCTCGGACATGGCGAATTCCTCCCGGTCTTCGTTGCGTCCACTTCGTACGACCCTGGCCGCGAGCGCGGAGTCGGCCGTGCGGGCCACCTGCTGCCGCTTACGCGCGACCATGGGCACGAGAACGACGAGCCATGCCGCGGCGAGCGCGACGATGATCACGGAGCTGGGCATCTCCCGTCACCTCCCCCGATCCTTCCACCAGAAATCACGCTAGTCACAGGAGTAACAGATCGGGCGGAGGCTCGCCGGGTTCGATCACGGAAATGCCTCACCGGATTAGGTGAAACTCACAGCATGTGGTAACGCGCTCACTGGGCCGGGTGGGTAATCACCGTCAGGCGTGTTCGGCGCGCCCCGAAGAGACCAGCCGCGACACCAGCCCGGGCCCGGTCTCCTCGCGCGTGATGGCGAAGCAGTAGTGGTCCCGCCAGCCGCCCGCGACGTCGAGGTACCGCTCGAACAGGCCCTCCTGCCGGTAGCCCGCCTTGGTGAGAACCCGCAGGCTGGCGGCGTTTTCCGGGCGCACGGTGGCCTCCAGCCGGTGCAGCCCGCCCGGCCCGAAGGCGTGGTCGGTGACCAGCGCGACGGCGGCCGTCGCGACCCCGCCGCGGACCACCTCCGAAGACACCCAGTAGCCGATCCAGGCGGACCGCAGCGACGCCCGGATGACGTTACCCACAGTGATCTGCCCCGCGAGCCGCCCGTCGAGGGTGATCGTGAACGGGAGGCACTGACCACGCCGAGCGAGCGAACGCAGCGCAGCCCACTGCGACGGCCACGACCAGAAGGCGTTGCGTTCCGGCCACGGGCCGACGCCGGTCGGCTCCCACATCTCGAGGTGCGCCCGGTCGCGGAGCCGGATCCGGCTCCACTCGCCCGCGTCGCGCAGCCGCACCGGCCGGATCGCGACCACCCCGGCGGGCACCCGCAGCGGGCCGAGCCGGGCCGGCCAGCCCGGGTGCCGGCTTTCGACGGGGTAGGACACGCCCGACACGGAGTTCATCAGGCCCGTTGCGCCAGGAAGGTGACCTGGACCTGCTCGCCCGCGGGGACTTCGGTCAGCTCTTCCGGCACGTTGATCAGGCAGTTCGCCTCGGCCAGCGACGCGAGCAGGTGCGCCCCGGACTGGCCGAGCGGCTGGACGAGGTACTCGCCGTTGGCCTCGTCGCGCAGGAGCTGGCCGCGCAGGAACCCGCGCCGGCCTTCGGTCGAGGTGATCGGCGACAGCAGCCGCGCCCCGACGATCCGCCGGTGCGGGTTGCGCGTCCCGCGCGCCGCCCGGATCAGCGGCCGCACGAGGACCTCGAACACGACCAGCGCGCTCATCGGGTTGCCGGGGATCAGGAACGTCGGCACCGAGTCGGGGCCGAGCCTGCCGAACCCCTGCACCGAGCCCGGGTGCATCGCCACCCGCGTCATGTCGATCCGGCCGAGGTCGGACAGCGCGGCGTGGACCTCGTCGCCGGTGGTGCCCCCGGCGCCGCCCGCGACCACGACGATCTCCGACATCAGCAGCCGGCCCTCGACGATCTCCCGCAGCCGCTTCGGCTCGCTCGGCACGATGCCGACCCGGCTGACCTCGGCGCCCGCGTCCCGCGCGGCCGCGGCCAGCGCGTAGGAGTTGACGTCGTAGACCTGCCCGACCGACGGCGTGCGGTCGATGTCGACCAGCTCGTCGCCGACCGACACGATCGACACCCGCGGCCGCGGGTAGACGAGCACCTTCGCGCGGCCGACCGCGGCCAGCAGCCCGACCTGCGCCGAACCGATCGTGTCGCCGCGGCGCACCGCGACGTCGCCGATCTGGACGTCCTCACCCGCGCGGCGCACGTACCCCGCCGAGGGCACCGAGCGGTGCACGGTGACCCTGGCCTGGTGCCCGTCGGTGTAGGCGATCGGCACCACGGCGTCGGCGAGTGTCGGCAGCGGCGCGCCGGTGTCGACGCGGACGGCCTGGCCGGGCTGCAGGCGTCGCGGCTGACGCGAACCCGCCGCGATCTCGCCGACGACCGGCAGCTGGACCGGCTCCTGGCCGGCGGTGCGCACGTCGACGCTCCGCACGGCGTAACCGTCGATCGCGGCCTGGTCGAACCCGGGCAGCGCGTGCTCGGCGACGACCTCCTCGGCGCAGAGCAGCCCCTGGGCCTCGGAGATCGCCACGCGCACCGGCTGGGGCCGGACGGCGGCGTCCAAGGTCATCGAGATCTGCGCGTCGACCGAGCGCAGCTCGGCTTCGTCCCCGGCCGCTTCCGGCCGCGCCGCGTCGAGGGATTCCGTCATGGGCGATCTGTCCCGATCCGTTCCGTGAGCCACGCCCGTAAAGATGGACCGTACTCGGGCGTTTCAAGCGCGAAGTCGACCGCGGCGCGCAGGAAACCACCCGGATTCCCCAGGTCGTGGCGGCCACCGCGGTGGACGACGACGTGCACGGGGTGCCCTTCGGAGATCAGCAGCGCGACCGCGTCGGTCAGCTGCAGCTCGCCGCCGCTGCCCGGCGTGATCCGCTTCAGCGCGTCGAAGATCGCCCGGTCGAGCAGGTAGCGCCCGGCCGCGGCGTAGGTCGACGGCGCGTCCTCCGGCTTCGGCTTCTCGACCATGCCGTGCACGCGCTTGACGTCTTCGTCGTCGGTGTCGGTGACGTCGAAGACGCCGTACGGCGAGATCTCGGCCTTCGGGATGTCGAACGCGCAGAGCACGCTGCCGCCGAACTGCGCGCGGACGGCGCTCATCTTCTCGAGCACGCCGGTGGGCAGCACCAGGTCGTCCGGGAGGAGCACGGCCACGGCCTCGTCGTCCGGGCGCAGGTTCGGCTCCGCCTGCGCGACGGCGTGGCCGAGGCCGAGGGCCTGCTCCTGGATGGCGGTCTCGACGGCGAGGAGGTCGGAGCCGCGGCGCACCTTCTCCAGCAGCGCGTCCTTGCCCTTGGCCTCGAGGTTCTGCTCCAGCTCGGGCTGCTTTTCGAAGTACCGGACGACGGCGTCCTTGCCCGGCGAGGTCACGATGACCAGGCGTTCCGCGCCCGCGGCGGCGGCTTCGGCCGCGACCAGCTCGATCCCCGGCGTGTCCACCACCGGCAGCAGCTCCTTGGGCACGGCCTTCGTCGCCGGGAGGAAGCGTGTCCCCAGGCCGGCGGCCGGCACGATGGCGGTTCTGAACGTCTGGGAGGTTGCGGCGCCCGTCATGGGCGCAAAGCCTAACGTGAGGTCATGCACGCGCTGGGCAATGAGCACCTGAGCAAAGCGGAGTGGCGTGAGCGGCTGACGCGCGCGCGGGCGGATCAGACCGCCGAATCGCACGCCCAGGACGCGTCGGCGCTGGTCAGCGCCGTGTCGAAGGTCACATTCAGCACGGTGTGCGCGTACCTGCCGTTCGGTACCGAACCGGGCACGACGGCGCTCGTCGACACGCTCGCGGCCGGCGGTGCGCGCGTGCTGCTGCCGGTCATCCTGTCGCGGACCGATCCGCTCGACTGGGCCGAGTACACGGGCGAGGCCGATCTGGTGCCCAGCCGGTTCCGCGGGATCCGCGAGCCGCGCGGGAAACGCCTGGGCAGCGAGGCCGTGGGGGCCGCGGAGCTGGTCTTGGTGCCCGCGCTGGCCGTCGACCACCGGGGCATCCGGCTCGGCCGGGGCGCCGGCCACTACGATCGCTCGCTGGTGTTCGCGGCGCCCGGTGCGGCGCTGCTGGCCGTCGTCCGGGACGAAGAGCTGGTCGAACGGCTGCCGGGGGAACCTCACGACGTGCGCATGAGCGGGGCCTTGACGCCGGGCCGGGGTGTGCTCGAGCTGCCGATGTGAGCAACGAGGAATTGCCTTCGGGGAATGCTTTGAAGCACAATTGGGTTAGCACTCTGGTCGGATGAGTGCCAGCAAAGGAGCCGTCAGTGCCTACGTACCAGTACGCCTGCAAAGAATGCGACCACCGGTTCGAAGCCGTGCAGTCGTTCTCGGACCCCAGCCTGACCGTGTGCCCGCAGTGCTCCGGCGCGCTGCGCAAGGTCTTCAGCTCGGTCGGCGTGGTCTTCAAGGGCAGCGGGTTCTACCGCACCGATTCGCGCGACTCGAGCAAGTCGAGCACCGCCGCGACCCCGGCGAAGTCCGAGACCAAGACGGAGACGAAGTCGGACACGAGCTCGGCATCCTCCTCCTCGAGTACGACGAAAACGACCGCCGCGGCCTCCTGAGGCGCGGAGTTATCCACAACACCCCAGTTGTCCACAGGTGCCGGATGTGGCCCTTCCGGCGGCCCGTCCGGCTTCCCTAACGTCGATCTTGTGCGGCACACGGCCGCACAGGATCCGGCCGAGGGGGCACCGTGGACGTGCTGGCGAAGTTCCACCCACCTGATCTGACCCGGCTGCGGGGCAGGCGGACGCGGCTGCTGCGCCGCTGGCTCGCCGCCTGCCTGCTGCTGGCCGGCGCGCTGCTGTTCGCCTACCCCGGTTCCGCGCGGGGCACGCCGACGACCCCGACCGTCGTCGCGGCGCACGACCTTCCTTCCGGCACGGCACTGCGCGCTTCCGACCTGCGCGTCGCCGACCTTCCCGAGTCCGCCCGTCCGGCGGGTGCGCTGAGCACCACGGACGGCGTCGGCGGCCGCCTGCTGGCGGGCGCTGTCCGCGCCGGTGAACCCCTGACCGACGTGCGGCTGGCGACGGCCATCCCCGGGGCGGGTGATCCAGCGACGGCGACGGTCCCGGTGCGCCTGGCCGACGCCGGCGTCGCGGAACTGCTGGAGCCCGGCGGGCGCGTCGACGTCGTGGCGGCACCGGAACCGGGCGTGCCCGCGTCGGTGCTGGCTGCCGGGGCGACGGTGGTGGCGGTGGGGCAATCCGCGGCGAAGGGGCCCCTGGTGCTGCTGCGGCTCCCGGAAGCGGTGGCGACGAGGGTGGCGGCGGTTTCACTGGAGCGACCGGTAACGGTTACTCTCCGCTAGCCCCACCAGCCCGTCTTGAGGAGAGCAAGTGTTCAAGGGTTTCAAAGATTTCCTGATGCGCGGCAACGTGGTCGACCTGGCCGTCGCGGTGGTCATCGGCTCGGCGTTCACGGCCATCGTCACGGCGTTCACCAACGGCCTGATCAAGCCGCTGATCAGCACGATCGGCGGCACGGACGCCGCGAAGGGCCTCGGCTACCAGATCTTCGAGAACAACCAGGCGACGTTCCTGGACTTCGGCGGCGTGATCAACGCGGCGATCAACTTCGTGCTGGTCGCGGCGGTGATCTACTTCGTGATCGTGCTGCCGGTGAAGAAGATCCAGGAGCGGCGCAAGCGCGGCCAGGAGCCGGGCCCGTCGGAGCCCACGGACGTCGAACTGCTCACCGAGATCCGCGACCTGCTGCGCGCCCAGGCCCAGCGCGACAACGGCCGCGACTGAGTGGGCTCACCGATCGTGGTGCGGCGGCCGGTTCTCCCGGTACCAGTCATCCGGGAGTCCGGTACGTCGCTCGACGTCCCGCTCGTCGGAGGTGGTCTCGGGCAGGACGTCCCCGAAGATTTCGTCGACCCGCCGACGCTGGTCGCTGGTCGTCTGGGGATCGCGCTTGGGGCCTGCCATGCCTCAAGTCTCCCACGACGCGTTGATTGACAACTCCAGAGCGAACGTCGAAGGGCGGCGCGCTTCACCCCAGGCGACGAGCGCGCACCTCGTCCCGCCAGCCGCGGATCTGTTCCTCGCTGTGCAGGAACTTGGCGCCCGGCCCGTGGGTGAGGTCGATGCCCGCCAGGTAGTCGAGCGCCCACAGCTGGTCCTCGTCGAGATCGATCAGGCCCGCGAAGTCGTGGCTGAGCCACCGCGTGGCCCAGCGATCGGCCTCCTCGCGGCTGATCCGTCCGGCGAGGAGCCCGTCGAGCCAGGCCTCGATCTCACCCAGGTCCGGCCCCCGGCCCGGCAAAACGAAGATCAGACCTCTTCGAGGCCCGAAAGCTCGTCGATCACGTGCGGCACGAGCGAGGTCAGCGTCGCCATCCCGTCGCGCACCGCGGACCGCGACCCGGCGAGGTTCACCACGAGCGTGCTGCCGGACACCCCGGCGAGCCCGCGGGAGATCCCCGCGTCCACGGCGCCGGCGGCCAGCCCGGAAGCCCGGATGGCCTCGCTGATGCCCGGAAGGGGCCGGTCGAGCACACCGGAAGTGGCGTCCGGAGTCCGGTCACGCGGCAGCACACCGGTGCCGCCGACCGTGATCACCAGGTCGGCGCCGCCGATCACGGCGGTGTTGAGCGCGTTGCGGATACCCGCGGTCTCGGCCTCGACGACCACGACACCGTCGACGATGAAGCCCGCTTCTTCGAGCAGCTCCGTGACCAGCGGGCCAGTGGTGTCCTCGTGCTCGCCGTGCGCCACGCGATCGTCCACGATGACCACGAGGGCCCGGCCCAGCCGTTGTGCACTCCGTTCCATGGCGCCCACCGTAGTCGGTTTCGCCTTCCCGCCGCCGGGAGGTGCCGGGTGAGTTCTGACGATTCGGTGACGTGCCGTCCCGGGCCGCAGCGGGCTCGGGCGAAGGCCCCTAGCGTGGCCGGTGTGCGCGTACTGGTCACCGGCGGAGCCGGGTTCATCGGGTCCCACATCGCCGATCTGCTCGCCGACGGCGGTGACGAGGTCGTCGTGCTCGACAACCTCCTCCCCACGGCGCACGGCTCCCGCACGCCGCCGTCGTACACCGGCAGGCACCGGTTCCTGCGCGGCGACGTCACCGACGCCGAGATCGTCGCCGAGCTGCTCGACGGCGTCGACGCGGTCTGCCACCAGGCGGCGGTCGTCGGGCACGGCGTCGACCCGTCCGACGCGCCGTCGTACGCCCTGCACAACGACTACGGCACCGCGGTCCTGCTGGCCGGGATGCACGCGGCCGGGGTGCGGAAGCTGGTGCTGGCGTCGTCGATGGTGGTCTACGGCGAAGGCCGGTACGCGTGCCCGGACCACGGTGTCGTGCCGCCGTCGCCGCGTCGCGCGTCCGATGTGGACGCCGGCCGGTTCGAGCCGCGGTGCCCGGCGTGCGAGGCGGAGCTGACCTGGCAGCTGGTGCCCGAGGACGCGCCGCTGAACCCGCGCAGCACGTACGCGGCGACGAAGCTGGCGCAGGAGCACCTGGCCGGTGCGTGGGCGCGGCAGACCGGCGGCAGCGTGTGGGCGATGCGCTACCACAACGTCTACGGCCCGCGGATGCCGCAGAACACCCCGTACGCGGGGGTGGCGTCGCTGTTCCGCTCGGCCCTGCTTCGCGGCGAAGCCCCGCGGGTGCTGGAGGACGGCCGCCAGCAGCGCGACTTCGTGCACGTCCACGACGTCGCCAGGGCGAACGTCCTGGCTCTCCGGACCGCCGGCCCGGAAGGCGATCTCACGCCGGTCAATGTCTGCTCCGGTACTCCGCACACGGTCGGCGAGCTGGCCGAGGAGCTGGCGCGCGCCTGCGCCGGTCCGGTCCCGGAGATAGCGGGCGGCGCCCGCCCGGCCGACGTCCGCCACGTCGTCGCCGACCCGGCTCGCGCTCGCGAACTGCTGGGCTTCAAGGCGGAGATCGGCTTCGAGGAGGGCGTCGCCGGCTTCGCGACGGCCGAACTCCGCGCGCCGGTGTGACCGGGGGAATAGTTCGATTTCGATCGAACTTGGCAAGGGCATGCAGCGGATCACCGTGGGCGACTACACGATCGAGACACTGACCGACGGGCTGGTCCGGCTCCCGACCCCGTTCTTCCCCGGCCTGGACCCGGCCGAGCACTCCGGCGTCCTCGATCCCGACGGCACGGTGCACGTACCGGTCGGCGGGTTCCTGGTTCGCGGCCAGGGCCGGACGATTCTGGTCGACGCCGGGTTCGGTCCGCGGGAGATGGGCTTCCCGGACGGCATGGCCCCAGCGGGCGGCGACCCGGCACCGATGGGAGTGGGCGGCGACCTCCTGACGGCCTTGAGCGAGGCGGATGTGCGCCCCGAAGACGTCGACACCGTCTTCGTCACCCACCTGCACGCCGACCACGTGGGCTGGCTGGCGCCCGAAGGCACGCCGGCCTTCAAGCGGGCGCGGATCGTCCACGGGGCCGCGGACTGGGAACCGCTGATCGGCGGGCTGCCTCACGACGACTGGAGCCGCGTGGGGCTGGAGGCGGTGCGGGCGGCAGGCAGCATCGAGGCGATTCACGGCGAGGCCGTCGCGGTGGCCCCGGGCATCACCGCGCGGCACACGCCGGGCCACACTCCCGGCCATTACGTGCTGGACGTCGAGGCGGACGACGAACGCCTGGTCCTGCTCGGCGACGTCATCCACACCCCGGTGCAGCTGCGCGACGACCGGGTCCGGTTCATCGGCGACCACGACCCGGACGAGGCGGCCCGCACCCGGCAGCGCTGGCTGGCCGAGATCGCGGGCACGAACACGGTGATCGCGGCCGCCCACTTCCCCGGCATGGAGTTCCTGCGGCTCGGCGAGGGCCGCGAACCGTTTGCGGTCTAGGACATCGCCAGCGGCAGCCGGACCTCGAACCGGCACCCGGGCCCGTGGTTGGCGACGCCGATCTTCCCGCGGTGCGCCTCCACCAGTCCCTTGGTGATGGCCAGGCCGAGCCCGCCGCCGCTGGTCGTGCCGCCGCGTTCGGGCGTCCGGGCCTGCGTTCCGCGGAAGGCGACGTCGAAGACGCGGGTGATCTCGTCGTCCGGGATGCCGCCGCAGGAGTCGTCGACGGCGAGGAGGGCCTCGTCGCCGTCGACGCCGATCTGCACCGCGACCGTGCCGTCCGGCGGGGTGTGGCGGATCGCGTTGGACACCAGGTTCCGCACGATCCGAGCCAGTTCCGGGTCGCTGCCGGTCACGACCGGCCAGGTGGAAGCGTTGGCGAGCACCCGGACGCGCTTGCGCTCGGCGACCGGCGACTGGGCGGCGACGGCGTCGCTGACGACGTCCCGCAGCGGCACCGCGGACATGGTGAGCTCCAGGGCGCCCGCGGTGATCCGCGAAAGCTCGAACAGGTCGCCGACCATCGCGGACAGCCGGGTGGTCTCGCCGCTGATCCGCTGGGCGTAGTCGGCGACCTCGGTGCGTTCGGACACCACGCCGTCGGCCAGCGCCTCGGCCATCGCCTGGATGCCGGCCAGGGGGCTGCGCAGGTCGTGGCTGATCCACGCGACCAGCTCGCGTCGCGACGCTTCGGCCGCGCGCTCGCGATCGCGCGCCTCCCGTTCCCACACGCTGCGGCGTGCGATGGCCCGGCCGAGGACGATCGCCGCCGGCACGGTGACGACGGCGACGAGCAGGCAGACCAGCAGCATCGTGGTCAGCGCCGGGGTGAACATGAACCCGCTGACGCCCAGGACGCCGACCAGCGTCGACAGCACCGGGATCAGCACCAGCACCGTGAGCGTGGTGGCCAGCGATCCGCGGCGCAGGACGTACAGCACCACGCCGCCCAGCGCCGCGACCGGCAGCGAGAACAGCAGGGCGAACGGCAGGATGTGCCAGAGGTGCGTCAGCATCTCGGCGGTGGACTCACCCGGTTCGATCACGGCTGCTCCCGGTCGTAGCGGTAGCCGACACCCCACACCGTCGCCACCCGGGCCGGCTTGGCCGGATCGCGCTCGATCTTCTCGCGCAACCGTCGCACGTGGACGGTCACCGTGGACTGGTCGCCGAAGTCCCAGCCCCACACCTTTTCGAGCAGGTCCGCGCGCGAGTAGGCGACGCCGGGGTGGGCCAAGAAGAACGCCAGCAGGTCGAACTCCCGCGAGGTGAGCGGCAGCTCGCGGCCGGCGAGCGTCGCGGTGCGCGCGGTCATCTGCAGGCGCAGGTCGCCGTCCGTCAGCTCGGCGGCCGCCGGTTCCGGACGCGGCATCCGCGCGCGACGCAGCACCGAGGCGACGCGGAGGGCGAGTTCCTTGGGGCTGAAGGGTTTCGTGACGTAGTCGTCGGCACCGAGCTGGAGCCCGGCGATCCGGTTCTCCTCCTCGCCCAGGGCGGTGAGCATGACGATCGGCACCTGGCTGACCTGGCGAAGCCGTTTGCAGACCTCGAGCCCGTTGATCCCCGGCATCATGACGTCGAGGACGACCAGATCGGGCTCGTGAGCGGCGAACTTGGCCAGCCCGTCGGCGCCGTCGCCCGCCTGGTCGACGGTGAACCCGGCGACCTCGAGGTAGCGGCGGACGACGTCGCGGACCGTCTCGTCGTCGTCGACCACGAGCACGCGCCCGGCCTGATCGTTCATCACGTCTCCCTCACCAGCCCGTCAGCAGCAGGTGGTTGACCGCCAGGGCCGTCGCCGCCTGGGCGGCGAGCCACCACCGGCGTCCGGGCCGCGGCAGCAGGGCCGTCAGCGGCAGCAACCACACCCCGAACGGTAGCCAGATCCGTTCGGTCTCGGCCTTCGACAGGCCCGAGACGTCGGCGAGCACGATGGTGAGCAGGGCGGCGAGGCCCAGGAGCAGCACCGGGTCGGCGAGCAGCCCGCGTGGCCCTCGGGCGAAGCCGCGCCGGACAGCGGCCACCACGGCGGGGCCGAGGGCGATGCTCACCGCGGCCAGGTCCGCCCACACCCAGTACGAATAGGGCCGGACCAGCGCGACGCCCTGGTAGTAGCGCTCGACGACCAGGTGGTAGCCGTCGAGCCACCAGAAACCCGCCCAGGCGAAGACGCCGACGACAGCCAGCGCCGCGGCGATGGCCAGGGCGGCGGCCCGCCACTGCCGGCCGAGGACGGCCACGGCCACCGCGAGCAGGCCGAGCAGCACCAGGCCGTAGGACAGGAAGATCCCGAAGCCGAGCAGCACCCCGGCCGCCAGCCCGGCGGGCACGCCGTACTTCCGGCCGTCCGCGAACCCGCGCGCGGACAAGGCGAGCAGCGCCAGCCCGGTCGCCGTGACCCCGGCGAACAGGCCGTCCGCCGACACGCCGATCCACACCGCGCCGGGGGTCAGGACCGCGAAGGGCAGCACCGCGCGCGCCGCGTCGGGCCGGCCGAGCAGGGCGACCGTCGCGGGCACGGCCACCGCGACCAGGCCACCGACGAGCACGACGGCCGTCGCGGCCCAAGCGCCGCCGTGCAGGCCGAGCCGGTCCAGCCAGACGAAGACGAGCGTCGCGCCCGGCGGGTGCCCGGACACGTGCGTCGTCCACGAGTTCGGCTGGAAGTCGAGGATGCGGGAGGAGAACTCGCGCAGCATCCGCGGGATGTCGGTGATGCCGGGGACCTCGTGGAGGTACTCCTGCGGGATGGTGAGGTGCCCGGCGAAGCCGCGGCCCCAGCCGTCGACCATCGCCAGCGAGAAGATCCAGGCGAGCGAAGCCAGGTAGCCGGCGGCGAGCGCCCGGCGCCACCGGAGGCGGGCAGCCAGCGCCGGGCCGTGCAGCACGACCGCGACGGCGACGAGGACGGCGAACACCGAGCCCGGGCCGACGTGCGGCAGCCAGTCCGCGAACAGCGGCGGCGCCGACACGAAGATGATCACGCCGGAGTTCGGCCGGTTGTAGTAGGTGCCGACCGCGGCGGCCGCGGCCACGAGCACCACGACCGCCGCGACGGCGAGGAGATCGGCCCGGATGGCGCGGCGACCGGACGGCTCGGGTGCCGGGGCAGCTGGTTCGCGGGCAGGCGGCTCAGCGAGCCGGGCTGCCGGGTTCGGCTCGCTCATCGCTGTCCACCATAAGTCCGCGAGCCGGGTTCCGCGGGCCCGCCGGGACAGCCGTAACGACCCGGTAAGAACTCGTCACTCGTCATGATTCAGTAAGGAGTGCAAGGGTTTTCCACCGTCCATCGCGGACTTACGGTCGGCGCGTGACTGACTCAGGAGTGGACGTGGTCCTCCCTTGCCTCGACGAAGCGGGCGCCCTCCCCGGTGTGCTGGCCGGGCTGCCACCGGGCTACCGCGCGATCGTGGTCGACAACGGCTCGGCCGACGGCTCGCCCGAAGTGGCGGCCTCGCTCGGCGCGAAGGTCGTCCACGAGCCGCGCCGCGGTTACGGCGCGGCCGTGCACACGGGCCTCGAAGCCGCCACCGCGGACATCGTGTGCTTCGCCGACGCCGACGGCTCCCTGGACCTCCGTGACCTGCCGCGGCTGGTGACCGCGGTCGAGGCCGACGCCGACCTGGCCGTCGGACGACGGGTGCCGACCGGTCCCGGGGTGTGGCCGTGGCACGCGCGTGCCGGGAACGTGGTGCTGGCCCAGATGCTGCGTGGGCGCGGGTTGCCGGTGCGGGACATCGCGCCGCTGCGGGCCGCGGACCGGCGGGCGCTGCTGGGCCTCGGCGTCACCGACCGCGCGTTCGGCTACCCCCTCGAGCTGCTGATCAAGGCGCAGCGCGCGGGATGGCGGGTGCGCGAGTTCGACGTCCGCTACGGCGAACGCGCCAAAGGCACGAAGTCGAAGGTGTCCGGCTCGGTGCGGGGCACGCTGCGCGCGGTCCGCGACTTCGGGCGGGTGCTGGCGCGATGACGGCGAAGTTCGTGCTGCTGGTCGTGGCCAAGGCGCCGGTGCCGGGGCTCGCCAAGACCCGGCTGACCCCGCCGGCGACCCCGGCGCAGGCCGCGCGGATCGCCGCGGCCGCGTTGCTGGACACGCTCGACGCCGTGTGCGCGGTGCCGGGCGCCGCGCCGGTCGTCGCGATGACCGGTGACCTCGGCGCCGCCGCGCTGGCGCCCGAAATCGGGACGGCGCTGCGCCACGTCACCACGATTCCCCAGCGTGGCTGGGACTTCGGGGCTCGGCTGGCGCACGCCCACGCGGACGCGGCGGCGGTGCACTCGGGCCTGCCGATCCTCCAGATCGGCATGGACACCCCGCAGGTCACCCCGGAGTCCCTCGCCGCGGCGGCCGCGCCGGTCGTGGACGGCGGGCACGACTCGGTGCTCGGGCCGGCCGAGGACGGCGGCTGGTGGGCGCTGGGACTCGCCGACCCGCGGCACGCCCAGGTCCTCGCGGGCGTCCCGATGTCCCGTGCCGACACCGGCGAACGCACGGTGCGCGCGCTCACCGCGTGCGGATTGCACCCGCAGCGGGCCACGACACTGTCCGATGTGGACACTATCGCGGACGCCCGGGCGGTGGCGGCGCTGTGCCCGCACGGCCGGTTCGCCCGGGCCGTCGCGGCGGTGCGCGGGCAGGCGGTCGCATGAAGACGGCTCTTCTCGGCAACGAGTTCGACCGCGGTCTGCTCGGCCACCGGTGCTGGCTCGAACTGGCGAACGGCGAGCGGGTGGAGCTGCCGGTCGAGCGCTGGGCCGCGCCGTCCGACGGCGACGAGGTGCTGCTCGACGCCTGCACCGGCCCGACCATCGACATCGGCTGCGGCCCGGGCCGGCTCACCGCGGCCCTGGTCGGACGCGGAGTCGTCGCGCTGGGCGTGGACAGCTCGCGCACGGCCGTCCGGCTGACTCGGCGGCGCGGCGGGAGTGCGTTGCACCGCAACGTCTTCGACCGCGTGCCCGGCGAAGGGCGGTGGCGCCACGCCCTGCTCGCCGACGGCAACATCGGCATCGGTGGCGACCCGGTCGTCCTGCTGCGCCGGGTGGCGCGGCTGATCGCCGCCGACGGTGACGTCCTCGTCGAGCTGGAACCGCCCGGACACGGGTTGCGGCACGAGCGCGTCCGGCTGCGGCCCGGGCACGCCGACGTCGCCTGGTTCACCTGGGCGTGGGTCGGCGTGGACGCGATCGCCGAAGTCGCCGTGCGGGCCGGGTTGCGCGTCGATTGGACCACCCGGCACGGCCACCGCTGGTTCGCGCGATTGGAGCGCCCGTGAAGCTGCCGATTCCCCGGGAAGACCAGTTCAAGGCACCGGCGCACAACGAGCGCGTGACGTCGAAGATCGGCCTGGCGCTCGCGGTCACGTTCACCGTCTGCTTCGTGACCGGCCTGATCAGCCACCTGATCCAGCACCCGCCCGCGTGGTTCTTCTGGCCCAGCCGCCCGGTCGGGCTCTACCGCGTCACGCAGGGGCTGCACGTCATCTCCGGCATCGCGTCGATCCCGCTGCTGCTGGCGAAGCTGTGGAGCGTCTACCCGAAGCTGTTCGGCCGTCCGCTCGTCCGCTCGCTGCCGCACGCGCTCGAACGCCTCTCGATCCTGGTTCTCTCGGGCGCGGCGTTCTTCGAGCTGACGACCGGGCTGCTGAACGTCGCGCAGAACTACCCGTGGGGCTTCTACTTCCCGCAGGTGCACTACGCGGTGGCGTGGCTGGCGATCGGGTCGATCCTCGTGCACGTCGCGGTGAAGCTGCCGGTCATCCGCCGGGCGCTGACCCGCGGCACGGCCGAGGACGAGCCACCGGCCGCCGGGCTGTCGCGCCGCGGGTTCCTCCGCACGACGGGGCTGGCGACCGGCGTCGCGGTCGTCGCCACCGCCGGCGCGACGGTCCCGTTCCTGCGCGGCGTTTCCGGGCTCTCCTGGAAGACGGGCAAGGGCACGCAAGACCTCCCGGTGAACCGCACGGCGGCGGCCGCGGGCATCACGTGGTCACCGTCGTGGCGGCTCGCGGTGGTGACACCAGCCGGCACGAAGGAGTTCTCGCTCGACGAGCTGCGCGCCCTGCCGCAGACGACGGCCGAGCTGCCGATCGCCTGCGTGGAGGGCTGGAGCCAGTCGGCGACCTGGCGCGGGGTCTCCCTGCCCGCGTTGCTGAAAGCGGTCGGCGTGGCGCCGGGCACGGCGGTGCGAGTGTCCTCTTCGGAGCGTTCCGGGCTGTACGGCGTGAGCGTCCTGCCCGGCGAGCACACGGCGGACGAGCTGACGCTGCTGGCCCTGGAGCTGAACGGCGAGGTGCTCGACCTCGACCACGGCTTCCCGTGCCGGATCATCGCCCCGAACCGGCCGGGCGTGTTGCAGACGAAGTGGGTAACGAAGCTGGAGGCACTGTGAAGACCGCTCGCGCGCTGCTCGTCCTGCCGGGACTAGCGGCCTTGGCGTGGGGCGTGGTGCTGTTCGCCGAGTACGCGCTGCCGTTGCGCCCGGACGTGTTCGGCACGGTCGGCTGGATCGTCGGCGGCCCGCTGATCAACGACGGGGTGATCGCCCCGCTGACGGCGGTGCTGGGCATCGCCCTGTCCCGGATCGTCCCACGGCCGTGGCGGGTCCCGGTGGTCACGGGAACGGTCATCACGGGGGTGCTGCTGATCGTGGCGTTCCCGCTGCTCTGGCGGCCGTACGGAACCGCGCCGATGCCCGGCCTCCACGACGGCAACCCGGCCCTGGGCTTGGCTCTGACGCTGGCCGCGGTCTGGCTCGTGGTTCTGCTGGCACCGCTCGCCCGCCGGGTGACCCGCCGCCGAGGCCCGGAGGCCGCCTCTCCAGAGCCGCGAGAGGCGCGAACCGGCCCGCAAGCCACACCGGCCGAGCCACCCGACACCGCCACCGCCCCTACCGGCACACCTGGCCCACCCACCGAGCCGCCCAGCACCCGGCCGTCCGCCACCCCTCCCGGCCCGCAAGCCACGCCGGCCGAGTCACCCGCGAGGCAACCCCGTCCTCCCGGCGCCTGACACCACCCACAAATGCGGCCACGCGCGACCGGCATCGAAGTGCCTGGGTCGCGCGTGGCCTTGGGGGTCCGGCCCCGAGATGCGGGGGTCGAGCCGATGTTTGGTCTCGGCCGCACAAGGGCGGCCGAGCGTCGGATGCGGATCAGTTGGCCGGCACCGGCTGGCCGCCGAGCGTCACCTCGACCGTGCGGCCGTCCGCGAGGGTGAACGTCGCCTTCTCGTCCGGGGCGCGGGTGCGGATCGCCGCCACCAGCGTGTCGGACGTGTCGATGTTCCGGTCGTCGATCTTCGTCACGACGTCGCCGGACTTGAGGCCGGCCTTCTCCGCCGGGCTGCCGGGGGTGATGGCGCCGAGCTTCGCGCCGCCTTGGGGAGCGTCGGTGACCTGGGCGCCGATGTAGGTCTGCACCGCTTGGCCGGTCTTGATGATCGTGTCCGCCGTGCGGCGGGCCTGGTCGATCGGGATGGCGAACCCGATGCCGACGTTGCCGCTCTCGGAACCGCCCTGGCCCTGTCCCTGGCCCGACTGCGGGCTGTAGATCGCCGAGTTGATGCCGATGACCTGGCCGGACATGTTCGCCAGCGGGCCACCCGAGTTGCCCGGGTTGATCGCCGCGTCGGTCTGGACGGCGTCCATCACCGTCTCCTGACCGCCCTGGCCACCGCCCGCGCGCACCGGCCGGTGCAGCGAGCTGACGATGCCCGAGGTGACCGTGCCGGCCAGCTCGAACGGCGAGCCGATGGCGACCACCGACTGGCCGACGCGCAGGTCGTCGGAGCGGCCGATCTCCACCGGGGTCAGGTTGCTGACGCCGTCGACCTTGACGACCGCTATGTCGGTCGTCGGGTCGCGGCCGACGACCTTGGCGGCAGCCTTCTTGCCGTCCTGGAAGACGGCCCGGATCTGCCCGCCGTTCGCGGCGACCTCGACGACGTGGTTGTTGGTCAGGACGTATCCGTCGGTGCTGATGACGAACCCGGAGCCCTCGCCCGCCCCCTGCTGCCCGCTCACCTGCAGCTCGACGACGCTGGGCGACAGCTTCTGCGCGACCGCCTCGACCGAGCCGGCGGGTGCGTTGCCGGTCTGCTGGGCCGGCTTCGGCGCGTCGAGCGCGTTGCCGACCGGGCCGTTGGACGTACCACCGGTGAGGTACCCGACGGCCCCGCCCGCGATGCCGCCGACGAGCAGCGCGACCAGCGCGACACCGGCGAGCAGCTTGCCGCCGGAGCGCTTCGGCTGGGCCGGCGCCGGCGGGGTGCCGTAGCCGGCCGTGCCGGGCTGGGCGTACGGATTCGGGTTCGGGTAGACGCTCTGCTGGGTCTGGCCCGACGCGGCCCCCTGCGCGGACCAGGGGTTCGCGGTCTGCTGCGTCCCGTAGGACGGATCGGCCCCGGTCACCGCGTGGTAGGACGGCTCCGGCGCCGAGTACTGCGGCGTACCGCCGGACTCGGGCTTGGCGGCCTGGTCACCGTACGGGCTCCCCGCCCAACCGCCCTGAGCGGCCTGCTGGCCGGTCTCGGGGTGCCGCGGCGCCGCGGGGTCGTGCGAACTGGGGTCGTTCTCGGTCATGTCCTCACCTTGCGCGATGGTCCTGAGAGGTTCCTGAGCCGAACCTGTGCATCGGAGATGAGTATGGCCGGATCACCCCGCCGCGCGGAGCCGTTCCGCGATCTGCTCCGGCGTCGCGTCGTTGATCCACACCGCCATGCCCGATTCGGACCCCGCCAGGTACTTCAGCTTGTCCTTGGCGCGCAACACGGAGAACAGTTCCAGGTGGAGCCAGCCGAGCTCGCGGTCGCGGCGCACCGGCGCCTGGTGCCACGCCGCGATGTACGGCAACGGCCGGTCGTACAGCGCGTCGCAGCGGCGCAGCACGTCCAGGTAGACGTCGGCGAAGTCGTCGCGCTCGGCGTCGGTCAGCTCGGGGATGTCCGCGACCTGCCGGTGCGGCACCACGTGCACCTCGATCGGCCAGCGGGCCGCCGGCGGCACGTACGCCGTCCAGTGCTCGCCGGACGCCACCACGCGCGCGCCGGACTTCCGCTCCGCGGCCAGCACGTCGCCGAGCACCGGGCGGCCGTGTTCGGCCTGGTAGGCGCGGGCGACGTCGAGCATCCGCTCGGTCTTGGGCGTGACGAAGGGGTAGCCGTAGATCTGGCCGTGCGGGTGCGAAAGCGTGACGCCGATCTCTTCGCCGCGGTTCTCGAACGGGAAGACCTGTTCCACACCGGGCACTTCAGACAGCGCCGCCGTGCGGTCGGCCCACGCGTCGACGACGGCCCGCACCTGCTCCGGGCTCAGGCGCGAGAAAGCGCCCTCGTGGTCGCTGGTGAAGCAGACGACCTCGCAGCGACCGCGGCCGGGCCGCACCGGCACCAGCCCCAGACCATCCACAGTGGACGGCTCGCCGATGACGTCCTCGGCGAAGGACGGGAAGCGGTTCTCGAAGACGACGACGTCGTAATCGCTTTCGGGGATCTCACTCGGCTTGCCGGGCTTGCTCGGGCACAACGGGCACAGGTCCGCCGGCGGCTTGTACGTCCGCGTCTGCCGGTGCGCGGCCATCGCGACCCACTCACCGGTCAGCGGGTCCAGCCGGATCTCCGACGCGGCGGCGACCGGCGGCAGGTCGCGGGTGTCCTCGGCGACGCGCTCGGGCGCGCCGGGCTGGTCGAAGTAGATGATCTCCCGGCCGTCGGCCAGGTGTCGTACGGTGCGCTTCACGCTTCTTGGGCCTCGTCCGTCTCCGCCGTCTCGGCGATCATGAGTTCCCCCGCCCGTTCGGCGAGTACTTCCTTGGCCTCGTCGGGAATCCCGTCATCGGTGACGACGACGTCGGCCTCGTCCAGGTCGGCGATCGTGGAGATCCCGACGGTGCCCCACTTGGTGTGGTCGGCCAGCACGACCAGCTTGCGCCCGGCCTCGACCAGCGCGCGGTCGGTCTCGCTCTCGGTCAGGTTCGGCGTCGTGAACCCCGGCCCGTCGGCCATCCCGTGCACGCCGAGGAAGACGACGTCGAGGTGCAGCGACCGCAGGCTGTGCACGGCGACCGGGCCGACCAGCGCGTCCGACGGCGTCCGCACCCCGCCGGTGAGCACGACGGTGCGGTCCGGCTGCGTCGACCCGCGGAGCACGTCGGCGACCTGGATCGAGTTGGTCACGATGGTGAGCCCGGGGATGGCGTCGAGCGCGCGGGCGAGCGTCCAGGTGGTGGTGCCGGCGGAGATGCCGATCGCGGTACCCGGCCGCACGAGCGTCGCGGCGAGGTCGGCGATGGCCTCCTTCTGCGCGCGCTGGCGCACGGACTTCGCCTCGAAGCCGGGCTCGTCGGTGCTCTTGCCGACCACCGAGGTGGCGCCGCCGTAGACCTTCTCGACCAGTCCGCGCCCGGCGAGGACGTCGAGGTCGCGGCGCACCGTCATGTCGGACACGCCCAGCCTGGTCACGAGGTCACTGACCCGGACCGCCCCGGTCCGGCGTGCCTCTTCCAGGATCACCGCCTGTCGCTGACGCGCCAGCACCGTTCAACTCCGTCCCCGTCATCAACCACACAAAATCCTACACGATTCAACACAGGATTCGCAGGGTCGGCGAGGGTGAACTTCGAAACGGCAGGTCATGACATCGAGGGCCGCACGTCGGGTGAACAACACCACCTCGGGGCAGCGGTCAGCCCGGTGCTCCCGGCAGCCGGATCGTCATCAGCGCGCCGCCTTCCGGCGCCTGCGAGGCGTACACGGCTCCGCCGTGCCGCTCGGCCGCGTGCTTCACGATGGCCAGGCCGAGCCCGGAGCCGGGCAGCGTCCGCGCCTCCGACGAGCGGTAGAACCGGTCGAACACCTTGGGCAGGTCCTCTTCGGCGATGCCCGGGCCGGCGTCGGCCACCTCGACGACGGCCGTGCCGTCGCCGAGCGGGTAGAGCCGCACCCAGACCGTCGCGTCCGGCGGCGAGAACTTCACCGCGTTGTCCAGCAGGTTCAGCACCGCGCGCTCGAGCGAGCTGTTGTCGCCGGTGAGCACCCACGGCTGCAGCGAGACGTCGAAGTTGATCTCCCCCGCCCGCCGCCGCGCCCGGTCCAGCGCGCGCTCGACGACGTCCAGCAGCTCGACGCGTTCGAAGCGCTCGCGCGGCTCGTCCTGGCGCGCGAGCTCGACGAGGTCGCCGATGAGCTGCGTCAGCTCGTCGAGCTGGCCACTGATGTCGGCGATGATGTCGACGCGGTCCTCGTCCGGCAGCGGCGGCGCGCCCGGCTTGCTCGCGGCGAGCAGCAGCTCGAGGTTGGTGCGCAGCGACGTCAACGGCGTCCGCAGCTCGTGGCCGGCGTCCGCGACCAGCTGGCGCTGGCGTTCCTGCGAGTCCGCGACCGTGCCGAGCATCGTGTTGAAGGTCGTGGTGAGGCGCGCGAGCTCGTCGTCCCCGCTGACCGGGATGGGCCGCAGGTCACCGGTCTTGGCGACGCGCTCGGCGGCCGACGTCAGCCGGTCGACCGGGCGCAGGCCGGCCCGCGCGACCGCGGTGCCCGCCGCGGCGGCGACCAGGATGCCGGCGCCGCCGATCAGGAACAGCACCAGCGCGAGCTCGTTCAGCGTCCGCTTGGTCGGGCCCATCGACTGGGCCAGCACGATCGCCTCGCCGTGCCCGGACGGCAGCGCGACCACGCGGCTGTCGGTGCGGAAGTCCGTCCGCATCGACTCCGGCGAGTCGCCGTTCGCGACGGCCAGCTCGCGCTGGTCGAACGGCGGCGCCGAGCTCGACAGCGGGTAGGTCATCACGGCGTGCGCGACGTCGGGCGCGGCGTTGAGCTGCCCGATCTGCAGGTCGGCGCTGGCCAGGAAGGCACCCGGCACCTGCCGCAGCTCGGTCTGCACCTGCGGCGACGCGACGGCCGCCTGTGCGCGGGCCATGAGGCCGTCGTCCAGCTGCTGGTAGAGGTTGCTGCGCACGACCATGTACGCGCCGATCGACACCAGCGCGACAGCGCCGGCGACGCAGGCGGCGGCGAGCAACGTCACCCGGCCGCGCAGCGAGAACCGGCGCGTCCCCCAGCGCGTGCCGCGGGGGTCACCGGGCTCGCCGGCGTCGATCACGGTGGGGTTTCCCTCAGGACGTACCCCACCCCCCGCACCGTGTGGATCAGCCTCGGCTCCCCCTCGGCCTCCGTCTTGCGGCGCAAGTAGCCGACGTAGACCTCCAGCGCGTTGCCCGACGTCGGGAAGTCGTAACCCCATACTTCCTCCAGGATCCGGCCCCGCGTGAGGACGTGCTTCGGGTAGGAGAGGAACAGTTCCAGCAGTGCGAATTCGGTCCGGGTCAGGCTGATCTCGCGGCCACCGCGGCGGACCTCGCGCGTGCCAGGGTCGAGCGTCAGGTCCGCGAAGGACAAGATCTCCGACGCCTGGCCGTTCTGAGCCTCGGGGCTGGCGCGGCGCAGCAGCGCCCGCAGCCGGGCGAGCAGCTCCTCCAGCGCGAACGGCTTCGGCAGGTAGTCGTCGGCGCCGGCGTCGAGCCCGGACACCCGGTCGGAGACGGTGTCGCGCGCGGTGAGCACGAGGATCGGCAGGTCGTCGCCGGTGCTGCGCAGGCGGCGGGCCACCTCGAGGCCGTCGAGCCGGGGCATCATGACGTCGAGGACCATCGCGTCCGGCCGGTCGGCGATGATCGCCTCCAGGGCCTGCGCACCGTCGCTGGCCAGCTCGACCTGGTAGCCGTTGAACTCCAGGGACCGCCGGAGCGACTCACGGACGGCGCGGTCGTCGTCCACCACAAGGATGCGCATGGCGTCAGTCTTACTCAGCGTGCTGAGACTCGCCTAAGAACACACACAGAACACACAAAGAGAATCCTCACTCCGGTGCCCGCGCGACGGGCGCGTTCCAGTGCCGCCAGAGCGCGATCATCCTGATCGCGACCACGCCCGCGGCCGCGACGACGGTGACCGGCCCGGCCGGCAGTCGCAGAACGTGACCGACGGCGACGAGCACCGAGCCCGCCAGCGCGGCCATCGCGTAGATCTCTTTCCGCAGGACGAGGGGGATTTCCCGGAGCAGCAGATCGCGCACGGCCCCGCCGCCGATGCCGGTGGTCATGCCGATCAGACACGCGGCGTAGACGGTGGCGCCGGCGTTGAGGGCGATGGTCGTGCCGGCGGTGGCGAAGACGCCGAGGCCGAGGGCGTCGGCGAGCAGGACGCCCCGCCGAAGCCGGGCGACCTGCGGATGGAAGGCGAAGACGACCAGGGCGGTCGCCGCGCAGACGGCGAGGTAGGGCCAGTTCCGCAGCGTCGTGGGCGGGTGGATGCCGAGCAGGACGTCCCTGATGACGCCCCCGCCGAGCGCGGTGGTGAGCCCGACGACCACGACGCCGAAGACGTCGAGCCGAGCCCGCACGGCGGCGAGCGCCCCGGACGCCGCGAAGGCGACGAGCCCGAGGAACTCCAGCGCCGTGAGCAGCATGTTCTATTGGTCGAGCAGGCCCCCGCGATAGGCCAGCAGAGCGGCCTGCACGCGGTTGGCGGCGCCGATCTTCGAGAGCACGGCGGAGACGTACCCCTTGACGGTGGCTTCGGAGAGGTGGAGGCGCCCGCCGATCTCGGCGTTGCTCAGTCCCTGCCCGATCAAGGCGACGACCTCGCGTTCGCGTTCGGACAGTGAGGCGAGCAGCTTCCGGGCGGGCTGAGCAGCGCGTTGTTCGTCCCGGTGGGACTGAACCATCCGCGCGGCGACGCCGGGATCGAGGACGGCACCGCCCCGGGCGAGGTCCCGCACCGCGCGCAGCAAGGCGGCGGGGTCGATGTCCTTGAGGAGGAAGCCGTTGGCACCGAGCCGGAGGGCAAGGCTGACGTATTCGTCGATGTCGAAGGTGGTCAGCATGGCAACGGTGGGCGGATCGGGCAGGGCGAGGATGGCCCGCAGGGCGCGAATGCCGTCGTCAGGGGCCCGCATCTTGATGTCGAGCAGGGCAACGTCGGGGTGGTACCGCCGGGCGACCTCCACTGCGGATCTGCCGTCGGAGGCCTCGCCCACGATCTCGATGTCCTGAGCCCCGGACATCATCGCGCGCAACCCCGAGCGCACCAGTTCCTCGTCGTCGGCGAACATGAGCTTGATCAACGAAGCCCTCCGCAACAGCCAGTAGGAGGCGGCTCCCCGCGTCCCGTTAACGAAGGTTACCTACTGTTGTTCAGCAGTTCGAAACCAGACACGACCAGGTGAGGCACTGGTCCGTCCAGGTCAGGTGCGGTGGACCGTCCGGCTGGGTGTATCCCGACTGTTGGGCGCGGGTAAGAACCACTCACCTGGGTGACGACGAGAGTCTGGTCGCCCCTGCTGCCGGGGCGTCGTCGGGCAAGCTAAGCTGGGCTTGGCAGCAGCAGGCCCTCGTAGCTCAGGGGATAGAGCACCGCTCTCCTAAAGCGGGTGTCGCAGGTTCGAATCCTGCCGGGGGCACACACGGAGATCGTCTCCCGCTACTAGTGATCAGCCCGATCTCCTCGATCGAAGCTGTCGACGGAACAACCTTGTCGCTCGCGAACGCCCGCAGAGTTAGTCAGCGCCGCTGAAGAGATCCCGCTCAAGGTCGGGCTCCAGCCGAGGTGCAGCTGCGGGACGACCAGCTTCCGGATTTACACCTCGCTCACCATACGTATGCAACCAAAGCACTTCCTGGCCCATATTCACTGCTGCTCGCCACAGGTTGCGGCTTGCCGTAAGGGGCACCCGTATTCCGGGTTTCGTCAGTTCCCCGGCGAAGCGACGGGTGAAGCCATCATGCGCAGTGACGGCGGTCAGGTAAGCGACTAGATCTTCGGCATCGACCGCACACTTCAGCCGGCGCGACAGAAGCTCGAGCAGGCCGGGGACTGACGTTGACCGCGCTCGCCCTCGCATCCCGGTACAGCGGAAGCACCCGCCCCCCACGGCCCGAATGGAAGTCCATGTCCGGGATCAGCGCAGAGAAAATCAAAGCCGGCCCCGCAGTGACGGGGTGCGCGTGCTGCTCGACGACGCAGATCTGCTTGCCGGAGTACGTGTACCACAGCGACGGACTTGGCCGATGATGGAACCTGCTGTCCGGGATCACCCGCCTTCGGTCGAAGGGTCTGTGCGCCACACGACACACCGGGGGACACGACCCAACTTCCGCTCCGATAGGTCCAGCATGCACGGCCATACCTGGCACGTTCGCCTTATCGGAGTTCATTCTGGTATCTGCTGTCTCCTTCAACAGCTCAGGCTTCTCAGGTTGGGACGCCCCGATCAACACCGCCCAGCGCGCATCCAACGTCTCGGGCTCCGGCGCGTAGACCCACGTCCTGTTCGGCTTCACGCCGGGTACCACTCAGGGCATGCAAGCACACCGTTCGTCGGCGCAACTCCTCGGTCTCGACGCATGTCGCCTCCCCGGATCAGTCCAGCCCTATTCAACAAACCCTTTCGAAGATCCGATGTCATCGGACCGAACGGGTCAGAGATCGATCGTCGCCGATCACGCAGCGTCCTCGGATATTTCTTCACTCCGAGACGAGATGCAAACGTTGTCTCGCGGTCATACCGCCGTCCGAGCGAGACCGGACCAGCAGCCGAAGTCAATCACAGGCAAGTGGTTTACTCCTGACATCGAGAATCCAGCGGACGACGGTTCTGTCGGCTGCCCGCTCCGCCGACGACGACAACGAGCTACTCACGGCTGTTGTGGCCAGCGGGCGCCGTAGGCAAGCCCCGGCGTAAGGCCACGGAATCGCAAGTGGACCTCCCCCGTCGAGTCCACCTGCTCCGGACGCCCCTGAAACCCCGGGTCCGACACGTCCCGCTGAAACGCTCCCTCCAGAACCCGAACCTCTGACGGACAGGAAGCCCCAAACCGAACCCGCAGGTCGAACGACTCACAAGGCTGCCGCGGCACCGAAACCATGTACGGCCGCAGTGACGACGGCCGGAACAGGACCGCGGTCTCCCAAGTCTCCCCTCGGGACAACGGACGTGGCAGCTTCAGCGCGTAGCCCCAGCGAGAAGACGTCTCCATCCCGCGGTCTACCAACGAACCGCCATAGAGAACGGAGGCCGGAGGGCGACCCGAAGGCAGCGAGACCGCCAGGTCGATGCACTCGATACCCTCCTGGACCGCCACGATCCGACGTTGCTCGAGGACCAAACGCTCGTCCACCACGCAAGCGATCGACAACGACGACGTGTGCCAGCGGTCGGATGACGCGGGAGCGGGCGAAGACGACGCAGACGCCATCTCCGCCAGCAACACGATCGCCTCGTCCACTCGACGGCGGACTGTTCTCGGGTCGCGGTCCACTTGGGAAGCCGCCCAGCGGACCCTGTCCTGGTACAGCGGCTGGCGGGCCTCCGCGCAAATCGCGAAGGCCGCCAGCGCCGCCAAGCGAAGGTCGTCCGGCAAAACCGCCGCCCACTCCGTCAAGCGGCCCGACACCTTCTCCCGGATCGCCACCTGGCCGTCGTCCGAGGACACCGCGCAGGCCGATCTCAAAGACGGCCCCACCCGGCCGTCGAGGCGGCCCGCCAATCCTCGGCCCTTGCGCAGCGTCTTCAGCTCCTGGACCAGCTCTGCGCGCTCCACAGTCGTTCTCCTTCAGTGCGTCTCCATCGTCAGCACCCCCTTCCGGACAGCCTGCGGACAGGCGGTGGACCGGAAGTGGACAGAACGTGCATCACCGACGCGATCAGCGCCGTTCCCACGCGGACGCCGTCGCGGCCCAGGTAGCAGCGGAACGTGCCGATGCGGCTCAGCGCCTCTTCGTCCGCGTCGCCCACTCCGAACGTCACCACTCGAGGGCGGTGTGACCAGGCCGGGTCCGTCAGGCACGAAAACGCCGGCGGCCAGGTCACCGGGTCCGTCGGCTGGCCGTCGGACAGGAAGAACACCATCGGGCGGTGCGTCCGGACCCGGTGCGCCGCGAGCAAACCCAGGTCCTCGTCGATGACCGACCGCAGGAACTTGAACACCGGCCCGAAGTTCGTTCCCGCGCACGCCCCGGGCGCGGGCAGGTCCGCCAGGCCGTCCATGGGGAGCATCCGCTGCACCAGCGACGGCTCCTCCCCGAAGCCGATCACGCTGCACAGCACCCGGTCGGTGATCGACGCGTCCGCGTGGACCGCGCCGCGGAACTCGCGCAGGCCCTGGTTCAGTTCTTCGAGGTGGTCGGCCATCGAAAGCGATACGTCGCACGCCACGTAACACGGCAACACGTCGGACCCCATACCGGTTTCTCCTTCACCCCTGATTCGACCGGCGGAAGCCTCGCAACCCGGTGTGTATCGAACGTGCAAGAAATGCGGATTACCGAAACTCCGACGGCCGATTGCGCGACATCAACGGGGGAATGCAAGCTGACGCCGGGGAGGCTGCGTGGAGTTCCGGATGCTCGGCCCGCTGGAGGCGTGGCACGACGACGCGCTGGTGCCGCTGGGTGACCAGCAGCAACGGTTCGTCCTCGTCGTGCTGCTCCTCAACGCGAACAAGCCGGTGTCGACCGCGCGGCTCACCGAGATCGTCTGGACCGGGAGGGAAACCAAACCCACCCTGGTCCGTGGCTACGTCAAACGGCTGCGCGACGTCGGCGTGAGCATCGAGACCACCCCCACCGGCTACCTCCTGCGGCTCGGTGACGACCAGCTCGACACCGCCCGCTTCGAGCGGCTGCGCGCCGAGGCGAGCCGGGCCGATGACCCACGGCGGAAGATCGAACTGCTGCGGGAGGCCGTCGGCCTGTGGCGGGGGCGGTTCCTCGAGGACATCGACATCGACCGCGTCGGCGGGCCGGAGGTCGTCGTCCCGGAGGAGACCCTGCCCGACGCCGTCGGCGACCTCGCCGAGCTCGAACTCGACACCGGCGACCACCGTTCGGCGCGCGACCGGCTGCGGCCGCTCGTCCGCTCCGACCCCGCCAGCCAGAAGCACGCCGGGCTGCTCATGCGCGCCCTGCTCGCCGGCGGTGACCAGATCGGCGCGCTCCGCGTGTTCGAGAGCACCCGCGCCGCTCTCGCCGGGCTGCGGATGGAGCCCGGTCCCGTGCTGCGCAACCTCGCCGCGCGCGCCGAGCACGGGGAACCGCCCAGCTCGCTGCCGTCGCGGCCCGGAGGGTTCACCGGGCGCGCCGGCGAGCTCGCGACGATCGAGGCGGCCGCCGCGGCCGGCCGGGGCGCGGTCTGGGTCAGCGGCGCGCCCGGCGTCGGCAAGACCGGCCTCGCCGTCGAGGCGGCGCACCGGCTGCGCGACCGCTTCCCCGACGGGCAGCTGCTGGCCCGCCTCAACGGCTTCACGCCCGGCGTCTCGGAGACCAGCGTCGGCGACGCGCTCACCGAGCTGCTGGTCGAGCTCGGCGTGCCCGCGGAGCAGATCCCGGCCACCGTGGGCCGGAAGGCGTCGCTCTACCAGACGACGTTGTGGGGCACGCGCACGCTGGTCGTGCTGGACAACGCCGCTTCGCCGGAGCAGATCCGGCCGCTGCTGCCCGAAGCGGACGGCTGCCTCGCCGTCATCACGAGCCGGCGGATGGGCGACGTCGGCGAGCCGGTCCGGCTTTCGCCGTTGCCGCCGGACGAAGCGGCCGAGCTCTTCACCGCGCTGACCGGGCCGGCGCGGGTGCGCGGGCGGGCGGCCGACGTCGCGCTGGTCGTCAAGCGTTGCGGGTACCTGCCGATGCCGATCCGGGTGGCGGCCGCGCTGTTCCGGCGGCACGAGCGGTGGCCGCTGGCGCACCTGCTGCACCTGCTCGAAGAAGACGGACCCTGGGGCGAGGACGACGGCGTCGCCGCGGTCCGGGTGTCCTACCAGCAGCTCGGCGAGCCGCAGCGCGCCATGTTCCGCCTGCTCGGAAGCCTGCCGGGGCCGGACGTCGGCGTCGCGGGCGGCGCGGCGCTGGCCGGCTGCGACGTCGCCGAGGCGCGGCTGCTGCTCGACGACCTGCACGAGGTCAGCCTGCTCGAAGAGGCCGCGCCCGAGCGGTACCAGATGCTGGACCCGCTCAAGGAGTTCGCCGCCGTCGAGCCCGCGTCGGAGCAGGCGCTCGTGCGGCTGCTCGACTTCTACCTCGTGACGCTGGCGGCCGCGGTCGGCGCCGCGTACCCGTTCGACCGGGCGCAGCTGCCGGCCCCCGGCCGCTCCTGCCCGGTGACGCCGAAGTTCGCCGACGAAGCCGCCGGGCTGCGGTGGATCGTCGCCGAACGGGACAACCTGGTCGCCGCGATCCGCTACGCCGCCCGCCACGGCCTGCCCGAGCACACCTGGCGGCTGGCCGTGCTGCTGTGGCGCTACTTCAACACGACGAACCAGTTCGAAGACTGGATCGGGACGCTCGAACTCGCGTGGGAGACCGTCTCGGCCGACCCCGGCAACGACCAGGGCCAGGCGCACGTCCTGCTCCGGCTGGCCACCGCGAACGACCGGCGCGGGCACCTCGCGCAGGCGCTGGAGCTGGCCGCGCGCGCGTTGCCGAAGTGGCGGCGCCTCGGCGACCCGCGGGGCGAGGCGGCGACGCTGTGCGCGCTCGCGATCCCGACGATGGAGCTGGGCAAGCACGAACAGGCGATCGCCCACCTCGAGGCCGCGCTGGAGAAGTACGAGCAGAGCGAAGACCGGCGGGGCGAGGCCCACGCGCTGAGCATGCTCGGCTACCTCAACGAGCTGCACGGCAACCTCGACGTCGCGCTGCGCCAGCATTCCGCGGCCGCGCGGTTGCTGCGCGACGTCGGGCACGTCCAGGGTCTGGCGCACGCGGTGAACAACCTGGGGTCCGTGCAGGAGCATCTCGGTCTCCTTCCGGAGGCGCTGGCCAGCTACACCGAGGCGCACGGGCACGCCGCCGAGGTCGGCGACCACTGCGTCGAGGCCTACGCGCTCAACAACATCGGCAACGTGCACCGCAAGCAGGGCCGGTTCACCCAGGCGGTGCGCTACCACGACAAGGCGCGCGAGGTGGCGGCGAACGTACCGGACGCCGACCTGCGCACCCAGCTCTACCTCGACCGCGGTGCGACCGCGCTGGCCCGGGGCGCCCGGCAGGACGCCTTGACGGCGTCCGAAGCGGCGCTGGACCTGGCCATCGGTGCCGGGAACCGCACCTACCAGGCCCGGGCCCACCGGGGTGTCGCGCAGACGCTGCACGCGATGGGCGAGCACGACCGCGCCGGCGAACACTGGGACGCGGCCGAGACCGCGTTCGCCGAACTCGGCCTGCCGGACGCCGGCGAGGTGCGCGCCGAACGCGCGGCGCTGGACTGCTGCGCCACGCGGTGACCGGGCCGGCCGGTTCGCGGCCGGCCCGGCGAGCGGATCAACCGTGCCAGGGGTTGCCGTCGGTCCCCGCCGGCGGCGGGGTGCTGCTCGACGGCGGGGTGCTGCCGCCGCCGTCCGCGGACGCAGTGGTGGAACCGATGATCGGCGCCGCGGCGACGATGCAGAGGGCGAGCACCGGGCCGGCGATCTTGGCCAGCTTCTTGGGCATGACGAATCCTCCTTGGAGGCGGTGATTTTCAGGGTTTTTCGCGGTATTTCCGCGCCCTGCAATCAGGATTCGTCACCAGCGATTCGACAACAAGGAGTTGACTGTTTCCTGATACAACAGGAAACAGTCAACGCAAAAGAGACCGCGCTCCCCTTGGAGCGCGGTCTCTTTGGTCAGCGGCCGTCGCGAGCGCGGTCGAGGACCTCTTCCAGGCGCAACGGGCTGGGTGGGTGGTGACTCAGGCAGAGGGGGGCCCGCATGATGCGGAATCCGAACGACTCGCCGGTGACGTAGAACTGCCCGCGTTCCAGCCGCGAGATGTCCCCGACGGTGCTGCCCTTGGCCCTGGCCATTTCGTTCGCGGCGGCGACCTGCGCCGGGCTGTTCAGCCGGCCGAAGAACTGCGTCGTCGCGTTACCGGTGATCTGGTTGTGCAGGCCCTTCGGCGCCTGTGTCGCGAGGAGCAGGCCGAGCCCGTACTTGCGGGCCTGGGAGGCGAGCATGATCGTGCTTTGCGTGCTCGCGGTCCCAGCCCCGGACGGGGCGATGGTCTGAGCTTCGTCCATGACGAACAGTCCGCCTAGGGGCCGGTCGGACGCTGGGTGGCGCTTGATCCAGGCGAACACCTCCAGCTGGAGCTGGCTGACGAAGCCCTGCCGCTGCTCCTCCGATGGCAGTCCGATGAAACTCACGACCGAGATCCGAGCCCGTTTGCCAGGCGACGGTGTGAACAGCACGGCGGGATCGGCCGGTTCGCCGGCCCCGCCGAGCAGCGGATCGTTTACCATCGCGGCCCGCAGCGTCTCGGCCAGGTCGGCGGCGGTCTTGGTGCCGGTGGCCAGCTTGCTGACACCGACGGGCAGGTCGGCCAGGACGTCGACGAACTCGGGGAGACTGCGGGAATCCCCTTTCGCGTAGTGCATCAGCGCTTCTCTGAGGACGGCCTTCCCGCGCGCGGCTCCCTTCGCCGCACCAGTCAGCCGGGCGTGCGGGATCAGCCTCGCAACAGCTGCTTCGATGGCTGCGGCGAACTCGTCTTCGTCGTCCCGCACCCCGGCGAAGTCCGGAAGGGGATGGAAGCTGAGCGGCCGCCCAGCAGCCCGCCCGGGCGTCCAGACGACTATTTCGGTGTTGGCGAGGTAGTCGGCGGCGCTGTCGGCGTCGCCGGGGCGCCAGTCCTTCGGAGGTTCCGGCCAGGCGTCGCCGAGTCGCGCGAGGTCGTTGTTCGGGTCCAAGACGATGGCGGAGACGCCTTGGCGGGCGCACTCCTCGATGATACGGCGGAGGAGAACGGTCTTTCCGGTACCGGAGCCGGCGAAGATGACGGCGTGTTTGCGAAGTGACTCGAGTTCGATGGAGATTTCGCCGTCGACACCCAGGGTGATCGCGCCGAGTTTTTGCTCTGGCACCGTGGTTTTTTCCGCCACTTCCGGCGGGGGTCGGGTTTCTCGCTGCGCTCCGCGGGAAACGCCCGTCTCCGGCAGGAGCTTCCGCAGGATATCGGTCTTGCTGGCGGGCTTCCGCGAGACGAGCCAATCCAGCAACTGATAGGTCTGCTGGGAAAGCATCTGGCTGAGCGCGTAGAAGGTACGGATGTCGTCGGCGGTGATCTCCAGCCGGGGACTGCCCAACGCGCCGAGCTCTTTGACCTCAGCTCGCGTCTTCTGTCCAGTCCAGCCCCCCGCCTTGTCGGGGCCGTAGTGGATCAGCACGAGATGCCTGTTGTGCACCCCGGTCCCGACCGCCGCGGCCGAAACGGCCGCCCTCACCTGCCGGATCACGCTGTTGCCGTGCTGCGGGGCGCCGATTGCACGGAACACCCACAGTTCCCAGTGATCGTCCTCCTCATCGACCGTCCGCCGCAGTCCGGCGTGCAGATCACCGGTTCCGTCGACGCCTTCGGTCGCCCAGGACCGATCGTCGTTGCCGACTTCGGCGATCCACGACCGCAGTGCGGCCTGGACGAGATTCGGCATGATCTTGTCGACGGAGTTCTTGTGCATCGCGGACTCGACGTCGGCACGTTTGCACAGCTTCGCGAACTGCCGGTCGAGTTCGCCGAAATAGGGAGCTTCGCTCCCGCCGCGCGGTGGAACCGCGACAGGCACATCCGGTTCGTCGGCGAACGCGGTGAGTTCACGAATCTCACCGTGCAGGCACGCGCTCGCGTGCTTCTGGATGCGCAGCAGCAGCTGACGAGGCGTGTACATCTCCCACGGCTCGTCGAACGCCGACTTCGCCACCGGCCAGGTGGCGTGCGGCGGGTCGAAGCCGATGCCCTGGTAGATCACCCCCAGCCACTTCTCGACCAGCTTGCGGCCGAGTTCCGGGTCGACGATCGTGCCGAGGGTGAGGGTCACCGGGAACCGGTCGTCAAACGAATCCGCGGCTTCGTCCCGCAGCATCTGCCAGGTGGTGGGCAAACACGCCACGATCGAGAGCGTCCGTCTCGTGGTCTCCCGCAGCTGAGTGAGGCCATCGGCGATGATCGCCAGCTCACCGGCGGTTTCCGCCGAAGGTTCGCCATCGCCGTGGTCGGCCTTGGTGATCAACGAGTCCAGCTGGTCGATCGCTGCCACGCTCGGTCCGGTGAGCGCGAGCACCCGGGAAATCTCGGTCACCAGTTCGCGGCGGGCCTTCGGTTCGGAACGCAGACCCCACGGCCTGCGTTCTCCCCTGGTGGACTCGGGCTTTCCGGAAAGGTATTCCTTGCCGATGCCCATCAGCGTCACGTCGTTGGCGGCGTAGAGCACGAGGGCACGAACGGTGTCCGAACACTCGGCGGCCACCAGAGCATCGAGTCGGCGCACGGCCCCGATGAAGCCGTTCAGGTCGTCAACCGTGAGGTCGGCTTGACCGGTAACGGCTTTTGCCACCGGATCGGACACATCGCCTTGGACGCAAAGCCGGCTCAGCAACTTGGTCAGCTGCAGCTCGCCGTCGTCCCCTTTGCGGTACAGCTCACCGCGCATGCCGCGAAGAACGTCATCCCAGAACGCGGCTCCCGTGGTGAGATCGATGAGGAAAAAGTAGCCTTCTTCCTCTTGCACGACGCGGCGCACGCGACCGAGCAGGTGGGTTTTGCCGGCGCCTTTACGTCCGTGGAGGGTGACTCCGGTAGGACTCGGCCCCTTGCTCCTTCTCGCATCCGAGATGCTCGCTCGCATGTCATCCAAGGCTCTGGCGTGCAGACCGTCCACGTGAAACGGTGACGCGCCCCAGACATCGTCCGGCCCCTCGACCGAGTTGAACCTCACTGCGGCGAGAGCCTGACGCTGGCCGTCGATCATGACGCCTCGATTGCCAAGAAGTGATTGTCTTCCCCGGCGATGCGGATCGCCGCACCGCGGTCGGCGTCGGTGAGCCCCCGGCGGTCGGAGTCGGGGGCGAGGTGAACTCGCCCGGTCTTCGCCATGCCCAGAAGCACCTGATCCACCTCGTCCTTACCTGCCCCGTTGAGCTTTGGACGAAGCTGGGCGAGCCGCACCCAGTCCTGAGGCCGGCCCGCGAGCTCCAGGTAGACTTTCCGGATCAGGTCTTCGAGACCTCCCGAGATGCTGATCAGCTCGGCGATCGGGATCTTGTTCTCACGCGCGTAGCGAACGCAACGCCGCAGCATCTCGAAGCCGACCTTCGCCAAGCCGCTGGACCGCGGCGGTGTTTCGATCTCGGCCAATGCGCGCTCACACCAGTCTTCTCCCTTCGGCGTGATCCGATGGAAGAGCCGCCTGCTCTGCTCGCGGGTCTCGATCACGCCGGCCGAGTTCAGTTTGATCCGCTCGGGCTTCGGAAGGTCCACTCCGTGTTCCTTCTTGAGCACCGAATTCGGCATCTCTCCTTCGTGCAGCAGCAGTACGAACAACGTGGCCTGCTCGGGACTTCCGAACTTGTCTGCCATACCCACTCCTCATCTGGTCGAGAACTCGATGCGCCGATCGATCCGCAGGAGCAGATCGGTGATTCGCGACTGAAGCGCCTCGGGCACCGCGACGCGGCTTCCGTTCGCGCGAACGTGATTGAGGTGCTGCAGGTCGACGGCCAGGTCCGTGAGCAGCAGGAGATCGCCGTCATCCAGGGCCGACGCCATGTCACGAACGGTCTGCTCGATGAGGACCCATCTACTGGACCCCGCGACCTCCGCCGGCACCGAGCGCAGTACCGCGGCCGCTTCGCGAAGAGCGGCCTGATCGGCTCCGGAACGGCGGGTAGGTGCGTCGGTGATGATTTCGTACAGCTGCCGAGCCACGCGATCGGGGCGGTTGTTCGCATTCAGTTCGAAGAAATGCTGGTTGCGCAGGAACGGCGGAAGCTGCTCCGGATCGGGCTTGCGGGTGACCACGCAGAACAGCTGCCGATCACTGCCGATGTCAAGGGTGTGCCGGAGGAATCGCTCCGCTTCGCTGGCCTGCCAGCGACTGACCTTGCCGTCCACCACCAGGCAGAGATGCTTGGCCGGATCGGCCGGCAGCTCCATGGCCCACCCTGGATCGCTCGACCGAGACCGGACCACGCGCAAGCCCGATTCGACGAGCTCGGCGATGAGTTCCGCGGAAGCCGCAGGCTCCTGATGCGGCACCGAAACCAGAACGTCCCAATCGTATGAACGTCGTTGAGTACGAGCGGCTGCCACGTAGGCGTCCCGGTTGTCCGCGAGCAGGTCCGTGCGTTCGAACTGCTGCGCGATCACCGCGGCGATGGTCTCCAAGGCGAAGGAGATCTGATCGGCGGAAGGCGTTGTCTCCTCGGTCACCGGCAAGTACTCACCGAAGCTCCAGTAAGAAACATAAGGGACCGTGAGGTGTCGCAACATTTGTTGTTGCGTCACGCTCTTCGCCAGCCAGTTCCGGAACAGCTCTGCAGTCGACTCAGCGCACTTTTCCTGCCAGTGCTCCGCCCGTTGGTACTCGACGCGGTTGTCGAGCCGCGACAAGATCGGCAAGACCAGGTGGGGCGGACGGTCGTAAGGCAGCCGGTCACGCGCGACGTTGGCGCGACGAGCGATGTCGACCGCGCCATCGACGCTCTGGTCGTTGGCGGTGAAAAGCACGACGAGCCGGTCGGGTAGCTGCGCAGTGCAGATGCCGGCGATGTCCGAGATACCGGTCCTGCTGTCGATCAGCACGAAGTCGTAGTCTTCGGTCCACTGCTCGCGACACCGTTCCAGAAAGTCGGCGAACCCTCGACGGTACAGATCCTCCCAGTCGATGCTTTGCACACGGCGGGTGTAGGTCGAGTCCTGCAGACCAGCGGCGAGCAGGTCCACGGTGCCTCGCTCAGCGAGATCGACCCTGACAGCGTGCGCGCTGGGCCCTTCCGCGCCCGCGAGGAAGTCGGAGGCGAGGTCGATCACACCACCTCGAGGAGCTTCTGAGAGGCGTGGCCCGAAGTAGTGGAGCAAACCGGGCGCCTCCAGGTCCCAGTCGAGGGTGAGCACTCGATAACCCCAACGAGCAAGCAGAACGGCGACGTTGGCCAGCGTGAAACTGCGTCCGACCCCGCCTTTGTACGAGTAGAAGGTGACCACGGACCCCGTCATGGGTCGAACCTCGGAATCGTCGGCGGAGGCGGCAGTGGAGGATCGGGGCGCTCGATGACCGGCCAGTCGGGCCGCCACGGCGGCACTTGGTCCAGCAGCTCGGCGAGATCCTGCGCGCACTGCCTGACTTTCTGCTGGAACGGGTGCCAGTCCCGGCTCTCTTGAAACCCCTTGTTCGGGTTGTCAAGCCCCTTGAAATCCCACCACGACCGCAGCTGCTTCTCGCTCTCGAACTTGAGCGAGTCGGAATACCGGATGGGGTATATCAACCCTTGCGGCCGCTGCGGACTGGCCAGCCCCAGAAGGCCTTCTCTCGCCGCCATGCTCTCCCACTCGGCCATGCACCAACTCGACACGAAGTACGGCGCCGACAACACCGCGATCATGATCTTGCTGCAGCGCAGAGCTTTTTCCAGCTGAGCGGGCCAGTGCACACCTCGTGGCATCGACGTGTCGAGGAAGACCGCCGGCTCCGGGCCGAGCTCGTCAATGAGACAGTCGACAAGGCTGGGGAGGAAGTTGTTCATCAGCCATTTCGGCGCGCTACCACGGCGGCTGTAGCTGATGAACACATCGTACTGGTAGCCGGACACGCGGTCGATGATAAGCAGGCAAGACGGTGGCACACCAGAACAAAAAACTGGCCAACAAGAACGCTATTGTCCAAAAAGAGGCTAAAAAGTAGACAGTCACCGGGTCCGACTCTCCCCCGCCGCAACCAATCCACCGGCGAGCAACACGAGGCCGGTCACGGCCAACGCCGTCGTCGCCGAAGTCGCGTTCAGAAGAGCTCCCAGGACCGCCACCCCCAGGACCGCGCCCGTCTGGCGGGACGAGTTCAGTGCTCCGCCCGCGATTCCGGCCAGCTCACGCGGTGCCGAGCCGACCACGGCGGTCAGCAGTGACGGGATCGCCAGCGAGACGCCGAACCCCAGCAACGCCAACGCGGCGACCGACAATGCCGGAAAGAACGCCTGGAGCAACGCGCCTGACGACATCAGCGAGAAACCCGATACCGCGGGAACACGCGAGCCGATCCGGGCCACCAACCGGCCCGTGAAGATGGGGTTGAACGCCGTCGGGATGGTCAAGGGCAGGAAAGCCAACCCCGTCGCCGAAGGTGAATATCCGCGGGACTGCTGGAAGTACAGCGACAGCACGAACAGCACACCCGACAAACCGAAGTTCACGATCGCGCCCGCCAGGAGGTTCCTGGACAGCAGCGATACCGGCAGCATCGCGTCCGGGCGGCGTTGCGCCGCCACGAACACCGCTGCCGCCGCCAAGGACAGCGGAAGCAGCCAGAAGGCCGACTCCACCAGCGCGTACGTCAATGTCGACAAAGCGACCACGGCCGATATCTGGCCGGCCCAGTCGACCCGGCCCGGCTTGGGTGGCGTCGCCGGAGCCGAGCGGGACAACGCCAGCGCGAGCACCGCCACCGGGACGTTCACCAGGAAGATCGCGCGCCACCCGAAGGCCTGCGTCAGGAGACCGCCCAGCAGCGGGCCCGCCACCAGGCCCGTTCCGCTCACCGCCGCCCACACGCCCATCGCCTTCGCACGAGCGGCGGGCACGGGATAGGCCGAAGCGATCAGGGACAGCGAGGACGGCACCAGCAGCGCACCCGCCACGCCGAGCAACGCGCGCAGAGCGATCAGTGCGACCGGGGACGGGGAAACCGCGGACAGCAAGGCTAACGCGGCGAACGACAGCAAACCCGTGAAGAACACGCGGCGGGCGCCGAAGCGGTCCGACCACGCTCCCGCCGTCAACAGGAGCGCCGCGAACGTCAGCGTGTAGCCGTTGGAAATCCATTGCTGTTCAGCCAAAGACGGCGACATGGACGGCAACGCCACCGTCACGATCGTCGTGTCCAGCATGACCAGGAAGTAGCCCAGCGATAGGCCCGTGAGAAGTCTTGCCACACCGGAAAGCCTGGACTCTCCGTGACACCATCGGAAGCGGGGAGTTACGATGGCGGGTATCGGGAACGCCGATGGGGGTCCTCATGGAACTGCGTCACCTGCGCACCTTCCGCGTCGTGGCGCGGACGCTCAACCTCACCCACGCCGCCGCCGAGCTGCACTACGCGCAGTCCAGCGTCAGCGAACAGCTCCAAGCCCTCGAAGCCGAACTCGGCGCCAAGCTCTTCGACCGGACCGACCGGACGCTCACCGCCGCCGGGAAGCGGTTGTCCGGGTACGCCGACCAGGTGCTCGAACTCGTCGAGGAAGCCAGGGCCGCCGTCGACGGCGAACGCGGCGAACCGGACGGGACGCTGATCATCGGCGCGCTCGAAACCCTTTGTGCCCACTGGGTTCCCGGCATCCTCAGCGACTACCGGACGCGGTGGCCCCGCGTCCGGCTGACCCTGAAGGAGGGCGGCCGCGGCGAGCTGTACCGCGGGGTCCGGGAGTCCGAAATGGACGTTTGCTTCACCTTCGGCGACGCCCCGGAGGATCCCGTCTTCGCCAGCCGGACGCTCGGCGAGGAACCGCTGGTCGTCATCGCCCCACCCGGACATCCGTTGGCGGGCAAGGAGAAGATCGTTCCGGAAGACCTCCGCGGTGTCGGGTTCCTGGCGACGCCGAAGGGCTGCGGGTTCCGGGAAATGCTGGACCGGATCGACGGACCCGTCATCGACACCGAGGTCGGCAGCCTCGCCGCGCTCGGCCGGTGCGTCGCCGCCGGGATGGGGTGCGGGATCGTGCCCGCCATGGCCGCCCACCCCGGCGCCGTCGCCGTCCCGCTGGCCGGCGCGACCACCGACGTCACCATGACCTGGCGGCGGCGCGACGAACACAAGCCGAGCGTCGCCGCGCTGCTCGCTGGCGCTTGACCACCGACAGGCCGTCCGCCACGGCTCGGAGATCGAGCCCAGGTCGCTCGACGTCGCTGCGCTCGCCGGCCCCACGGGCGGACGTGGCTGAACACCGGGGACACGCTACTTGCCGAGCGCGTCCACACCGGCCTGGGCGAACGCCTCGTCCTGCGCCCCGGACGGCGCACCCGCGACGCCCACCGCGGCGATCGGGGCGCCACCGGCCGTGACCGGGACCGCGCCGGCCAGGAACAGGGTGCCGTCGATGTCCTTCAGCGTCGGGGCCTGCTGCAGGCGGCCCACCAGTTCGGACGTCTTCGCGTTCCACGACACCGCCGTGAACGCCTTCTCCTGCGCCGAGCTGTAGGACTGCGGGCCGGCGCCGTCGCCGCGCAGCGTCACGACGGTGTTGCCGTCGCGGTCCACCACGGCGACCGACACGTGCTGGCCCGCCCTGCCGGCGGCGTCCAAGGCGGCCTGCGCGGCCTTCGAAGCGGCCGCGATCGACAGGTGCGACGTCTCGACGACGCCCTTGGGCGCGGCCGGGGCGGGCGCGGCGGTGGCCGGGACCGCGGCGAACGAAACACCACCGACGGCGGCGAGCCCGGCGACGGCGGCGGCGACGCGGATGCGGGTCGGGTTCATGCTGTGCTCCTTGTCAGTACGGGGTTCGACGACTCCAGCTTCAGCCCGGCACCGGGTGGATCCGGTCGGCGTCCCGGCTGACACCGGGGTCATCCGATCGGCTGATGCGCGGCCTCCGGGCCGGGTCGACGCTGGTGCCGGACGAGGAAGGAGCCAGCATGGGAGACATGAAGGACGCCGACGCGCGGTGGCTCGCCGCGGCCATGCACTCCGCGTTCTTCCTGCTGGTGCTCGGCTCGGCCGTCCGGTTCCTCACCCGCCACGACGGCAATCCCCTGGCGCCGTGGGTGATCGGGTTCACCGCGGCGCTGGTCGTCGCGTACGGCGCCGGCCTGCTCGTCGACCGGCACCTGGCTTGGCTGACCGTGGTCCTGGCGCTGTGGGTGGTGCTGGTGGTGCTCGCCCCCAGCTTCGCGTGGTCGGCGATCCCGCTGCTGGTCACCGGCCTGCGCACGCTGCCGACCGGGCAAGCGCTCGCCCTGGTCGCCGTGGTCACGGCGCTGGTGGTCGTTTCGCAGAACCGGCTGGCCGACGGCTTCGACCCCAACCTCACCATCGTGCCGGTCGCGATCGCCGTGGTCACCGCCGCGGTGATCACCTACATGCGGCGGCAAGCCGAGCGGCTGCGCGAGTCGGAACGACGTGCCGGCGTGCTCGCCGAACGCGGCCGGGTGTCCCGGGAGATCCACGACGCGCTCGCGCAGGGCCTGTCCAGTCAAGCGATGCTCCTGCAGGCCGCCGACCAGGCGTGGGACCGCCCCGAGCTGGCCCGTGAACACCTCCGCGCCGCCGAGCGCGTCGGCGCGGCCAACCTTTCCGAAGCGCGGCGGCTCGTCCAGGACCTGGCGCCCGCCGACCTCGCCGGCGCCACGCTCGAAGAAGCCTTGCGGGCCGTCGCCGCCCGGGCCGGGGTGCCGGTCGAAATCCGGATCGACGGCGCCGAGCCGCCGCTGCCGGACCGTGTCCAGTCCACTGTGGTCCGGATCGCCCAGGGCGCGCTGGCCAACGCGCGCGAACACGCGGACGCGGGCCAGGTCGTGCTCACCCTCACCTACCTCGACGACCAGGTCGTGCTGGACGTCGCCGACGACGGCCGCGGATTCGTGGAAACGGCGGCCGAAGGCGAGCGCGGACACGGGCTGCCGGCCATGCGCGTCCGCGCCCAGCAGCTCGGTGGCAGGCTGACCGTCGAGTCCGCGCCCGGCCAGGGCACGGTCGTTTCGGCCGCGATCCCGCTGGAGGACGCCTCGTGATCAGGGTTCTGGTCTGCGACGACCACGCCGTCGTGCGCGCCGGGCTGCGCGCGCTGCTGGCGGGCGCCGACGGCATCGACGTCGTCGGCGAGAGCGCGAGCGGGGAGGAAGCCGTCGCGACCGCCGCCGCCCTGCACCCGGACGTCGTGCTGATGGACATCCAGCTCGGCGCCGGCATCGACGGGATCGAGGCGACGCGGCGGATCCGGAGCACCCCCAGCGCGCCCCGGATCCTGGTGCTGACCACCTACGACACCGACGCGGACATCAGCCGCGCGATCGCCGCCGGGGCCACCGGCTACCTGCTGAAAGCCGGGTCCGCCACCGAGCTGTACGCGGCGATCGAGGCCGCCGCGGCCGGGCGCACGGCGGTGTCGCCACCGGTCGCCGACCGCATGATGGCGCAGCTGCGCGCGCCGCGGCCGTCGCTCACCGGCCGCGAACGCGACATCCTCCGCCGGCTCGCCCAGGGACTGGGCAACAAGGAGATCGCCAAGACGCTGTTCATCAGCGAGGCGACGGTCAAGACCCACCTGAGCCGGATCTACGCCAAGCTCGAAGTGGACACCCGGGCGGGAGCCGTCGCCGTGGCCAAGGAACAGCGGCTGCTGGACTGATCAGGCATTGTCCAAAAGGGACACATGAGCCTCGGGAAGCTCCAGGGTGAACGCCGGCGCGATCGACTCGTAGTGCTCCCAGGTGCGCGGGCCGATCAGCGGGATCACTCCCTTGTGGACCAGCCACGCCAGCGCCACCTGGTTGCCGGACGCGCCCAGCTCCGAAGCCACCTTCGCCACCGCGGCCAGCCGCGCTTCCGAATCGGGGCCGGCGTACGCGCGCCAGACCGGAGTGGACTCCCGGTAGGCCGCGTCGTCGTAGATCCCGCGCAGCAGCGAGGAATACGCCGCCAGCGAGACGTCCGGGTGCAGGGACAGCCAGTCCAGCAGCTCGGCGCCCGCGATCGACGGGACGTCGGCGCCGGTGGGCCGCAGGTACGAGTGCTGGACCTGGACCGCCACCGGCGACGCCCAGCCGTTCGCCAGCGCCAGGGAGCGGATCCGTTCCAGGCGCCAGGTGCGGACGTTGCTCCAGCCGACGTACCGCACCTTGCCCGACCGCACCAGTCCGTCCAAAGCGGACAGTGTCTCCTCGAGCGGGGTGCGCCGGTCGTCGACGTGGACGTAGTACAGGTCGATGTGGTCGGTGCCCAGCCGGCGCAGGCTCGCCTCGGCTTCGCGTTCGATCACCGCGGCGCTCGCGCCCTCGAACGTGCGCTCCACCGCGTCCCAGTCCACCGTGCCGTCCGCGTGCCGGGCCGCGCGGGCCGCCGGCAGGTCCGTGATGCCCGCCGACACCTTCGTCGCCAGGAAGACCCGGTCACGCCGGCCGCGCAACAGCTTGCCGAGCAGGGACTCGCTTTCGCCGCCGGCGGCGTCCGGCGCCCACCACGCGTAGCAGTTCGCCGTGTCCAGGAAGTCGCCGCCCGCGTCGAGGTACGCGTCCAGGATGCGGGCCGACGTCGGTTCGCCGGTCGACGTGCCCATCGTCATGCAGCCCAGCGACACCTGGCTGACGTGCTGACCGGTCCGGCCCAGTTCCACCTTCTTCATGACAACGAACGTAAAGCCGAATCGGTCCGGTACTACAGTCCAATCCCGTGGCCGGATCGCAGACCAATTGGGGCGTCCTGCTGGAGCTGAGCGGGCCGGGACCGAAACACGCGCAGCTCGCGCGTGCCCTGCGCAAGGCGATCCGCGGGCTCGAAGACGGGGTGGCCGTGCCGCCGAGCCGGCAGCTCGCCGCCGACCTCGGGTGCTCGCGGTGGGTCGTCACGCAGGCCTACGCCCAGCTCGTCGCCGAGGGCTACCTCGACGGGCGCACCGGTTCCGCCACCCGGGTCCGGCGGGTCGGGGACGCCGTCGCGGCGAGGCCACTCCCCCGGCGGCCGCAGCCGCGCCACGACCTCGCGCCCGGGCTGCCCGACCTGCGGCACTTCCCCCGGCAGCGGTGGTCCGACGCCGTTCGCGGGGTGCTCACGACCGTGCCGCACACCGACTTCGGCCTGCCCGATCCGGCCGGTCACCCGCGGCTGCGCGCGACCCTCGCCGGCTACCTGCGGCGGGTCCGCGGCGCCGAGGTGGACGACGTCGTGGTCTGCGGTGGCGTCACCGACGGCGTGACCCGGGTCTGCCGGGCCCTGCGGGCGAAGGGGGTCACGCGGCTGGCCGTCGAGGACCCCGGCTGGACGCGGCTGCACCGCGCCGCCGCGGCGACCGGGATGGCGATCGACCCGGTGCCGGTCGACGCCGAAGGCATCGACGTCGGCCGGATCCCGCGCGGGACACGGGCCGTGCTCGTCACGCCGGCGCACCAGTTCCCCACCGGCACCGTCCTTTCGCCGCGACGGCGAGCCGGCCTCCTCGGCTGGGCGCGGGACGTCGACGGGCTGGTCCTGGAGGACGACTACGACGCCGAGTTCCGGTACGACCGGCGGCCGGTCGGCACCGTCCAGGGCACCGACCCGGGGCGCGTCGCGCTCTTCGGGTCGGTCAGCAAGACGCTCAGCCCGGCACTCGGCCTCGGCTGGGTCGCGCTCCCTCCACAGTGGACCATCACGGGGTACGCGCCGCCGGTGCTGGACCAGCTGGCGCTCGCCGGCTTCGTCGAAAGCGGCGGCTACGACCGGCACCTGCGGGCCGCGCGGCTGCGGTACCGCGCGCGGCGCGACCGGCTCGTCGCCGCACTGGGACCGGCCCGGCTGTCGGGTGCCGCGGCCGGGCTGCACCTCGTCCTGCACCTCGAGCGGGACGCGGCGGCCGTCGTGCGAGCAGCGCGGGCGAAGGGCGTGAAGGTGGCCGATCTCGACGACTACCGCGTCGCGCCGGGCGAACCCGCGCTGGTGCTCGGCTACGGCAACCTCGCTGACAACGCTGTCGAGCCCGCTGCCCGGTTACTGCGCGAAGCTGTCGGTTGAGGTCTTCTCAAACGCCCATCGAGGTGGAAAGCTGCTGTCCGAACCGCGGGCCTGACCAAAGGTCCGTTTCTGACAACGTTGTCACCCTCTGGGAGGTGCGCCCATGTGGTCGCAGAGCAGACGGCTGGCCGCCGCGGTGGCCGCGGGGGTGGTGGTCGCCGGCCTGGCGCCCGTCGTCGCCCAGGCCGCGCCCGCGCCGGTCGATCCGGTCGGCTTGGTCAACCCGTTCGTCGGCACGCAGAACTTCGGCAACACGTTCCCCGGCGCGAGCGCGCCCTTCGGCATGGTGCAGGTCAGCCCGGACACCGGTGGTCAGGGCGGCTACGACTACCTGCAGAACGCGATCTACGGCTTCAGCCAGACGCACCTGTCCGGCGTCGGCTGCGGCGTCATGGGCGAGCTGCCGATCATGCCGACGACCGGCGCCGTCGACAACGTTGACAAGAACGCCTACAGGTCCGAGTACAGCCACGACGACGAGCACGCCGAGCCCGGCTACTACCGCGTCGGGCTCAAGAAGTACGGCGTGGACGCGGAGCTGACGGCGACCGCGCGCACCGGCTGGCAGCGCTACACCTTCCCCTCGACCGGGCAGGCGAACGTCCTGTTCAACACCGGTCAGGCCAACCAGTCCGTCAAGGACTCCGAGATCCACGTCGTCGGCGACCGCACCCTCGAAGGGCGAGTTCGCGCGGGCGGGTTCTGCGCCGGGCACGACGAGCACACCGTCTACTTCACGGCGACCTTCGACCGGCCGTTCAGCTCGTTCGGCACCTGGCGCGACTCCACGCGCACCCCGGGCAGCCGCGACGCCGCGGGCACCGGCGGCAACGGCGCGTGGGCCAGCTTCGACGCGACCACCGACCACGACGTCGTGCTCAAGGTGGGCCTGTCCTACACCGGGCTCGACGGCGCGCGGAAGAACCTCGCCGCGGAGACGAAGGACTACGATTTCGACGCGACGCGGGCGGCGCTGCACCAGCAGTGGGTGGACAAGCTGGGCGCGATCAAGATCGGCGGCGGCACGACCGAGCGCCAGACCGCGTTCTACACCGCGCTCTACCACGCGCAGCTGCACCCGAACCTGGCCGGCGACACCGACGGCGCGTACACCGGCTTCGACGGCAAGGTGCACACCGCGAGCGGCTACACGCCGTACCAGAACTTCTCGCTGTGGGACACCTACCGGCCGCAGAACCAGCTGCTCGAACTGCTCGAACCGCAGGTCGCGCGGGACGTCGCCCTGTCGGTCGTCGCCATCGGGCGTGACGGCGGGTGGTTGCCGCGCTGGGCGCTGGCCGAGAGCGAAACCAACATCATGACCGGCGACCCGGTGACGCCGTTCCTCGTCGAGGCGTGGTCGAAGGGCCTGCTCGCCGGGCACGAAGAAGAGGCGTACGCGCTGCTCAAGAAGAACGCGACGAGCACGCCACCCGCCGACTCGCCGTACAACGGCCGCTCCGGTGTCAACTACTACAACGAGCGCGGGTACATCCCGAGCGGCCTCGAACTCGGCAAGGACTGCGCGGCCAAGGGCGGCGACAACGACTGCGAGCACCCGGCCTCGGCGACCATGGAGTACTCGGCGGCCGACGCGGCGCTGGCGCTGATGGCCCGTGGTCTGGGCCACCAGGCCGACGCGCGGATGTTCGCCGACCGCGGCCAGTGGTACAAGAACCTCTGGGACTCCTCGATTCAGCAGTTCCGCCCGCGCACGACCGAGGGCACGTTCCTCACGCCGTACAACCCGGTCGACGCCGACCACCAGTTCCACGAGGGCGGCGCCTACCAGTACCAGTGGCTCGTCCCGCAGGACCCGGCCGGCCTCGTCTCACTGATGGGCGGCAAGCCCGCGACGGAGAAACGGCTCGACTCCTTCTTCGCCTACGGCAACCTCTTGAAGGACCCGGCGGGCACCGCGCGCAACGACTGGATCTCGAGCCCGTACGACTACTACGGCAAGGCGACCTACAACCCGAACAACGAGCCCGACCTGCTCGCGCCGTACCTGTACCTGTGGGCGGGCGCGCCGGCCAAGACCGCGACCGTCGTCCGCGCGGCGATGACGCTGTTCACCACCGGCCCGGACGGCATGACCGGCAACGACGACCTCGGCACGATGTCGGCCTGGTACGTCTTCTCGTCGCTCGGGCTGTACCCGACGATGAGCGGCGCGAACTTCCTGGCGCTGTCGAGCCCGCAGTTCGAGTCGGCGACCGTCCGGATCGGACAGTACGGCCGGTCGCAGGGCGGCACGCTGACCGTGACCGCACCGGGTGCGTCCGACGCGAACCGGTACGTCCAGAGCGTTTCGCTGAACGGCCGGAACGTCCGGGAAACGTCGCTCGACTGGTCCGCTGTCGCACACGGCGGCGTGCTTTCGCACAAGCTCGGGTCCAAGCCGTCTTCGTGGGGTGTCGGGTCCGAGCCGCCGTCGGTGAACAAGGCCGCCGGTGACCTGCGGCGCCACGTCGACGCGTCGCTGCGGCAGACGTCCGTCGTGATCCCGGCGGGGGCGGCCCAGCAGGTGCACCTCGACCTGGACGTGCTGGCGCAGAACCCGGGCCTGCAGCCGGTGACGGTTTCCGCGACCGCGCCGGCGGGCTGGAAGGTGCGGGTCCAGCCGATCGACGTGATCTGGTCGGGGCGGTTGCCGGCGCAGAAGACCGTGCCGATCACGGTGACGGTGCCCGCCGGGACCGCCTTGGGCACGTATCCGGTGCAGGTGAAGGTGTCCGGGCTGGGCGCGAACAGCGTGTCCCGTTCGGCCACGGTCGAGGTCCGGACGCCGTCCGCGTGTGTGGCGGGCACGTCGTGCGCGGTGGACCTGGGCCGCGACTACAACCACGACGGGACGGCGACGGTGGCGGCGTCCACGGAGGGCAACTTCGACGGCGGCGGTTGGAGCTACGACGCTTCGCTCCTGCCCGCGGCCGGCCCGGTTGCCTGGGACGGCGTCACGTACGCGGCTCCGGACGCTTCGGGGACTTCGCTCAACTTCGTGGAAGCCCGCGGGCAGTCGTTGCTGCTGCCGGCGGGACAGCGCACGGCTTTGAAGGTGGTCGGTTCTTCGCACAACGGGCCGGTGTCGACGACGCTGACGGCGCACTACACGGACGGCACCAGCGCCGACCTCGCGGTGACGTTCGCCGACTGGGCGGGGTCGGGCTCCTCGGTGGTGCTCGACATGCCGCACCGCATCAAGGCGGGCAGCGGCGTCGACGGGCCCCCGGTCCGGCTGTTCGGCATCTCGGCGGCGTTGGACTCCGCCAAGACGCTGCAGTCGGTGAGCCTGCCGAACGACCCGCGGGTGGAGATCTACGCGCTCACCCTGGCGTGACGGAGGCGGAGCGGTTCGCCGGTTCGCCGGCGAACCGCTCCGCCAGCCGATCCTGCAACGTGGCATGCCTGAATTGGTAGATCGGCCCCACCGTCCGGAGGATGTGCCGAACTCTGGCGTCCTCTAGGAAGCGGATCAACCGCAACGGCAGATCATGACGAGCAGAGAGATAGGCCTGACAGACAAAGACATTTGCGGTCTGCGGCACACAGATTCCACTGAGCAGGCCCAAGGACGTCCCCATCATCACAGCGGTCCAGACATGGCCGGAAAGCCCGAAAACGCCCATCGGCACAGTCATGATCAACCCAAAACCGACACCAAGCTTCGCTTCATTTCGCCATTCCCGAACAGGGTCAGAATAACCTGTGTCACCGAGGCCAGGCTCGAGCATACTGTTCACAATCCCAAAGGAAATACCCGAAAATACTCCCAGCACCAGCGCGAACAGTGCGGCATATACCGGCCAAGGACCCAACTCCCGAACATCGACAGATCCAAAAGCAATACTGAGCCCCGCTGCCAGCCCACACACTAGCCCGAAAGTCAATCCGAAACGCAACGAGCGAGAATCGGAAAAACTCTTCAGTGCCAACCTGATTCTCCCTCGTCCACTTGATGCCTCAAGTGCCACCTTGAACTTCAGAAAAGCCTCTATGGCAGTGGCAGTCAGGACTCCCATAAGCCCCCCTGCGCCTATCAATGATCCAATCGAGTAGTCTTCAGCAGATCTGCCGGCAAGCGTCATTATGACGAAACCGAGAGCAAGGAAGATCCCTCCAGAAAACGGACGATAGCTAACTAGCGTCCAAAAGGAAACTCTCACCCTGGACGGCTTCGCAGGACCCATTACACCCACGGCGAGTCCCACCGCTATTCCGAAAACCAGACCCAGGCCCAGAACACCAACTTTGAAGTTCGCGAGCAGCCATAACGCAAGTAACGCAACACCGACCACCGCACCGAAGACGGCATTCATCGCCACACGAGCAATTCCCGGAACCCAGCGAGAGACTTCCCACCAAGCAAAATCACGCGTATCGGCCTGGTTGAGCCGATGGGCGATGTAGGCGAGTGTCTGGTAGGCGGAGTCAGCCGAGTACCGGGGTTGAGTTTGTCCGGGGCGCGGCCGGTAAGCAGCCGAAACCGCTTGATCCAGCAAATGAGCCGTGATCGCGTCGGCAGTCGGGAAACGGCTTCGGTCGAGCAGCTCGCCGACTTGGCCGTCGGGTGCGTAGACATCGTGGACCAGACTGACCCACAATGGCGCCGCCAGAGCTTCAGCCACCGGAGCCGACGGATCACTGACGACAACGTCCGCGAGCGCTTCCCATCCCGACGGAATCGGCCTGATGAAAGGCCGCAGCAGGTACTCGGACACCGCGGTCGGCGACAACGGCTCCAACTGGATCACGGCGGATCCGGTCAACCCCCATCCTTGCACTGAGGCGGCAAGTTCGGCATCCCTCGCGAGCACCACGACACGAAGAGTGGCCTGCTCGCTCAAGGCTTGCAGCGCTAACGGACGAAGCCCCGCGGGGATCTCGTCGAGCCCGTCGAGGATGAACGAAACGCGGCGCGCGGCCAGCAGGCCGCGCGCGTTGCGCATCCCGTCGCGTCCGGCGAAGAGCGGGGTCTCGGCCAACTTGGTGGCGAGCCAGTCTTCCAGCGGCGTACTCACCGGGTTCCAGCCGCGGAACGTCACCAAGACGGGAACGGGTATCAGCCGTCGTTGTTCGGAGCCCGCTTGCTCGCGGAAGCGCAACGCCTCCAGCTGGAGAAGCACAGCGATCGAACTCTTACCAGTGCCGGGTCCGCCGATGATCATCAGGCGGCCGGACGGCAACCCCCCATACAAGGAGTGCAGCTTCTCGCTCGAGCCTTCCCGGAGCCGGGCGGCCGTGACCCGCGTCAGGCCTGGCAGCGGATCGAAGACCGAGCCGGTCCGAGTCGCGCTGAGCGCGGATACCGGTCCCGCGACCGGACCGGTGGCGCGCCGCCAGCGAACCGGGAGCGGAGCGGGCTGGATCAGCCTGCGTTCGATCGCGGTTTTGTCCGCTTGATTGCGCATGGCTGTCGCCAGCAGGTCACCGAGCTCGTCGGGACTCGCCTGCGGAACCGGAGCGAACACCTTCCACACCCAGCCGCCGATGATGATCACTAGCCCGACTGCGGCGAGGACGAACTGACCATAACTGCTGGCGTCGCTGCGTTCGCCGGGTCCCAGGACGGACAACTGGATGACCCACCAGCCCAGCGCCGCTGTCACGACGGCTCCGCCGAGTAGGAGCCACCACCGGTTCTTCATGGCGATTTGATCGTCTGCCGGCCATCTTATGCAACAGAATCACACCGATCAGCCACCGGGCAGCCACAGCCACCACCTCAGACTCGGATCGCGGGTGGCTGCGGTGGCCAGTCCAGCCCATGGAGTTCGACCCCAATGGCAGTCGGTGTGAGCCCACGTCACCTGGTGGCGGTCGAAGAACTCCTGCAGCCGCCACGCAGCTGGGCTCGGCCCATCGGCGGTGGAGTGGAGACGAGCAAAGGCAACGTGTGAAATCCGACAACCCGGTATCGGTGTACCGGGCAGATCACACCCGACGAACAGGGCTGAACATCAAGCCGTCCCGGCGAACCGCTCCGCCAGGTCGGGGAAGCCGAACACCGTGATCCGCGCGATGCCGCCCTTGCCCAGCGTCAGGACCGCCACCCCGAACCGCTCGCCGCGGTACCAAAGCGAAGCCGCGGGCGGGCCGTTCGCCCGGGTCGGCTTCATGTGCCACTCGCCTGGCTCGCCCATTACGTGCCGCAAGAATGCGACACAAGTCTTCTTCCCGGCGAACCACGAGCGCGATGGCACCGGCTCGATCACCGCGTCGTCGCGCAGGATCTGCTCCGATGCCGACAAGTCCGAGTTCATGAACGCGCTCATGTAGCGGTTCAGCAGCGAAATCTGCTCCGGCTCGGTCAGCTCGCTGACCTCACCTGCGGAGCCGCCCGCATCGAGGGTCGCGCGGGCCCGTTGGAGCATGCTCTTCACTGCCGCCACGGACGTGCCCAGCAGCTCGGCGACCTCGGCCGCCGGGAACGCCAGCACCTCGCGCAGGATCAGCACCGCGCGCTGCCTCGGTGGGAGCAGCTGCAGCCCCCGCGATCAACGCGAGGCGGACGCCGTCGCGGGCCACCGCGATCTCCGCCGGATCCGCTGAGGGCGGCGTGATCAACGCGTCCGGGATCGGACGCGGCCACTGGTCGCCCGGCTCGGCCGGGACCGGCGGGGCGTCCGGGTCCGGAGCCGGCGAGCCCGGAAGGCAGCGGCCGGCGGCCGCGCTGCTCCAACGCCGTCAAGCACGCGTTCGTCGCGATCCGGTAGAGCCACGACCGCACCGACGCCCGGCCCTCGAAGCGGTCGTACGCCCGGATGGCGCGCAGGTACGTCTCCTGCACGACGTCCTCGGCCTCGTCGGGGGTGCCGAGCATGCGGTAGCAGTGGGCCAGCAGCTCGCGCCGGTACACCTCGAAGTCCATACCCGTCCTGACCGGTGAAGGAGACGAAAAGGAATCGGTCACGCCCGGATCTCCGGCGACTGCGGCGGCCGGTCCAGCCGGCGGAACTCGACCCACTGGCGGCTCGCGTCGGCCCACGTCACCTGGTGGCGGTCGAAGAACTCCTGCAACCGGTCCCGGCTCAGCTCGGCCGTCGGTGTTCCGACCAGATAGTAGTCCATCTCGTCGCGGATCCGGTTCAGGTTGTAGCGGGTCTCCTCCATCAGCACCCAGCGCGACCGCCAGTTGAAGAACGTCTCCAGCCCGCCGAGCACGGTGACCAGCGCGACCATCGGCAGCGCGATCGACGCCCGGGCGGGGATCTCCTGGATCCCGAGCACCACGGTCGAGGCCGCGGTCAGCAGCAGCGCGCTCACCCGCACGATCGACGCGCGGCGGCGGAAGCGGCGCTTGCGGCTGTCGGCCCAGTCCATGTCCGCCGAGACCAGGTCGCGGAACCCCAGGAGCTGGTCGCGCAGCGGACGGTCCGGGTCCCGCCCGGCGACTTCGAGGAACCCGCGTTCGGAATCGAGGGGAGACGCCATCGCGTCAGGCTAGGACCCGCGGCAAGGGTCAGGCGACGATGCGGGGCTCCGACGCCAGCCTCGACAACGCCTCCGTCAACCGCCGCGCGGCGACGTCCCACTCCTCCAGCGCGCTGCCCCGGCCCAGGGCCGCCGTACGCAGCGATCGTCTCAGCTCCGGGTCCGCGTACCAGCGGTGCAGCGCGTCGGCCAGTGCGTACGGGTCGTTCGGCTCCACCAGCACCCCCGGCATCTCGCCGTCGGCGTCGACGCCCAGCGCGTCGTACACCCCGCCGACCTCGGTGGCCAGCACCGGGATGCCGCGGGCGAGCGCCTGCGCGACGAACATGCCCGACGTCGCCGCGCGCGCCGGGATCACCAGCAGGTCCGCCGCGTTGTACGCCGCGCCGAGGTCCACCGCGTCGCCGGCGAGGGTGATCCGGCCGCCGAGGCCGAGCCGCTCGATCGACCAGCCCAGCTCGTCGACGTACCCCGGGTCGGCCTCGAGCGAGCCGGCCATGACGCAGGACAGCGCCAGGTGGTCGACCTCGCCGAGGGCCTGGACCAGCAGGTCCTGACCGTTGCGGCGGGTGACGTCGCCGACGCACAGCAGCCGGGAGACACCGTCGGCGCCCGCGGCGAGCGGGGCCGCGTCGGTGCCGGGCTTGGCCACGTAGACGCGGCCGGGGTCGAGGTCGTGGCGGTCGATCAGCAGCCGGGCCAGCCACGGGCTGGTCGCCACGACCATGCCGGCCATCCGCAGCGTCTCGCGCTCGCACGCGTCCAGCTCGGCGCGGTGCGCCGGGTCCAGCCCGGGCTCGTCGGCGAGGGCCTGGTGCACCAGCACGGCCAGCCGCAGCCGCCGCGCGTGCGGCACGACGATCTCGGGCACGCCCGAGGCGATCACGCCGTCGAGCAACACCACCGTCCGGTCCGGCAGCGCGGCCAGTGACCTGGCCAGCCGCCGCCGGGCCGTCGCGTCCGGCTCCGGCCAGTCACCGGCGATCGGCAGCTCCAGCACGGGCTGGCCGACGGCGGGCAGGTTCTGGCACATCCGCTTGTCGTACGTGTCGCTCGACGGCGGCGCGGCCGGGAGGATGAACACCATCGGGTCGGCAGGCCTCATCGCTCAACCTCCAGCGTGGATCGACGGCGGGACGCTCACTCGTCACACGCGGCCGAGAGCTGAACGGTTCAACTCTGCGCGTCGATCATCCAAACGCCGTTCACCTGGACCATGGTGAAGGTGTCGTTCTCGGCCTGGCCGCCGTTGTAGAGGACACGTGCGGTGACCCGGTTGGGGCCGGCGTCCCGCACGTTGGTCGCGTCCACCGACTTGAACTGCCCCCACCAGCTCACATACCGCTCGTAGGTCTGGTGGCGCGTCGCCTTGAAGTTGTCCGTCAGCAGCTTCCACGCCTCGGCCGGATTGCCCGGCAGCAACGCGTAGTAGGCGGACAGGGCCTGGGCTGCGCTCTTGGTCGACGACACCGGCGAAACCGGCGGTGACGTGGGCGGCGCCGTGGTGGTCGGGGTCTGCGAGGTCGAGGTCGCGGGTGACGGCGTCGTCGAAGGTGCCGGGGAAGCCGAGGTCGACGTCTCCTGCGACGCGGGCGGGGCGGCGGTGTCCGTCGGCGGCTTCTGCCGCACGACCAGCAGGATCGCGACGACGACCGCGACGCACAGCAGCGCCGCGCCCGCCCCGACGGCGATCAGGCCCTTGCGCGCGCCCGGCGTCACCGCGGCGACCTCGCCGGACGGCGGCACGGCCAGCGTGGCCGGCACGGTCGGCACCGCCGACACCGGGGCTGCCTCCGTCTCCGGGATCGTCGCCGCGAGCACCGACTCGCCGGGCTCCGCGTCCGGCAGCAGCGCCCGCAGCTCGCGCTCGACCTCGTCCATCGACGGCCGCTCGGCCGGGTCGCTCGCCAGCATCCGCAGCAGCAGCGGGGTCAGCCTGCCCGCCTTCTCCGGCGGCTCGATCTCCCCGCTGGAGGCCTTGTAGAGCAAGGCGATCGGGTTGTCCGCCGTGCCGTACGGCCCCTTCCCCTCGACCGCCGCGTACAGCGTGGCGCCGAGTGAGAAGACGTCGGCGGCGAAGCTCGCGTCCTCGCCGCGGGCCACCTCGGGCGCCAGGTACGCGGGCGTGCCGGCGATCTCGCCGGTGGCCGTCAGCTTGACGTCCCCGATCGCGCGGGAGATCCCGAAGTCGGTGATCTTCGCCGTGCCGTCCTCGGACACCAGGATGTTGGCCGGCTTCACGTCGCGGTGCACGATCCCGGCGCGGTGCGCGCCGGCCAGCGCCGAGCTGATCTGCGCGCCGACGCGGACGGCGTCGTCCACCGAAGCCGGCTCCTCGCCGACGACGACGGCGAAACTCTTGGACGGCAGGTACTCCATGATCAACCACGGCCGGTCCTCCTCTTCGAGGACGGCGAACACGGTGATCGCGTGGGAATGCTGGAGCCGGGCGGCGATCCGCGCCTCGCGCATCGCGCGGTTCTTCGCCTCTTCGGTGCGGCTCTCGTCGTGGTCGTGCGGGAGCAGGAGTTCCTTGATCGCCACGGTGCGGTCGAGCATTTCGTCCTGCGCCCGCCACACCGTGCCCATCGCGCCGCCGCCGATCGGCTCCAGCAGCCGGTACCGATCGCGGATCCGGCGACTTTCCACGAGCATCCACCATTCTCAAAAAGTGTGCCGACGAGATCCGGCCAGCATGCCAGGATCATCCGCCGGCCGGTACCAACGTAGCCGAAAACCTTGGACGGGCAGCGCATTCGAGCGCTGTGGCGCTGCCCACCGTGTACCCGCAAATCCTAACGAACAACCCCGTACGCGCGATCAAGTGCGTCCACGATCTCCTTGCGCAGCCCCGCACCGACGGCGATCGTCGACGACGAACCGACCGTGTGCTCGCCGCCGTCGCGGTCTACGACGGCCCCGCCGGCCTCGCGCACGAGCAGCACGCCGGCCATGGTGTCCCACGGGTTGTTGGACAGGATCAGTGCGGCGTCGAGCTTTCCGTCCGCCACCCAGGCGAGGTCGATGGCGGCGGTGCCGAGCATCCGGATCTTCTGCGCCCGCGCGCCGAGGTCCGACAGCAGCCGCAGGCGGGTCGCGTTCTTCTCTTCCGCCAGCCGGCCGATCGCGAAGTCGCCGACGGCGATCATGGCGTCCGGCAGCTCCGTCGCGGTGGACGCGTGAACGCGCTCTCCGTTCGCGAAAGCACCTTCGCCGCGCGAAGCGGTGTACGTGACGTCGAGATACGGCAGGGCGATCGCGGCGACCGTGCTGTGCTCACCGTCCACCAGGGCCAGGGAAATCCCGCAGAGTGGAATCCCGCGCGCGAAGTTCGCGGTGCCGTCGATCGGGTCGAGCGCCCACCAGCGGCCGCCGCCGTCGCCGCTGCGGCCGCGCTCCTCGCCGAGGACGCCGATCTCCGGCGTCTCCGCGGTGAGGAACTCCCGCAGCGCGTCCTCGACCGCCGTGTCGACGTCGGTCACCAGGTCGCGATCACCCTTCGCGGAAACGGAAAAACTCGGACGCGACCGGACGATCCCGGTCGCCCTCGCCACGGCTTCGCGCGCGACGTCGAGTAGTGCGGCATGCTCGCTCATGACTCCAACCTAAGTGAAGGGACGTGCTCATGACCGACCTCTTCCCGCTCGCGACCACCGTCGAGGAGGAGGCCCGCGGGGCGTCGGTCGCGGTGCTGCCGGTCGGCAGCTTCGAGCAGCACGGCGCGCACCTCCCCCTGGCGACCGACACGGTCATCGCGGCGACGCTCGCGAAGGCCGTCGCCGAGGCCCACCCCGTCCTCCACCTGCCGCCGGTCACGATCTCGTGCTCGCACGAGCACGCGGGGTGGGCCGGCACGGTCAGCATCTCGGCCCGCACGCTGCACGCCGTCGTCACCGACGTCGCCGCGTCGCTGAAGGCGTCCGGCGTCGAGCGGCTGGTGCTGGTCAACGGGCACGGCGGCAACTACGTACTGTCCAATGTGGTCCAGGAGGCCGGCGGCGCGATGGCGCTGTTCCCCGGCGTCGCGGACTGGCAGGCCGCGCACACCGCGGCCGGCCTGCGGACGTCGCTGGACGACGACATGCACGCCGGCGAGCTGGAGACGTCGATCCTGCTGCACGCGCACCCCCACCTGGTCCGCACCGGGTACGAGGACGCCGACCACGTCACCGACCGGGAGCACCTGCTGACGCTGGGCCTGCGGGCCTACACGGAGTCGGGGGTGGCCGGCCGTCCGTCGCTGGCGACCGCGGCGAAGGGGCACGTCGTGCTCGACACGCTGGTCCAGCGCTTCGCCGCTGTTCTGGAGGTGTTAGGCGCCTGAGAAGACCTGGTCCAGGTGCGGGAGCAGGTGGGCCATCCGCTCGGCCTTCGTCCGCAGGTACCGCAGGTTCTCCGGATTCGGCGGAACCAGCAGCGGCACCCGCTCGCTGATCCGGATTCCGTAGCGGGTGAGCTGGTCGACCTTCTCCGGGTTGTTGGACAGCAGCCGCACCGAGCGGATGCCGAGGTCGGTCAGGATGCCCGCCGCCGCGTGGTAGTCGCGGGCGTCGACGGGGAGGCCCTGCGCCACGTTCGCGTCGACCGTGTCGAGGCCCTCGTCCTGCTGCAGCCGCATCGCCTCGAGCTTCGCGAGCAGGCCGATGCCACGGCCCTCGTGACCCTGGACGTACACCAGCACGCCCGAGCCCTCCTCGACGATCCGGTCGAGCGCCGCCGCCAGCTGGTCGCCGCACTCGCAGTGCGTCGAGCCGAAGACGTCACCGGTGAGGCACTCGCTGTGCACCCGGGTCAGGGCGCCGAGCGAGGAGACCTCGCCGTACACCAGCGCGACCTGCTCCATGCCGGTCCGATCCAGGTAGCCGACCGCGCGGAAGGTCCCGTGGCGCGTCGGGAGCCGGGTTTCGACCACCCGCTCGACGACGGCCCGGCGCGGCGGATCCCCGATGATCTCGCTTGCGGTCATGACTTCAACCCCACTTCCGATTCGATCCCGGTGGCGGCCGCGATGCGCGGTGCGGCCACGGCACCGGTGTGCGGAGCGCGGGTCACGCGGAACCCGGCGACGCTCCGGACGAGCAGGACGCCGGCGCCGGGCAGGCTCGCGACCAGCGTGAGCACCCCGTAGACGACGGCGACGGTGACACCTTGGGCGGCCCCCAGACCGGCCGCGGCGAAGAGCAGGGCGCAGACGCCCTCGCGCGGGCCGAAGCCGCCGACGTTGAGCGGGAGGCCCATCGCGAGCAGCGCGAGGACCATCAGGGGCACGAGCTGCCACACCGGCGCGTCGACCCCGGCGACGCGGGCGGCGACGACGAACAGCGCCAGGTGCCCGGCCAGCGTCGCGACGGACAGGAAGCCCACGCCGGGCCAGGTCTCGCGGGTGAACAGGCCGAGCCGCAGGTCGGCGAGGGTGACGGCGAAGCCGCGGCGGACCTTCGACTCGCTGTGGATCCAGCGCCCGCCGAACACGCGGCCGGCGACCACCGCGGCGACGGCGGCCAGCACGACGACCACCCCGGTGACCGTCACGACCTCGCGGAACGCGCCCGGCACGACGTCCGGGGCGAAGAGCACGACACCCACCGCGGACGCGATCAGCACGAGCTGGCCGGCGGTGCGCTCCAGGACGACGGCGCGCACGCCGCGCGGCACGTCGCCCGAGTCGCGGCCGTGCTGCACCGCGCGGTGGACGTCGCCGAGGACGCCCGCGGGCAGCACGCCGTTGAGGAACAGCGCGCGGTAGTAGTCGGCGACCGCGGCGCGCAGCGAAAGCCGCAGGCCGAGCCGGGTGGCGACGATCTGCCAGCGGCCCGCGCTGAACACCGTCGTCGCGAAGCCGATGACCAGGGCGGCGAGCACGCCGGGCGTGCTGATCCGGCCGAGCCCGTCGAGGAACGCGTCGCTCCCGAGCTGCCAGACGAGGACGCCGAGGATGGCGAAGGCGCCGAGGATCCGCAGCCAGGCCAGCGCGCGCTTCACGCCGCCACCTCCAGGCTCGGCGGCAGGACCAGCAGGTCGCCGTGGTGGATGACCGCGCGCAGCTCGCCGGCCCGGGCCATTTCCAGCCGGCGCTGCAGGTAGACGTCGGCGACCGGCCGCAGCTCCGGCAGCTGCTCGACGGCGGCGCCGACCCAGCCTTCGAGCCACTGCCGTTGCAGTTCCGCCTGGTCGGGGCCGAGCCGCCACGCGCTTTCCGCGCGCAGCACCGTGGCGCCGAGCCTGCCGAACGCGGTCGCGGCGACGTCCACGGCGTTCGGGCCGAGCAGCCGCCGGCCGCCCGTGATCCGGCGCTGGTGGGCGTTGAACGCGGCGGCGATCGCCGGGTCGAGCGGGTCGCCGGGCGAGAGCTCCACCCGGCCGGTCACCGAGAGCATCAGCAGTGCCGCGCAGCCGGCCTCGACGACCGCCTTGGCCAGGGCCGTGACCTCGTCCCTGGTCAGCAGGTCGAGCAGGGCGGACGCGGTGACCAGCGACGTCCCGGCGAGGTCGGCGGCCCGCAGCGCGGTGACGTCGCGCTGCTCGGCGACGACGTCGACCGGGCTGCCGTCGAGCGCGGTGGCCGGCAACGCGGCGCGGGCATGGTCGAGCAGCGCGGTGTCGTGGTCGTGCAGGATCCAGTGCTGCGCGCCGGGCAGCCGCGCGGCCAGCCAGCGGCCGAGCGAGCCGGTGCCGCACCCGAGGTCGCGGACGGTGAAGTCCGCGGGCAGGAACTCACGCAGGGGTTCGACGAGCTGACCCGCGCGGGCCGCGGCATCGGCGGGTTCGCGCAGGTACAGCCAGTCCGAGGAGAACTCGCTCATGCCGCCGCCTCCTGCCGCTGCAGGACATCGGCGATCCGGCGGGCCGTGTCGTCCCAGCCGGTCAGCGTCTCGCGGCGCAGCTTCGCCGAGGCGCGCAGCCGCGTCCGCAGGTCGGGCTCGGTGAGCCAGCGGCGCAGGGCGGCGCCGAGGGCGTCGACGTCGTCGCCGGGCACGAGCATCCCGGGCACCGAGCCGTCCGGCGCGACGCCGACGGTGTCGGGCAGAGCGTCGACGTCGGTGGTCAGCACCGGCACCCCGCGAGCGAGGGCCTCGGTGACGACCATGCCGAAGGTCTCGGCGCGCGAAGGCAGTACCAGCAGGTCAGCCGTGTGGTAGGTCGAGGCCAGCGCCGCGCCCGTCCGGGGACCGGTGAGGGTGAAGCGGGGGCCGAGCCGGTGCTCGCGCAGCCGCTCGACGTACTTCGTCTCGCGGCGGATCCCGCCGACGCATTCGCAGGTCCAGCGCAGGTCGGCGACGGTTTCGAGGGCTTGGGCGAGCAGGCCCTGGCCCTTGCGCGGGGTCACGGTGGCCACGCAGACCAGCCGGGACATCCCGTCGGTGCCGACGGCGGGCGGCGCGGGGTCGACGCCCGGCGGCACGGCGTGTACGCGGTGCGGGGCGAGGCCGTGGTGCTCGACCAGCCGGCGCGCGGCCCACTCGCTGGTCGCGACGACCGAGCTGGCGGCCCGCAGCGTCTCGCGCTCGAGCGCGTCGAGCTCGGCGGCGAGCGCGGGCGGCAGGCCGGTCTCGTCGGCCAGCGGCAGGTGCACCAGCACCGACAGCGAGAGCCGGCGCGCCTGCGGGACGATCACCTCGGGCACGCCGCAGGCGACCAGGCCGTCCAGCAGGACCGCGGACCCCGTGGGCAGCGCGGCGAGCAGGTGGCCGAGGACCGCGCGGGCCTCGGTGTCCGGGCGCGGCCAGGTGCCGGAGACGGCGATCTCGTGGACGTCGAAGCCGGCCTCGACGAGCCGGTCGCACACGCGGCGGTCGTAGGTGTTACCGCCGGACGGGACCGACGCGTCGTCGACGTCCCCGGGCAGGACCACGTAGAGGCTGTTCACAGCGCACGCTCGTAACTCGCCCACGCGACGTGCGATTCCTTCAGGGAGACGGCGATGCCTTCGAGGCCGCGCGCCCCTTCGCCGAGGCGTCCGGCGTGGACGGCGTCGGCGAGGCGGTCGGCGATGACCTTCGCGAGGTATTCGGTGGAGGTGTTGATGCCCTTGAACACCGGCTCGTCGTCGAGGTTGCGGTAGTTCAGGTCGCTCAGCACCGCCCCGAGCTCTTCCGTGGCCTTGCCGATGTCGACGACGATGTTGTCCTCGTCGAGCTCGGCGCGGCGGAAGGTCGCATCCACCACGAAGGTCGCGCCGTGCAGGCGTTGCGCGGGACCGAAGACTTCCCCGCGGAAGCTGTGGGCGACCATCACGTGGTCACGGACGGTGATGCTGAACACCAAGACCTCCGATGCGTTCGGGTGGACGTGGTCACTGCGGCTGATACACAACACGGAGGCACAGGGCGGAAAGTTCATTCGCGGCCAACCGGGGTAGCACGGTCGGCAGATCTTCAAACATGCACTCGGCGCTGACCAGCGCTTCGAACGCCGGATCGGCCAGCAGCTCGAGGGCCAGGCCGAGCCGCTGGGCGTAGTCGCGGTCCGGCCGCGCGACCGTCCCGACCTGGCTGCTGCGGATGGTCAGCCGCCGCGAGTGGAAGTTCTCGCCGAGCGGCACGCTCACCCGGCGGTCGCCGTACCAGGACATTTCGACCACCTCGCCTTCCGGCGCGAGCAGCTCCAGCGCCTTCGCCAGCCCGGCTTCGGACGCACTCGCGTGCACGACCAGGTCACAGTCACCGCGTGCTTTCTCAGGCGTCGAGAACTCGACCCCGAGTGCCTCGGCGATCTCCGCGCGCGACGGGTCGACGTCGATCAGCTGCACGCGGGTGGCCGGGAAGCCCTGGAGCAGTTTCGCGACGCTGCAGCCGACCATCCCGGCGCCGATGACGGCGATCCGGTCGCCGAGCTTCGGCTTCGCGTCCCAGACGGCGTTCACCGCGGTCTCGACGGTGCCGGCGAGGATCGCGCGGCCGGGCGGGACGGCGTCCGGCACGAGTGTCACGGCGCTCGCGGGGACAACGTACGCGGTCTGGTGCGGGTAGAGGCAGAAGACGGTCCGGCCCGTCAGCTCGGCGGGGCCTTGTTCGACGACGCCGACGTTGAGGTAGCCGTACTTGACCGGGCCGGGGAACTCGCCCTCCTGGAACGGCGCGCGCATGACGTCGTGCTGGCTCTCCGGCACCCCGCCGCGGAAGACGAGCGTTTCGGTGCCGCGGGAGACGCCGGAGAAGAGCGTGCGGACGAGGACTTCGCCGTGTTCCGGCTCACGAAGCGGCACGGACCGCAGCGCGCCTTCGCCGGGGCGTTGAACCCAGAAAGCCTGTTCCACGTGTTCTCCCTTGCAGGCGACCGGAGGCTGGTGTCGCCGCCACCCTATGAGCAGCCGTGCCGATTCGCGGAGTAAAAGATGATCAAGAACGAGGTTCTCCTACGCTCGGCGGTACCCCTGTCGGTGCTCGCCGCCGGGGTCTTCGCGAGCGGTGTCCTCGCCGGGGCGACCGGGCTCGCGTACGGCGTGGCGCTGGTGCTGCTGACGGGCTGGGGCCTGCGGCGCAGCGGCCGGGGCGCGTTCGGCCCGGCGGACTGGATCACGTTCGCCAGGGCGGTCCTGGTGGGGTGCGCGGCCGAGCTGATCGCCGCCGGCGGGCACCCGCTGTGGTGGCTGGTCGGGCTCGTCGGGGTGGCACTGGCGATGGACGGTTTCGACGGCCAGGTCGCCCGCCGCACGGGCACGGCGTCGGAGTTCGGCGCGCGGTTCGACATGGAGGTCGACGCGTTCCTGATCCTGCTGCTGTGCATCCAGGTGTCCCGGACGCTGGGGCTGTGGGTACTGGCGATCGGCCTGATGCGCTACGCGTTCGTGGCGGCTTCGTGGGCGTTGCCGTGGCTGACCGCGCCGCTGTACCCGAGCATGGCGCGCAAGACCGTGGCCGCGGTGCAGGGGGTCGTGCTGCTGGTGGCCGTCTCCGGGATCTTCGCGTTCTGGGTGACGTTCGCCCTGGTCGTGGCGGCACTGGGAGCACTGGTGTGGTCGTTCGGGCGGGACACGGTGTGGCTGGCCCGCCACCGCGTGCAGGCGGAGCCGGCCCGGATCGTCGAGCTGACCCGGGCGACGCTGCGGCGGCCGCACGGTCCGGTCTGGCGCGGCCACAACCAGGCGGCTTAACCCGATTCGCGCGCGGCCCGGGCGCGGCGTTTGCCCTCGTGCATCGCCACCACCCGGGCGATCGGGATCGTGTGCCCCTCCGCGACCAGGTCTTCCGGCAGCACGAACGGCTCCGGCATCTCCGCGGTCCACGCGTCCACGCCGTCGCCGAGCAGCTGCGCGGCGGTGTGCACGGTGAAGTCCGCGGGCTTGACGCCGTCGAGGTCCGCCCAAGCGACCGGGAACGACACGGGCGCGCCCGGCCGGTGGCGCGGGCTGTAGACCGACACCACCGTCGCGCCGCCCGCGCGCGTCGAATCCAGGAACACCTTGCCCTCGCGGCGGTCCTTGACGAATTCCGTCGTCCCGAGCGCCGGATCGATGCGCTCGGCGCGGGCCGCGACCGCCCGCGTCGCCGCCGCGATGTCCTCCGTGGACTGCCCCGGCGCCAGCGGCACGAACACGTGCACGCCCTTGGAACCGCTCGTCTTCACCGCGCCGTCGAGGCCATCGCCGCGCAACGCCTCGCGCACCAGTTTCGCGGCGCCGATCGCCAGTGAGAAGGGCCCGTCCTCGGGCGGGTCGAGGTCGAGGATGAGGTGCGTCGGGCCGTTGCCGGGCGCACCGCGGTAGAGCGAAGTGTGGAACTCGATCGCCCGCTGGTTGCCGAACCAGATCAGCGTGCGGAGGTCGTTGCACAGGGCGTAGTGGACGTCCCGTTTGGACGTCTCGGCCCAGACGCTGACCCGCTCGACCCAGTCCGGTGTGTACTTCGGCAGGTTCTTCTGCATGAACGGGCCCTGCCCGCGCAGCACCCGCAGCACGGTCAGCAGCCGGTCGCGCAGCTCGGGCAGCATCCGGCCGGAGACGGCTTCGAGGTAGTCGAGCCACTCCCGCTTGGTCACCCCCGCACCGGGGAAGACCTCCTGGTCGAGACTGCTCAGCTTGACGCCGTGGCGCACCTCGTCGCTGCTCATCAGCCCACCCTCGCGTCCCCGCGGGAAGCGGTCAACTCTCAGAAGGGCAACTGGCCGCGGAGCCGGTCGAGCCAGCGGTCGACGGTGGCCTCCGCGCGGCCGGGGTCGTTGACCTGCCGGGCGGCGTCGGCGCGCTGCCGGACGTGCTCGCCGACCGTCGACGCGTATTCGGGCAGCACGAAGACGTCCTGCCAGTACCCCGCGCGCATCTCGACCGCCGCCACCTTCTCGTAGCCGGCCGTCGCCTTGGCGAAGTCGAAGCCGTAGCGCTTGCCCGCCGGCTCCGGGCCGTTCGCGGTCACGACGATCACCGTCGGCCGCGCCTGCATGACCACCTGGGTCGGATCGGCGCCCCGGGCGATCGCCGCGTCGTTGAGGCCGATGTAGTCGATCGAGGTCCAGCCGCTGTAGTACGGGATCGCACCGGCGTCGGTGACGGCGAGGCTGCGGGCCGGCGCCGGGACGTCGGCCTCGGCGAGCCCCTTCCCGATCGCGATGTGCGCGCGCTGCAGGTCGGGCCCGTAGTTGGCGATCACGCCGAGGTCGGGTGCGGTCGCCCCGGCGACGGCGGACCAGCCGACGGCCACCAGCCCGAGCGCCACCCCCACGACGCGGGGCTTCAGCGTCCCGACGGCGATCCCGGCGCCGAGGCACAGGACGGGGATCGCGTGGTCGGCGAAGCGGTCGAGGTAGTCCATGGTCGGGCCCGACACCGCGTACGTCACGTAGGTGACCGCGACGGTGGCCACCAGGAGCCCGCCCATCGCGCGGGTCGCCTTCCGGAACACGAGCGAAAGGGTCAGCAGCAGGAGGGGCAGGAGCAGCAGCGTCGTGTGCTTCGTCCAGATCCAGCCGGAATCGAGGTTCCCGAACTTGACGTAGAAGGTGTTCGGGAGCAGCTGGCCGTAGAACCGCCACCGCCAGACGAAGTACGCGGCGCCGACGACCGCGGCCGCGCCCGTCCACACCCAGCGCTTGGTGCCGCGTTCGCGCGCGAACCACACGGCGAAGACCGGCAGCGCGGCCAGCACACCTTCCGGCCGCAGCATGCCGAGCAGGAGCAGCAGCACCGGCGGCTCCCAGGTGCGCACCGGCTCCTTCGCGAGCACGCGCAGCCCGAGCACGACCACGCGCAGCAGCACCGCGGCGAACGCGGCCGTCTCGAGGCCGGCGGTGATGTGGAAGTAGGTCGGCAGGAAGACGACGTACGCGCCGGCCCCGACCAGGACGCCGGTGAGCCCGCCTCGGCGGTGGCCTTCGCGGACCAGCAGGTACAGCGTGCCGAGGCCGAGCAGCAGCGACGTCACCTTGGCGAACAGCGGCAGTGCCAGCCCGAGCCACGCGCCCAGCGCCGACCAGACGACCCAGGCGAAGTTGGTGAAGCCTTCGACGCGCGGCCCGTCGACGTTCCAGACCGGACCGTGGCCGGCCGCCAGGTTCGCCGAGTACCGGAAGCTGATGAACGCGTCGTCGATGGTCAAGAACCAGGCGGCCCAGGCACCGGCGAGGAAGACGGCCAGGAGGACCAGCGACACCACGATCAGCGGCACGCGGCGGGTGGTCCTGGTCTCTTCGGGCTCGGTGCCGGTCTCGATCACCGTCATGGCTTCCCCTCGGGTGGCTGTGCCGACCCGCCACTTTAACGATGTTGTTCAGACCAGCGGACGCCCGGCCCGCAGCCGGCGGCGCAGGTCCCAGAGGCAGAGGTTGTACGGGAACCGCCGCAGCGGGCCGGGCAGCGCGCGCGTCACCCGGCCGACCGCCGCGAGGAACGTCTCGAACCGGCGCTGGTCGGCCGGCGTCCAGGGCAGGCGCATCTCGTCGCGGAAGTGCTGCGGGAGGAACCCGGTGGTGACGAAGCGGCTGAACCGGCGGCCGAGCGCGGCCGCCGGCGACGGCAGGAACCGCAGGTCGACGAGGTCGGTGAGGTAGCGGCGGACGGTGTCGTCGATGCCGGTCGCGGCGACCCCGGCGGTCCAGTACTCCTCGAAGGCGGCGCGGTCCGGCGGCCACATCTCCGGGCGGACCTGCAGCGTGATGCCGAGCCGCGCGGCGTCCCGGTAGAACGCGACCGGTTCCCCGCCGACGAAGGCGAGGTAGACGTCTTCGAAGCCCTTGTACAGGCAGGCGGCGACCCACAGCTGGAGATCGGTGTCGAAGGCGTTGTACGCGACCGGGCTTTCGGCGCGCGACCGCACCTGAGCGTGGGCGGCGTTGACGCCGCGGCGGTACGCGGCGCGTTCGGCGTCGGTGCCCATCGAGGCGACCGCGAGGTAGGTCAGCGTGGTCCGGGTCCGCTTGAGCGGGTGGCGGAAGAGGTTCCCGCTGTCGACCTCGCTTTCCAGCACGCCGTAGCCGACGGGCGCGCGCGACAGCTGCATGATCACGTTGGCGGTGCCGGCCAGCAGCCCCGCCCCGACGACAGCGTCCCGGAGCTCGGTCACGCTCTTCAGGGAACGACACTGTTGACGACGTGTCAAGAGCGGTAGCTGCCGCGGGCGAACGCGATCAGGGCCCTGGCCGCCGGGCTCAGCGGGCCGTCGGTCCGCCAGGCCAGCGCCAGCACGCCGCGCAGCCCCGGCCCGGTGATCGCGACGACCCGCAGCCGTCCCTCGTGGTAGCGGGCCAGCGACTCCGGCACCACGGCCACCCCGAGGTCACGCATCGCCAGCTGCACGAGGACGTTCGGATCGGCCGCCTCGAACGCGATCCGCGGGGTCAGGCCCTCTCGCACGAAAGCCGCGTCCAACGCGGTGCGCAGGCCCGTGCCCTTCGGCAAGGCCATCAAGGGCAGCCCGGCCAGGTCCGCGATCGTCACCTCTTCGCGCCCGGCCAGCAGGCCCGAGGTCACCGCCATGAACGGCTCGTCGATCAGGACCTGCGTCGCGATGCCCGGCGGCGGGTCCGTCGCCAGGCCGACCACGGCGAGGTCGAGCCGGCCTTCGCGCAGGGCTGCCAGCATCGTGTCCGAGTTCGCCTCGGACAGGGTGATCTCCACCGCCGGGTAGCGCTCGTGGAAGCGGGCAAGCAGGTCCGGCAGCCGCACCGGCCCCGCCGACGTCACCGCGCCGATCGCGACCTGGCCGCGGACCAGGCCGGCCAGCTCGTCGACGGCTTCGCGCACGCCCTTCACCGCCGCCAGCGCCGCCCGGGCGTGCGGCAGCGCGGCGGCGCCGACGTCGGTGAGCCGGACCGTGCGGCCCGAGCGGTCGAGCAGGTCCTGCCCCAGCTCGCGCTCGAGGCGCTTGACCTGCGCGCTCACCCCGGGCTGGGCCACGTGCAGCCGTTCCGCCGCGCGGGTGAAGTTGCCTTCCTCCGCGACGGCGACGAAGTACGCGAGCTGATGCAGTTCCATAAGCACTGATTCTAGGTGCCAGACAAGCTAGATCTTGGACTTCTGGCTTGGGCAGCTCGAAGCTGGAGACATGCAGACATTCCGACCCGGCGAAGACGGTTACGCCGAGGAGATCGCCGGTTTCCAGACGTCCGTCGCCACGAACCCCGCGGTGGTCTTCGCCGCCGAGAACGCGGCCGACGTCGCCGCCGCCGTGAAGTACGCCGCCGAGCACGAGCTGCCGGTCGCCGTCCAAGCCACTGGACACGGCCGGACTTCCGGCTCCGACGGCGTGCTCATCGGCACGCGCCGGATGACCGGCGTCGAGATCGACGCCGTCGCCAAGACCGCGCGGGTCGAAGCCGGGGTCCGCTGGGGCGCGGTGATCGAGGCCGCCGCGAAGCACGGGCTGGCCCCGCTCAGCGGCTCGTCGCCCGACGTCGGCGTTGTCGGTTACACGCTCAGCGGCGGCTTCGGGCTGATGGCCCGGCGCTACGGCCGCGCGGCCGACCACGTCCGCGCGATCGACGTCGTCACCCCCGACGGCGAAGCCCGCACGGTGACACCGGGAGACGATCTCTTCTGGGCCCTGCTCGGCGGGCGCGCCGGGTTCGGCGTCGTGACGGCGCTGGAGTTCGGCCTCGTCGAGGTGACCGAGCTGTACGGCGGCGGGCTGTACTTCGACGCGGCCGACCTGCCCGAGGTGCTGCGCGCGTGGCGGACGTGGGCGGTGGCCGCGCCCGACGAGCTGACGACGTCGATCGCGCTGGTCGCGCTGCCCGGCCTGCCGTTCCTGCCCGAGCCGATCCGCGGGAAGCACGTGGCGAACATCCGGGTCGCCTACCTCGGCGAGGACGGCGACACGCTGGTGGCGCCGCTGCGGGCCGCCGCACCGGTGCTGCTGGACACGCTGAAGCGGTTGCCGTACACGGATTCCGGGTCGATCGCGAGCGACCCGCCGCACCCGCACCCCTACCACGGGACGAACGCGACGGTGGAGGTCCTGAACGACGCGATGCTGGCGTCGACCGTCGACCACGCGAACCCGGAGACGGTGCTGATCATCGACCGGCTGGGCGGTGAGCTGGCCCGGCGCGCCGTCGCCGGCGTCGGCTGGGACTCGGCGGCGGAGTTCGTGGTGCGGGCACTGTCGGTCGTCGAGGACGACGTCGACACGGTCCGCCGCGCGCACGCGAAGCTGTTCGACGCGCTGGCACCGTGGTCGACGGGCCGGCTGCTGCCGTTCCTCTACGGCGAACACCCGGCCGCCGACCTGCCGACGGCCTTCCCGGCCGGGGACCGCGCCCGGCTGAAGCAGCTCAAGGCGAAGTACGACCCGGCCGGGCGGTTCGGCTGAGGATCAGCGCTCGAGGACGACGATCGGGATGACCCGCGTGGTCTTCTTCTCGTAGTCGGCGAAGCCCTCGGCGTGCGCGACCATGCCCGCGTACAGGCGGTCGCGCTCGGCGCGGTCCTCGATCACGGTGGCGGTGGCCTCGAACTTCTCGGTGCCGACCTCGACGGTGACCTTCGGGTTGGCGACGAGGTTGTGGAACCAGGCCGGGTTCTTCGGCGCGCCACCCATGGAGGCGGCGATGACGTAGCGGTCGCCGTCGCGGGTGTAGACCAGCGGCGACAGGCGCGCCTGGCCGCTCTTCGCGCCGATCGTCGTGAGCAGGAGCACGTTCTTGCCCTCGAACATGCCACCGACCACACCGGCGTTGGCCCGGAACTCTTCGACGACCTGGTTGTTGAACGCGTTCATGTCGGCTGGCGCGGTCATGGATTCCCCTGTTCTGGCCGGTACGCTCGACCGGGCGTGGAGTACGCTCGGGTCGACCGAAGCGTTTGCTTTGCAAACAAAGCTACCGACGGGAGGCGAGCGGTGTCAACGGAAGCCGGACCGAGTGTCGAGGACGGTGTGCGCCGGCTCCTGCTCCTGATGCCACGCCTGGTGGGCCGCGCGAAGCGGACACCCGTCCCGGAGGAGCTGAACGGCTGCGCCCTCGCGCCGCGGCACCTGTCGCTGCTGTCGTACCTGTTGTTTGACGGACCGATGACGGTCACCGAGCTGGCGGGCAGGCTGGAGGTCGCGCCGACGACGGCGAGCCTGATGGTCGGCGACCTCAGCCGCCAGGGCGTGCTGAACCGCGACGAGGACCCGGCCGACCGCCGCCGCACGATCGTGAGCATCACGCCGGACAAGCGCCCGGCGGTCGACGAGTGGCTGGCACGCGGCGCGAGGGCGTGGAGCGATGCGCTGGCGCCGTTGACGCCGGCCGAGCGCCAGCTGGTGATCTCGACGCTGGAGGCCTACGAACGCAGCACGTGCGAAGGCCGGCCCCCCGACCCGACGTAGTCAGTCCTCGGCGCGCTTTTCGCGGGCCAGCTTCCGCTGCGCCTCCGCGCGTTCGCGGCACTTGCGGAGGAACTCCTCGTCGTCGTCCGGGTTCCCGGCCGCGAACCGGCCCGGGCGGTCGTACTCCGGGTACGCCGGCGCGTTCCGCTCGTACGGCCCGCGCGCCCGAGCCGCCTGCTGCGGACGGCCCGCCACCAGCCAGACGATCGACCCCACCAGCGGTACCACCAGCACGACCAGCAGCCACAAGCCCTTCGGCAGGTTGCGGCAGGACAACTCGTCCGTCGTGATCACGTCGACCAGGCAGAAGATCCACAGCCCGAGCGTGACGAAGCCCAGCAGGCCATCCAAGTACAGCAATTCCCGCGCCTTCCCCCAAGAAGATGAAGGCGTAATTAGTAGCAGAACCCCGCGGCGGGTCAGCCGCGGGTCGCCCGCAGCACACCGGTCGCGAGCGCGATCGCGTGCGCCGGTCCCGGGCATTCGCGCGGGCCCGCGCCGAACGGCGTCCCGGCCAGCGGCACCAAGACGTCCTCGCCGTGCGCCCGGCGGCGGGTGTGCGGCACCGGCGGGTCGCCGCGAAGCACCTCCGCCACCGCCTCCTCGGGCGGCTTTCCCGCCCGCACCAACGGAACCGCGCGGCTGATCAGCGCGGCGGTGGCTTCGCAGGCCTGGATCAGCAGGCAGATCCGCGCGGCGACGAGTTCGGTCGTCCCGCCGCACGCCGCGACCAGCCGGCCCAGCGCGGCTTCGGCCGCCGCGGACGGCGTCACGTGCGGGTGGTAGACGGCCGCGACCGCCACGACGTCCGACGCCACCACCGGCAGGCCGAGCTCCCCCGCCAGCACCCCGACGACGATCAGGCGGAAGTCGTCACCGGCCGCTTCGGACGCCTTGCGCCGCAACACTTCCGGATCCACCCCGGCCAGCGCCGAAACCGCGAGGCCGCGCCGCCGCGCGTGGTCGGGACCATTGCTGAACCGGGAAACCGACGCCCGCAGCCAGGCGACGCTCCCCGGCGGAACGTCGACGGGCACGGGCGGAACCGGAGCGGAAAGCGAAGTCATGCGGCGAAGGTAGCCGCGGAAAACGTCGGCGACGGCCGAAGTTCAGAGCGGCGACGCCGGGAACCAGGTCGCCTGTGGGCCGCCGCACCGCGTCACCCGCGGCACGGCGTGCTCGAACCACCAGGCCTCGGTGACGCGGCCGTCCGGCAGCCGGTACGTCGGCGGGCCGGCGACGCGGGCGAGGCCGGCGGCCTGCAAAGAGCGCACGCTCGCGATGTTGCCGACCTCGGCCCCGGCGCGCACGCGCGGCAGGCCGAGGTGGTCGTGCGCCAGCGTCAGGCCGGCGGCGAAGAGGACCCGGCCGTTGCCGCGGCCGCGGTAGTCCGGGGCGAGGTAGCCGCCGGTCTCCGGGCCGCCGTCCTCGCCGGTGTGCACGCTCACCAGGCCGACGCACCGGTTGGCCTCGACGTCGATCATCACCAGGTCGACCGACTGCGGATCGGGCGACACCCAGTCCGGGCCGGTCCCGGGCACCACGCGCAGCGCGTCGGCCCGCGCGCCCCGCGCGACGATGGAGTCGGCCTGCCAGCCGAGCCACCGCTGGGCGGCGGGATCACTGCCGCACGCGACCGCGGCGGCGTACTCCCACGCGGTCGGCGTCCGGAAGAGGAACCGCCCCTCGCGCAGCACGTGGCCCTGCCGGTCGCAGGTCCGCTTGGTCATCAGGCGGCCGCGGCGGGTGAGCCGGTCGAAGATCCCCTTGGTGGCTGGCAGCATCGCGGCGAAATCGTAGCGGAGCGATCGGCGCGAAGGTTGTTATTGTGGCCCGATGACGGCCGTACCCGAGGCAACCGAACTGGACGGCTCCGGCCGTGCGGCCCAGCCTCGCCAGCTCATCGTGACGGTGTACGGCCTCTATTCGCGCACCGAGGGCGGCTGGTTGTCGGTCGCCTCGCTGATCGACCTGCTGGCCGCCGTCGGCGTCGACGAGCCCGCCGTGCGCTCGTCGATCTCCCGGCTGAAGCGGCGCGGGATCCTCGAAGCCGTGCGCCGCGGCGCGACCGCGGGCTACGAGCTGTCCGACGACGCCAGGGAGATCCTGCGCGAGGGCGACGAGCGGATCTTCCGCCGCGGGCGCGCGACCCCGGCCGACGGCTGGCTGCTCGCGGTGTTCTCGGTGCCCGAGACCGAGCGGCACAAGCGCCACCTGCTGCGCACCCAGCTCGCCCGGATGGGCTTCGGCACGGCGGCCTCCGGCGTCTGGATCGCCCCGGCCCACCTGCACGCGGCGACCGAGGAAGCGCTGACCCGGCTCGGCCTGGCCGGGTACGCCGACCTGTTCCGAGCCGACCACCTCGCCTTCGGCGACGTGCGCGCAAAGGTCCGCGACTGGTGGGACCTCGACCGGCTCGACGAGCTGTACACGACGTTCCTCGACGAGCACGGGCCCGCGCTGCGCCGCGGGTCGGTGACCGACGAGCAGGCGTTCGCCGACTACGTCCGGGTCCTGACCGGCTGGCGGCGGATGCCGTACCTCGACCCCGGCCTGCCCGCGGAGTTCCTGCCCCGCGACTGGTCCGGCATCCGCGCGGCCGACCTGTTCTTCGAGCTGCACGCGAAGCTGGAGGGCCCGGCCCGCGCGTTCGTCGCGAAGTCGATCAACCTCGGTTGACGACCGCGAAGCCCTGGACCTCGACCAAAGCCTCTTCGTCCCACAGCCGGGACACGCCGATGCCGGCCATCGCCGGGTACTCCGTGCCCGCGAGCCGCTTCCACACCGCGCCGATCTCGCGCGCGTGGGCTCGGTAGTCCGGCATGTCGACGATGTAGATCGTCACGCTGCACAGGTCCTCCGGCGACCCGCCCGCCGCTCGCAGCGACGTCAGCAGGTTGCCGAGCGCGCGCTCGAACTGCTCGACCACGCCGTCGCCGACGATCTTGTTCGACGCGTCCAGTGCCGTCTGGCCGGCGAGGAAGACGACCCGGCCCTCGGCCACCACCGCGTGCGAGAACCCGGACGGCTTGCCCAGCTCCGGCGGGTTGATGCGTTCCATGCGGCACACCGTACGCCATCTTTCGCGTTATTGACGGTCGTACCGGTGACGACATATCCTCGACGACGTGCGTATCGCGGTCATCGGTGGCGGCCCGGCGGGTCTGTACTTCGCCGCGCTCGCGAAACAGCTGGGTCCCGGCCACGAAATCACCGTCTGGGAACGCAACGCGCCGGACGACACGTTCGGCTTCGGCGTCGTGTTCTCCGACGAGACGCTCGGCGGCATCGAGCACGCGGACGCGGCCGTGCACGAGGCCATGAAGGCCGAGTTCGCGCGCTGGGACGACATCGACGTCCACTACCGCGGCACCGTGACCACCTCGGGCGGCCACGGCTTCGCCGCGATGAGCCGCAAGCGCTTGCTCGGCATCCTGCAGAGCCGCTGCGCCGAACTCGGCGTCGGCCTGCACTTCCGGGAAGAGGCGCCGGCCGACCTTTCGGGCTACGACCTGGTCATCGCCGCCGACGGCGTCAACTCCGCGATCCGGGCCCGGTACGCCGAGACGTTCCGGCCGTCCGTGGAGACCCGCCGCTGCCGCTACATCTGGCTCGGCACGGACCTCGTGTTCGACGCCTTCAAGTTCTACGTCCTCGAGACGCCGGCCGGGATCATGCAGATCCACGGCTACCCCTACGGCCGCGACGGCAGCACGTTCATCCTCGAGGTGCAGGAGGACGTCTGGCAGCGGAGTTTCGGGCCGATCGCGGCGACCTCGCTCCCACCGGGCGAGAGCGACGAGAAGTCGATCGCACTGATCCGGGAGCTGTGCGCCGACGTCCTGGGCGACCACAAGATCATGGCGAACAACTCGAAGTGGGTCTCGTTCGGCACCGTGCGCTGCGAGACGTGGGTGCACGACAACATCGTTCTGCTCGGCGACGCGGCGCACACCGCGCACTTCTCGATCGGCTCCGGCACGAAGCTGGCGATGGAGGACGCGCTCGCGCTGGCCGCGTGCCTGCACGAAAACGACGGCGTCGCTTCGGCGTTGAAAGCCTACGAGCTGGAACGGCGGCCGGTCGTGCAGTCTACGCAGCGGGCCGCGCAGGCGAGCCTGGAGTGGTTCGAGAACATCGCGCAGTACACCCACCAGGAGCCACCGCAGTTCGCGTTCAACATCCTCACGCGCAGCCGCCGCGTCACCTACGACAACCTCCGCCTGCGCGATCGTGAGTTCGCGGCCGAGCTGGACCGCTGGTTCGCGCGGTCGCTCGGGACGACGTCGCGGCCACCGATGTTCCAGCCGTTCTCCCTGGGTGGCCTCGAGCTGCCGAACCGGATCATCGTGTCCCCGATGGACATGTACTCCGCGGTGGACGGTGTCCCGGGCGACTTCCACCTGGTACACCTGGGAAGCAAGGCCCTGGGCGGCGCCGGGCTGGTGATGACCGAGATGGTGTGCGTCTCCCCCGAAGGCCGGATCACGCCCGGTTGCGGCGGGTTGTACACCGCCGAGCAGGAAGCGGCCTGGAAGCGGGTCGTCGACTTCGTGCACGCGCAGTCCCCTGCTCGCATCGGCGTCCAATTGGGACACTCGGGGCGCAAGGGTTCGACGAAGCTGATGTGGGACGGCATCGACGAGCCGCTCCCCTCGGGCAACTGGGAAGTCTGCGCCCCTTCGGCGTTGCCCTACTCCTCGCGGAACCAGGTGCCGCGCGAACTGTCCACAGCGGAGCTCGCGGAAATCCGGGATCAGTTCGTCTCGTGCGCGCAGGCCGCCGCCCGCGCCGGGTTCGACGTCCTCGAACTGCACTGCGCCCACGGCTACCTGCTGTCGTCCTTCCTCTCGCCGCTGACCAACCAGCGGACCGATTCCTACGGCGGCTCGCTGGAGAACCGGCTGCGCTTCCCGCTGGAAGTGTTCGACGCCGTCCGCGCGGCGTGGCCCGCCGAGCGGCCGATGACGGTCCGGATCTCGGCGACCGACTGGTGCGAGGGCGGCATCGACGCCGACGACGCGGTCGAGATCGCGCGGGCGTTCGCTTCGCACGGGGCCGCGGGCATCGACGTGTCGACCGGGCAGGTCGTCAGCGAAGAACGCCCTCAGTACGGCCGCAGCTACCAGACGCCGTACGCGGACCGGATCCGCAACGAGATCGGCGAAGAGTACGGGATCGCGGTGATCGCGGTCGGCGCGATCTCCTCCTACGACGACGTGAATTCGCTGATCCTGGCCGGTCGCGCGGACCTCTACGCACTGGGCCGCACACACCTCTACGATCCACAGTGGACATTGCACGCGGCTGCCGAGCAGGAGTACCCGATGCCGTGGCCGAAGCCGTTCGCCGCCGGCAGCCGCAAGCCCCAGACCGGCCGCAGCGACGGGCCCGAGCCGCGCCTCGACCTCGTCCGCTCCGGGCCGGCGGGGACCGCCCATGCCCGCTGGCGACCGGGAGCCTCGTCATGACCTTCACCCTCGATCCCGACCAGCAGGCATTCGCCGCGCAGGTGCGGCGGCTGGGCGCGGAGCAGCTGCGCCCGCTCGCCGAGTCCGGTGTGGAGGGTGCGGTGAACCGGCCGCTCCTCAAGGAGATGGGCGCGCTCGGCCTGCTCGCGCGGCTCTTCCCCGGCGTCGCTTCGGGGTCGCCGTCTCGCCAGGCGGCCGCGACCGATCTCTGCATCCTGCGGGAGAACCTCGCGACGGTGAATACCGAGGCCGAGACGGCGCTCGCGTTGCAGGGGCTGGGAAGCTACCCGATCCTGCAGTCCGGGCAGGACAGTCAGGTCGCGAAGTGGCTGCCCGCGGTGGCGGCCGGCAACGCGGTGGCGGCGTTCGCGCTGACCGAGCCGGACGCGGGTTCGGACGCGGCGGCGTTGTCCCTGTCCGCGGAAGCCGACGGCGACGGCTGGCGCCTGACCGGCTCGAAGATGTGGATCTCCAACGCCCCCGAGGCCGACTTCTACACGGTCTTCGCGCGCACCACCCCGGGCGCCGGTTCGCGCGGGGTCAGCGCGTTCGTCGTCCCCGCCGACCGCCCGGGCCTGGGCGGCGAACACCTGGACCTGGTGAGCCCGCACCCGATCGGCACGGTCACGTTCGACGCCGTCGAGGTCCGGCGCGAGGAGCTGCTCGGCGAAGAGAACCGCGGGTTCGCGGTGGCGATGCGGACGCTGGACCTGTTCCGGCCGAGCGTCGGCGCGTTCGCCGTCGGGATGGCGCAGGCGGCGCTGGAGGCCACGGTTTCCCATACGAGCCAGCGCGAAGCGTTCGGTCGCCCGCTGATCAAGCAGCAGGCGGTGGCGCACACGCTCGCGGAGATGGCCACGCGCACGGAAGCCGCGCGGCTGCTGGTGTACGCGGCTGCGGGAGCGTACGACGCGGGTGAGCAGAACCTGGGCGGCCGCGCGGCGATGGCGAAGCTGTTCGCGACGGAGGCGGCCCAGTTCGTGGTCGACTCGGCGGTGCAGCTGCACGGTGCCCGCGCCTTGCGACGCGGGCACCTGCTGGAGCACTTGTATCGAGAAGTCCGGGCGCCGCGCATCTACGAAGGGGCGTCGGAGATCCAGCGGACGATCATCGCGCGCTGGCTGGCTTCTTCGCGGGCCGCCGCTCCAGGATCAGCTGGCTGACGATCACCGCGAACGCCAGCCCGCCCCACGCGGAGATCGCCCCGACGCTTTGGCTGTAGGCGAGCTCACTCCCACCGAACGTGGTCGGGATCTGCGGTTCCAGGACGATCATCGCGATCGGCGAGATCACGCGGTTGACGATGATCGAGAAGGTCAGCGTCACGCTGCGGATCATCCACTTGCGGTGGTCGCCGAAGCGCCGCTCGCGCACGGCCCGCCAGCCGGCGACGGTGCACCCGATCCACAGGACGGCGGCGAGCACGTCGCTGACGCGGGTGACCGGCCCGAACGGGCTCTGCGACCCGATGGTGAGGGCCATCAACCCGGACGGCAGCACCCCGGCGAAGACGTAGGCGCGGCCGACGTTGCGGTGGATCACCGGGTGGGTCCGCCGCAGCCAGGGCCAGATCTGCAGGACCGCGCCGCCCATGGCGATCGACCCGAAGACGACGTGCCCGACGAGGAACCAGTAGTGCGCCGGGAAGCCCTCGGGCTGCGGAACGCGCGACTGGGCGGGGTCGAGGGCCAGGTAGGGGGGCAGCGAGAAGGACAGGAAGGCGACCACGAGCAGGGCCAGCGGGCCGATCCACGGACGCCGCCACCAGGACTTTCGCGTCGCCGTCTGAGATACGGGCCGGGCCGCCGTTCGGACTGCCATGATTCCCCTCCGTCGTCGGGATCCGTCCCAGCCGACGTTAGGGGTTGCCGAGCGGCGCGAACCATGGTGCGCACCACCGACGCGGGGGTGGGGCGTACCCCACCCCCGATCAGGTGACCTCGCTCAGCTGCCGCGGACCCGCCGCACGGTGTCGCGGTAGAAGTAGCCGCTCTGCTTGATCGTGCGCTCCTGCGTCTCGTAGTCCACCCGGATCAGCCCGAACCGCTTCGCGTACCCGTACGCCCACTCGAAGTTGTCCAAAAGGGACCAAGCGAAGTACCCGCGCACGTCCGCTCCCGCCTCACGCGCCGCCGCCACCGCGGCGATGTGCGACGCCAAGTAAGCCGTCCGCTGCTCGTCGCGGACGAAACCCGACGAGTCCGGGTCGTCGTCGAACGCCGAGCCGTTCTCCGTGATGTACATCGGCAGACCCGGGTAGTCGCGGCCCAGGCGCGTCAGCAGCTCCGTGAACTTGCCCGGCAGGATCTCCCAGCCCATCGCCGTCGTCGGCTCGCCGAACGGGACCACCCGCGAAGCCGGTGCCCCTTCCTCGTCCACGGACGAGCCGTTCTCGTCCACGCCCGAGAACTGCTGGCCGAAGTAGTAGTTCACGCCCAGGAAGTCCAGCGGGGTCGAGATCACCGAGAGGTCGCCGTCCTGGACCGGGAGCTTCACCCCGCGGTCGGCGAGGTCCTCGACCACGTCGGCCGGGTACTCGCCCTTCACCAGCGGGTCCAGGTAGATCCGGACGCCGAGACCGTCCGCCTGACGCGCCGCGCGGACGTCCTCCGGGGAGTCCGTCGCCGGGTCCGCCGTGCACATGTTCAGCGTGATGCCGAACTCCGTGTCCGCCGGCGCCGCCTCGCGCATCCGCTGCACCGCGAGCCCGTGGCCCAGCAGCAGGTGGTGCACCGCGTGCAGCCCCGCCGCGTAGTCCCGCCGCCCCGGCGCCATCACGCCGTGCACGTACCCGTGCATCGCCGAGCACCACGGCTCGTTCAGCGTCGTCCAGTGGCGGACCCGGTCCTTCAGCCGGTCGAACACGAGCATCGCGTAGTCCGCGAACCGGTAGGCCGTGTCCCGCGCCGGCCAGCCGCCCGCGTCCTCCAGCTCCTGCGGCAGGTCCCAGTGGTACAGCGTCAGCCACGGCGTGATCCCGCGGCTCAGCGTTTCGTCGACCAGCCGGTCGTAGAACCCGATACCGGCCTCGTTGACGCCGCCGCGGCCGCGCGGCTGGACCCGGGGCCACGCCACGGAAAACCGGTAGGTGTCGGCGCCGAGCTCGCGCACCAGCTCGATGTCCGACGGCATCCGGTGGTAGTGGTCGCAGGCGATGTCACCGTTGTCATTGTTGTCGATCGCCCACGGGACCCGGCAGAACGTGTCCCAGATGGACGGAGTGCGCCCGTCTTCCGCGACCGCGCCTTCGATCTGGTACGCGGCGGTGGCGACGCCCCAGCGGAAGTCCGGCGGCAGGGAGTCGATCAGCGCCTGCTGTTCGGCGGTCGCGGCGGTGGTCTCGGTCAAGGCGGGTCTCCTCCAGGTGGACCGGATAGGACAGACGGCGTTCAGGGGGTCGCGACCGGGTGCAACCAGCACGCCACTTCGCGCGCCGGCTCCCCGTTGGGCAGGCCCAGCTCGGGCACCCGCGAGTCGCAGGGTTCGAAAGCCTTCGGGCACCGCGGGTGGAACGCGCAGCCCGCCGGCATCCCCCGCGTGTCCGGCGGCGACCCCGGGATCCCGGCCAGCTCCCGCCGGGGCCCCCGCAGCGCGGGGAACGAGTTCAGCAGGCCGTGGCTGTACGGGTGCAGCGCGTCCTTGTAGAGATCGGCCGCCGGCGCCTGCTCGACGATCCGGCCGCCGTACATGATCGCGATCCGGTCCGAGAACTCGACCAGCAGCGAAAGGTCGTGCGTGATGAACAGGACCGAAAAGCCCAGCCGCTCGCGCAGTTCCACGAGCTGGCCCAGGATCTGGCGCTGCATGACGACGTCGAGCGCGGTCGTCGGCTCGTCCATGATGACGATCCGCGGTTCGAGCGCCAGCGCCATCGCGATCATCACGCGCTGGCGCATGCCACCGGACAGCTGGTGCGGGTAGGCCTCCAGCCGGTCGGCCGAGATCCCGACCAGCTTGAGCAGATCACGCGCCCGCGCCACGCGCGAAGCCTTCGTCGACCGCGGCTCGTGCGCCTTGATGACGTCGACCAGCTGCGTGACGACCTTGTGCACCGGGTTCAGCGAGTTCATCGCACCCTGGAACACGATGGACGTCTCGGCCCAGCGGAAGCCGCGCAGCTGCTTGTCCGTCAGCTTCAGGACGTCGTAGGGCTCGCCGTCGGCGGGGTGGTAGATCACCTGGCCGCCGCGGATCACGCCCGGCGGCGCGAGCAGCCGCGTCAGCCCGTAGGCCAAAGTGGACTTCCCGCTGCCGCTTTCCCCGGCCAGGCCGAGGACTTCGCCGCGGTGCAGCGTCAGGTGCACGTCCCGGACCGCGCGCACGGCCTCGTCGCCGACGCCGTAGTCGACGTCCAGGCCCTTGATCTCCAGGACCGGGTCCATCATGGCTGTTCCTCCCGCCCGAGCACGGGCGTGAAGCCCACGCGCATGCGATGCGTCCGCCCGTCGGCGCCCTTGACGCGGGCCTTGCCGCTGCCGCGCAGCCGCGGGCTGACGAACTCGTCGATGCCGAAGTTGAGCAGGGACAGCGCGGTGCCGAGGATCGCGATCGCCAGCCCGGCCGGCACGAACCACCACCACGCGCCCTGCGCGAGGGCCTGCTGGCTCTGCGCCCAGAACAGGATCGTGCCCCAGTTCCAGTTGGACAGTCCCGAGACGCCGACGAACGCGAGCGTGATCTCCGACATCACCGCGAAGATCACCGTGCCGACGAAGCTGGACGCGATCACCGCGGTCAGGTTCGGCAGGATCTCGAAGAAGATGATCCGCCACGTCGACTCACCGGTCGCCCGCGCCGCTTCGACGTATTCGCGGCCGCGCAACGAAAGCGTCTGCGCTCGAAGGACTCGCGCGCCCCACGCCCACGACGTGAAGCCGATGATGACGGCCACCAGGTAG